>NZ_UGOZ01000001.1:2060625-2747500 GCF_900452865.1 Legionella taurinensis
GAATCAAGCATGAACGTGCCGTCGCGGGTATAGGCCTGGCTGCCATCCGGCATGAGCACCTGGAAAAATCCGCGACCTAAAATGGCGACATCCAGCGGGTTATTGGTGTTCTGAATAGGCCCTTGGGTGAAGATTTTCTGGTTAGCGACCAGACGCACACCGGTTCCCATGTAAATACCGGTTGGGATTTCGGTATTCTGGGTCGATAAAGCGCCGGCCTGACGGAGGTTTTGGTAAATCAAATCCTCAAAGTCGGCACGTCCTTTTTTAAATCCGGTGGTACTGACGTTGGCAAGGTTATTGGCGATGTTTGTGATGTTTTCGGATTGCGCATCAAGACCGGTTTTACTCACCCACAGTGCTGGTTCCATGGCTATTCCTTGTCATTGCCTACTGAATTACTGCCTTACTCTTGCAATAGTTGTGCCAATCTCTGGGCATTCTCGTCCACGGTCTGCATGACTTGAAGCTCAGCCTCAAATTCACGGCCAGCCGCTATCATATTGACCATTTCGGTGACGACATTGACATTGCTGCCTTCCAGCGCACCATTGACGACGCGAATGGCGGGATCAGGCACAGCGGCGCCGCCGGAGAGGTGCATTAAGCCATCCAGGCCTTTGGTCAGATTTTTAGGTTCAATTTTGACTACTTTTAAGCGATCAATCACGGACACTTCCCTCGGATCGCCATCCAGGGGCACAATGGAAATGGTGCCGTCACCACCAATGTTGATGCTTTTCGCAGGCGGAATGGAAATCGGCCCGCCATCGCCCAAAACCGGGAGCCCGGAAGCGGTCACTAGCATGCCGGTGGAGGTTAAGTGGAAATCCCCCGCACGGGTATAGGCTTCTTTGCGTTGAGCATCCTGGACCGAAAACCAGCCATCCGGACCTTGAATCGCCACATCCAGGTCGCGGCCGGTGGTCATGATTCCACCCTGCGAAAAATTGGTGCCATTGGCTTCTTCGATGGGTATCGCCTGATCGATAATGGCAGGCCCCACCACGTACATCGATTCGGCCTGAAATAAATCGGCCTTAAATCCCGGGGTGTTGGCATTAGCCAAATTATTGGCAGTGATGGTCTGACGGTCAAAATTAATCTGCGAGCCATGCATCGCATTATACAGAATGGGTTCCATCATGAACTCCCGTCTTTGTTATTCTTATTAGTGACCCGAAGCACGTAACCTATTAACGGATATTAATAATCGTCTGCGCCATCGCATCGCCAGTCTGAATCACTTGCGCGTTCGCCTGGAAATTACGTTGAGCAGTAATCATCTTGACCAATTCCGCTGTCAAATCCACATTGGAGCCTTCAAGCGCCCCGGATTGAATAAGACCCAGGCTTGCGGTACCTGCCACGCCGACCAGCGGCTGTCCGGAAGACGACGTTTCCGCCCAGTTGTTGTCGCTGATGCTTTGCAACCCGTCAGGGTTTGAAAAGTTGGCTAACAGCACCTGCCCCATGGCCCGTGACTGACCATTGGTGTAGCGTCCAAAAATAACCCCTTCCTCATCGACATCCAATCCTTCAAGACGGCCGGTTGTTACGCCGTTTTGAACATTGGATTGCACAGCAAACGGGCTGCCGAACTGGGTGCTGTCAGAAAAATCGACAGTAAAGTTCAGAGGTTGCGCCCCGTTGCTTAAGGTCTGAGTCAGAGGAATCAGGTTATTGGCCAAGGGGTTGTTGGCCGTATCCGCGGCACTGGCAAATGTGCCGTCATCATTAAAGTTGACCCGAAACAGGTTGTCGGTGTTGTTGGCACCTACGTTGGCCGGCACGTTCTGATTATCAATCTGAAACGCCACGTACCATTGGTTTTCAGTTCCCGGCGGCGAAGCGGCATTGGGCGTACCCGCTGCTGCGGCTGCATCGGCACGGATAAAATACATGGTTAAGACATGCGAATTACCCAAACTGTCATAAATCGTTGATGACGTGGGATTATTGTAGGTGTCTGTAGCCGGCGTTGCTCCACCGACCCAGGCCACAGAGGGTGGGGTGCTGTTTGCAAACAGATTCACACCGATCTGCGCATTGGTGGTCGCACTGGGCGGCACGTTGGACGTATTGATGCTCAAATCGCCAACCGTGGTCGTGATGTTGCCGCTGGAATCCGCCTGATAGCCCACCAGCCGTTGTTGCGACGCATTCACCACAAAGCCGTCATCGCTGACGCCAAATGAACCGGCACGGGAGTAAAGGCGAGTACCGCCACTGCTCAGGGTAAAGAAGCCGGAGCCGGTGATGGCTAAATCCAGACTGTTATTGGTAAATGACAAGGAGCCCTGACCAAACATCTGCTGGACGCGGGAAAGACGCACACCGCTGCCTATTGCATACCGGCCCCCGCCAAAAGCACCAGTGGAATAAACATCAGCAAATTCTGCTCTGGACATTTTAAAACCCGTTGTGGAGGCATTAGCGATGTTATTGCCAATAACCTCCAAGTCGCTGGTCGCAGCCTGAAGACCACTGATTGCTGTTCCAAATACCATAGCGTTATCCTCCAATTAAAATCAATAAAACGCATTGATTACTGATTAAGCAGTAATTTGTCGAACGTCACTTAAAGCCACTGAACCAATACCAGCCACGTTCAAGCGAACGCCTTCTCCATTCTGACCGAGGTTCACGCTGTCAACATTGGCAGCCACCATGGTTTTTAAGGCCACTTCCTGCCCCTGAAAATTGCCGGTGACTTTGATGGTGTATTTACCGGCCGGCATACGCTCACCCTTCTGATTCATACCATCCCAACTGAATTGGAATAGTCCCAGTTCCTGGGTCCCTAAAGGAATGGTGCGCACCAACTCGCCGTTTTCACCATAAATGGATGCCGCGAGGTTTGAGACCGGCGCTGGAATGTCAACCGCCGCATTGGCCTCACCCTCAGCGCCCAGCTTGAATGTGCTGCTGGGTATCAGTACTTTGCGGCCAACCAGCGCAGACGCCTGCAAGGCTTGATTGGACTGCAAGGACGAAGCCAATTGGGAAATGGACTGCTCCATGCGGGCAATCCCGTCATTGGTACTGAATTGCGCCAATTGCGCCAAAAAATCACCGTTTGTTTTTGGATCCATGGGGTCCTGATTACGTACCTGGGCAATCATCAAGCGCAAAAAATCTTTTTGTCCAAGACTTTGATTGCCGCTGGTCGTCGGCAGGCCAGGCATGTTCACGTTGGTATTGATTCCATTAATGGAAGCCATAATTTAAACTCCTTACTGTCCCAACTGTAGTGTTCGTTGCATTAACTGTTTAGCGGAGCTAATCACTTCAAGATTGACTTGATAAGCCCGTGAAGCCGAGATCATGTTTGCCATTTCCCCGACCATATTGACGTTAGGTACATACACATACCCGGCCTCGTTAGCGAGAGGATTGCTGGGGTCGTAGCGAAGAACGGGTTCGAGCTCGCTTTCATAAATCCCGGCTACCTCCACGCCCGCGGTTTTTCCGGCAATGGCATTGCGTACGGACAGATTCGCCTGCTCCTGCACGGATTGAAAAAGCGGGTACTGTGGACGGTAAACATCATCCGGGTTACCCGCCACCACATTAGCATTACTCATGTTGCTGGCAGTGGTTGACATACGGGTCGTTTCAGCGACCAGCCCAGAACTGGCAATATCAAATACCGTGTTCAATGACATATTATTCCCCTCTCAATGCCAACATCATGTTTTTTATCTTGCTGTCCAAAAACGTTAAACTGGCTTGATACGATAGTGAGTTTCTTAAAAATTCCGTTGTTTCTATGTCTTTATCCACTGTGTTACCATCCAGCGATGATTGGGTTGGATTCCGGTACATGAGTTGAGACGAATAGCCATTTTTGGCCACAATGTGACCAGGTTGGTCAGTAATCATCCTATTTGCTGACGATGACGACATCGCCTGTTTTAACGTCTCATTAAAATCAATGTCTCTTGCTTTGTAATTGGGTGTATCAGCATTAGCCAGGTTGTTTGCCAGTTGCGATGCCCGCTGGTCGCGGATCAGTAATGCTTTGGCATGTACCCCCAGATAGCTGTCCAAATCAATTGTCATGCTCCCTCCTCATGCTGACTTACTTTTTAACAAAGCAATTGCTATGCCAAATCCCTGTAATTTGGTAGGATAGGTGGCGGCCAAACGTTTCCATTACAGCGGAGCAATTTATGAGCGACCATAGCCTTTCTCTCCCCACCGATGCTGTAGAACAAATCAAAACTTACCTGTTGCAGTTACAGCAAGAAATCTGCCAATCTTTACAAACCATTGACGATAAAGGCATTTTTTTCGAAGACGCTTGGACGCGTGAAGGTGGTGGCGGCGGAATATCCCGGGTTTTGGAAAAAGGCCATGTGTTTGAAAAAGCCGGCGTTAATTTTTCTTACGTGCATGGAGAAAGTTTGCCGCCGTCAGCCACCCTCCAGCGTCCGGAACTCAGTGGCCGGCAATTCACGGCATTGGGTGTTTCGCTGGTCATCCATCCTGAAAATCCCTACGTTCCCACGTCGCATGCCAATGTGCGGTTTATTACGGCTGAAAAGGAAGACGAGCCGACGGTGTGGTGGTTTGGCGGTGGGTTCGACTTAACCCCGTATTACGGCTTTGAAGAAGACTGCCGTCATTGGCATCAAACGGCCAAAGCCGCCTGTCAACCTTTTGGCGACGATTTGTACCCCCGCCTTAAGGCCTGGTGCGATCGCTATTTTTTCATCAAGCACCGCAATGAAGCACGCGGCATCGGCGGACTTTTCTTCGATGATTATCATGAAATCAGTTTTGAAAACAGTTTCGCCTTAATGCGCAGTGTGGGCGATCATTACCTTCAAGCCTACCAACCCATCGTGCTGCGGCGAAAGGATATGCCGTACGGAGAGCGTGAGAAAGAATTCCAGCTGTACCGACGAGGCCGTTATGTCGAATTTAACCTCATTTACGACAGAGGCACCCTGTTTGGCCTGCAATCCAACGGTCGGGCGGAATCCATTCTTATGTCCTTGCCGCCGGAGGTCTGTTGGCAATACAACCTGCAACCAGAGCCAGACACCCCCGAGGGTCGATTGTACAGCGACTTTTTACCTGCGCGCGACTGGCTGCGGTAAGGACGTTTTCGGTTTGCTGAGCGCTTAGCCCCGGCAAACCGACATTAATGGCGACGGATAACCCGCCAGAGAACGATGGCTGCGACCGCATTAAGAGCCCCGAGCAATAAAAACAGAAACGCGATACTCATTTTAAAATGAATCAGCACCATTAATATCACGCTGCCCACGACCATCGCGAGTGCATTTAGAATATTGTTCGCTGCCACGGTACGGGCACGCTCGTGTTCGGGACAACTGACCTGAATAAAGGTATAAAGAGGCACAATAAAAAGGCCCGCCGAGAAGGCAAACAGAAAGAAATCAAGCGTGACAGGCCAGTTGGAAAAATGCAGCAGAAATCGCCCTAAGGATTGCAGGGGCAAATGCTCATCCACTGTGGGGGTCACCCAATAAAGGTTCATGGCAAAAAAAGACAACAGCAACATGGCCGGCGGCACGTACTTCAAGGTAATGGCCCCTTGCAGCATGCGGCCTATGGTCAACGAGCCTAGGGCAATACCTATGGAAAACATCGCCAGAAACAGCGCGAAAACCGAGGTATCCGCCCGCAGAACATAATGAGTGTAATCCGGCAGCTTGGTCGTGATCACCGCGCCAATCAACCAAAACCAGGAAATCGTCAGGATGGCCGGTAAGGTAATACGATTGGCAAAGGTCTGACGCATCATGGTGCAGGTCGCCCGCCAGACATGCCAGTCGATAGCCACGGTGACTTTACCGGGCGCCGGAGGAATAAACCAGCTGGCCACCATGCCGGCGACAGCAGCGCTTAAAACAAGACCAACGGCATAGCCCACGTGCGAGTGGGTTGTGCCTATGGTCAAAGCGCCCAGGGTGGTACCAAGCAAAATGGCAATAAACGTGCTGGCTTCAATCAAGGCCGTTGCGCCCAGCAACTCTTCGCGGGCCAGGTGATCGGGCAGAATAGCGTATTTGATAGGCCCAAAAAAGGTGGAGTGGATGCCCATGCCCATCAAGACCAACAGAAGTAGCGTCATGCTTTGGATTGAAAAAGCCAAACTGCCGATGATCATCAGCACCAGTTCGAACACTTTGATAATCTTGGTCATCAAGGCTTTATCATACCTGTCCGCCAATTGCCCGCTGGTGGCTGAAAATAAAAAGAACGGCAGAATAAATAAACCGCCGGAAAGTGCCTGATAAAATTCAGAGTGCGATTGTGAGGACGCCAGATGGTAACTGATCAAAGTCAGCATGGACAATTTAAACGCATTGTCATTGAATGCGCCGAAAAACTGAGTAATAAATAAGGGTAAAAAAGTTCTTTTTTTCAAAAGATAAGCTTCACGCAAGGCCATACGGCTCCCTTCTTACGGCAAGAGTGAGCAACTTACTGTTAATAGCCAGTAAAGTCAAATGATCTGGATTTAGGAGCAAATTGCTACAATTCAGAGCACCAATGTGGTTTAATAGGCCGTTTTGTATATTGAAAAAGAGATGTTATGGCTTTAATTCGTGCGATTTCACTGGATTTTGATGGGGCAATTTTTAACGACGATTTTCATCGCCACAAAGAGGTCATTAGAGCCAATAAAGCCCTGCTGGATCTCATTGCAACCAATGCCGAAGGCTATGACAGCACCACGCTTTATGCCGGTACCAACCGCCAGTCCGTTAGTGATGATCGCGCCAATGCGTACAAAAATGACACAGGATCTGCCTTCCCGCACCTGATGCAACTGGCTGCCTATTTAAAAGACAAGCTTCGAAAGGTAAAACTCGACAAGTTCCTGCTGACTGATCTCTACCATCAGCGCAAAGCGGGAGAATCCTTTAATGAAGCCCTGAGCTTATTGGACAAAGACAACCTGCATTATGATCAGGAAAAGATGAAAAATGGCCCGTTTAAAGATTGGCTGCACGACCAGAGCAAGTTGACGCTGCTCTATGCCCAAATCCATCGGTTCGCCAAACAGCATCCCAAAGACGCCCTGGATTTTTATTTTTATGATGATCGGGAAGATATCCTGGAAAAGCTGCACGCCTATTTTCAGCAAAATCCTAATCGGCTTCCCAGTAACCTTTGCCTGCGTATTAAACGCTATTGCGGGGAAGGCTCCCTGAAAGATTATCCCTCTATTCAGGGAACTGGAAAACTAGACAAAAAATACAAAGCCACGGTCAAACGCCTGGCGGCTGATACGCTGGAGTCCGTGCGATTCCAACAGAAATCGCCCGCTAATGGCAAAGGCAGGCCGATTCACACTTACAAGGAAGCCGAAGAGAGTAATTTTGTACTGACCGTTAATCTGGATTGCATCACGGACTGCCAACTCTTAGCGGCACAACAACCTCTACCCGTAGCGGCTGCAGCCTCTACTCAGCCGACCGATGGCGACCTGGTGCTCGAAAAAAGCGCTTCGTGGCACTCGTTTACCAAACCGGCGACAGAAAATGACCGTTCTCATTTATTGAGGCAGCGCTCTGTGCCGCATACCTCAGCACAGCCCCCCTCTGAGCCTTCCCACGGCCATCCAGAATCAAGCAATCAGGCTTTGCAGACAGAGAATGCCGGCGATAATCTGGCGATTTTAACCAGTGCGTTGCCCGCCATTCCCCCTGTTTCAATTTCACCGGTCTCTGAAGAAAGCCTGAACGCCGCCGAGGCGGCTATTCCTGTCAGTGAAGAGAAAAAATCAGAACCCATTGCCTGGCAGTTTTACAGACCCGCCACTTATCCTTTGCCCGAAAAGCCTTTGTTAAGACAGACCTCAAGCACAACAGCCATCGCCTCTCCTACGCGGGATGAAAACAAACGGCCCGCTCAATTTCTTTGACGGCCCCGACTGTCTAACGCCTTGACGCATGGGTTAAGGCGTTTCTGCTTACTGACTGGCTGGTTTAGCCTGGCATTCCTGTGGAATTAATGGGCAGCTGTAGGCATTGCGGGTCACGCTGAAAATCACATTCCCATGGTGATAAACCGGATTATGATGTACTTCACCCACGCAATTCAGTAACCATTGTTTTTTGTTCCCAAGCACGACAAAATCACCGTTTTGAGTGTTAAGCGGCAGATTCACCAGGCTTCTTAAACTGATGGGAGTCGATTGCCAGGCCGGCTGTTTTGTCGATTGATAATGAATATACAACGGCGTTTCTTCCCCGTTTAATTTCGCATGGGCTTCCATCGCTTCCAAATGGCCATCGAGGCAACGCCAGTAGACCTTGTAATCATCGGCATAAGCCCAGGATGATAAAACCGTTAAAACAAAAGTAAACAATGCAATTTTCATGTTTCTTTCCTTAGCTTAAGGATTAGCGTCCGTTGAATAGTTTTAAAGCCCATTAATGATTGGTTTTCTCTTCCCTCAACGCGGCGCGGCGGCTTAATGAGGAAATTATCTTTTCCAGACTGTGCTGATGGGGCGGCTCCTGTTCGATGATCGCTCGCGTTCGTTGTTCACAATACTCCTTTACTTCCCGATCAGGCAAGATGTAAAAAGTACCTTTTTCGACCTCCTTGAGGATATGCTCCGCCACGTCTTCAGCAGGGCGGCTGCGGGCAATTAATTCTTCAAGCATGGTATGCAACGTGTCGACATGAAGCGGTGCGGAATGGGATAACAGCGGCGTATTGGCAAAGGAAGGACAAACCACCGACACAGAGACTGGTTTCTCTAACCGCTGCAAATCAAAGTGCAGGGATTCAGACAAGGCCACAATGGCATGTTTGGACATGGCATAGGCCGCCATTTGCGAGCCGCTGCATAAACCATAGAAACTGGCCATATTAATGACATGAGAGGGATGGTCCTGCTTGAACAGCACAGGTAAAAAAGCCTGAAGCCCGTGAATGACGCCGAATAGATTCACATCCATGACTTTACGGATATGCTCGCTGGTTAATTCCCACACCGGGGCGAAGTGGCCGCTGATACCGGCATTGTTAAACAGCAAATCCACCCGGTTAAAGCGTTCGAAGGTTTGTTTAACAAGGTGCCTTAAACTTTCCGGACGCGACACATCACACACCACACCCAGCACCTCGGTAGAGGTTGCCGCACTGAGTTGCTCCACCTGATCACACAGCGTACTGACAGCATTGTCAGCCATGACCACATGGATGCCTCGCCTGATACAGGCCTGAGTTAATGCCAAACCAATACCGCTGGCAGCGCCAGTAATCACCGCAACCCGTTCATTCGCATTCACCTGATATTCCCCGCTGCCACAATCATGGAAATTCGATCATAGCGATTCTTAAGAGGGGTGGTCAAGCCAGGGCATTGAGCTGCTGCAGATTTAAACCATCTGCAGCTTTCGCAAAGACTTATTCGCTGACAATCACAACATCCTGTGCTTTGTATCCCTTGGGACCTTTGTCAAGAATAAAAGTTACGGTATCGTTTTCATGGAGAGTTCTAAATCCAGAGCCTTGGATATCTTTGTAATGTACAAATATGTCATCACCCTGCTGATTGACAATAAATCCAAATCCTTTTTTTTCATTGAACCATTTAACATGGCCACTTTCTCTTTGCGACATTCACTATCCCCTTTGTCTTTAGCTCCTCTACCTGGAAGGGTAGAACTAATACTTTAGCATCCACTCCAGTTCAAATTGCACGGACAACCCTTAAGGAATACCCTGATACCATCAAATTTGCGCTACAATGGATACGTCGTCATGCCAGACCCAACTGGCATACCTCTAGCATATCAGTTTTTTGTTGATTGTTAACGATTTTTTTTAATATTGCGGTGGAGGCTCGTTATTTTGAACAGTATGAACAATTCTATGATGACTTACTCTAAAAAAGAGTTTATTCGCATGGCCTTAGCCTGCGATGTACTTAAATTCGGTGAATTCACCCTGAAGTCCGGACGGAAAAGCCCTTATTTCTTCAATGCTGGCCTGTTCTATCAGGGTGACTCGCTGCGCCACCTTGGCCATTTTTATGCGAAGGTGATTATTGATCATCACATTGATTGCCAACACCTGTTCGGTCCTGCCTACAAAGGCCTTCCCCTAGCGACTGCCACCGCCGTGGCTCTGGCTGAGCGCGGCGTTAATACCACGGTCACCTTTAACCGTAAGGAGGCCAAGGATCATGGCGAGGGCGGTCTATTAATCGGCGCGCCCCTTTCAGGCAAGACCGTCATGATTGACGACGTGATCTCAGCAGGCACGGCCTTTCGCGAGGCGCAACACCACATCCACACGCACGGGGGGCAATTATCCACTGTCGTGATTGCACTCAACCGTTGCGAACGTGGTGCGGGCAACACCTCGGCTGTGGCGGAAATTGAAGCCCAGGGCATTCAGGTGTTATCCATCGTGACGTTTTTTGACCTGGTGGAGTATTTGAACGAAGAAGGCGCGAAGGAAGAAGTGAAACGGATGCAGGCGTATCGCGAGCAATACGGTTATTGACAGCAAATCGGGCCCGGAGGGCCCGACAGGAAGGAATTAATAGGCTGCGATATCAATGGTTTTGATTTTCTGAGTGATTTGTTTGCCATGGCGGTTAATGGTCAGATTCACGGCGTCACCCACTTGAATATCCGTCAGCAGATTATAAAGCGCATCGTAATTTTTTACAGGATGGCCGTTCAGCGCAACAATGATATCGCCCAGTTGAATCCGTCCCCAATTGTCACGATGCGTCCCGCGCAGGCCTGCCTTTGCTGCCGGCGTATTGGGCAGTACATCGGCAATCAGGATGCCTTTAACAATGCCAAGGCGGCTAGCGATACTGGGCTCCACACGCTGGATGCCAATACCGGCCAATACCACACGGCCATTTTTAATCAGTTGCGGTACAATACGCTGAATGTCATCTGCCGGCACCGCAAAGCCCACACCGGCTGATGAACCGGAATTGGAATAAATCGCGGTATTCATGCCAATCAATCGCCCTTTTGAATCGAGCAAGGGGCCGCCGGAATTACCCGGATTGATTGACGCATCGGTTTGAATCATGTCGCGAATCGTCACCCCGCCCGCTCCGGGCACCTGACGGCCCAAGGCGGAAATCACCCCAATCGTCAGACTGTGATCCAGGCCAAAGGGATTACCGATAGCAATAACCTTTTGCCCCACGAGAAGATCGCCGGTACGGCTTAACTCAAACGGTTTAAACCCCTTTAATTTTGCAAGCACCTGGGGTGAGGTAATCTGCAATACCGCAATGTCCTTACGGGGCTCAGAACCAATGACTTTGACGGGGACCGTCCGGTTATCAATGGTGACGCTCAATTGATCCGCGCCATGGACAACGTGGTAATTGGTGACAATATGCCCCTTCTCATCCCAGATAAAGCCGGAACCCGCGCCGGCAGGAACATGCGCTTTCTGGTAGGCATGATTGGCCGTCGGTTTAATGACATTGGCTAAGCGATGCACATAGACAACCTTGGGCGAAAAGCGTTGAAAGACCTCAATGGTATTGCGCTCATTCGGCAGCAGCTCATCCAGATTGGTTGCGTGAAGCGAAGGTAAAAAAAGTAACGACAACGAGAAAACAGCACTGCGAAAAAATTTATTGATCATCCCCAAACTCCATACCAATAGCGCCAGTTAAACGTTTGCGAATACTCTGGCGGGCCAATAACTTATCAATAACAGATTTAGGAAAATCGGTTATTGTAATTATATTTTTACTGATTAAAACGTCAATCAAGTCTTCCAAAACCCGGATCAATTGCAGATCGGACTGGATGAGCTTATACCGGTCGTGGCCCTCGCAACGACTGAGGAATTCGATAATTTCCGGATTATCGAGAGGCAATTGCTCTGCCTGGTCATCCCCCTGCTCGGTGATAGCGGTGATTTGACCGCTTTTGTCACGCCTAATATAAACCACTTGGATCATCCTCTGATATCATTGGTTGAATTATGCACTATTTTAGCGGATTTGACCATTGTTAATTTTCATGAGTTGAACCACGCCAGTTCGTATCGAGGTATCCAGAGCAAATGCATTGACTTTATCCTATGTGCTAAAATGACAGCAGTATAGTCATCTCCCGGACCAGGAATGTCTGCGGGATGAAATAAGCGAACCGAGGAGAATAGAATGACTGAAGTGTCTAATACTATGATTGTTGGCACAGGTTCTTACATACCCTCAAAAAAAATTCCCAATGCTTTTTTCATGGAGCACCGTTTTTACGATAAAAACGGGATGACTTTTTCCAATAGCAATGAGGAAATCATTGAAAAATTTAAACATATTACAAATATTGAAGAAAGACGCTATATTGAAGATCATCTCCTCTGTTCTGACATTGCCTTCCTTGCCGCAGAAAATGCATTGACTTGTTCAGGCATTGATGCAGAAACCCTTGATTACATCATCCTGGCTCATAATTTTGGCAACGTTGACCCCGTCTTACACCGCCTTGATTTAGTCCCTTCCCTGGCATCACGGGTCAAACATTCACTGAAAATAAAAAATCCTGACTGTATTGCTTACGACATGATTTTTGGCTGCCCGGGATGGCTTGAATCCGTCATACAAGCCCAGTATTACTTAAAATCAGGCGACGCCAAGCGTATCCTTGTCATTGGCGCCGATACCCTGTCACGCATTGCTGATCCCGCTGACCGCGACTCCATGATTTATGCCGACGGTGCTGGTGCTGTGATTCTGGAGGCGCAACCGGGAGGCCAAGCGGCCGGTATTCTGGCCCATGCCAGCCGAAGCGACACCTTTCTTGATGCCAATACACTGTTACATATGGGTCCTGGTTATGATGTCCATGACACCTCTGGCGCGCAATTTTTAAAAATGGATGGCCGACGATTATATGAGTACGCTGTAAAAACCGTACCCATCGTCATCACCCAATGCCTGCAAAAAGCCAACCTTTCACTTTCCCAAATCAGCAAACTTTTAATTCATCAGGCGAATGAGAAAATGGACGCAGCCATTTTGAAGCGTGTCTGTGAAACTCATCACAGTCCTCTTCCGGAAAATTTCATGCCAATGACAATCAACAAGCTGGGTAACAGCTCTGTCGCCACCCTGCCCACGTTGCTTGATCTGATATTGAAGGGAAAACTTCCTGATCATAGCATCCAGTCCGGCGACAATGTCCTTTTTGCCTCTGTTGGTGCGGGAATGAACATCAATGCCCTGGTCTATAGGGCATAGTTGCTTAAGCAGATAGGGCAAAGCAAGCCATGTCTGGGCTTGTCGGGGCTTTTATAGTCGCTCGCCTGATGAACAGTGTATAAAACCAAGGACCCTTAGAAATTAGATTAAAATTTACACAATTTTTACATATAAAAGGACAATATAAATTAATATTAGTCTTAACCTTATTGTGGGATCATTACCTTTTGTATAAATATGAACAGTTTTTACAACGTATTGAAGCAGGCCAGTCTGGAAGTTCCCCAAAAAGTCGCATTCCTTTTCACTAAATCCGGAACTGAACTCGATGAATCAGTCACTTATTCAGAGCTGGAATTGCGTGCGAGAGCGGTATCCAATCGGCTGATAGCAGAGGGTACTTTGCAGGATCGGGTGATTTTATTATGTCACCCTGGCATTGACTTTATCGTCGGTTATTTTGCCTGCTTAAGGGCGGGTATGATTGCCGTTCCCTGCTTTCCACCCACCAATGCTCCTCTAATTGATAAGTTACACCTCATTTGTCAAAATGCAAAACCGGGGCATGTGCTTACGACATCCTCCGTCTTAGACACGCTAAAAATGCAACAGAGTAATTTAGAGAGCCCTGTTGCGTTATTACCAACTGACCAGCAGCGAACACTGACTAAAATCAACGACATTTTAAAACTACGCCTGATTGTTATCGATGATTCAAAGGACAATGATTTAGATGACAAAGGCAATGGGGTAAAATTGGATGATGTCGCGTTTTTGCAATACACGTCAGGGTCAACCCAACAACCCAAAGGGGTTATGGTGACGCATCGCAACTTGTTTGCGAATATGCAGATCATTACTCGTGAATGCAGGATGTGTCAGGATGATTTCAGTGTGTACTGGCTGCCGCCATACCATGACATGGGATTGATAGGCGGCATACTCGCGCCGGTTTTTTGTCGCTACACCTCCTTGTTGATGAATCCAAATTCCTTCTTAAAATACCCTCTACGGTGGTTAAAGCTCTTATCAGACTATAAGGGGACTATCAGCTCAGTGCCTAATTTTGCCTATGATTACTGTGTAGACAGGATCGGTGATGATCAATTGTCCGAGTTGGATCTAAGGGGCTGGCGTTTAGCGGCCTGCGGTGCAGAACCAATCCATACGGAAACCCTGGAACGCTTTTACGAGAAATTCAAAGTCTGCGGCTTTCATAAAAATTTTTATGGGCCTTGTTATGGCATGGCAGAAGTTGTGCTTTTTGTTTCAATCTATCATCAGGAATTCAACCATGGCGTCTATCAGCTGGATTCCGCCAGTCTTGCCAGAAACCAAATCATTGAATCTGTCCCGGGTCAAATAGCTAAATCATTGATCACAGTGGGTATCCCATCGAGTGACTACCGGATTGAAATCGTTAACCCTGCCGATAACAGCATCTGTCCCGAACTTACCGTAGGCGAAATATGGGTAACTGGGGAAAGCGTCGCTTTAGGGTATTGGAATTTTCCAGAGGAGACCGACCGAATTTTTCATGCTTATCTCAACACAGGCGAAGGGCCATTTTTAAGAACAGGGGATTATGGCTTTTTTAAAGACGGAATGCTTTTCATTACCGGCCGAATGAAAGAGGTGATTATCATCAATGGACATAATTATTATCCGCAGGACATCGAATTAAAAATTGAAACATCAATTCCTACCCTTCGTTTGGGTTCAACCATTGCCTTTGGGACAGAAAGAAACAATAAAGAGGAATTGGTGATCATAGCCGGTGTCAAATTATTGGATAACGACAGCCAGGAACAATTAATCAACCAAATTCAAACGGTAGTAAACACTCATTTCAAGTTAACCGTGTCCGAAATAAAATTAGTCAACTCTGAGGCAATAAAGAAAACAACCAGCGGCAAAAAACGGCGAATCATAATAAAAAACAAATACGAGAAGAATGAATTGTAAAAAAGGCGGATACTGCTATGTCAAATAGGCGTGCTGTAGTGAAATCAATTCGAATCCATGACAAAGAAATCAGTGAAGAGAGTATTCAGCACTGGTTAAGGGATAAAATTATTACAATCCGCCATTATGATCAGAAAAAGGTTGCGCTGGATTGCCCATTTAGCCAATTTGGCCTTGACTCGATCCACCTGATGTCCATCTTAAGTGAGCTTGAGATTATGCTGGATAGGGAATTGCCGGATAGCCTATTCAACGATTACCCAACAATACGCACCCTGTCCCTGTTTTTATCCCGGAATCCCCTGAAGGATAAGTTGCCGCAGCCCCCGAATAACAATGCTCCTGGACTGCATGGGCTTAAAAGTCCAGTAACCGAGGATGACTCAGGCTCCCCTCCCCCCATTGACATTTTTGATAATACCAAAAAAATGCCTTTGATGGCGCGCGCCAACTTGTTCTGCCCGATGCCCCCAGAATACGGAGAGGTCAGACGCTATCTGATGCGCCCCCTGACTTCACCGCAGGATCGTGAAGTCACAATCATGGATCCGTTTACCAATGAAAAGACAAAGATGCTGATGTTTGGATCAAACAATTACCTCGGTTTTGCCAATGACCCCTACATTAAAAACAAAGTGATTGAAACAATAAACCAATATGGCACTGGTATTGGCAGTGCTCCCTTATTAAGCGGTTATACCGAGCTGCATGCGCAGTTGGAGGAACGGCTGGCAGCATTTAAACAAAAGGAAACGGCGTTAGTATTTCCTAATGGCTTTGCTGCCAATGGTGGAATGCTCAATGCCTTGGTTACACCGCATGATTTGTTGGTGTTCGATGAGTACAGCCATGCTTCTTTTATTGAAGGGGTGAAAACCTTACGCAGTAAGTCGATGGTATTTAGCCATAATCAGGCAGCCTCATTGGCTGAGGAATTAAGTCTTGACAATGGACAATTTCAGGACATTTATGTGGGCGTTGAAGGAGTCTACTCGATGGACGGCGACTTGGCGCCTCTCGATGAAATAGTCAACGTTTGTCACGCCAGGGGAGCAATGCTTATCGTTGATGATGCGCATGGCACAGGCATTCTTGGACAACACGGCAGTGGCACTGCCGAATTGTTTCATGTAAGTCGGGAAGTAGATATCCACATGGGTACATTCAGCAAGGCCATTGCCGTGAATGGTGGATTTGTCGCAGCCCAAAAAGAAATTGTCGAATTTCTACGCTTTATGGCCCGCTCCTACATGTTTTCTGCTTCACCTCCTCCACCCATGGTCGCCAGCGTTCTGGCCGCGCTGGATCTGATTGAGAATGAGCCCTGGCGGCGGGAAAAATTGCATGCCAATATTCGCTACTTGTCCGATAAATTGAAACAAATGGGGCTGTTGCATGCCGATGCCCGATCAGCCATTTTCCCTCTGATGATTCCCAACGACATGGATAGGAAGCAGGCAAGGTACGTGTTCCATAGCCGAGGTCTTTTTATCAATACCTCGGAATACCCGGCAGTTCCCAAAGACAAACAACGCTTCAGAATCAGTTTAATGGCACAGCATACTCAGGAAGACATCAACAAGCTCTGTGAATGCATTGAAGAGGTATGGGCGACGTGTCGGCAATCAGATCGGTGAATTGCACCTCCTGGTGATATGCTTTTGCCATAGGTAAGGAGATTAAATGAATAAAAGGCCTCTTGCCTTAATCACGGGCGGCTCCTCTGGTTTGGGGTTGCAATTCGCTAAAAATCTGGCGCAAGCAGGTTATTCAATCCTGATCATTGCCCGCGATACTAAAAAACTGGGTGCGGCAGTCGAAGCCATTAAAGCGACGGGCTCATTGGATGTCATCGGGTTTACCGCCGATATCTCTGATTACGAATCATTTAAGCCCGTTATTCACCATTTAAAAACCCACCGCCTAACCCTGGATTTTTTAATTATTAACGCAGGCATTGCCTATGTCAGCACGCTGCAGGAATCCGATATCAATAAACTGAGAGAGGTATTAAACATTAATTTATTAGGCAGCATGCTCTCTACCAAAGTATTTCTTGACCACATGACCCGGAATAAAAAAGCTAAAATACTATTTATTTCTTCCGCGGCAGGGCTTGTTGGCTTGGCTGGATACACCGCCTATGGAGCGTCCAAAGCGGGGCTAATTAATTTTGCCAGCGCCTTACGGCGGGAACTGTTAGGTCATATAGCTGTTTACGTGGCCTGCCCGGGCGATATTGACACACCGCAATACGCCAGTGAATTAACCCAGATGCCGGATTGGATGAAAACCAACAGTGCTCGATCAGCAGCTAAGCCTGTCGAGGTTATTGCAGCTCGAATATTAAAAAAATGCCGCCAAAAAAAATTTGAAATTTATACTAACAACGACATATTCTTTTTACTTAGCGTTTTACCGCGATTTCTGCCAAGAAAACTCTTTCATTGGATAGCGGATCATCTACTGCCAAGACCTTGAAATAAGCTCTGAACGCTGTGCATGGGAAAACTCACAATTAAAAATTTCCAATTGTGAGTTTGCCGTGGCTTATATCAGTTAATGGCGAATTCCACTTTTTTAGGGTGTTTCCTGAGAGGCGTTTTTTCATCCGTTGACGCGTCATCGGCTGAATTGTCGCTGGTGTCCTCTTTGGTGTTTTCGTCGCTTTCATTAATGTCCGTTTCAGCCTCCGCCACGTCTTCCCGTTGTTGAGCCTCTTTTTTGGCTTGTTCCGGATCAATGCCGCTGGATATTCTGAAAAAGCCCAGCAAGAACTCTAAAGGCAACATCAGCGCCGATTTAAACGTGGACGTGGTTGATTTTAAACTGTCTCTGGCGACATGTTCGCTATTGTAATTATGGCGCAGATAAATTTTTTCCAATAGGCCCGTATGGCGCTGATAAATGGTATCCAGATGGCGATTGCGACGCCCTTCCTGATCAAGCAGGTAATCCTGCAATTCTGAATGGCTGTCCCAAAGTGCCGCGCGGCGTTTTTGCAGCAAGGCAAGCTCATTGTCGTAAAACTCGATTTCCTTGTCGATTTCGCGTTTAAGCTTATCGCAGGCTTCCTTACGCCCAGGCGCTTGTTCGCCGGAAATGATGGTTTCCGATTCCCTAATCGCCACCTCGGCATAACGATGGATCAGTTCTTCTTTCTTTTTAAGGATCTCTTCAATCTTTTGATCAAGGTATTGAATGGCTTCTTTATTGGAGCCTAAAGCCTGATAATGAGAGTCAAAACGTTTATTGCTGGCCATTTGCTGGCGGAGTTTGTTTAATTCTGCCGCTTCCTGCGCCAACGCACGCAATTGCGCCTGATCGTTTAAGTTCTTATCCCGGCTGATTAATAATTGTCGAATGAAAGCGGCAAGAATACCGACTACACCAAATACCGCCGCGCAGATGATAGCAATAGTGACTGGTTCCATGCTCACTCTCCTTATTGCAAGTGAATCAATTGCGTATGGATATCAACCGTAAAGTAGCGGCTGAATGCCTGGTAGGAATCAATGTCAGGCCATTGTTCTTCCCGATCGCACATGCGCAGCATTTCCGCTTCGAAAATGGGACGGTAGTATTCTTTCAGGAAGGGTTTGATTTCAGCGAGGTGATCGAAATTCTTAATCACCACCGTCGCATTTTCCGCCAGGTGCGAAATATTGACTCGCTCAAGCACATTGGACAATTCGTGATCATCCTCAACTGCCGTTTTCATCCATTTCAATAACACGGAACGGGGTCGGACACGAAGCAGTTGGCGACCTTCTGCCACGGAGTCTTCCATCAGTACGATATGGGAATGCAGTTCGAATTTAAAGCAGCAGAGAAAATCCAGGAAACTGCCTTCGATGTCGTTACGTGCCTCTTTCCCCAACCAACGGCAGATTTCGTGTCTGAACATTGTAGGAAAATGACGTTCAATTTCGTTTAAAGTCTCTTCATCATTCGTTTGTTTTGGTATAACATAAGCCGTGTTGTCTGTTTGAAGCAAACGTAAATCGGGTAAATCGATGTCGTTTATTTGAGCGGCCAGGAAAGATAAAAAAACCTTAGTAGGTTTGAGAACAATTATTTCCCATTGACTTGGTTGCATGACGCTCTCCTTGTTTTAATTGACTCATCCTGAGTAAAACTAAAGCAAAATCAAAACGCCTTGTCTTCCACTTTTCTTGGGGGAAGACTATCAGGTTAACTCCACCAAAATTAAATTGCAATATATTTTTTTAACCTACCTGGTCTATCCACCCCTCAAAAAAGAAAAAACAGGGGTCAGAAGCGGATGCTGCGAGGGTATAAAAATTTTTTGTTCACTTGACAGTCATGGCGTATTGTATATGCTTGCGGTTTTTATTCTGTTGTTAAATCATGACCACCCTCAAAAAACTGGTCCTTGCCCTTTTGATCCCCCTGTTTCTGGCCTGTGTCGTGATGTGGGGCATAGTCAACTCCCTCAAACCAGACACCATCAAGGCCTATGTTAATGCAGAACTGCAACGGCTGACGAACGAATCCGGGGAAATCAAGGGTGACGTGAGCTGGCATGTTTTTCCGAGACCGCGAATCAAGATAACGCACGTCCAGATTGGCGACCCGCGCAGTGCCTCTCCTTTTGCCGTAACCATCGACAACCTTCTGCTTAATCTTAAATTGACGCAATTGTTACGGGGAAATCTCGTTTTTAGCGAACTGAACGTCGATGGCTTTACTGTCGCGATTGACCAGCGTGCAGGCCGTATCAATCCCCCGGCGCAGGCAAAGCCGGCCCACGAGATGGAACCGCTGGCGCAGCAATTTGCCATAAAAAACGTAATGCTCAGCCATGGCAGATTAATCGTAACCCGCGACCAGAGTCAGGTGATCTTTTCCGGTTTGCAGATTGGCGCGGAGCAATTCAACCTGCGGCAACAGTCCTTCCCCTTCCAGTTAAAAAGCAGGGTCACCGTCAGTAAAAAGGGGCAGCCCTTCCTGCACACGCAGTTCCTGTTTAAGGGAAACACCCGACTGACGACGCAGTGGCTTTCGGATGTCCAGTTAAAATCCCTGCCCTTGTTTGGGCAACTGACGTTGCTGGACCTGGGCATTCAGCAGTTGAAAGTCGATCGCCTGCAGGCGAATACGTCCTACAAAGAAGGGGTTCTTGATTTAAACCCCCTCACCTTAAGCCTTTATCGCGGCGAATCAGTAGGCGATTTGCACTATGATCCGCAACAGGCGAGGCTTCACATAAACCAAACGGCTACCGATTTGGACAGCAATAAGCTGATTCATGACCTTTTTGCCAGGAAGCTGCTGAAAGGCCGTCTCGATTTTTCTCTGCACACGGAAATTGATCTGCAGGATTTCAAATGGCCTCAGTCCATTAGTGGTAAAGGCAATGTCACTGTCAAAGACGGCACATTAATGGCAATGAACGTCAACCAGATGATTCAGGAAACCAATGCCCGGATTAATTCTCTTTTTCTCAATAAATCCGCCGCGGACCAGTCAGCTAAACCCGAGGAAACGTTGACTAACCCGGCTTTCTTTAAGGGCAATACCGACTTTAAGCTGATGGCCTCGCAGTATCGGATTGAGAACGGGTTGTTAAACAGTCACTTATTCGTTCTGCAGACCAACCGCCTGCAATTGAAAGGCGGCGGCCAAATCAACCTGCTTGATTATTCGCTGTCCGGGGCTCTGTTGGCTAAGGTGATCTTTAAAAATGAGAACGCGGATAAAATTCAGCAACTACTTGGCGGCGCCATTCCCTTGCTGGTCAAAGGAACCCTCATTGAACCCTTAATCCTGCCGGATATGAAAAAAATAAACCCGTTGTTGACGCAGACTTTCATCACCGAAACCCTGACCCTGCCGGTTAAAGCCGTGCACAATCAATTGAAGGCTATGTTACGTTAACATGCAAAACCCATTGATTAAGCAATTCAGCCTGCCGCTTCTCGCCTGGTATGATGAGTATGGCCGCAAGGATTTACCCTGGCAGCATCCACGCAGCGCCTACCGTGTCTGGGTTTCGGAAATCATGCTGCAGCAAACGCAGGTGCAAACCGTTCTCCCCTATTTTGACCGTTTTATGCACCATTTTCCGACGGTGCACGCGTTGGCCGGGGCGAGCGAGGAGCAGGTCATGGCCCATTGGTCCGGCCTTGGGTATTACAGCCGGGCACGCCATCTGCACCGGACAGCCCGGCTCATTGCAAGCGAATATGGCGGTGAATTCCCACAGGATGTCACGGCGCTTGCAGAGCTTCCCGGCATCGGTCCTTCCACAGCCGCAGCCATTGCCTCCCAGGCATTTAATCGTCCCACGGCTATCCTTGATGGCAATGTCAAACGGGTTTTAAGCCGTTACTTTATGGTGGATGGCTGGCCTGAGAAGGCTGATGTGAAAAACAAACTCTGGCAGTTGGCCCAGGACTGCATGCCTTTGCAACGGTGTGCCGATTACACCCAGGCCATCATGGATTTGGGCGCGACCTGCTGCACCAGTAAAAACCCGGGATGCGCGCGTTGTCCCGTCCAGGCCAGCTGCCTTGCTTTCAAGCATGGGAAAGTCAGTGACTACCCTTTCAAAAAACAAAAAAAGCCACTCCCCGTCCGGCATCGGCAATTTTTATTGCTTTGCCGCGACAATCAGGAGATTTACCTTGAAAAAAACCCGCCGAAAGGCCTGTGGGGCAGCCTCTGGTGCCTGCCCAGTCTCGACACCGAAAGCCCTGTTGAACCGTTTATCGAGGCTCACTATGGTTTTAGCAGCTTGAAAATGGAGGCATTAACGTTCATCAAGCACACGTTCAGCCATTTTCATTTACACATGACGGTCAATCTGGTTCATACGGGTTTGTCCGTCAATCACCGCCTTAAACAACCGCAAGGCCAATGGGTTCATCCTGTCGCGGCCACCCAGCTCGCTTTGGCCAAACCCATGCGTGATATCATCGAACGCTACCTTGAATACCTGGCTACGCAGGCCGTATTGACTTAACAAGCGACCACACCGATCTCGGGGTTATCGGCTGTCCCGGCGGCGCTGGCTTAGCGTCATTAATAGCAGAAAACCGCCCGCCGCCAGCAACAGACCCATTTCGCCAAAATACAATTGGTTAACCGGAATATTTTTCCATTGCGCCAGCAGGTAATAAAACAGAATAATCACCACACCGGAAACGCTGTTAAACAGAGACTGCACCCGGCCCTGAAATTCCAGAGCCGTCATTTCCTGTGCCAAAGTGGTCAATAAAGCCCAGGCTGAAAAGGAATAACCAATCAGGAAATGATAAAAAATCGCCCAATGGGTGTTCTGGGTATGGCTAAACAGATAAAACGAGACTGTACCAAGGACAACCTGAACCAGAATAATCCTTGGAATGGAAAACCGCGTAGCCAGCCAGGGACTGATGCAACCACCCACGATAATCCCCAAAGAAAACATGGCTTCAAGCCAGCCAAACTGGGTGACATTGCTGTGCAGAATGCCTTTCGCGTATGGCGCAAGCAACACGGGCGCGGTCATCATGCAGACAAAGAACAAGCCCTGAACCAGGTAGATAAGCAGCAAGGGGGTATTGGCCAGCACATAGCGTCCGCCTTCAATAAACTGGGTAAATAACGAATCCCTGTTCTCATGCTCATCCTGATTGCGGCGGTATTGAATGCCAAACAGGAGCAGCATGGCCAGCAGATAACAGATGCCGTTAATAATGAAACAGGCCGAAGAGGACGTCATGGCCAGAATCACGCCGGCACCGCCCATCCCCAAAACCGCACCGATTTCATAGGCAATATCCACCGTCGCATTGCCATAAAGCAAATCCTTTTTATCGACAATTTCCCTGACAAAGGTCATGGCGACTGGAATATACACCGCGAGTAGGGAGCCGATCACTGCAGCTAACACATAAATGGAAAAAGCCGTCATGTGGTTTTGCGCCAGAAAGCCAAAACCAAACAGGCAGGCCGCCCGCAGGCCGTTCGCCAGCAACAGCAGGAATTTACGGTTATAGCGATCGGCAATCACGCCAAAAAAAGGACCCAGCAACACATTCGGCAACCAGAAGCAGGTCATTAACAACGCGGTAGACACCACCGAAGCACTGAAATGCATCAGGGTCCATACCATGATGATGTAAGTCAAACCGTTGCCAAACATGGCCATCATGCAGCTGGCGGTAAACAGGCTGAATGAACGATTACGAAATAAATAGAATTGATTGCTTACCATTTTAATTACCATTTTTTTTGTCAGAAACCCGAGGCCAGTGCCTTGCAATGAACGCGGGTTCATTTTTTTAAATTGATAACTCATCATGAGACATGAGTGAGTTGCTGTATCTGACGCCACATTGAGGATGGCTGTTGTGTTAGCTGTTCATTTTAGAAACATTAAGAGGTGGGCAACGCCTGCCAACCGTGTTGATAGAGTGAAATCATATCACACTCAGTCTACAATTTGCAAAGTTTTTATACAGAAATCACGCCACAAAGATTGACTACCCGCGGTTAGTCGTCTTGGCTTGAACATTTTCTACAGAATGATTACTATGTGTTCATTTTGGTTATTAAAAGACATACCGTGCAAAACGTATTGTATTGGCAGGAAGTATTAGGGGACAGTGATTATTTAATTCAGTACAGGGACGTCGTCAGCAAGCTGTTAAACGGGGACTACAAAGAAGCCGATTTGGAAAAGTTAGCCGGCCACAACGTTTACAGTGTGCGGGTTAACCACAGCGACCGTCTGCTGTTTACCACGGTGACGGTCAACGGCAAATCCTGCCTGCTGCTTTTAGACGTGGTTTTAAATCACGATTACCACAAAAGCCGCTTCTTAAAGCCGCAGGTCCTGCGCCAGTTTTTAGAGCAGAACGTGCCGGAGGCCATTAGCAAGGGGGAACTCACCTTTGTCAAGGCTGACTCCCTGCCTGCCCTGTGGGCCAACCCGCAGTCCAAAGAGGAAGAAGAGCCCATTGAATACCAGAAAGCGACCTTCTACAACCAGACCTTCATTACCCTAAGCGATATCCAGGAGAAGGCCGTAAAAACCCCGCTCCCCGCCGTCATCAGCGGCGCCGCCGGCTCCGGAAAATCCTGTGTCGCCCTTGCCATCCTTGAGCAGGCCGTTAATCAATACACGGAAGTCCCGGAAAAGCCCCTGCTCTACGTCACCCAATCCGCCAAATTAGCCGAAACCATGCACAGCATGTGGCTGCAATTGCCAGCCGCCCAGACAGAAGCCGGAAAAAAAGTCCAGTTCCTCACTTATCAGCAATTCCTGGCTCAGGAAGCCTCCGAGCTTAAGCACAAAAAAGCGCAGGATAAAACCGACTTCATGACCTGGCTCGATAACCACATCGCAAGCTACCTCAACGCCGCCAAAGCCGCCAAACAAACCCTGAGCAAAGACTTTCAAGACTTCCTGAAAAACACCGAATCCATGTATCAGGCCTTCCGCTATTTAAGCGGCTACCTCCCAGACAACCCCGGCGGCATCAGCGCACGGCATGAGCAGTTTAAAAACGACAACGAGCGCCAATGGCTCATCAATGCCTACACCAGCTATAAAAAAACGCACGACAACGAGAAAAACACCGCCTTTCATCCCGAATTCCATACCTTAAAACAAAGCGACCGCTTCGACCTCGTGGTCGTTGACGAAGCGCAAGACCTCTCCGGGCTTGAACTTAAAAACTTACGACGCGCCGCCCGTAACAGCCAAATCGCCTATTGCATGGACAGCAACCAAAGCCTCAAAGACACCCTTTCACAACGCCAGTTCCTCTTAAGCTCAGGAGTCAGCCACGTCGAACTCCCAGTCACCTACCGATGCCCAGGCCATGTCGTTGACCTCGCCAATGCCATCCTCGACATCAAGCAGCGACTAACCGGCGGCCTTGCCGATAAACTCGAGTACGCACGCATCATCCCCTCCGAACAGCAAAAAGCCAATCCCGGACTCGTGCAATGGGTCGAGCCCAATGAGCTGGCCAAAAACCACCGACTTAACCAATTAGCCCAAACCACCCAGTTCGCCGTCGTCACCCTCCCGCAGTGGAAGGAAAAAGCCAAAGAACTATTCAACACCCCCCTCGTCTTCACCCCCGAAGAAATCAAAGGACTCGAATACCCCCACATCGCCGCCTACCGGCTCTTTGACCACGACACCTGCAATGACGCCAGTAAAAAAATCAACCACACCGCCGTCAAATCTCAACAGCACCGCGCCAAGGCCGAACAGGGCGATGCCTCCTTCGCTCCCCACTTCAACCAACTCTTTACCGCCTTCACACGCGCCACACAATCACTCGCCATCGTCGAAGACAGCAGCGTCCATCAACGCAAAAACCTCTTAACCCCTCTCAAACAAAGCACCCTCAAACTCACTCAGAACCCCAATAACAACAACAATAACAACAATCCCGAACCCAAACCCATTCCCGCATCCCAGCAGGACTGGATTAACGAAGCCAATAAACTCAAACACTTAGGCAAATCCGAACAGGCTAAAGCCATCGAACAACAGTTTACTCAACCCAACCGCGGGGTTGCCCCGAGTCCTGTCGTGAACAACCCGACACCCACCCATGTGCCGGCCATCAACCTGGATACTGGAAAAGCAAAGCCAAAAGACAGTAAAAAAAGCAATAAGCACACGAAAACAGCAAAAGAACTGGTCAAGGCATTAATGGAAGATGAACCACTGGCAATCACAGAAATCCAACAATTCATCAATCCGAAACGAATCGAGGAGCTGTGGTGGAACACCCCCTACCAAGGACAAAAACTGTTCGTCCGTGTCTTTTTTTCCGTACCTCAAATGCATAAGATTATCAAGCGGATTGGAGGTCCTGAACTTAATCAGGCAGTTAAAACCCTCCTCACCTCTGACCGCTTAATGGCGTCAATCAATGATGGCAGTGAGAAAACCCTGCTGCTATATATGTGTGAAGACTATGTTCGCGCCAGGTATTTACATCAAATTTTTGAAAATAACCCCAAATTACTGGAACGCTGCTTACCCCATTTGTGTGCCCGGCAATCCATCCAGCAGGACGGTGGCGAAGTGACCACGGTGTCACCCTTGTTCTACCTGGCCCTTAAACCCAAGCTCTTTCTGATACTCACCAGTCAATATTTCATGAAGCGCATCCCTGTAGAAACCTGGTATCAGGAAGGCACCCACCCAGGGTATTGCAAGGAGTTACCCCTGCTCACCGCCTTAATAACGACATTATGGCATTCGAGGGAGAATGAAAAAGAGATTGCCGCTATTGTAGACGTGTTAACTCCACGACTTGTCGAGGCCGGTTTCCCCCTTGCATCGCTTTGCAAAGAAGGCATGTTGATGAAATCAGACGAGTATTTATCGATCTCCTTTCTCCAAGCCTTGCCCCTTCTCCCCGAAGGAGTCAACTTACTGTGGACATTGATGAACGCTTGTCCAAAATCCTTTGCACAAATTCCTCTTGAAATCTGGCTTGGGAGAACGAATCAGTCTGCACCCGCCCATTCTGTCTCAAATAAAGCATCAGTCTATAATTTAATTGATTTACTTGCATTTCACTGTACGCGGGAGATGCCAACAATCGACAAGTTGCTGGACTTATACCCTGATTTACCCTTTGCCATGCCAGCGAAGATGCTGTACAGGCATTATGACGAATCAGGGGCGTCCCTCATTAACGTACTGGCCTTTCAATGCGCCTATGAGTCGTCTAATTTCCTCCCTTCTCTGGCTAAACGAAATCCGGCACTGATAAGGGAAATTCCCATAGAAACATGGTATGCCCATCCTGCCAAGGATGTAATCCCGCCACTCTATTCGCTGTGTGCCTCCCCCAAAGGCATTGAGGTTATCTTTTGTTTAATGAAGGAATGCCCTGACCTGTTACAGAGGGTTCCGATTGAATTCTGGCATCAGTCATTGAGAAGGATTGGTACAGAAAATCATTCGCCATTGGATTTCTTGCTTAAACATGACCCTGACAGGACTCTCGTGGATCCCATCATAAGGGCAGCAGGCAAGGATCGGTTTAGTCAGTGGGCTGCCAACGATAAAACCTTGGCGAGCCTGGCTGATGTTTTTTTTCCAGAGAGTGGGCCGCTGGCGGCAGCAATGAACGCTCAGGGTTCTGCGCTTTTTTTCAGCCCCACTGCGGCTAAAGAGGATCACTTGCCTGAATCAGAACCCGTTCAGGAGAAAACCATGGAACCGGGCAACTGACCGGTCATCCACCCTCACCCGCTGCATGATGTTCTCTTGTGTTAGGACCGAAATCCAGTATCATCTGTAGCGGGTCATCCTTGAGAGAAGAAATGTATAACCTGTTCATGCTGATAATCAGTTTTGCCGCGCTCCTGTGGTCAGCCAACCATGTGGTGACTGGCGCCTCTGGCATTGCTTACAATTATCGCCTGCCGCCCTTACTGATAGGCTTTACCCTGGTTGCCCTCGGCACCTCAGCGCCGGAAATCATGATTGCCGTGAACGCCACCCTGGAAGGCCTGCCGGACATCGCCATTGGCAACGCCATCGGTACCAACATTGCCAACATCGGCCTGGTGTTGGGTCTCACGGCATTGATCAAACCACTGACGCTGCAATCCTCCCTGCTCAGCCGGGAATACCCCCTGCTTTTTTTAGTGATGTTGTTTACCTATTCCCTCATGCTCGACGGTTACCTTGGCATCGTCGACAGTTGCCTTTTTTTAGCAGCCTGTGTGGCCATGCTAAGTTACCTGCTGCTGACCTCGCGCCAGTCACTGGTCGCCGCCAGAGTCAACAAGGAATTTCAACAGGCCTGGTTTCGTAAACGCTCCATCAGCCTCCATGCCTTAAGCTTTGTGTTAGGCCTGATCATCCTGCCCTTGAGCGCCCGTTACCTGATTGAGGCCAGCGCCGCACTGGCTCACGGTCTCGGCATGAGTGAATTAGTCATCGGCCTCACTGTCGTGGCTTTCGGCTCAAGCCTGCCCGAACTGGTGACGTCCATCATCGCCGCGCTGCGGGGTGCGGATGACATTGCGGTGGGCAATATTCTCGGCTCAAACCTGTTTAACCTGTTAACCGTGATGATTTTCCCGGGAATGATTCATCCCGCGGTCATCAGCCACGCAGTCTTGTGGCGGGATATTCCTGTGATGTTTGGCGCCACCCTGATCCTGTTATGGGGCAGTTACCGCAACAAACGAAAATTAGCCCGCTGGCATGGGGTTTTACTGATCATGGTGTATTTCAGCTACATCATCTCGCTTCTGATCAGCGCCAGTCAGTAGGCTGATTCCGTACGATTGATTTTTCAATACAAATTGATTAATATTCACCCATTTTGAATATTGAGTATCAATTCGTGCAAAAAGTATTGTATTGGCAGGAAGTATTAGGGGACAGTGATTATTTAATTCAGTACAGGGACGTCGTCAGCAAGCTGTTAAACGGGGACTACAAAGAAGCCGATTTGGAAAAGTTAGCCGGCCACAACGTTTACAGTGTGCGGGTTAACCACAGCGACCGTCTGCTGTTTACCACGGTGACGGTCAACGGCAAATCCTGCCTGCTGCTTTTAGACGTGGTTTTAAATCACGATTACCACAAAAGCCGCTTCTTAAAGCCGCAGGTCCTGCGCCAGTTTTTAGAGCAGAACGTGCCGGAGGCCATTAGCAAGGGGGAACTCACCTTTGTCAAGGCTGACTCCCTGCCTGCCCTGTGGGCCAACCCGCAGTCCAAAGAGGAAGAAGAGCCCATTGAATACCAGAAAGCGACCTTCTACAACCAGACCTTCATTACCCTAAGCGATATCCAGGAGAAGGCCGTAAAAACCCCGCTCCCCGCCGTCATCAGCGGCGCCGCCGGCTCCGGAAAATCCTGTGTCGCCCTTGCCATCCTTGAGCAGGCCGTTAATCAATACACGGAAGTCCCGGAAAAGCCCCTGCTCTACGTCACCCAATCCGCCAAATTAGCCGAAACCATGCACAGCATGTGGCTGCAATTGCCAGCCGCCCAGACAGAAGCCGGAAAAAAAGTCCAGTTCCTCACTTATCAGCAATTCCTGGCTCAGGAAGCCTCCGAGCTTAAGCACAAAAAAGCGCAGGATAAAACCGACTTCATGACCTGGCTCGATAACCACATCGCAAGCTACCTCAACGCCGCCAAAGCCGCCAAACAAACCCTGAGCAAAGACTTTCAAGACTTCCTGAAAAACACCGAATCCATGTATCAGGCCTTCCGCTATTTAAGCGGCTACCTCCCAGACAACCCCGGCGGCATCAGCGCACGGCATGAGCAGTTTAAAAACGACAACGAGCGCCAATGGCTCATCAATGCCTACACCAGCTATAAAAAAACTCACGACAACGAGAAAAACACCGCCTTTCATCCCGAATTCCATACCTTAAAACAAAGCGACCGCTTCGACCTCGTGGTCGTTGACGAAGCGCAAGACCTCTCCGGGCTTGAACTTAAAAACTTACGACGCGCCGCCCGTAACAGCCAAATCGCCTATTGCATGGACAGCAACCAAAGCCTCAAAGACACCCTTTCACAACGCCAGTTCCTCTTAAGCTCAGGCGTCAGCCACGTCGAACTCCCAGTCACCTACCGATGCCCAGGCCATGTCGTTGACCTCGCCAATGCCGTCCTCGACATCAAGCAGCGACTAACCGGCGGCCTTGCCGATAAACTCGAGTACGCACGCATCATCCCCTCCGAACAGCAAAAAGCCAACCCCGGATTCGTGCAATGGGTCGAGCCCAATGAACTGGCCAAAAACCACCGACTTAACCAATTAGCCCAAACCACTCAATTCGCCGTCGTCACCCTCCCGCGGTGGAAGGAAAAAGCCAAAGAACTATTCAAAACCCCCCTCGTCTTCACCCCCGAAGAAATCAAAGGACTCGAATACCCACACATCGCCGCCTACCGGCTCTTTGACCACGACACCTGCAATCACGCCAGTAAACAAATCAACCACACCGCCGTCAAATCTCAACAGCACCGCGCCAAGCCCGAACAGGGCGATGCCTCCTTCGCTCCCCACTTCAACCAACTCTTTACCGCCTTCACACGCGCCACACAATCACTCGCCATCGTCGAAGACAGCAGCGTTCATCAACGCAAAAACCTCTTAACCCCTCTCAAACAAACCACCCTCAAACTCACTCAGAACCCCAATAACAACAACAATAACAACAATCCCGAACCCAAACCCACGCCCGCATCCCAGCAGGACTGGATTAACGAAGCCAATAAACTCAAACACTTAGGCAAATCCGAACAGGCTAAAGCCATTGAACAACAGTTCACCCAGAAGACCGTTGAGCAATCTGCCAATAAACAAAACACCACTCTCCCGCTGCAAAAGATTAACCAAATCAGCAAAAAAGCGGGGAAAAAACCAGTCCCCGCCCCGACAATCAGAGAACTCGCGCCCGAAACACTGGTCATGGCGCTGGTGACCGCGGCGAAAGAAAAAAAGGTGTTTAATCATGAACGGCTCGCTAACCCCGCCGAGCTTGAAAAAATTTGGTTGACCATCCCTATCCCAACCCGCAAACGACAATACTCCAATTTGTTCATCTACTCGCTTCACCATTACAACAAAGTGAAGAAAGCCTTAGGCTCTGTCTCACTGGATGCCATTTATAAAAAACTGTTTACGGTTAAAACATTATCACTAACCGTCAATACGTTTGGGCTTGAACGTTCGCTTTTGCATTTTCTATGCGATAACAATGTCACAGCGACCATTTTGCATCATCAATTAACACATACTCCGGCTCTTCTAAGGTCTATCCCCACGGCGTTATGGATTCAAAAAGCAGCGCATGAGTCTGTGAGTACCTCGCTGCTTTTTCGCTTAACGGTTAGCTGCCCGCACATTCTCGAACTCTTGGCGCAAGCCAATCAGGGTGAAGCCCTGGAAAAAATTCCCTTGATGGAATGGTTTGAAGAATACACTCACGCGGAGGGCGCTCGAATGACCCCATGGGTTTCACTGATGCTTGCCCCGTTTAAAGCCAATCCCGATTTACGGGATGTTAATGAGCGTGTCCTGCCACTCTACAAACAAATTTATTACCTGAGCAGTTCAGTCCCCTCCTTTTCACCTGAACAATTATGCCGTGAAAATTTTATGGTCATCCGAGATGGGGTTCAATGCTCCGTTACCCTGCTCCATGCGCTGCTTTTTACCCGCGAAGGGAGCAACCTGCTGAGACGTTGGCTTGATAAAAATCCGGAGTCCTTGGCTAAAATTCCTCTCGAATTCTGGCTTAAAGAAACCCATCTGTTCAATCAGACGCTTACTCCACTTGAAAGCCTGGCCATTGAAGGCAGCCCGATTTTAGAGAGGCTTCTGCAGCAATACCCGGAGTTGCCTTTCAAAATCAAACCGGAAATCCTTTACCGACAAAGCCATAAAGGATCAATGATTCAATGCTTAGCCGCCGATCAAAACCTGCATTTTCTTACCCGTATACTCACTGAAAATCCCAAGTTAATTGCACAAATCCCTGCGAACGCGTGGTATCACCACGATGACGTGCAAGAAACCACACCGCTTTACTGGCTTGCAAGCACAGTAGCAGGACGTCCCCTTTTTCAGTTCTTATTGGAACAGCATCCTGCCCTCATTAACCAGATTCCCCCGTCAGTCTGGCATGAAAAGCCAGGGAAACCCATTGCCAATCACCACCGGGAAAAATGCGTGCTGCTTTGGTTACTTCAAGATCCGAAAAGCTATAAAATACTGGACTTGCTCGCTGATAAACTGATAGACAGTGTTTCCGTCGATGAATTGCATAAGCTGATGAAGCCCGTTATCGGGGACGTATTAAAATATCTTGGCGGTGATTCTCAGGATGGGAGGGTTTTCTTTGTCAAAGTAGCCAACAAATTAAATGACCCCATGCTTAAACAGGGTATTTCTCTAAAACCGCTGGAAGAACTGCTTTTCAAAAACAAAAAACCGCCCGCCGAGACCGGCTCGCATTCACCGCAGTTTTTCTCCCCGGCCCCTTCGTCCAAAGAGGAAGAAGCGCCATCCAAAACCATGGAATGGCAAAACCAATAGCCGGTTTAACCCAGGCGACGGCTGGCTGCCGCGAAATTACGTGATTTTCTAGGCGGCGCCGGCGGCTGGGTCAAGATGGCCAGAGCCTGGATGGCATCGGGTTGACCCGCACGCGCGGCGCGGTTAATCCACACCCAGGCTTTTTTACGATCTTCAACCACACCCTGTCCGTAATAGTACATGTAGCCAATGGCATATTGGGCATCGGGTTGACCTTTTAAGGCTTCGGGTTTTAAACGGATAAAGGCGGCGCGGTAATCCTCTGCCTTAAAACTGGCGATGCCGCGGTATAAATTGGTGTAATTGACACAGGCGGCTAAAGACAAGCTTAACAACAGGGTCATAGCCGCACGAAAACCTGCCCGCATACGTTATTCCTCTAGTAAAGGCTTCGCCGGTTCTTCGAAGCGCAATTCATTCTTAGGCAAACTTAAACTCTCAAGTGTACCATTATGCAAAACGACTACGCCATCTTTGCCGATGCGTTTAATCACGGCGCCGCCAGGCAAGGTATCGCCCACCCGGTAAGACTTTTCCTCACCGCCCCCGGCCCGAAGCAGCACCTGCGAATCATCCGCTTGCGTGGAATACATAATTCCGACGATCTCCACATCGAGCATTGACTGCTTGATGGTTTCATCCGCCATGTTCACCGGCACATAATCACCGAACAGGGGTGCCGTAAACACCGGCGAATGGGCAGCAATGGATTGTTCTGCAATCACAGGCGCCGGATTGGTACGCAGGGGTTGGGTATCCAGCGGTTTGAAGAGTCTATAAATCTCAAGCAGGGTCAACAGGGCGAAGAGAGCCGCAATCGCCATGGCGATGGCCTTTTCATGGTTTTTCAATGATAGAAACGATAATTCGCTGGCTTTCATGCTAAGTTACAGGGATCAATCTACAATAATCAGAGAAGCAATCTGCTAAAGTTAGCATGGTTTTTGCCTGCGACTATAGCGTTTCGGTAAAATTTTCTAACAAAAGGACTTGCAAGATGCAACAACAGGAACAACCGCATGTGCAATTAGCCGCGATGTCCCGCTGGTATGTTGTTTCCCGCGCGATTCATACCGTGGCTAAATTGGGCGTTGCCAACCATATGTCGTCTGAACCCATCCACGTCAGCACCCTGGCCGAGGCAACCGGTACCCAGCCTGAGCTGCTTGATCGCATGCTGCGGTTTCTCTCAGCCTACCAGCTCTTTCATCATCACGATGGCACTTACTCGCTGACCGACCTGTCCAAACCGCTTCGTGACGATGATCCCCATTCCATCCGCGATGTCCTGTGCATGGTGGATGACAGTTGGTGGCAGGCTTTTTCAGCCCTTGACCAGAGCTTGAAAACCGGAGAAGCCGGTTTTCGCGAGCAGCATGGCGACGATTTCTTCCATTTTTTAAGCCAGCACCCTGAGAAACAGCGTAATTTCGATCGCGGCATGGCTAAACTGTCGACTTACGACGACAATGCGATTGCCAGGGCTTATGATTTTTCCGCTTTCCACACGTTGACCGACATGGGCGGCGGATTAGGCGGTCTCGCCAGAGCCATCGCCTTGAAGCATCCCGAAGTCAACGTCATTCTGTTTGACTCCCCGCAAGTTATCGGTCAGCTCAACGCCCATGATTTTCCGGCTAACCTGCAGCTGCAGGGAGGCGATTTCCTTAAAACCATCCCGACAGCAGACGCCTACCTTTTTAAAGGGGTGTTGCACGATTTCAATGACGACATGATGCATCAGATTTTAAGCAATTGCTGTCGGCAAATGCCTGCAGAGGCCATGTTGTTTATTGCCGAACAGGTCCTGCCGGACAATGACCTGCCGCATCCTAACAAGACGATGGACATCGTCATGATGGCCCTCTTAGGCGGCAGGCAGCGCACGCTGAGTGAATGGCAGAAACGCATCGAGCCATCGGGCTTTCGTTATGTGGATCATTATAAAACAGACAGTATTTTTTCATTGATGGCGTTTAAGCCTATTAAATGAGGTAAGTACCCCACTCTGCAAGACGCTTTCAAGCAGCAGGCTGGTGCAGCGCAATTGATTTTTCAATACAAACTGATTAATATTCACCCATTTTGAATATTGAGAATCAATTCGTGCAAAAAGTATTATATTGGCAGGAAGTATTAGGGGACAGTGATTATTTAATTCAGTACAGGGACGTCGTCAGCAAGCTGTTAAACGGGGACTACAAAGAAGCGGATTTGGAAAAGTTAGCCGGCCACAACGTTTACAGTGTGCGGGTTAACCACAGCGACCGTCTGCTGTTTACCACGGTGACGGTCAACGGCAAATCCTGCCTGCTGCTTTTAGACGTGGTTTTAAATCACGATTACCACAAAAGCCGCTTCTTAAAGCCGCAGGTCCTGCGCCAGTTTTTAGAGCAGAACGTGCCGGAGGCCATTAGCAAGGGGGAACTCACCTTTGTCAAGGCTGACTCCCTGCCTGCCCTGTGGGCCAACCCGCAGTCCAAAGAGGAAGAAGAGCCCATTGAATACCAGAAAGCGACCTTCTACAACCAGACCTTCATTACCCTAAGCGATATCCAGGAGAAGGCCGTAAAAACCCCGCTCCCCGCCGTCATCAGCGGCGCCGCCGGCTCCGGAAAATCCTGTGTCGCCCTTGCCATCCTTGAGCAGGCCGTTAATCAATACACGGAAGTCCCGGAAAAGCCCCTGCTCTACGTCACCCAATCCGCCAAATTAGCCGAAACCATGCACAGCATGTGGCTGCAATTGCCAGCCGCCCAGACAGAAGCCGGAAAAAAAGTCCAGTTCCTCACTTATCAGCAATTCCTGGCTCAGGAAGCCTCCGAGCTTAAGCACAAAAAAGCGCAGGATAAAACCGACTTCATGACCTGGCTCGATAACCACATCGCAAGCTACCTCAACGCCGCCAAAGCCGCCAAACAAACCCTGAGCAACGACTTTAAGGACTTCCTGAAAAACACCGAGTCCATGTATCAGGCCTTCCGCTATTTAAGCGGCTACCTCCCCGACAACCCCGGCGGCATCAGCGCCCGGCATGAGCAGTTTAAAAACGACAACGAGCGCCAGTGGCTCATCAATGCCTACACCAGCTATAAAAAAACGCACGACGACGAGAAAAACACCGCCTTTCACCCCGAATTCCATACCTTAAAACAAAGCGACCGCTTCGACCTCGTGGTCGTTGACGAAGCGCAAGACCTCTCCGGGCTTGAACTTAAAAACTTGCGACGCGCCGCCCGTAACGGCCAAATCGCCTATTGCATGGACAGCAACCAAAGCCTCAAAGACACCCTTTCACAACGCCAGTTCCTCTTAAGCTCAGGCGTCAGCCACGTCGAACTCCCAGTCACCTACCGATGCCCGGGCCATGTCGTTGACCTCGCCAATGCCATCCTCGACATCAAGCAGCGACTAACCGGCGGCCTTGCCGATAAACTCGAGTACGCACGCATCATCCCCTCCGAACAGCAAAAAGCCAATCCCGGACTCGTGCAATGGGTCGAGCCCAATGAGCTGGCCAAAAACCACCGACTTAACCAATTAGCCCAAACCACCCAGTTCGCCGTCGTCACCCTCCCGCAGTGGAAGGAAAAAGCCAAAGAACTATTCAACACCCCCCTCGTCTTCACCCCCGAAGAAATCAAAGGACTCGAATACCCCCACATCGCCGCCTACCGGCTCTTTGACCACGACACCTGCAATGACGCCAGTAAAAAAATCAACCACACCGCCGTCAAATCTCAACAGCACCGCGCCAAGGCCGAACAGGGCGATGCCTCCTTCGCTCCCCACTTCAACCAACTCTTTACCGCCTTCACACGCGCCACACAATCACTCGCCATCGTCGAAGACAGCAGCGTCCATCAACGCAAAAACCTCTTAACCCCTCTCAAACAAAGCACCCTCAAACTCACTCAGAACCCCAATAACAACAACAATAACAACAATCCCGAACCCAAACCCATTCCCGCCTCCCAGCAGGACTGGATTAACGAAGCCAATAAACTCAAACACTTGGGCAAATCCGAACAGGCTAAAGCCATTGAACAGCAGTTCACTCAACCCAACCGCAGAGTTGCCCCCAGTCCTGCCGTGAACAACCCGACACCCACCCATGTGCCGGCCATCAACCTGGACAAAGGAAAAGCAAAGCCAAAAGACAGTAAAAAAAGCAACCCTTTTCAGGGCTTGGTCGAGGCGGTCGTGAAAGCGACTGAGGAGGGAACACCGCTTAAACACCCGGACCGCAACAAACTGAGTGCCACGTTTGCCAAGATGAAACAAATCTGGTTGGGCATCCCGGTTAGACACTACCCTAATCTTTTTATCTATGCACTCAACCACCTTGAAACGATTGACCAGGCACTGGCCCCTGTTTCCTTTAAGGCTGTCTGTCAGAAACTTTTTACAGTGAATTGGTTGTCATCCCTCTACCATGAAAACGAGTCTGACGAGCCACGTTCCTTCCTTCACTATTTATGCGAGAAAAAAGACACCGCTCTCTTTCTCGGCTTCACACTTTTAGAAATTCCGCCGGATCTATGGACTAAAAAAATAACCCAGGGACTTAACGTCAGTTCGCCTCTCCTTCATTTAATGTATAACGCCCCTCTTTACTTGCCGTGGATCGCCAACAAAATCCCACTGGAAAAATGGTTTGAAGAATACCCCAGAGAGGAAGACTGTATAAGCCCCTGGGTTCAACTTAGCGTTCTCTGGAAAATTACCGAATCGAGTCGCGATAATGAGCACATAAAAAACACATTAGATAAAATCAGTGGAGCCGCCCTGACAAAACCGCCTTTTTCACCCGAACAACTGGTCCGGAAAAATACCACCCTAATGCCGAATGTAGAGATTCCCCTGACTTTATTGCAAGCCCTGACATTAAGCCCCTATGGTTGCCGCCTTCTTCAGAACTACCTGAATAAATACCCTGAGTTCTGGGCAAAAATTCCTGTCTCCGCCTGGCTTGAAATCCAACAGAAGGCGTGGGTTATTTCTGCAGTGGAATGCCTGATTCTTAATAGCAGCGGCTTTTTGGATCAATTCATCGACCGATACCCGGATTTACCTTATGCCATGCCCCCATCCATCCTGAGCCGAAACAACAGTCATCTGCTTACCTTTTGCGTTGAGGAGCACCCTTTCTTTATCTGGCTGCTGACAAAAAACCCCGATTTGATTGATGCAATCGCACCCACAGCCTGGTTTAAATCCGGTTTTGCCAAAAGCACCCCCCTTTATTGGTTTTCCACCACCCCGCAAGGTCGACAACTCCTCATTCTTATTCTCGAAAAGAATCCCAAGCTCATTGACCAGATTCCGGCGCATACCTGGTTAACGCGGGTAGCAGGGACTCCTCAAAATGGCGTTGGTAACAAATCCATTGTCTGCTGGCTGCTTCAGGATAAGGCCAGTTACAGGCTATTGGATTTATTGGCAGACAAACTGATAGACCCGCTTTCCATGGACGAATGGTATGCTCATTTAGCACCGGTTATCGCCGAGATAACAACCTTCCTGCAGGGCATCGCCTGCCAAAGCGGCAGCGCCCCAGGCCTTGATTTTTTTATGCGGCTGTTTGACAAGTGGGGCCGGGATTTCTCAAGCGAGGCTCCCCGGTTTCAACAAGTGAATGAGTTGCTCATTTGTCTAAAATCCCGAAGCCCGATGTTCGCCTCTGCGGGTTCTTTGCTGCTTTTCACCCCAGCCAAGACTCCATCCTCGGTCCCCGGCAATGAAGAGCAAACCGGCTCAATGGAATTCCAGCACTGAATCACCCAATAAACGAGCGGCTGTCATCGGCCGCCCGTTTATCGCCTGTCCAGTGATTTAAACAAGTGCGATTGAAATATTCGCTTCGGATCATAATCATGCTTTAACTGGCGCCAGTGCTCAAACTGGCCGTTGTAATGCTGGCGCCAGTAGTCTGATGAAATCTCTTCGCCCAAAAAGCCTGACAGGTAACGCTTGCCGCCCGCTTTTAAGAAACGGTCGTCCAAGGCCTGCATGGCGGCCAGGCAACTCGGCAACAGCACTTTGGCAATACCGGGATTTAAAATCATGACCGCGCAGATGTCCTCGCTGTCTGGCAGCGCGAAGAGGGTATCGCGCCACGAGGAGGCCAGAGGAATAACCTGCAGGATATTGGCATAATGGATCGGTAAACTGGCCAATACCTCTTTTAATTGCTGAAACAAGGCTTTCGCCGGCATAAAACATTCATACCAGGGATGCTGTAAATCCCATTGCCCCGTCATTTTCATGGCCGCAAAGCGCGAATCATGACGATGCAGGTAAGACTCAATGGGTTCATCCTGTTGATGGAGAATTTTTGCAGGCGTTAACAGATCATGGATACGACTGACCTCTGGCGGGGTTTCATCGTATTCTATGGTCACGTGCATGGCGTAAAGCCACTCGGCAAAGGGGAAACGCCCGTGATGGGTTAATCTCGCCCCCTGAATGGCCGGCGTGCAAAAAGACTCCAGTCCATCCGCTATCCGCCGTACTTTATAAAGATCATCCCGCCACTGGTTTTCGTCATGGTAACTTAAAAAAAATGTTCGTACATTTTTTTTACAGGGACGTAATGGGATACAGGCTTTGCTGATGACGCCAAACTGACCTTGCCCGCCAAGACAGGCTTTAAACAATTCATCACCCGCTTTCACCTCGTGCCGTTCGCCATCCGCAGTAATGACTTCCAGGGCGTTCACATGAGAAATCACCGTGCCGTACTGAAACGACGCTGCGCCCACGCCCCCTGCCGACAGCACGCCTCCAATGGAAAGATTGCAGTTGTAGGGGATAACATATGGAATCTGTTTCTTTTTGAGACTGACCGCCAATAAATCGCTGAATGTGGCATTGCCTTCCACCCAGATGGCGTCCTCCTCCTGCGCTAACACACGATTGAAATGCTCAAGGTGGAGGGTAACGCCGCCTTCAACGGGCAGGGACTGGCCGCTCTGGCTTAAGCCCTTTCCCCGAATCACGACCGGTAAACTCTCCTGGTGAGCATAAGCAAGAATAGCCCGCAGGGCATCCAGGTCTTTAGGCTGGAAAACCGCATGGGGCTTTGCCTGCAGGAGTTTGCCGAAATCCTCTCCAAAAGAAAAAAGCGAATGCTCATCGCTGAGCATCGCTTGTCCAAACTCCTTCTTACACTGCTTGATCTGAGACGAATTCCACTGCGTTTGCTGCATGTTGTTGATTCCTTTCTTTTGCCAGTTCCAAACGTTGTTTGCATGCAATTATCAATCCATCAAACATCTTGTTGAATGCATCGTAGCATCGATCAATCATCTTTAAGGCTTCACGGCGGGTATGCACAGAAACTGGTCGCTCAAAGAGCTTGCGTTCCATCTCTTCTTCAAAGAGAGCATGCGCCATTTCCACTTCCAGATGTGAGCTGGAGAAGTACTTCAGATTTTTGTCTTCACCCGTCTTTTTGACTTGTTTGACCACCTTTTCAAAGAACACATGGCCTGAAGATTCCAGAGTCAGCAACAAGGCAATATTGAGTATCTCATCGTCTGTTTTATAAATCTCAGACATGATGGAATACGCGGCGTCACGGGTTAATTGAGTCTCCTTACTGTAAAGCCAGGCTACGTCGTCGTGAGAGCAGCACTTGTCATGACTGACAGCACTCATGTACTTTTTATCATGCAGGAACCATTTTTCATGTCCGGCATCTTCCAGTCGATGGTGACGAGCTACTTTTTTAAGGTAGGGATCGGTCACTCTCTCTTCGTTTAGACGTAAAATATCCTGGAATGTCATGGCCCAAAAAGTGAGCTCTGGAACAAAGTAGCTGATTTCTTCAAGACTTTTTAATTGTTCCAATACTTCAAAAAATGGGTGGTTCATAAACTCTTGTTGTTTAGAGTCGATATAGAGTTGAATCGTTTTCATAGCGGCCTCCGAGGCACAAAATGGGTTGGACAAATTATCTTTTGCAGCCCGCGTGCCAACTTTTTGAACAAAAAAAGAAGCCTACCGTCCTTAAAAGCCCGTTCTACCGTGGTTCCTTTTTTTTCATTCCACGGCCAAACCTCAGGAAGCGACAAAAAATTGTCCCTGAATACCAGTTTTTGACAAAAAATTGACCAAAAACCCCCTTCATTCTAAGGGATTTTTTTATTGAGGGGCTAAATTCGCCAATTTTTTGTCGTATTCGTCCATTAATAAATCTACTTGCTTCCAATTTATTTCTTCCACGCACCTCGCTTCATCACAAATGACGTTAAGTAATTCGCCCTGGATGTCGCCCAGCGCCATTGCCTCGGAGTATGGCGTGTTGGTGAACATGACCAGGACATGCTTGGACACATATCGATTGGGGTATCGATGCATCAACTCCTGTTCCAGTTGTTTTTTTAAATTAAATCGCGCATCCCGTATATCAATCTGAATTTCGTGATAATTGTCCATCGACATTCTGGCTACCGCCTCGGTGTTGACCTTGCGGGATTTATAGAAAGCGGGCATGACCGTTTGCCAGTCGTCATCGTATTGATCAAGCAATTCGTTAAGAATACGGCAATCTTCAAAGGCACTGTTCATACCCTGACCAAAAAAGGGCACAATGCCATGGGCTGCGTCGCCAATGAGCAGGCACTCGTCCCTGTAGTACCAGGGCGAGGTTTTAATGGTACTCATGTGACCCGTGGGGTTGTGCAAAAACTCCCCGACCAAGTCAGGCATGGCGCCGACAGCATCTGGAAATGCCTGTTTAAAGAAACGGGTGATTTTCACTTCATTATCAAGCTCGGCAAAGCTGTTAACCCCTTGATGGGGCATAAACAGCGAGCCGGTAATGGAATGGTCCGTGTTGGGATTACCCAATAACAGAAACGAATCCCGCGGCCATAAATGCAGGTGCTCACGCACCAGTTGTTCAGGATGACCGCTGCTGATGGACAATTCTTTATAACCATGCGGCAGGTAATTGCGGCTGGAGGTGACCAGCCCCTCGCGCATCAGGCTTTCCCGCACCTGCGAACCAGCCCCGTCGGCACCGATTAATCGCTCGTAGGCTATCGTCGACCGTTGCCCTGCCTTGTCTTCAAAATGCAGCACTTTCTGGCGCACATCCACGTTTAACAGCTTCATGTCAAAGTAAATAGTAATCGTGGGCAGGCTGTCTGCCGTATCCAGCAGCAGCGCATTTAAATCACTGCGTTGCACCGCGTTAATGTATTCATCGGGATGGCGGCCAAAGGCCTGGTATTTAATGGAACCCTCTTCCTCGTGAATGGCCCGCGCCCGCATGGGCACCAGGATGGCTTTAGCCTTGTCGCTTAAGCCCACACCGGCCAAGCCCGTAAGGCCCCGGCAGGACAGTGCGAGGTTAATGGACCGGCCTCGATCCTGCGTCTTGAGGCGCAGATCAGGTCTCGACTCATAGATATCGACCTTGTAGCCGCGTCTGGCCATGTAAAGAGCCAATAACGTGCCAGCCAGGCCTGAACCAATAATGGTCAGATTTCTCATAAACCGCCTCCATACAGGTTACAGCTTGAGTCAATCCTTTTACTGCCTTTTCTGCCTTTGCCGCAGAACGCTTACCTGTTTTCAAATAATGCCTATTGCATCACCTACTCCTTACAGCGTGATTGAATAATGAAGCCTTTTTCCGCTTGGCTTTTTCAAAAGTAATCCAGCAAAATTCGTGCCGAAGCCGGCTTAAGACCTCTAAATAACAGGCATGGAGAAGGGATGTTTATGATTTTTTAAAATACTGAGCGATGTACTCTTTAATGGAAGACGCTTTATGAGGTGGCTTGAAATAATAACCCTGGGCGTAATCGCAACCGTGTTCGACAATGAATTTCTTCTGCAATTCCGTCTCAACCCCTTCAGCCAGCACTTCTAGGTTTAAGCTGTGGCCAAGGTTGATGATGGCTCTGGCAATCGCCGCATCGTTTTCAACATTGACCAGTTCGCTGATAAAGGATCGATCGATTTTTAATTTATCAACAGGGAATTGTTTCAGATAAGAAAGACTGGAATAACCGGTACCAAAATCATCAATCACCAGTTTAATGCCCATGTCTTTCAGCCGATACATCGTTTGCACCGCCCTTTCAATGTCATCGACCAGCAGGCTTTCCGTCAATTCAAGCTCAAGATTGCGGGGTTTAAGCCCGGTTTTTTGCAATACTTCAGTAATCACCTCGGGCAGAGAATTTTGACGGAACTGACGTCCGGAAATATTCACAGCGACACTTAAATCGTCATAGCCTTCCTTGTGCCATTGAACTGCCTGTGTGCAAGCCTCTTCCAACACCCAGCGGCCGATATCGATAATCATGCCGTTTTCTTCAGCCATGCCGATAAAATCAATAGGCGACACACTTCCTAACAAATGACTTTCCCAACGAATTAACGCTTCGACACCAACAACCCGATCAATCCTTAAATCAATCAGCGGTTGGTAAACCAGATAAAATTCGTTGCGCTTGAGCGCATCCCGCAAGGCATTATCCAGTTGCATGTGGTTAATGACGCGGCGGTTCATTTCCGGTTCAAACACACGGTAATTGTTACGGCCGCTGTCTTTGGCGTGATACATCGACAAGTCGGCGTTTTTCATTAACGATTCATAATCGAGCCCGTCTCTGGGATAGTAGCTGATGCCGATGCTGCCGGTAATTTTTAAACTGTGCTGATCCACCTGAAACGGTTTTTCAATCATGTGCAACAATTCTTGCGCCATTTGCTGGGCCTGCTTTTCATTGCTGATGTCCTGCAGCAGAATGACGAATTCATCGCCGCCTAACCGGGCAACGGTATCAAAATCATTGGTCGCGATAAGCAGGCGGTTGGAAACCGCCTGCAGCAATTTATCACCGATGCTGTGGCCTAAAGTATCATTGGTCATTTTAAAGCGATCCAAATCCAAAAACAGGAAAGCAAGAATGGACCCTTTCTTTTTGGCCTGTAAAATGGCCTGTTCCACCCGGTCCATGAGCAGAACGCGGTTAGGCAGCTCCGTTAACGAGTCGTGTGTGGCCTGCCTGACCAGTTGCTTTTCCATTTCTCGGCGTTGAGTGATGTCATTGATAATACAGACGAAATGCTTTACTTTTCCAAACGAATCGCTGACCGGGGCAACACTTAATTCGCACCAGAACAGCTCACCGTTTCGGCGGTAACTTTCCAGTTCCACCGTTTCTTCGCGCAACTCTCGAATGGCGAGCGCAATTCGCTTTTGATTCACGTGATCGGTTTTAGTACCTAATAACTGAGCCAGGTTTTGGCCGATAGTTTGGCTTTCCGTGTGGGCGGTAATCCGTTCGAAGGCTTTGTTGACGTAAATAATCGGCTGATTGGCTTTGGTAATGTCGATAATGGCCACGCCGTGCGTACTGGCTTCAATGGCGCGTTCGCGGATGCGTAACTGATCATCGGACATGCGCTTTTGAGTCACGTCCCGGAAACTGTAGACCCGGCCGACAATTTCATTGCCGACGCGCTGCGGCTGGGTGTACCGCTCAAAAATACGGCCATCTTTAAAATGCAAAACCGGCAATTCCCCCTGCCACTCGGGATTTTCATACAAATATTGAACATCGGCAATGACGGCGGCGGGATTGCTGAGTTGCTCGAGAATATACTCAAAACCGATACTTTCGGTGCCGGATTCCAGCATGTGAGATGGAATGCGCCACATTTCAACAAACTTCTGGTTCCAGTCGACCACCTGGCCCTTGCCATTGACCATCATGATGCCGTCTGCGGTGGATTCAAGGGTCGCACGTAATAAAGAAAGGGATTTTTCAAGCTCAACATTCTTTTCGAGCACATCGCTCGCTTCGATTTGAATATTATCGGATAATGGGACATTGATGGAGCGTTGGAATTCCGGCTGCGTGTGGTACCATATTTCCAAATAGGCAGACAACTGCGGAGTTAAGGACAAGATGCCCAACTCTTCGCAGACACTGGTTAAAGAAGGTTCTTCACCCCGTTGTTTTAAAATTTCCGCTGCTGAGGCAACTTTTTCGTAGTCTATTTCTTGCCTACCCATGGATCCCTCACTAAAATATCGCACATCCTCATTAGCGGCCAGCAATGGTATAACTTTAATCAAGCTGATATGCCATTACGCGCTACCTATAGTATATAACGCCTTCCTGACTTTTGCTGGAAGAGCCCCAAAGAAGGACTTTGATCATGGACAAGACACATTTTGATACCCGCGCGATTCACGCCGGACAACAGCCTGACCCCGCGACTGGCGCGGTCATGACGCCCATTTACGCCACGTCCACCTACCGTCAATCGGCCCCAGGCGTTCATCAGGGCTATGAATATTCACGCACGCATAACCCGACCCGCGCCGCCTACGAAGCCTGCATTGCCAGCCTGGAATCAGGACAACGGGGTTTTGCCTTTGCTTCCGGTATGGCCGCCATCAATACTGTCATTGACCTGCTGGACAGCGGCGATCATGTCATTGCCATGGACGATCTCTACGGCGGCACATTCCGTATTTTTGATAAGGTAAAAACCAGAACCTCCGGCTTGTCTTTCAGCTTTGTGGACATGACTGATCCGGCAACGATTGAAGCAGCCATTCGACCGCAGACCCGCATGATCTGGGTGGAAACCCCCTCCAATCCCATGTTAAAACTCGCTGATTTACGGGCCATTGCCGCCATTGCCAAACGTCACAAGCTGATTGCGGTAGTCGACAATACCTTTGCCACCCCCTGGATTCAACGGCCGCTGGAGCTGGGTTTTGACCTTGTTCTGCATTCTGCAACCAAGTATTTAAACGGCCATTCCGATGTGGTCAGCGGCATTGTGGTGGTTGGGGATAATGCGGAAATCGCTGAAAAAATGGCCTTCCTGCATAACTCCTGCGGCGGCATTGCCGGCCCTTTTGACAGTTTTTTAGTTCTTCGCAGCTTAAAAACCCTGTCCTTACGCATGCAACGGCATTGCGACAATGCCATGGCCCTGGCAGAATGGTTACAGAAGCATCCCAGGATAGACAGCGTCATTTACCCCGGTCTTGCCACCCATCCTCAGCAGACTCTGGCTAAACAGCAGATGCACCATTTCGGCGGTATGATTTCCATGGTGGTGAAAGGCGATATCACCGCGGCAACCCGCTTTTTATCCCGCTGCGAACTCTTTACTCTGGCAGAGAGTCTGGGTGGTGTGGAAAGCCTGATTGAGCATCCGGCCATCATGACGCATGCCTCGATTCCTGCCGAAACCCGACGCAAGCTCGGCATTGTGGATGGTTTTATCCGTCTTTCCGTCGGCATTGAGCACATTGAAGACTTGATTGCCGATTTGCATCAGGCCCTTAACTAATTGGAATCCATTATGAATCAAACCAAAACCTCAGGAGGACAATTGCACGGTGTGCTGGCCATTGCTGTGCTTACCCTGTCCACCTTCTTTTTCTTTATTCCCATGCTGTTTATGGGATTATTGAAGCTTATTCCCAGTATTCGTCTGAAGGTGTTTTGCACGAAGGTCATCGACGGCATCGCCTTTTGCTGGGCGGACGTGAACAAAGCCTACATCAATGCCACCCAACACATTGACTGGCAGGTATCAGGACTTGAAAATCTTAAACGCAACGATTGGTATTTACTGGTTGCCAACCACCAGAGCTGGCTGGACATTGTAGTCCTGCAGTGTATTTTTAACCGCAAAATCCCGATGCTTAAATTTTTCATCAAAGATTCGCTGAAATGGATTCCACTGCTGGGTTTTTCCTGGTGGGCCATGGGCTGCCCGTTTATGAAGCGCTATTCCAAAGAGTACCTTGCTAAAAAACCGCACAAAAAAGGCAAGGATCTTGAAGCCACCCGCAAAGCCATTGAAATCTTCAAGCACACGCCGGCCACCATCATCAATTTTGTGGAAGGCACGCGCTTTACTCACCAGAAGCAAATCAAGCAGCAATCCCCTTATGATCACCTGTTAAAACCCAAAGCGGGCGGCATCAGCTTTGTGATGAGCACTCTGGGCAAAAAATTCAACAATTTACTCGATGTGACCATTATTTACCCGGATACGCGTTATTCATTATGGGATTTTCTTTGCCATCGCATGGCCCCCGTCATTAAAGTCTGTATTCGGCCGATTCAGATTCCCGACGAATTTACCACCACGCAACTGGCTTATGATGAAAACACCCAGACAGCGTTCAGGGAGTGGTTGAATGAACAATGGCGTAAAAAGGATGAATTAATCAGCAGCCTGCGGGAAGAAATACTGGTATAACGTGATCCAGGCAATGTGCCACTGCCGTTTTCCGCCCCACGTCCAGTCCTGGACGCTTGCCATCCTTCACTCTTTCTTTGCCGTCCCCCGCGCAGGCGGGGGAACCATTTCGAAGGCTTGGCCTCGATTCTCGCCCACGCGGCTATCGATAAAACCATTGATACCATTCAACAAAACGCCGCACTCCCTCACGAAAATCGATTCGAGGTTGATAGCCCAGATCAGCAATCAGGGCTTGTGTATCGGCGTGGGTGGATAAGACATCGCCGTTTTGCATGGGTAAAAACTCCTTCAGGGCCTGTTTTCCCGTTGCTTCTTCAATGGCCTCAATGTAATCCATCAGGTTAACGGGGGTGCCGCAGCCAATATTGTAAATTTTAAAAGGAGCATTGCTGCTAGCCGGATCAGGGACATGGCTATTCCAATGGGGATTTGCCGCGGCGGGTTTATCAATGGCCGCAGAAATACCGGCAACGATGTCATCAATGTAGGTAAAATCCCGTTGCATCCTGCCGTGATTGAAAATTTGAATGGCCTTGCCTTCCAGAATGTTTTTGGTGAACGAGAAAAAAGCCATGTCCGGCCGCCCCCAGGGTCCATACACCGTAAAAAAACGTAATCCCGTTGTCGGCAATTGAAAAAGATGCGAATAGGAATGGGCCATCAATTCATTCGCTTTTTTGCTGGCGGCGTACAGAGTGAGCGGGTGGCTGGTTGAATGGGCTTCATGATAAGGCTGACAGCTGTTTGCGCCATACACCGAGCTGGTTGAAGCATACACTAAATGCTCAATGTGATGATGGCGGCAGGCTTCGAGGATATTGGCAAAACCCACCAGATTGGATTGCACATACTGCCCTGGGTTAGTCAGGGAATAGCGCACCCCAGCCTGAGCGGCCAGATGAATCACGCGTTGCGGCTGGTGGTCAGCAAACCGTTTCTGTAGGGTCTCGGCATCCACAACATCGTCGGCATGAAAGATAAAATTGTCAAAAGCCTGCAATTGCTCAAGTCTTGCCTGTTTAAGCCGGACATCGTAATAATCATTCAGATTATCGATGCCTACCACCACATCACCCTGTTGCAAACGGTGTTTTGCCAGATGAAATCCGATAAATCCAGAGGCCCCCGTGATTACCAAGCGCATAGTCTGTCCTGTAACTTGAAATGGGACAGCAGTATACTCCCCTTTTACAGGCTGCAAAATACGGCGTGCTTCTTAATAAAGGGGTAATCTTTTCTTGGTAAGATGAGCGCACTTGTTATTTTTTGAACTCTTTTTATGCGATTAACACGATTGAACTTTGTAGAATTATGTGCCGAAGCGATTACCGCTTCGCGGGAAAAAGTCACGCCAGGCAATCAATTGAGTGGTTACCTGAAATTTCATAAAGAAAACAAAAATTACTATGTTGAAGACGTCTTACGTCCGGGCAAGTGGGAAATTGCACCGGATGATCCTGTTCGAATTCATGATTTTATCGAACACACAGGCCTCGGTTATTGCCATGAAATGGCTCAACACCTGATGGTTGAACTCGCATGGCGAATTGATCAGGCAGGAGGGGTGGCTAAAATCAGCCTGGTTAAATCCATGAAAGCGGATCATGCCTACCTGGAAGTCCGAATTTACCTCGCCAAAGAAAGAACGCTGTCCATGTGGGAAGTCGATGCCTGGGATCCACGAATTATTGATATCAGTAAACGTCCTGACGGTACGGTTAAAAACAAGGAGGCGCTCGACTACGGTTATCTGGTTAAATTACACCGTTCTTTTTTTTCAGATTCAATTGATTACAGAAAGAAATTTACTTTTACAGAGACTCCTCCTGCCAAGGAAGGCCGACCAGAGGGCAGTTGCACTCCGAAACATCAGGTATTAGAGAAGCATCAGGATATTTACAGTGATTACTCCCTGGAAGAAGCCATTGAGGATAAAAAAGTCCCACTTCCTGGGAAAATCCATTTTTTGCAACAGATATCCTTCTGGCAGAAAACTTCCCCTGAACAACCACAGTCCAGCACCACACAGCCTAAAAAAATGCGATTAGCCTGATGGCATGCGGGCCCGTGACAACCAAAGCAAACCTACTTAATAAAGGGCTAATTTTACTCTGTTAAAATTGGCTTTTTTCTCATTTTGAGCGGTCCAATGCCCTTAACACGCCTTCAGTTTGTGGAATTATGTGCTGAAGCCATTGCTTCAACCCGGGAAAAGGTAACGGTTGGCAATCAATTGAGCGGTTACATTAAATTTCACAGGGAAATTAAACAGGGTTACTTTGAAAACACCATCCGGGTTTTAATCGATGCGATTCCTCCCAACGATTATGTTCAGGTCCATGATCTCATAGAGCACGGCGGCATTGGCTATTGCCGTGAGGTAGCCTGGCATCTTCTGGTTGAAGTCGGGCAACGCATCCATACCGCTGGGGAAGTCGCTGACATCACCGTCGTAAAATCCAGTCTCATTGATCATGGTTACCTTCACGTGTCACTGCAACTGCAGGATGAGAAAACGCCGTCAGTCTGGGAAATAGATGCCTGGGATCCGCGTATCATCGACATAAGCCCTCGTCCCGATGGATCGATTAAAAACAGGGAATTGCTTGATTACGGCTACCCCGCCTTAGTCTATGAATCCGTCTCCTCCAATGCGCTAGACTATCGCATCCAATTTCTGTTCACCGACACACCTAAGCCTTTGGAGGGTCAAGCGGAGGGCCGCTGTACGCCCGTCAGCGAAATGCTTACCAAACATGCCGCCCTCTACAGTGATCATACCCTGGATAAAGCACTCGCCCGCAAAAAGATACCGCCAGAGGGAACCTTGCATTACCTGCAAAAAGTATCGATATGGCAGAAAGCAGCGCCTCAGGAAATGCCTAAGGACGATGAACCCCTCAGCAAAAAAAGACGGCTCAATCCGAGAAATCATTAACAGACTCTAGGCCGGCCTGGACTTTCAGCTTATAGTAAATTCATCTTCCCAATAAGGATCGACAATGAAAATCAATTTAGCGAATTATTTGGATAAAATCGGCATGCAACAGCTGGACATTGACGGGTTGGACGCCACTCAGCGGGCGGACTATTTAAAAGAAGTGTATAACGCCCACCTGCTCACTTTTTTCTATCATAATTTTGCATTACGCAAAATCAGCCGCCAGCATCCGGTCAACCGCCATCACATCACGCTTTTTGATTACCAGAACCTCATGGATGACACGGCGGGCGGTTATTGCTTTCAATCAGCGCGGTTGCTTGCCACCATGCTCAAGGAATTAGGTTTTGAAGTCAGTTATTGCGAAGCCCGCGTGTTAAATGGCGCCTCACCCGCCGATTCACAACAGATACTGCCTACCCATGTTGTTTTGCGCGTCGTTATTGACGAGGCCATTTATTTTCTTGAACCCGGTCTTGGCGCGAAAGCGCCCCGTTTCCCTCTGTTAGTCACCGGCAGCGATGAAACCATTGAGCAAGGCTACGATCGTTATAAATTTTCTCAACGGCAAGGGTACTACGTGCTTGAAAAGCACGTGAGGGATCAATGGATAACGTTGGTTATGACCGACTTAAAGCCTATAAACGACGACAAACTCGCCTTTAATTTGCTGAAGCTGGAACGCCACCTCGAGCAATTGCCCATCCGGGATGAAATCGTGGTCGCGGGACAAATTACGGCAACGGGTTGCAAAACCTTCTTTTTTGACACCAAGGCCAAAAAATACGCATTTACTGTGGAAGAAAAGGGCGAGTTCACTAAAACAGTGTACGAGTCCACCTCGGACGCGTATGAGAAATTAATGTCTGAGTATGTCATTAAAGGCCTCACCAAAGCGGATTTGGCACTGTACGCCAAACAATCCACTCTCCCCCGCCCCAAAGAGCGATGGACAGTGGATTTTCCCTTGGATAAAACCGAGTTTGCGAAAATGGCAAAAAATCTGCAGTAAAAGGCTGGATGAAACCCAGCCTTTTAGCGAATGGTAATGCCCAGGGGTCCAGCTAATCCAGTCGCACCGGAATCCACACAGTTAATGAAACTCGTACCATTGTCAATGGTGCATCTCGTCACTGAATCGTCATTGGTATTCACGATATAGGCAAAATCATTGCTGCCACTTAAAGCGATTTCCCGCGGGAAATCGAGTCCAACAGCCCCAGTATCGACACAGGACGTAACTAAACGGCTGATCGCATTAATCTGGCAGGCAAGCACTGTGTTCGTGCCGGCGCTCGTGATGTAAGCAAGGGTGCCCGCGGAATTCACCGCAATGCCCTGGGGAATGTTTAATAAAGGATCATTGTAATTGCTGCATCCTTGCAGAGCGCCTGTTCCCGCATTAATACTGCACTGCGTGAGTTCTGAAATGACGGTAATGTAGGCAAAATCGCCTGCCGGATGGATCGCCATATTATATGGCGCAAACAACCCTAAGCCGAGGAGTTCCACGCAATTATCCAGTTCATCCGTTGCGGGATTGATGTCGCATTGGGTGACGGAGTTCGCGCTTTCGTTGACCACATAGGCGATATCGCCTGCGGCGTTAATGACAATACCGGTAGGGATAGTAAACAGAGCGCCCGTATTAACACAGCCGCTTAACGCCCCTGAATCCGCATCGACACTGCAAAACGACACGATACTGGTATTCTCATTGGTGATATAAGCCAGGGCACCCGCCGGATTGAGCGTCACCCCGCCAGGAACAACCAGGCCGCCAGCCCCACTGTCTCCACAGTTGCCTAAATTACCGGTACTGGTATCGACGCTGCATTGCGTCACCAGTGAAGTGTTCCCGTTGGTAATGTACGCATGCGCATCAATCCCTATCGTGCCCACGACCGCGTTGGTATTAGCACCCTGAATGGGAAAATTAGTGGGCACCACCGCGTTACCACCCGGCGCAAACGTGATGACACAGCTTCCGCCGGGAAGCACATTGATACACGTATTGGCAGTAACCGACACATTGCCGGCCAGGGCCGTGGCAGAAAAATCCGGCACGATATTCTGAGCGACCAGCATCAGGGAATCATTGGTGATGGTGATGCTGCCTGTTGAACCATTGGTATTGAATTGCAGGGTTGAGGAACCGCTGATGCTGATGTTGGCCACCGGCGGTGCATTGACGGCGATACTGCCAATCACTCCCGTGGTATTACTTCCCCGAATCGTCACGTTGGTGGCTGGGATGACGGTATTATCCGGAGTAAAAACAAGATTGCAGGATTGCCCGGCAGCAAGGATTGTACATTGTGAAGCATCCTGAACGACATGACCATCCAGCGCAGTGCCCGTGAGCACCGCAGCTACATTTAAGGCAGTTTGTCCCGACAGGTTAGTCACGGTGATATTGCCTGAGCTGCCCCCTGCGACTAAAAGCAAAGGCGAGCCTGTCAGGTTTAGCTGAACGGACTGATTCATGACCGTCACCTGTAGGCTATTTGCCTGACTGGGCTGCGAACATAAGAACGGATCAACACCGGAACCCTGGGTTTTACACACAACCGGCCCTTCATGCAACCCATTGGCCGGAACCTGCGCTCCGTTGATGCGTAAGGTCAACAGGCAATGCGCTTTGGATGCCAGCGTAAAAGGAATGCTGCACTCACCGGCACTGTTTTTAATCTGAGTCACACCGCTTAGGGGCTTGATGGTCAACGTACGGGTGATGGAGGTATTGTTCGTTACCTGGTATTGCACGGTGGCGGTTCCATTCGGCGCGACAACCACCTGTGTGGGTGTGGTGGGAAGGAGTGTCCATTTGGGCTGCGCTGCATAAACACCCTGAAAACAGCCTGAAAAACCAATAAAAAACAGAAAAGCAAGAATCCTGTTTTTTTTACTTTGAGCCATGATCATTCCGTGATTCTAATTAAAATCAAACTATTATTGCTGAGCGGGAGACTTTTGACCAGCGGAATTATCAAACCTTTGCAGGGATTACTATCGCCTGACTATCTGAGTATACTATACCTCGCCATTCACCATGCCGGATGAACATCATGAGTTTACAAACCACCATTGAAACCTATTTTGAAGACCGTCAACACCTGACACCCGAAACAGCCCCCCCGGAGATTAAAACCGCGGTAGACGAGGTGCTTTCTGCACTGGATTCGGGCGAATTGCGCGTTGCAGAAAAAATCAACCAGGAGTGGACAGTCCATCAATGGCTTAAAAAAGCGGTTTTATTGTCATTCCGTCTCTACCCGAATCAGGTAATTGATGCCGGCTTCTGCCAGTTTTATGATAAGGTCCCTCTGAAATTTGCCGCTTACAGCCGCAGTGATTTTGCCGAGCTGGGTACGCGGATTGTTCCGCATGCCATGGTCAGAAAAGGCGCTTTTATTGGTAAAAATACCGTCCTGATGCCTTCTTATGTCAACATCGGCGCCTACATCGATGAAGGCGTGATGGTGGACACCTGGGCGACGGTGGGTTCCTGTGCCCAGATTGGCAGAAATGTTCACCTCTCCGGCGGTGCCGGCATCGGCGGCGTGCTTGAACCCCTGCAGGCGAATCCCACCATCATTGAAGACAATTGCTTCATCGGCGCCCGCTCGGAAGTGGTCGAAGGCGTGATTGTCGAAAGGGATTCTGTCTTGTCCATGGGAGTCTATTTAGGACAAAGCACCAAAATTTATAACCGCCTGACCAAAACCGTGAGCTACGGCCGCATTCCCGCAGGCTCCGTCGTTGTGCCTGGAAACATGCCGAGCGACGATGGCAGTCACAGTCTCTATTGCGCGGTGATTGTCAAACAGATTGACGAAAAAACGCGTGCCAAGGTCAGTATCAATGACTTGCTGAGAGACATCAAATGACGGCAATCAAAGCCTTATTGGCGGAACTCATCCGCTTTCAATCCGTTACCCCCGAGGATGCCGGATGCCAGCCCTGCATGGCCAATTTTTTAAAAGGGCTGGGCTTTGACTGCCAGCAGCTGGATAATCCGCCGGTGGCCAATTTGTTTGCCCGCCATGGTCAGGGAAGCCCGTTGCTGGTTTTCGCCGGCCACACAGACGTCGTACCCATCGGCGATGCCGGTAAATGGTTAAGCAATCCCTTTGAACTGACAGAGAGCAATGGCTTGCTTTATGGTCGAGGCACAGCGGACATGAAGGGCAGCCTGGCGGCCATGATGATCGCTGCACAGCGTTTTATCCATAACCACCCCGATTTTTCAGGCAGCCTGGGTTTTTTAATCACCAGCGGGGAGGAAGGGGATCTGTTTGATAAAGGCACCCCGCACGTGATGGCCGCTTTAAAAACCCAGGGCATACACATTGATTATTGTGTGGTCGGCGAACCTTCCAGTACGCATCACGTGGGTGATGTGGTCAAAATAGGCCGCCGCGGTTCGTTGTCGGCCAACATGGTCATCCACGGCAAACAGGGGCATGTCGCCTACCCTCATCTCGCTGAAAACCCCATTCATACCGTAAGCCCCGCGCTGGCTGAACTCACCCACAGACGCTGGGATGAAGGCAATCCGCATTTTCCTCCGACCTCCATGCAGATTACTCACCTTAAGGCCGGAGGCCACGCCGGCAATATTATTCCTGGAGAATTGGAATTGCAGTTAAATTTCCGCTTTTCCACGGAGCAAACCCCGGAAAAACTGCAGGACGAGGTGGAAGACTGTTTAAAACGACACGGCTTAAAGGCGGACATTGACTGGCGGGTAAACGGCCTTCCCTTCCTGACCAATCAAGGCAATCTGCTGGAAAGTGCACGGGAAGTGATTCAAACCATCACGGGCAAAGAACCTGAGTTATCCACCAGCGGCGGCACGTCAGATGGGCGGTTTATCGCGCCTTATGGCGTGGAAGTGATTGAGCTTGGCCCGGTTAACGCCACCATTCATCAGGTTAATGAATGTGTTTCAGAGCGCGAACTGGAGACTTTAAGCCTGATTTATTACGCGCTCTGTGAGAAATTATTGTGCCCCTGTTAAGTCCTTAAGCTCGGGCAGAATAAGACGTCCCGGTGATGGGCGTCTCGTGTTCTTCTTCAAGCACCGTCTTGTCATTAACCACTTTGGCAACGCAGGAGTCGGACCAGACATTCAGGGCGGTTTCCAGCATATCAATCAAGCTGTAGAAAGGCAGGATAATTCCCATCAGGGTAATGGGCACATTCATACTGGCCAAGAGGCTGGTGCTTAAGAAAAAGCACCCCATGGGAACCCCGGCATTGCCAATGGCCGCCACCGTCGCGATCAAGACCCATAAAGCCATCATGGGCAAGGAAATGACCATGCCGTGATTTTGCATCAAATAAATCACAGTGGCGAAAATAAAGGCGGCACAACCATTCATATTCAGGCTGGTGCATAAAGGAAGCACAAAACGGCTAATGGCGGGCTTAACCGCGAGATTTTTCTCCGCCGTTTCCATTGTCACTGGTAAAGTACCGACCGAAGACTTGGAAAAGAATGCCAGCGACAACGCCGGCAACATGGCCCGCATGGCAGAAAAAGGTTTAATCCCATGCGCTTTAAGCCAGAGCGGTAATACCACAAAACCCTGGATAAGGTTAGCCAATACGACAATCAGCAGGTACTCACCGATCCCCTTGATGGATTTGCCATTCTGCAATTGAATCACCGTGGCGGTAATAAACCCATAAAGACCCAGCGGAATCACGGCAATTACCCATTTGGTAATGACCATGAACAAGCCATGGGCGCCGCGGAAAAACTGGGTAATGGTTTGTCTCGAATCCTGATCAGGAATGTAGCGAATCGCCACACCGGTGACGATGCCAAGTAACAACACCCCCATGACCTGATGTTCAATAAACGGACTGAAAATGGTTGACGGAATCAGGTTGGCCACATGGCTTAAATACTGATAGTCATTGGCTTTCGGTGCGGCCAATCCCTGAATACTACCGACCATGCTGGGATGAATCAGAATGTAAAGAAGGCAACTAATGGCCGCGGCAATCAGCGTAGTTCCCAGGGTATAAGTCATCGCCCGCTGCCAGATGCGTCGCATGGGACCGTCAGCGCGGTAATTCGACAGCGTCACAATAATCGACAAGGCAATAATAGGCAGGCTGATGCATTTAAAGACATTGATAAAGACATCGGCGATGAATAAGCCAAATTGCTGTAAGGGTTTAATGCCAGACCAGCCGGTCAAAAGGCCAAGGGCAATCATCACGGCATAAAGAACAGGGGTACTCAACCAGATTTTTTTAGGGGAAGACGAGGAGATGCACATAACTAAACTCTTGATTAAAAAGGATTCGGGACCAACAGGAATACAGTAGGATTAACAGCAACAGGCAAACAGCAGCAGGTTGAGATTAAAAAATTCCGTGTGGACCAGAACTGTTTTCATATCAGAATGTTCTCGTTTTGTACATTGAGTACACCATTTTAACATAGCCACCTTGATTGTCAATCGTAAACAGGCTCGGTTCACGTTTGAAATGCAACACGCCGTTAGAAACAATTTCTGCAGGGTTTTGTACCCCAAGCATCCTCTATCCGGATTTTGACTGGATGCCCGCCTGTGCGGGCAAGACAGCAGGGGGGCACCGATCTTAATAACAAACGACAGGGATGGGTCTTACCCCCCTTGGAGACAGGGACGGCTCAGGTGACAGTCGATTCCCGAACTGGTCTGGCTGCAATCGAAGCGCCCTGCTTTTGCTTCAGTTTTCTGATTCTCTCGCAGGCCTGTTGGATGCGGTTTGCTGCAACAAGTCCACGTTGGACTAAGCCCTCAATCACATCAATGACTTCGGTGGCCGATACCCTGCCCAATTGATTGGCAAAAATGACCATGTCAGCGCCCGCATTGATGGTTAAACGAAGCGAATCGGCTAAGGAATAATGCTGGCTGATGGCATGCATCTGCAAATCATCGCTGATGATCACCCCGTCAAAACCGATTTGATCGCGCAGCAATCCCGTCAGGATGCGCGATGAAAGGGTCGCCGGCAAGCCGTCTGGATCAAGCTGGCGGTTAATCACGTGCGCCGTCATTACCATCACCGGCAACGTGTTGTGGGGCAGCAGTTCAGCATAAGGTTGCAATTCATCCTTAATGAAGGTTTCAGTGACGTCCACAAAGCCTTCATGGGTATCCCCCAATGCACTGCCGTGTCCGGGAAAATGCTTGTAACAGCAGGTAATGCCCTGGTCGGCCAGGACGGTGACGAATTGTTTGGCAATTGCCGCAACCTGGGCCGCATCCGTCCCATAACTGCGGGCCAGTTTTCCGATGATGCCCTGCCGTTCATTTAAATTTAAATCCAGCAAGGGTGCGAAATTCAGGTTAAAACCTAAGGATGTCAGAGTGTCGGCCATTTTTTGTGCTTCCTGCTGCTGTTGCTCTGGCGGCAGACTGGCATACTGTTTCGGCGACAGGCTTGTCGGGATATCAGCTAAGTGCCTTAACCGGTCCACCGCGCCGCCCTCGTAGTCGACTGCAACAAACAGAGGAAATTCGCTGCCTGCGTCAGAACTTAAAGCGCAGTGATGCAATTGCTGAATCAATGCCTTGACTTGAGACGCATCGCGGATATTCTTGCCCGGGCCTTGCGCCGCGAGATCATAATCAAATAACAAAACCCCACCCAAGCCCTCTTTTTCAAGCCAGTTCTTCACTGGATTTTGGTCATTGATTTCTGTGCCGTCGAAACCCATGATCAGCATTTGCGCAATTTGCTGCCGTAAAGTCAACAAGGGTACTCTCCCATTCTGCAATCATGCCAGCATGATACACAATGGCCTGCAATCCGCCAATGAAAAGCGCTCCCCTCATTGCGGCGAGACAGGTGGGATGGTACTGAAATCGCAAACGCATTTGCCCGTGGCATCGGGAGGGTATGGGGTTTCCGAAAAATCACTGGTGAAACAAACGGGGATATTCCAGGCCGTCGTCCCCGGCTCAATGCTGCCAGGCATCGACCAGAAACGCTGCGCACGATAAACCTTGTGGGCATCCTTTTCCCAGATTACTGGAGTAAAGCTGGCACGGTACATGAATTTTTGTGCCGGCTGGCAATTGAACGACTCCCTGGCCCACGATTGCCCTTTGGGGATAATGACTGTCGTGATTTCCTCATTGGTAATGCCATCGGTTACCACTACCTTGACATTGTAATTAGTCCAGCAATTGTCTTTCGCCAGTGTAATAAAACAAGGAAAAGCGAAGGCATTCACACAGAACAACATACCGGATACTGTACTGATGCATCGAATAGCCATAATCTGCCCGTTTAAAGACCTTTATCTATAAGTAACTATAGACATTATGAAAAGAAGCGGGGGCCAATGGGTTCTGGATCGGGTTTCTGCTCTTCGTCAAACACTGGCTCAACAGGCACGGGATTTACGATTGAATTAATCAGTGTGCAGATGATTGCCTGGTTGGCGCTGTCGTGCACCATGACATGGGCTTGTTTTTGTGAAGGATTAATGATGGTGTCGTTTATTGGTTTAATGGATTTTCCATACTCTTGATTGATCTGTAAAATCTCAGCCAAGCGTGTTTCCGTTGAATCCACTGCCTCATTATTAACCGCTCCCTTTGTCTCCTTCGGGTGGCCCAAATTTTTTCCATGTAATTTTTCCAGCAGGTAATGCTGGTAGCACTGATCTGAATCGGTTTTCAGGAAAAGTTTCAGATCGATAATGCCAGTCTTTGATTTTTCCGTTGCCTGCGCTGCTGAAGGAGCAGATTCTGCCTCTTCCTTTGACTTCGATTTTAACGCGGAGTCAAATGCTTTTTCCAGTGCATCCTGCACCAGAAAAAAATGCCCCACCAACAGACAAACGCCCTGTTTCTGTTTTATTTTCGCAATTAAATCAGTAACGACATATTCGCCTTTTTCATTCCGTATCTCATCTTCCTTGACGATTTCTACCGTACGGAATTGGATTGTTTCGGAAATCTGCTTTGCCAGTTGCTTAAGATTAGCGCCAATTGGACCACAAAGTGCGATAACGTACATATTCTCATCTCATTTATTTTTTTGCATCATAATAATTGCCCATATAAAAGTCAAAGTGCCCCTATAATGATATTTTATGGCTTTACCCTATCAGGCATTGATTTTTTAAGCCATTGAGTATATTCTCACCCACTCGTTGGAGAGATGGCCGAGCGGTCGAAGGCGCACGCCTGGAAAGTGTGTATACGGAAACGTATCGAGGGTTCGAATCCCTCTCTCTCCGCCAAATTCCCCCCTGCATTGTTAAGTTCGCGTAAATTCCTGTAAAACTCAGCCTCCTGGCTCTTGTCACTGTTTTTTATCTATACAGAATCAGTTAAAATTGACGCGTTGTTAATCACTTTGAGAATTACAATGCCAGCTCAAATTAAAATGATCAATTCCATCAACCGTCTTTTAAGCCGAAATGACACCGCCATTCAATTAAATCCTGAAGGTGTCTGCGGCGGGCTGGTTTGTATGCGGATTCGTTATCGTTTTGAGGGTCGGGAAGCCGAATTTTTCGACCTGTGCCGTCAGCTGGCAAACCCGCCGAAGGACTATGTCTATGGCAATGGCAGCAAGCTGGATCTTTTTATCCGCGACATCGAAATTGAATTTAACCGCAACAAATACACTCAGGCCAAATCGCTGCAGGGGGACATGGAAAAAGCAGTCCTCATCCAGGGCAAACCCATCAGGAAAGAGTTCGCCATTGGTTTAGTCGAAAGCAAAACCCAATGGGCAGCCATTCTTGAGCAACTGCGCCATGATGGACGCTCCTGCTATGTGGCCTCTCACACTCACGCCATTGAAATGACGTTTGAAAATGGCCGTTATGAAATTTATGATCCCAATTACGATGAAGACAATCCGAATCAAGCGGTTTCAGCTGAAAAGACTAAAAACGTCCGCACGTTCACCAAAGCCAGTGAAGTCATCGAGGAATTATGCCGCCAATTTGGCTATCCGGATGAGCAAGTGGGGTTGAGCATTCACATTTACGCCAATCCTCACGATCCAAGCCCTGCCGTCTACCCTGACAAAAAAGCGCTCGTAAGCAAGTTTACACAAACCGAGTTTGATCGCCAGATAGGCATCACGGATAAACAATGGGTTTACAACAGCCTGTATTTTGCAGCTTATGTTAATGATACGGACACCATCCAGGCCTACCTTGATCATAATCAGGTGACACCCTACCAGGCTGCCTACCTCATGCACACCGATCGCTGGAATAAGGAACTGCTTAAACTCTACAAATTGAAAAACAAGGACGATAAGCTCCATCTGCTGACTTATGCGCTCTGGCAAGGCAATCCGCAATTGTTTGCGCAACTGCTTGAGGCCTATGAGAGCGAATACGCTTCTGACAGCCAGAAACAGGAATTTAAGGCTTACATCGGCAAGGATTTCCATTTTCTCATCAAAGCGGCAGAATGCCGCAATGCAACCTGCCTTCGTGCCGTGTTTGAACTCTATAAAAAATATGCCATTGATTACACCGCGCTCTCATCCACCCAGCTCTCGGGTATTCTTCACAAAATCAGCGAGCGAGGGGATATTGATTGCCTGAAAACACTGAGGGCTTATCTCCCCAACCTCCCCTTCAACTATTTAAGTGAGGCATTACGGGTTGCTGCAGAACACGATCGCCAGTCTGTCGTGCAGTTCTGGCTGAATGAAATAAAGGAATTAAGCCGTAAGGACAAGTCACCGGTCAGTGCCAAAACCAGAAATTTGAGCCTTAAATCGGTGCAGAAACTGTCTTTGCCTACCTTTACACAGCTTCTGCAAGTGGGGCTTAAAGTCGATGCCAGCATGATTCCCCAACTTTTGAAGCGTAAAGATCGTCGTTTCTTTGAGGCCTGGATAGACAATACGTCCGGAACCGATCGCTACCGCGAACTCATTAGCCACCCCAGCCCTGATTTAAGCCAGGGCCTGGATTTGCACGCTTTTTTGGTGTTATGCCGCTATGACCGCAATGCACTCATTGAGAAGCACTGGACAGAGGAGGCCGATTCCTTTGGCGTCGATGCGTTGGCCTTTGCGTGCGAGACAGGCAATAAAGCGATGGCAACCTTTCTGGCGAAGAGGGGTTTTCGTCTCGACAAATCGTACACGGCAAAAGCCCTAAAAGCCGCAATGGCTGGTTTTGAATTCGAAAAGGTTCAAGCAATTTTAGCCGTGCCTGTAGAGGTGTCTGAATTCTTCACAAAAGAAAACAAAGCCTTAATTTACCAATTGATTGGCGCCGGGGAAATCGGTTTTATCTTCCGTGCCTGGAAAAAATTAAGCGCAGACCAGAAACAGGACTACCTGCTTCATGCCGTAAGCATAGGCAGCCGTGAATTTTGCGAAAAACTTGCCGCCCGCTACCCTCGCTACGCCTCAACCTACATTGAAGTACTGCTTGACGCCTATAAAAGCAATAATCAATACACGGAGGTACTTGACGCAGCCATTTATTTAGCCGATTCCCTGAAAGCCACTCACTTTGCTGAATGCGTTCACCAATTAACCGACGTGTACGAGCAACTGCTCTACACTCACGAGAAAGCGGACAACGCCGCAGACGAAAAGGCGTTTCGCAGTAAAGCCCGCCAATCGATCAGCGGCCTGATTGCCCTTTTAACGCATGCCATTGAACACCACCGGTTTGGCTTTGCGCTGAAACTCATGTCGTTTGTTCACTTAAGCAACGAAGAACAGGAACAGCTTTTAGTCAAAGCCTACGCTCGGAAAGAAACCGCCATTCTGGAATTCATGCTCGAAAACTACCCCGGTTTTCGCGCCAATCCAACGAACCATTTCAATCTGGAAGCCCAAAAAGAATACGGCCTGCTGGCGAAATTACTTGAAGGCGCGCAAGTTCTCGATAACGCGGTTTACATGGCTCTGCTTAAACGAGCAGTCGCCAGAGAGGATGAACGGGTCATTGCCCTGTTAAGTCGGTACATCAACACGGCTTTCCGTGCCCAAGGCTCGCCCATGTATGACGCCATTCAACAGGGCCATGTGAACGGTATCCTGTTATTATTGAAATACGGCGCAAGAGTCCATGAGCACCCCATTCCTGACATGCTGTTTACTCTGGCAATCCAGCAGCCGACGGCCGATTTGTTGCACCTTCTGTTGCAAAACAGGGATTTTCTCACCCATTTTCATCGGGAATTGGGAGACAACCTCAACCGCCTGTTCCATCATGCCTCCCCAGCCGTTCTACTTTATGCGGCAGGCAAGGTCGATATGGCTGCAAACTATCAGGAATTTCTCCATCATGCGCTAACCCACGACGATGTGCCATTGCTGCAGCGTTTAAAACAGACAGAACAATTTAAGACCGCGGATTTACACAAGCTGTTTGATCTCGCCTGTGAACACCAGGCCAGTGCGGTGGTCAATGAATTACTGGCAAGCCCGCTGTCCTTTGATGACCGAAAAGCCCTGCATGGAAAGCTCGACAAACTGTTTGGTGTTGCCAACCCGGATTCGGAAATCGATGCCCAAACCATTTATGAACGGGTTTATCCCAAAGCGCTCTACCGCCTGTATGAGCTGGTCAAAACGGAGCGCTATCGTCCATTTGCTGCGCTGCATTCCTCCATTTATACCATGATTGGCGACGAAGGCCTGTTTAAGGCCTCCCACGTCCGAAACGAGCATCGTCAGGGGCTTTTACGCAGCCGTCTGATCAGCAATGCCCTGGATAAGGGTGATCAGGTTATCCTGAATCAATTGCTTCAGCAGCTTGAAAACAAACCGCCAGTCAATCAGGAAATCATTGATATTTTTGCCGCCAACCTGCAAAAACCCCTGATTATCAGCGTGCTGTTAGAACACTTTCCGCTGGACAGCGTCATTGAGGAAGCAATAGCCCAGAAAAAAGGCTTAGTCATTGTCTCGCTGTTAAAGGGCAAGCCCGCCAGTGCCCTGTCCGGTGAGACACTGCAACGTCTTAAAAAACACAGTGATTTGCTGCTTTTTGCCCTGCTTAAAAAAGCCAGGCAGGAACTGGCTGACGATCCCCGCGCTCAACTCAACGCCCTGCTTATTCCGAACTCGCCGCTGGCTCTGGCGCAGGTGCTCGCCAACCAGGCTTTGGCAATAAAAAAAATCATTACCCACATCCAGGATTTAATGATTAGGAACAAACAGAACCTGAACATGCGTTTTTATGATTTTGAACTGGAAAAGAAAATCATGGATGACCTCGCCGCGATGGAAGAAATTCAACCCCTGATTGATGAATGGGTAAGCAAACTCCCAGTCTATGCCACTCGAAAAGAGGCCGACGACAACTTAAATCAGGATGCGCTCAATCTCTTAAATCAACCCAAAGCGCGAGACGCTGTCCGCCAAATCAGAACCTACCTGAAAAAGCATGATTTGACGCCTCATGGGTTTGACGAAAAAAAACAACTGCATGCCTTATTTGATGCGCTGGAAAAAAGAGAGGCCGAGGAACATCAACAGCCATTGCTGTTGATCGAACCGCCAGAAGAACAGGCAGAGACGCCCGATCAGGAGGAACTTAAGATTCAGGAAAAAAGTCTTCCTGTCCCCAACCCACCGATCGATAATAAGCCCTTATTGGCCGCCCTCATGAGCGAGTTGGAGAATTACAAACAGGCAAGGAGCCACTACGGTCAAACCAGGCACGCCATTTCCTGGTTCCAGTACACCAAAGACGACAAGGAATCAGCCATTCGACAGTTGGTTGAAGCCCTGAAATCCCCGCATAAAGGCATTAACCTGCATGATGAAAGCGTGCTTCTTAATGGCCGTTTGCATGACCGTCTCGATGCGTTCATGGCCCAACACGGCAAGGCTTTAGCGAAGGAGCTTCATTGCGACAAGCCCCTTAGCACACTTGAGGATCTGATTGACTACCTCAATACACGCGATCCAGTATCAAGCCTGATTAGCATTCTTGAGCAATACCATACGGCCCGGGATGCAAAGCCTGAGCGCTATCATTGGTCTATTTTTAGCCAATTCACAGGCACGGAGAAAAAAGCAGCAGCAAAACACCTGATTGAACGGCTTAAGGGCAATGATGTCGTTCTCAGTGAAAACGATATGGCTGCGCTGCAGCAGGGTTCACTTGGAGAGGAAATAGAGACATTCATTGAACTCTATGGCAAAGCATTGAAACAGCAGTTCAATCGAGCCGTTTTTTCTCTCTATGATTTGGTTGAATGCTGTCGTACTAATCAAGCGATGCTTAATCATTAAACCCGGAATGGACTCGTGTAGTCCAATCCGGAAACGTAATGGTAGACCGCTTGCATCATGGTCGAGAAACAGGTTAAAATTGTGCTTTTGTATTACTAATACAACAGGTAGAACCTGAAATGAACAACATTACTCAATAAATTGCACACGGCCAGAGGGTTTCTCTCTGCGGTAGTCTTCTTTTGAGTTATTGTTATGTTTAGACCTGTTGAATTGCAAGCGATCAGCCTCTCGTTACCTCATAAACCCTGTTTCAGCCAGTTTACCGCCCGGATTATGCCTGGCGCACGAATTGCCATCATCGGTAAAAACGGCAGCGGCAAATCCAGCCTGTTAAACCTGCTCGCGGGAGAGCGAAGCCCCGATGAAGGGGTGATAATCCATCCTCCCGGCCTTGTGATTGGCCACGTGCCGCAAATACCCCGCGGGGATCATTACGAGACGTTAAGCGGTGCTCAACGCTTCCATGCCGCCTTGAATGAGGCGTTAACACATCAGCCCTCGCTTCTGTTGCTTGATGAACCCACCAATCATCTCGATGCCGGCAATCGGCAAAGCCTGCTCAAATTCCTTGACCGATTTCCAGGCGCGGTGGTTATCGCCTCTCATGATCGGCAGTTATTGCGTCAAAGCGTCCATACGCTCTGGCATATTCAGGACAATCAACAAATTACGGTCCATCACGGATCTTATGCCGATTATTGCCAGTCGCTGCTGCAACGCCAGCAGAAAATCAGCCAGGCGATCTCAAGCTTGTCACGGGAAAAAAAAGCACTTCACCAGCAGGTGATGAAAGAACAGGAACGGACGAAGAAAAAGCGTGTTCATGGTGAAAAAAAATACGATGGCGATAAACTGGCACTACGAAGCGCCCAGGGACGGGGGCAGCGCACGGCCAATAAAAACAGTAAACACCTCCAGAGCGAAAAACAGCAATGGTTTGAAGAAAAAGAACGATTGAGGCAACCCGAAATCATCCGCCCTCATTTTTCGCTGTCCCATAAAACGCAGGGCAATCAATTGATAGTCAACATTCAGAATGGAACAATCGGGTATGACAAACCCCTTTTACATAACATTCATTTTTCGTTAAGTGGTCATCAGCGCCTTGCCGTGAGAGGTCCTAATGGCATCGGCAAATCGACACTGGTGAAAGCCCTGTTGTCGGACTCGGTACCGCGTCTTGGAGGACAATGGCATGTGCCGGCCAAGGAGGCGATGGGTTACCTTGATCAGCATTACAGCACGCTTAACCCCAGGCTCAGTGTGTATGAAACCATTGCATCGTTGCCGCTTCGCTGGCAGAGTCAGGCCATCCGCCGGCATTTAAACGCGTTTCTTTTTCGTAAAAACGAGGAAGTCCATGCGCCGGTAGCCACACTCTCCGGCGGTGAAAAAGCCCGGTTGGCGCTGGCTGTCATTGCTGCCTTTCCACAGCAACTCCTGATTCTTGATGAAATCACCAATAACCTCGATTTGGACACCCAAAAGCATGTCATTGAGGTTTTGCGCGAATTTCCCGGCGCTATGATTGTCATTTCTCATGATTCGGCTTTTCTTGAAGCCATCGGCGTTGAACGTTTTTATACTCTCGGTGTTGATTAATAAACCAAAAAAGCCAACCCTTTGTGGGAAGAGAGAAATGAAGGCAAGGATTAAAAAATTTCTCTTGCGTTCAAGAAGATTTTCTTATAAAAATCTCTTTCCCGTCCTTTTTCTCCGTAAAAAAATATGGACAGATTATAAAATTATTGTACAATTCTGCCTCCCTATTAACTTTTTTTGAGAGACCAAACAGTTAGTGATTAATTACAACCATACCACCAGCTCGCCAATTGATGATGGCGGCTACAAGCGCGGGTTAAAAGACCGTCATGTCCAACTGATTGCATTAGGCGGTATTATCGGATCAGGTTATTTTCTTGGTACTGGTGAAGTCATTAACCAGGTCGGCCCCGCTGTATTCATTGCTTATGTGTTAGGTGGATTAATCATTTATCTCACCATGTTGTGTATGGGTGAACTGGCCGTGGCCATTCCCATTTCCGGCTCTTTCATTAACTACACCGCTGAATTCATTTCCCCGTCCATTGCCTGCGGCGTCGGTTGGTCCTACTGGATTAGCTGGGTAGCCTACATCCCCGCCGAATGCATCGCTGGCGGCATTATCATGCAGCATTTTACCGGCATTAACGGCTATGTATGGGCAGTGTGCTTCGGCCTCCTCATCACCTACATCAATATCGCCAAAGTGGGCACCTTCGGTGAGATCGAATTCTGGCTTGCCATTATTAAAATCACGGCGTTAATGGGGTTTGTGGGATTGTCCATCCTGATTTTCTTCGGCTTTATCCATGGTCCACAACCGGCCGGGGTGATTGGCGGACGATTCATTTTTGATCAGGGCGGCATGTTTCCTAATGGCTACCTGGTCTTGCTGACGGCCATGGTGTTGCTGCTGGTTAATTACCAAGGCTCGGAAATCATCGGCCTTGCTGCGGGCGAATCCATCGACCCGGCCCGCATGATTCCGCGTGCCGTGCGCAATGTCACGTTCAGGATTTTATTCATCTACATCATTCCAGTGTTCTGCCTGGTTTTAATTTTCCCCTGGCAAAAAGCGGGCCTTGCCAATTCGGTCTTTGCGGATGCGCTGAATTTTTATGGTCTGCATTGGGCCGGCGCCGCCACCAGTTTTGTGACATTGACAGCGACCCTGTCCTGCTCCAATTCCGGCGTTTACGGAATTGTACGTTCCTTAAATGCTCTGGCACGCAATGGCATGGCCCCCCATGTCTTGAGCAAACTCAACCGCAATGCCGTTCCCCAGAATGCGGGGATTGTGACGCTGATTGCCATCTGGCTGCTGTTGGCTGCCGGTTATTTCTTCGGCCAGTCCATGCTCTACATTGCGCTGCTGCTGGTTTCCGGTTTCACCGGCGCCACCGCCTGGATTTCACTCTGCTGGGCGCAGATTAATTTTCGCAAGCGCCTGTATGCAGCTGGTTATACCACCGATGATTTGCGCTACAAAACACCCGGCTCGCCCTATACTGGCCTTGTGGCCATATTTCTGATGGTGATTTGTTTAATCCTGTTGTTATTAAACAAAGACATGTCTTATAAAATTGCCTTCGGCATGGGCCTTTTCAGCTTTATTGGTCCCATTCTGGTTTACACCTTGGGCGGTTTTCATAAAAAACGCGTCCAGGCCATGGAGCGTAACAAACACGTTCAGTTCAAAGACATCTTCCCGGATCGATTGAAAGCTTCGGATTAATCAATTCCTTGTCATCCCCCGCGAAGGCGGGGGATCCATTCCAGCGTCAGGCAAGCCCTCTTATTCCACCCGGTAAACCTGACCGGTTTGCAATCCCTCCACGCTTTTACTGTAAGCCAGCGCGGCGCGGGCGGCGGTAACGGGCGCGTAGCCTCGGAAATACGACGCATAATTGTCCATGGCTTCTTCAATCACCGTCGGACTGACAGCATTGATGCGCAGGCCGCGGGGCATTTCAATGGCTGCCGCGATGACAAAGGAATCAATTGCCCCATTAACCATGGACGCTGAAGTTCCATAACGAATCGGATCACAGCTTAGAATTCCGCTGGTTAAAGTAAATGATCCGCCCTCATTCAAATGCTTTCGGCCTTCCAGCACCACATTGACCTGCCCCATTAACTTGTTTTGAAGCCCAATCTGGTAGGCGGCATCATCCATGGCCATGAAGTCATCAAACTGAACCTTACCGGTTGCCAGAACCACCGCATCAATGTGTTTAATCTGCTTAAAGAGATTGGCAATCGATTGATTATCGGTAATATCAACCTGAATATCGCCGCCGCTGTAGTTGGCTTTAATCACCTCATGCCTTGTTTCAAGCGTCTGCACGATGGCCGTGCCAATGGTACCGGATGCGCCAATAATTACGATTTTCATGATCATTCCCTAAGTGAAAAGACAGGCTTCCATCACATCAGATAAGCAACAGGAGGTCAATGCCACTTAATGGAGTTTTTGCCCATCGGGGACCGGTTTGTCGACCGTGGCCAGGCAAATCGCTCCTTGCTCATCCGAAAATCCGACCAGTAAAAACTGTGAAGTAAAGCCGGCAATATTTTTTTCACCCAGGTTGACACAGCCAATGACTGTGCGGCCCATCAGAGTCTCAGGCGTGTAATGAAACGTGACCTGTGCCGAGGTTTGCAATACCCCCAATTGCGGCCCGAAATCAACCCAGACTTTGTAGGCGGGTTTTTGGGCACGTGGAAACGGTTCCACTTTAATGACAGTGCCAGAACGTAAATCGACTTTGGCAAATTCGTCGTAACTGATGGTCATGTTAATTCCTGCAATCGGATTCATGGGGGGTTTCAAAGCGTGTAGTGAACTCGGGTACCAGACTTTTAAGCAACACATGCAATTCATCATGATTATGCGTCTGGCAAGCGTCATTCATCAGACGCAGAGTCTGCAGCAATTCCCGCCAGTCAATTTTACGGAAGCGTGCCTTGAATAATTTTTCATGCTCCGTATTCGCTAATTGCTCTGATTCATGGAAAAGCTCTTCAAACAATTTTTCACCGGGTCTTAATCCGGTGTATTTAATGACAATGTCTTTACCGGGTTCTTTGCCGGCCAAACGAATCATCTGTTCTGCCAGATAACTGATTTTAATCGGCTCCCCCATATCGAGAACAAAAATCTCCCCGCCCTGACCATTCACCATGGCTTGCAAAATCAGCTGGCAGGCTTCGGGAATGGTCATAAAATAACGTTGGATGTCGGGATGGGTTACTGTCAACGGGCCGCCCGCATCCAGTTGCTTCTGAAACAAAGGAACCACGCTCCCCGCCGAACCCAACACATTGCCAAAACGAACCGTGATAAATTGGGTTTTCACCCGTTCATTTAAATTCTGGCAATAAATTTCCGCCACCCGCTTGGTCGTACCCATCACGTTGGTGGGATTCACCGCTTTATCACTGGAAATTAATACGAATTTTTCTGCGCCTGCCTCAGCGCTCGCCAGAGCGACAACCTGGGTACCCAGAATATTATTCTGCACCGCAACCCGCACCTGATCTTCAAGCAGGGGGACGTGTTTATAGGCCGCAGCATGAAACACCAAATCAGGTTTAAACTGATGGAAAATGGCATCGATGGCTGACGCATCGGTAATGGACGTCAGCCGCAACAGCAGCGGCACCTCAGGAAACGCATCCCTTAATTCATAATCCGCTTTATATAAATTGAATTCAGAGTTATCGATGATTAATAATTGCGCCGGATGATGGGCCATCACCTGACGGCATAATTCCTCGCCAATGGATCCCCCCCCGCCGGTCACAATGACTTTTTTGCCGCGAATGGCGCCGGCTATTCTATCCCATTCCAGTTGCACCTGATCGCGGCCGAGCAAATCCTCAATGCTGACCTCGCGCAAGGCTTTCACCCCAATCTGGTCATTCACCAGGGCCGAAATGCCAGGCAGGGTGCGAAAAGGCACACGGCTTCGGCTGCAATAGTCCACAATACGGCGCATTGCCGCCGAACGGGCAGAAGGAATGGCGATAAAAAGCAAATCGATCTGATGATTCACCACCAGTTGCGGCAACTCACGGACAGAACCCAAAACCCGCACACCATGGATTTCCATACCGCGTTTGCCGGGATTGTCATCCACCAGCCCCACAGGAGAGTAGGCGTTCATTTTTTTCAAATCACGCAGCAAACCCTCCCCTGCATGACCCGCGCCGATCACCAGCACCCGTTTCGTTTCCAGTAACATGTCCTCACGCCCCTTGCGATCGCGATACATGCGCATGACCAAGCGGCCACCGCAAAGCAATGTCACCAGTCCCAGGGCATACATGGGTAAAATCGAGCGCGGCACATGCTGCAGCAGCGAGGTTAAATAAAAAACCGGGATGACCAGACCAATCGCGAGCAGCGTTGCCTTAATAATGCGAATCACATCATTAATCGAAGTAAAACGCCAAAGCCCCCGGTAGACTTTGCAGTAGTAATAACAGCCCACCTGAATGGTCATGAGCAGTAACAGCGCGGCAACAGCGTAGATGGAGGTCAAATGGTGAGGAAATGGCTGCAGGTTGTAGCGCAGCCAATAAGCAAAATACCAGGCAGCAGGAATAGCGGCGATATCAAACATCAGCGAAGGCAATTTTTTATATACTTTCGACAATAATCCACCAAGAATTGACATGGTTGACACATCCTTTGATTTAATCCTGATTCCACAGGTGCCAGCAAAGAGAACTTAAGGAGGTAATACTAAAGTCTTTGTCTTAAAATGCAATGGCGAAGAGGAAGTTTTCTTAACAAAGCCTCGTTAATCACGTAGGCAGGAATCCACTGGCTTCCTACCGCGGGATGAGAGAACGCGCCTCCCCGCCTGATAACTGAAAAATTTCATAGCGGTAGGACTGCTGATTAGCGACGGTGTAAAAGAGGGCTTTCAGTTGGTAATTCCTGTTCGTTGTCAACGCCTTCTGCAGGCAGTGATCGACTGGCAGGTAATGGATTGTGTTGTTTTCTCTCAGCGATGACAAAATGACCACATCGGGTTTTAACAAGAGGATGGTTTTGCAAAACCACTGATCGCGTTCGGTTCGCGGCTGCAACGCCATGGCTTTATTGTTCAGGCAGAATGAATCAATAAAACGCAATCGACTGCGATAAGGGATAAAGCCGCTGTCGCCTAAAACCACCCGGCTGTTTTCGGTCGTGTGCCGGGCGAGCCATGCAATGACTTTCATTCTCAGTTGCTCACCGGCAATCGGGTTTTGTGTAAAATACCGTAATTGCGGCAGGGTCATGGCAGGAATAAAAAAGAAAGCCATTAAAAACGAAGCCATCACCATGGCCACACGAAAAACCGAAGGATCCGCCCCCAGCAAAAAACGGCTTAAAAGCGCTTTTATTCCCTGCAGGGATAAAGGCAAAAGCAGTGCGAACGCAGGTAAGAAAAGGCGAGTATCAAACGCCACGATGGAATCCGCCCTCACCAGCAACAGCATATAAACGGCACTGGGCAACAGGAAATACCATGGCAACTCTTTACCGCGCTCCCGTATGGCCGCATAGAGCGCCAGGAGCAGGAAGGGCCAGGCTAACGACAGGTATTCCCTGCAAAGAACAAACCATTCGGACGAGTGGGCTTTACAATACACCGGATTGGGAAATAACAGCCCATAATAGTGCCATCGCCAGATAAAATAAGGTGAAAAGGCCATGAGATATGTGAGGACACTGACAATCAGGGCCATTAACGCCGAGCGCTGTCGTGTGATCACATCCCAACAGGCAAGGGAATAAAACAGGATAATCAACACTGGCGCTTCGGGACGGGTCATCGACGCCAGGGTAAACAGCAAAGCAGCGAGCACCGCCATGGGCCATTGACCTGCCTTGCGTGGTTCAGCCGCGCACGGATACCCCATCGTCCGTAACAGGCAGTAAAGCCCCAGGGCCAGCAATGCCTGGTAAGTCGTGGTTTCCAAACCGCCCACCGACCAGATGATCTGCCCGCGATACCAGAGCAGCCAGAAGCAGGGAATCAACGACAAGCCGCGATCAAACCAGAGTCTCGACAAACGATAAACCGCCAACAGGGTAAACAATAAACCCAATACCCCCGTGAGTTTCAACGCAAAGACCGGATCCCCTCCCCACCTCAACACGTAGGCCGCAAGGATTAGAAAACTAAAATTGGAATAGCCTTCAACCGGCGGCTCGCCGATATTCCATAGCAACTGCCCCTCCAGGGCCCAATGCCTGGCATAACGCAGAGTAATGTACATGTCATCAATGGTAAAAGGCCAGATGGCCTTTATCTGCAGGATGAACAGGTAGATAAAAACGAGCAGCAAAAAAACAAGCCACGCTGTTTTTTTAACTTTCATTGATTCAACACGTCCAGCGGACTTAATGCGACTAAGGTCAGCAAGACAAAACAGAGCAGGTTAAAACGCGACAGATTGTCGCTGAAAAACAGGGACACCGGATCATCGCTGTCGCTGTCCTGCATGGTGAACCAGGCAAATCGCCACAAGCCAATGGCAGCAAAAGGCAGGGTCAGAAGAAAATAAAACGCCTCGTCATGGACAAAAAGGGTATACAGCAAATAGGCAATAAAACAACTGATGGCCACACCGCCAATGAGAAAATCCAATGTGCGGGTGGAGTACTTTTTAAGCACAGGGCGGGTTTCGTATTTCAAACCCAACTGTTTTTCCAAACGCCGCTTACCCAGAGCAATCAACAGACTCACAAGGGTGGCGGTAATCGTCAGCCACCAGGAAATAGGCAGCCCAATGCCGATGGTGCCTGCCAGTACGCGCAGCATAAAACCACTGGCAATGGAGAGCACATCCAGAATTGGTATGTTTTTAAGCACATGGTTATACGCAAGATTAATCAGCAGATAAACAGCTAAAATCAGCGCCAGCGTCATGGAGACAGACCAGGCTATCAATAGCCCAACCAGGAGCAGCATCACCAGGGTACCAAAGGCAATGTCCAAGGAAATCTCACCGCTGGCCAAAGGCCTTAAGCGCTTGTGGGGATGCAGCCTGTCCTCTTCCATGTCCTGAAAGTCATTGTAAATATACACAGCGCTGGCAATGAGGCAGAAGGACAGTGCGGCAAGAACAGCATCGACCAGGTAATCCATTGTGCCAGAATAAATAACCCCGAGGAAAACAAAAGCCGACTTGCTCCAATGGGAAAAGCGAAGCAGATAAAAAAATTGCTTGAGGGACGTCATAACTTACACCGTACACACTTGTTTTCTTCACTATATCATTTGTTTTTCAAGAGGTTAATGGCAGCGCCAGTAAAAAACACAATAAGCACAGAATGGATAAGAATAAATCAACAATAAACCCATTCCTGCAACACTCTAGTAAAAATTAATCAATTAACATTGCATTTAACCACTGATTTCGTAATATAAAATGTTAGGAGATAAAATTAACAAGGATATGAGGTGGCAAAATGACCTACTGTTTGGATGACGAATTCCTGAAAATTTTGCTTGACATTCGCGAGACCTACAAAAAGATAAAGAAAATTGACTTTGATAAAACCCCCCAGCCTTATGCCATCTCCTGCTTTTTTGGCGCCACCGATGTCAGTGCACGCGATAATCAGACCCGACTGATTTTAAAAATGCTCGATGCCCTCAAAGAGGATTTGTTAAAGCCCGCCGAACTTGAAAAAGAAAAATTTCTGCTGGTCAAACCCGAAGCCATCGAAAAGCATGTGAATGCGTTGCGTATTCTGGTTGCGCTTGTGTTTTACATCAAATCGCAGGTTGACCAAAACTACTTTGTACGCTCCTCGTCATCGGCGACGTTAATTGAGCTTCTGGACAATGCCTTGAAATTAAGCCAAATCAGCATTGATGAAGAAACGCGGGCCACCGTCCTGCACTCTGCTCAAAAATTCCTCAAAGACGATAAAAAACTGGATGAAATCAACGGTCGAATCAAGTCAAAAATCAGTGACAGCGAATGGCGGGATTTTTCCCGGTTTGTTAACCGTCAATGTGAAAAAATGAATGCCAAACCAAAGACCTCACTGCCGGTGACGTCGGTATTGGTCCCCGCCTTAGCCTGGCCCATGGAAATGACAGGGTACACGACAGGCTATATTTTGGGCAATGTGATAGCCAAATCCACGGAGTCCCAACCAATACGCGCTTTTGTTACAACAAGCTTAAGCGCAATGTTGTATTTTGTTACCGGCTCATCCGGTACGCTGGGCATCATGTTGGTTGCTCCAACCTATGCCGGCAAACTGGTTGAAACGTTTTCAGGCGTCTCCTGCGCCTGGATGCTCGGCAACACCATGAAATACGCCGGCAAAGGCATGGGCTATGTCATCGGTGTGCCTATCGATTTGGGCTGCAAGGCTGCTTATCAAGGCGCCATTTCGCTTTCGTCCATTCTGCAGGGCAAAAAGGCCCATCATCTCACCGGCTTTAATTTAGTTACCGGCCAGCGTGTGATCGAAGGCACGGAAGTGAATCTCATCAAGGCCGATGAAGACACCCTTAAACAAGTATTTACCGAACGGTGCGAGAAACAAGGCGACAAAACCCCGTCACCTCCCATTCAACTGACCTCGGAAGGCTTAGTCATCACCTGCTCCGATGGAGAAGAAATCAAAGTGGCGATCCCAACGGCCGAAGAGACAAAAAAAGTGTCTCAAACCGAACTTCCTTACATGCCAGAACTCAAATCACTGCTTGAGAGCCTGATCCAGCAAAATGGCGTGCCTCTCATCAAAGCCACAACCGGTAAAGAAGACATTTTGCAAGCGCCCCTGACCATTGGCGAGAAAGAGGTGCCCACAGCCACTGACGAGGTCAATGAAGAAACACACGCGCAAAACAGCATGGTGTAATCACCCCGTCAGGCCGGGCGGTTGTTCCGGCCTGACGGCTACCCTTATTCCGGGCATCGGGTTAACTCTCGCACCACGCTGGTGGCATAGCTCCCGGGTGGCAATTCAAACTGCAGTTGAAGGCAATCAGGCTCAAGCCAGAGCCAGTTTAACTCCTTAATAGCCAGAACAAAGGGGCGCCAGGCACGCTGTAGACCCTGCGCTTCCAACCCCTGACACCAATCCGCATAAGGCTCAAGGGCCTGTTGCTGGATCGCCAGAGCCGCAAGACTCGCCCTCTCCTTCCCTTCTCCCCACAGCGGGCCGGCCGGAGAAATATCCCACTCATCGATACGCTGCTGAATACCCTCCTCGATGTCCTCCACCGTAAAAATGCTGTGCGTACCGCCCAGTTGCATGACATCGCCCGCTAAAGCCCGGTTCCAGGTCATTTGATCCACCCGCGCAGATAAAACATGGTTGAACAGGAAAGACCGCGCCGCAGAATAATACATGCCGCGCAGAAAGGGATTTTTGACCCGGTAATTGCCAGTTAGAAGCTGCCAGGCTTTTTCAAGGTTCTGGCTACCGAAACGCTGATCGCCAAAATAGTTGGGTACGCCCTGATACCTAACCCTTTGCAGACGCGCTTCAACATCCTCTGGATTATCAATAGCCCGGAGAATGAGTTGAAAGCCATTGGCCGCCAGTACCCCGGTTTTTAATTTTTTAAGGTGCCGCTGACTGGCAAGAACCCGCCAGCCCTCACCAGCCAATGAATCCGGTTCAGCCACATCATTGTGTAAACTGTGCACACAAATCCATTGACGGGTAACGGCATGCTTGTCCTTTAAACCCGCATAAGAAATGGCTTTCGCGGGTTTGTTAAGGCATGCAGCCAGGGCTTTGACCAGTTCTTCCGTCGTCAGCCCGCGCTTTTCAATGTAAAGGTAAAGGTGTTCTCCCTCGCCGCTCAGCTCAAAACCCAGTTTTTCATTGACCTGAAAATCATCCGGATTACTTTTAATCACCGCGGCGGATTCGGGCTTTCCACCGGCATAAGCCCAATTGGTTACATCAAACATACAGAGGACTCCTGATTTTTCGTCAAGTATAACGGGATTAACTCAACAGGAATACAACACGGGCGTTGCCAGAATAATTTTTATCTCTGTGCCGGACAAAAAACGCTTAAAGAGATGAGATATTATAAATAACTCGCTGATTTTAAATGTATTTCATATAATCATTTCGTCTAAAAAAGGATGTAAATATGAAATATATCAGCGAGTTGAGTGGAATTTTAAGCCAGAGATTGAATTGGCACAAGTCACGCATTGACTGTTTTGCCCAAATGTTATTAGCCTTGTTTATGGTGAGAAGTGTTAATTTAAGTGAAATTGCGGTTGCAATGGATGGTGATAGAGCGAGCATTGATTCCCGCTACAAAAGAGTATACCGTTTTTTTCAAAGTTTGAGGTGGATTTTACCTGGATCGCTCGCTGGATATACTCTCTATTTTTTAATAAAGCTCACAAGGTTTATTTAGCCATAGACAGGACAAATTGGTATTGGGGTAAAGCCAAAATCAATGTGTTTATGTTGTCTATTTGTTATGAAGGAATAGCCATACCCATATTTTGGCGACTGCTAAAAAAAGCAGGAGGCACGACGGGTAAAGAGCAGATAGAATTATTATCTCGATTTATTAATACGTTTGGTAAAGAATCAATACAAGGCATACTCGGTGATCGAGAATTTCCTAACAAAGCACTCATAGCTTGGCTTGTAGCAGAGAATATTCCCTTTTATTTACGGATTAACGGGAACGTAGACGTGTGTATTGGCAAAAAGAAATTTAAAGCTTCGGCACAGTTATTCAGCCACTTAGCCCCTTATCAGCACCAAGTATTTGGTATGAAAGTCCATGTTTTTGGGCACTCACTTTATTTGGCCGGAAGCAAAAATTCTCGGGAAGACTTGATGATTGTTATCACAAATCAACCACCCAAAAATGCAATTGCTTGCTATTTGCGCCGTTGGGAAATAGAAACGCTTTTTGCCTCTTTAAAAACAAAGGGATGGCGATTTGAAGATACACGAGTCATTGAGCCTAAGCGCATCGAAAAGCTCTTGGTTTTACTCGCCTTGGGCTTTGTTTGGGCACATCGAATTGGCGAGTGGAAAGCATCTATCAAGCCTATTCCTCTTAAAAAATTACGCAACCAAAAAAGACCAAAAAATAGCTTTTTTCGATTGGGCTTAGATCATCTCAGAGATTTGCTCACCAATCACAGAATCAATATAAAATTGTTTGCTAAATTATCAAATTGGATTCTGTTTGCCTTAGATGAGACTGTTTTTTAAAAAATTGTCCGGCACAAAGCCGAAGTCACTCTGTGCCGGACAAAAAACGCTTAAAGAGATGAGATATTATAAATAACTCGCTGATTTTAAATGTATTTCATATAATCATTTCGTCTAAAAAAGGATGTAAATATGAAATATATCAGCGAGTTGAGTGGAATTTTAAGCCAGAGATTGAATTGGCACAAGTCACGCATTGACTGTTTTGCCCAAATGTTATTAGCCTTGTTTATGGTGAGAAGTGTTAATTTAAGTGAAATTGCGGTTGCAATGGATGGTGATAGAGCGAGCATTGATTCCCGCTACAAAAGAGTATACCGTTTTTTTTCAAAGTTTGAGGTAGATTTTACCTGGATTGCTCGCTGGATATACTCTCTGTTTTTTAATAAAGCTCACAAGGTTTATTTAGCCATAGACAGGACAAATTGGTATTGGGGTAAAGCCAAAATCAATGTGTTTATGTTGTCTATTTGTTATGAAGGAATAGCCATACCCATATTTTGGCGACTGCTAAAAAAAGCAGGAAGCACGACGGGTCAAGAGCAGATAGAATTATTATCTCGATTTATTAATACGTTTGGTAAAGAATCAATACAAGGCATACTCGGTGATCGAGAATTTCCTAACAAAGCACTCATAGCTTGGCTTGTAGCAGAGAATATTCCCTTTTATTTACGGATTAAGGGGAACGTAGACGTGTGTATTGGCAAAAAGAAATTTAAAGCTTCGGCACAGTTATTCAGCCACTTAGCCCCTTGTCAGCACCAAGTATTTGGTATGAAAGTCCATGTTTTTGGGCACTCACTTTATTTGGCCGGAAGCAAAAATTCTCGGGAAGACTTGATGATTGTTATCACAAATCAACCACCCAAAAATGCAATTGCTTGCTATTTGCGCCGTTGGGAAATAGAAACGCTTTTTGCCTCTTTAAAAACAAAGGGATGGCGATTTGAAGATACACGAGTCATTGAGCCTAAGCGCATCGAAAAGCTCTTGGTTTTACTCGCCTTGGGCTTTGTTTGGGCACATCGAATTGGCGAGTGGAAAGCATCTATCAAGCCTATTCCTCTTAAAAAATTACGCAACCAAAAAAGACCAAAAAATAGCTTTTTTCGATTGGGCTTAGATCATCTCAGAGATTTGCTCACCAATCACAGAATCAATATAAAATTGTTTGCTAAATTATCAAATTGGATTCTGTTTGCCTTAGATGAGACTGTTTTTTAAAAAATTGTCCGGCACAAAGGATTTTTATCTCTGTGCCGGACAAAAAACGCTTAAAGAGATGAGATATTATAAATAACTCGCTGATTTTAAATGTATTTCATATAATCATTTCGTCTAAAAAAGGATGTAAATATGAAATATATCAGCGAGTTGAGTGGAATTTTAAGCCAGAGATTGAATTGGCACAAGTCACGCATTGACTGTTTTGCCCAAATGTTATTAGCCTTGTTTATGGTGAGAAGTGTTAATTTAAGTGAAATTGCGGTTGCAATGGATGGTGATAGAGCGAGCATTGATTCCCGCTACAAAAGAGTATACCGTTTTTTTTCAAAGTTTGAGGTAGATTTTACCTGGATTGCTCGCTGGATATACTCTCTGTTTTTTAATAAAGCTCACAAGGTTTATTTAGCCATAGACAGGACAAATTGGTATTGGGGTAAAGCCAAAATCAATGTGTTTATGTTGTCTATTTGTTATGAAGGAATAGCCATACCCATATTTTGGCGACTGCTAAAAAAAGCAGGAAGCACGACGGGTAAAGAGCAGATAGAATTATTATCTCGATTTATTAATACGTTTGGTAAAGAATCAATACAAGGCATACTCGGTGATCGAGAATTTCCTAACAAAGCACTCATAGCTTGGCTTGTAGCAGAGAATATTCCCTTTTATTTACGGATTAAGGGGAACGTAGACGTGTGTATTGGCAAAAAGAAATTTAAAGCTTCGGCACAGTTATTCAGCCACTTAGCCCCTTATCAGCACCAAGTATTTGGTATGAAAGTCCATGTTTTTGGGCACTCACTTTATTTGGCCGGAAGCAAAAATTCTCGGGAAGACTTGATGATTGTTATCACAAATCAACCACCCAAAAATGCAATTGCTTGCTATTTGCGCCGTTGGGAAATAGAAACGCTTTTTGCCTCTTTAAAAACAAAGGGATGGCGATTTGAAGATACACGAGTCATTGAGCCTAAGCGCATCGAAAAGCTCTTGGTTTTACTCGCCTTGGGCTTTGTTTGGGCACATCGAATTGGCGAGTGGAAAGCATCTATCAAGCCTATTCCTCTTAAAAAATTACGCAACCAAAAAAGACCAAAAAATAGCTTTTTTCGATTGGGCTTAGATCATCTCAGAGATTTGCTCACCAATCACAGAATCAATATAAAATTGTTTGCTAAATTATCAAATTGGATTCTGTTTGCCTTAGATGAGACTGTTTTTTAAAAAATTGTCCGGCACAGAGGATTTTTATCGATAACAGCCCCTCAGATAATATTTTCTTAAGTTTCAGGCATTAAAATAGCATTAACTACGAGGTATTCATCATGAAAATTATTATTATTGGACCCGCCGGTTCAGGTAAATCCACCCTGAGGCTTTTATTGGCAGGTGAGAGCTACGCCGAGGTGCCTTCCCTTTCTTTTGGAACAGAGGAAAGCAAATTCAGCGTCGGCAATGAAAAAGTTAGCCTTCAAGAAGCGGCTATACCCCCGGAAATGATTAAATACTGGTTTAAAGACTCCCAGGCTTTACTCTATTGTGTTGATTTAAGCCTGCCAAAACCACACCATGACTCGGTGAAATACGCGATTGAAGAGATCGAGGCGTTTCAAAGGCTCAATCCGGATGCTCAAATCATTTTAGTCGGGACCCATGCCGATCAGACAAAAAAGCTACCGGAAACCCAATTTAAAGAAATCAATCAATCATTCGGCAATCGATTCAACCGGGCTGTTGCTGTTTCCATGACCCGCAAACACGCCCTCGAGGAGGATTTTGTCGACAACCTTCGTCAGGATGTTCTTGGCCCTTTGCTTAACGTTTCTGTACAAGTTGACGAAGAAATGGAGTCGGCCGTGGTGATCAAACATAACAAAAGATACCCGGAGCCGCCCAAACCCTTCCCTAAAAGTTACGGGCAATTATGGCAAAAAGGGGCAGGCCCGCGTAATAATCTTGAAAGCGAGGTCGGAAACTTTCACGCGGCACTTGAAATTTTAAGAGACTACAGCAAGAGCAATAACCCGGAAACATGCTCCTTCTTTGCACCAAAAGTAAAACTGGCTCTCACCCGGCATCTGTTTCGTCATCATACCGATGTGGTCGATGCGCTGTATAAAGAATATTACAACAAAAAAGGTGCGACGGCGGCTGACTTAATCAACGCGTTAAAGCAAAGGCTGATTAATCAGGGGGATACGCTTAACCTGACAGGCAGTCTGGCACAGCGCATTCGGTTTATTGAGCGGAATGCCAATCTTCAACCCACTGATTTTTTTAAGTTGAATGAACAAATTGCAGACAGAGAAATCCCCATCAGCGCCCCCAAGTAAGCGCCTTCAGCGCCTGAGAAGGCGCTTAGGCGCATCGCATGCCCATGCATTTCGCTACCCTGAATTTAATCAAACAACGCTTCGCGCTGATTGATTGTTTCATATAGACGTTGCAGTTGCTTTTCTGTCACACGGTGGATGGAGAGTGGCGGCAACGTCTCAATGGCAAAAAAATCCACCTGTGCAATTTCCTTGTCTGGCCTAACCTCACCGGACTCAATGTCACAATGAAAAAAGCATTTATAGGCATGCGGCCATTGCGGCGGATGATCATGTTTGAGCTTGTCCCAAAGCGCCATTAAGCGAATCACCTTGACGTGAAACCCGGTTTCTTCGCGTGTTTCACGGGTAACGGATTCCGAAGGCGATTCATTGACATCCACCCACCCTCCCGGCAGAGTCCATAAACCGTCGGACTTTTCCTGAACCAGCAGAATTTTATGGTTTTTGACAACAAAAGCCCGCACATCCAGCTTGGGCGTGGCATAGCCTGTTTCAAAACTGAATAAATGGGCAATGTCCGGGGCTTTCTCACTGGCGGGTGCGGCAAGTTGAGCCGCAAGCTCACGCAGGCGAAGGTAGCGTTCCTGATCAAATTCATTCTTACAATAAGCCAGGCCATTCTGGGCTATCGCCTGGATCTCATTAATTGTTTTAAACCATTCCTTTTCACTTGACATGATGTTCCTTCAACAATGAATGAATGCCTGACGGTCAGAATAATTAGACGGGATTGTCGCTGTCAATGAATTGGTGCTGCACCTGAAATGTTTGAGCCAGGTGCTCGCCTAAGGCCTGTATGCCGTAACGTTCCGTGGCATGATGGCCGCAGGCAAAATAATGAATACCCAATTCTTTGGCCTGATAGTAGGTTCGCTCTGAGACTTCACCGCTGAAATAGGCATCAACACCCAGTCGATAAGCCTCTTCAATATAGTCCTGTGCGCCGCCGCTGCACCAGGCCAGACGCTGGATGGTTTTGTCGCCGCCGGCAATAATGAGGGGAGTTCGCCCCAATGCCTGATCCAGCTGCTTTGCCAATGCGTTTACCGACAGTGGCGTGTTCAGCGCGCCTGACCACAGCAGGCGATCGATGCCTCCCGCCTTGTGTGCGGCCACCTCATTAACCGAAAGCCGTTTGGCCAATTGCGCGTTATTACCTAGTTCAGGATGGCAGTCCAAGGGGAGATGATACGCCAGTAAATTGATTTGATGGCGCAGCAATTCGGTGATGCGACGTCCCTTCATGCCGGTAATGGCCGGCGGCTCGCCGCGCCAGAAATAGCCATGATGAACCAGCAAGGCATCGGCTTTAACTGCCGCTGCCTGCCGAATAACGTCTTCGCTCGCGGTTACCGCGGTACAGATGCGCCGAATCGACGCCTGGCCTTCGACCTGTAACCCGTTTGGTGCGTAGTCATTAAACTCGCTGACCGCAAGCAAGGCGTTAAGGTAATCCACTAACTCCTGTCGCGTGATCACCGGGATGACGCTCGCCGGATGTCCGCACCCAACGTGGATAATTTTTCTTCAATACGCTCATAGCCGCGATCCACATGGTAAATGCGCTCGACAAAGGTTTCGCCTTCGGCCGCAAGACCGGCCAGAATCAAACTGGCTGAGGCCCGCAGATCCGTGGCCATCACCGGCGCACCGGTCAGCCTTTCAACGCCATTAATCATGGCGGTATTGCCGTTTAAGCGGATTTGCGCACCCATGCGCTGCAGTTCCTGCACGTGCATGAAGCGATTTTCAAAAATGGTTTCAATCACCGATGAAGCGCCGTCAGCAATGGCATTGAGCGCCATGAACTGAGCCTGCATGTCCGTGGGGAACGCAGGGTACGGGGCGGTTGCGATGTTGACTGCCTGGGGACGCAGGCCGTGCATGTTTAAGGTGACCCAGTCTTCACCCAGGGTCAATTCAGCCCCCGCCTCTTCAAATTTGCACAGCATGGATAACAGATTATCCGGTTTAACGCGTCGGACCGTGACCTTGCCGCGGGTAATGGCGCCTGCGGTTAAATAGGTCCCGGCTTCAATGCGATCCGGCATGACGGTGTAATTGCCACCGCGCAGAGCGTCCACGCCTTCCACTTCAATGGTGGGCGTACCCGCGCCGCTGATTTGCGCGCCCATTTGAATGAGGAAATTGGCCAAATCAACCACTTCCGGTTCACGGGCCGCATTTTTAATGATGGTTTTCCCTTCGGCCAGCACGGCAGCCATGAGCACATTTTCTGTTCCGGTCACGGTCACTGTATCAAACACCAGGGGTTTGCCCTGCAGGCGGCCGCGTCGGCAGCGGGCCTTAATGTAACCGTTCTTAACGGTAATCTCTGCTCCCATGGCTTTGAGCGCTTTCAGATGCAAATCAACCGGACGGGTACCAATGGCACACCCGCCGGGCAGAGAAACATCCGCACGGCCAAAACGCGCCAATAAGGGGCCCAGGACCAGAATGGAAGCGCGCATGGTTTTAACCAGCTCATAGGGTGCGACAAATTCATTCACCTGGCTGGCAGAAATCTGCACGTTCATTTTTTCATCAACAATGAGGTGGGCGCCCAATTGGCCCAATAATTCCATCATTGTAGTCACGTCTTTTAAGTGGGGTACGTTGGCGATGGTCACGTTGTCCGTTGCCAGCAAGGTGGCCGCCATGATAGGAAGCGCTGAATTTTTTGCTCCGGAAATAACCACTTCCCCGTTTAATGCCTTGCCGCCATTAATCACTAATTTATCCATGCTGCTTCCCCCATTCTTCTTGAGTCCAGGTCTTCATCGTCAAGGCATGAAGACGACCACTGGTAATATATTCTTTTAACTGCGCATACACCCATTGCTGTCGGGCAACCCGGGTTTTGCCCATGAACGCATCCGACACAATGGTCAAGTGATAATGATACCCATCACCCTCGACTTTAACGAAATGAACGCCCTCAATCACAGACAATTTTTTTTCTATTTCTTCATTGTTAATCATACAACAGTTCCACTTCATTCGGAGGCGAGGCACCCTCGCCTTCTGTTCTTTTTGCCTGACCTGTCAGGAGACCACGATTTTTTCCAAACCGCAAAATTCCGCCAGCGCATGGACTAAGGGCGGAATATTAGTGATCTGGCAGCGTTTATGCAATTGCCTGCACAGACGCTGTGCCTCAATCAGCAACGCAAGCCCCGCGCTGTCGCAATGGCTGACTACACTTAAATCCATGATCACATCTGATTCACGGGTTTGTTTAAGAAAATCAACAAGGCGGCGGCGGCAGGCCTCCGCCGTGTCGAATGTCATTAGGCTGTCTGGTTTGAACGTGGGCATGGTTAAGCTGCTTTCTTACTGCGTTCGCGCATTTGCTTAATGAGGTCCTGCATATTGGAATTCTGCAGTGCCTGAGCAAACTGGGAACGGAAACTCTGCAGCAGACTGACCCCCTCCACACTCAAATCATAAATCTTCCATTCGCCGTTTTTAACCACAAGGCTGTAAGTTAACGGAATATTTTTGCCATTGGATCGGACAATGAGGCTGTTTACCCGTAAAAACCGCCCTTCAAGCGACCCCCGCACAGGCAGAAATTTCACGGTTTCATCGGTGTATTCGGCCAAGGGGCTGGCATAGGTACGGATAACCAGTTGCGTAAATGCCTGGGAAAATTGCTGACGCTCGCTGGGGGTCGCTTTCATCCACGCCTGACGTCCCAGAACCGAGCGCGACATGCCGCTGACATCAACATTGGGCAGCAGTGATTGCTCCACGGCGCGGTAGATCACCTGCGGGTTGTTTTTTAAGGAGGCCTTGTTCTTTTCCAGGGTAGAAAGAATCTGATTCGCTGCGGTCTCCAGCATGGGAACAGGGTTGGAGGCCGCCCATAACAGAGAAGTCAGTGAACAAGCCATGAAAAAAAGAAGGGTTTTTATTTTTTGCATTCTCGATCCTATTTCTTAATATTGAATAAGAGTTGCCCGATTAAATTCTCCAGGATGATGGCTTCCTGGGTTTTTGCAATCACATCCCCCTCACGGAGGTAGGGGTGTTTGCCCTCGCCTTCATCCTCAAAACCGGGAACAATGCTGATGTAGTTTGATCCCAGCAGTCCTTCCGTCAGGATGCGTGCCGACACATCCTCGTAGGGAATGGGTTTGTCGCTGCGAAGCAGCATGGTTACCTTGGCGTTGAGTTCCCCAGGCTGAAGTTCGATGCGCGTCACTTCGCCAATTCTAACCCCGGCAATGGTCACCGGCGCCCGCACTTTCAAACCGCCGATGTCGGTAAAATCGGCCGTTACCTGGTAGCCTTTTGTGGATGAAAAGCTTGAAATACCGCTTACTTTCATCGCCATGACAAAGAAAGCCAGTAAGCCCAACAGCATAAAGAGTCCGACACTGATATCAATGTACCGTTGCTTGCTCATGATTCACCAACCTCCAATCATCATTGCTGTCAATAAAAAATCAAGCCCCAACACCGCCAATGATGAATACACAACTGTTCGGGTCGTTGCCTGACTGATACCTTCGGCAGTAGGAATACAACTGAATCCCTGAAACACAGCTATCCACACTACAACAAAAGCGAAAACCATACTTTTAATTATTCCGCTGACCACGTCGATACGGAAGTTAACCGAAGCCTGCATGTTGGACCAAAAGCTTCCTGCATCCACGCCCAACCACTCCACACCGATGAAATACCCGCCATAAACCGCCACGGCTGAAAAAATCAGGGCCAACAACGGCAGGGAAATCAACCCGGCTAAAAAACGGGGGTAAATGACACGGCCTAAAGGATCCACCCCCATCATGTCCATACTGGCCAATTGCTCGGTGGCCTTCATGAGGCCAATTTCTGCCGTCAGGGCAGAGCCGGCACGGCCGGCAAACAGCAAGGCACTGATCACCGGACCCAGTTCACGTGCAATGCTTAAGGCCAGCAACTGCCCCAGTTGGCTGGCTGCGCCAAATTTCTGCAGCGTATTATACCCCTGCAAACCCACCACCATGCCGATAAACAGTGCGGATACTACAATAATTAAAAAAGAAAGGAAGCCCACGGAATACAATTGCACACGCAAAGCCGGCCATAACCGCGGCAAATCAGGCTTGCGGGCAAAAATCCCCAGTAAGAAAAGGCCGGAATTGCCTACAGTCTGCAATGTATTCAAACCACGCTCGCCGAAGCGTGCAATTCTGTCAAGCATCTAACAACTCCTCAGTATAGGGTTTTGCAGGGTAATGGAACGGCACCACGCCGTCAGCCTCTCCATGCATAAACTGCTTAATCTGCGGCTCTGTCGATTGTTTTAAGGCAAGCGGCGTGCCATGACCGATCAGGCGGCCGCCGGCAATGAGGTAAGCGTAGTCTGCGATTGAGCAGGTTTCTTCCACGTCGTGGGAGACGATAATGGTTGTCGTGCCCAGCAACTGGTTCAGGCGCTTGATCAACCGCACTAGAACCCCCATGGAAATGGGATCCTGACCGGTGAATGGTTCGTCATACATCATCAATTGCGGATCAAGGGCAATGGTTCTGGCCAGCGCCACCCGCCTGACCATGCCGCCGGACAGTTCGGCCGGCATTAATTCAGCCGCTCCGCGCAAGCCCACGGCTTCCAGTTTCATTAACACCACATCACGCAGCATGGTTTCATTCAGATTGGTGTGCTCGCGCAGGGGAAACGCCACGTTTTCAAAGACATTTAAATGGGTAAACAAGGCACTGCTCTGGAATAACAAACCCATTTTTCGCCGTGCGGCAAAAAGGGCTGTGCGTGACAACTGATGAATATTCTGGCCGTCAACGCGAATTTCGCCGCTGTCTGGGGCAAGCTGTGCCCCGATCAAACGCAGGAGCGTCGTCTTGCCGCTGCCACTGGGCCCCATAATGGCCGTGATTTTCCCGCGCTCGACAGTCATATCAACCTTATTAAAAATGCACTTGTCGCCGCGCATAAAAGTCAATTGGCTGATTTGCACCAGATTATCTAGCATGATGGTTCCGATTTGGGTGAATGGGTAATTATATACTGGAAGGATACAATTTTGCGAATTTTAAACCAGTCTTTTCCCGCAGGCATTCTTTTATCAATAGAATGAACGAATTATCCAGGCCCCTCTCTCCGCATCGTTCTCCGCGCGCCGGTGTCTGGCAGTATTGCGCTTATTCCTGTCGCGCATGCAAAGAAAAATCGTTTCTGTTACAATAGCCGCCAGCTTAACAAACATTCATCCTCTAATGAATTTTTGCCAATTGGGTCTTGCCGTCATTGAAACCGAAGCGAGAGCCGTTTTTGACCTGACGCAACGCATAGACGAGCGCTTTGAAAAAGCCTGCGAAATCTTACTTGCCTGCAAAGGCCGCGTGGTTGTCACCGGTATGGGAAAATCCGGTCATATCGCTAATAAAATTGCCGCCACCCTGGCCAGCACCGGCACGCCTGCCTTTTTCATGCACCCCGGCGAAGCCTGCCATGGCGATTTGGGCATGATTACCCGGCAGGATGTGGTCTTAGCCATTTCCAATTCCGGCAATACCAGTGAAATCGTGGTTCTCCTGCCCCTCTTGAAACGTCTGGAGATCCCGTTGATTGCCTTAACCGGCAACAGCCAGTCGACACTGGCTAAAACCGCCGATGTGAATCTGGACATCAGCATTGAGCAGGAAGCCTGCCCGCTTGGCCTTGCGCCAACCACCAGCACCACCGTGTCGCTGGTCATGGGGGATGCCCTGGCCATTGCCCTGTTGCAGGCCAAAGGCTTCAGCGCTGAAGATTTTGCCCTTTCGCACCCCGGTGGTGCATTGGGTCGGCGCCTGCTGCTTAAAATTGACGAACTCTGCCACCGCGGCGAGGAATTGCCGCTGGTCAGCGAACGCGCCACCATCAGCGAAGCGCTGATTGAAGTCACCGCCAAAAAATTGGGCATGACCTGCGTGGTGGATAGCCATGGCCGTTTAACCGGTGTTTATACCGACGGGGACATCCGACGCACCCTCACCAAGCATTTCGACATCAATACCACGCCGCTGGCGGAGGTCATGAGTCGGCAATGCAAAACCATCAAGGCCGGTACACTGGCAGCCGAGGCCCTGGCCATTATGCAAAAATACACCATCACCTCCCTGGTGGTTATTGATGAGGAACAACGACCCACTGCCGTCATCCATCTTCATGACCTGCTGCGCGCAGGTGTTTTTTAAGGCGAACGACATGAACAACCTGATTGAAAAAGCAAAAAAAATTCGATGCCTCATCTGTGATGTCGATGGGGTTTTAACCGACGGTCTGCTGTACCTTGATAACCATGGCAATGAATTAAAGGCATTTCATGTCCAGGACGGCATGGGGCTCAAACTGTTAATGGCCGCCGGCATTGAAGTCGCCGTCATTACCACGGCCCGCAATGCCGTGATTGATCATCGCATGCAGCAATTAGGCATCACCCACTATTTTAAAGGCCAGGTCGACAAGCGCAGCGCTTTTGAGCAACTGCGGGAACGTCTGGGCTTTACTCTCGATGAAATCGCCTACATCGGCGATGATCTGCCTGATTTACCGATTATTCAACGCGTCGGCATGGGCATTGCCGTGGCCAATGCGGTCAGGCAGGTCAAGGAATTTGCCGCCTGGGTAACCGATCAGCATGGCGGCCGCGGTGCGGTGCGCGAAGTCTGCGATTTGTTACTCAGCGCCCAGCAGAAACAGGATGCCGCTTTAGCGGGGTATTTCGCCTCATGAACGCGGCCAAGCAGGCAGTCTGGCTCTTTTGCGCCTTAGTGACCCTGGCCTTCTCAGGCTACTATTTTGCCACTTCCTCCGATTCGGCCATTCGCCTGGATAAACGCACCCTGTCCATAACCGCGGATACCGTCATTACAGGCCTCACTGTCATGCAGTTTGATGAGAAGGGTAAGCTCGCCAATTACATCGAGACACCGGAATTGCGGCACATTCCCAGGCAGGATACCCACCTGCTTAAATTGCCTCGTATTGTCATCGCGCAGGATGATCAACCCGACTGGGAAATCCGCGCCAACTCGGCCCGGGCAATTCACCGCGGTGAAGAAATTACCTTCCTGAAGCAGGTGGTTGTCCATCAGGGAGGCGATGCGCATACCGAAGAAAGCACCCTGAAAACAGACGAATTAACCTATTTCCCCCAACAGAAACTTGCAACCTCCGCCCTCGATGTCATCTTTGAACGCCCGGGAAGCATTGTCCATTCGCAGGGCATGAAAGCTTACCTTGAGCAAAAGCATGTTCAATTGTTGAGCGGAGCGCGCGCTACTTATGAGCCTCGTGATGCGTAAATTCATTTCATTCCTTGCCTTTGGTGTATCCCTGCTGGCCTGGCAAACGCTGTCAGCCATGCCGGATGATCGCGAAAAAGTCATGGAGTTGTCAGCGGATGCCGCCGATTTAAGTCAGCAAACCCACCGCGGCGTCTACGAGGGCCATGTTGAACTGGATCAGGGAACCACCCATCTGCGCGCCGCCCGTGCTGTCACCGAAGGCAATCAGCACAACAAACTGGTCGTTGCCATCGCCGAAGGCGACAAAGACAATCAGGCCCATTATTGGACACAAACGGCCGTGGACAAACCCCTGCTGCATGCTTATGCCGACACTATCCGCTATTATCCGGACAAGCATCTGATTGAACTGATAGGCAATGCCCGAGTGGAACAGGGCGACAATTCCTTCTCGGCGCCGAAAATCAGTTATGATACCGTGAAGCAGCATGTATTATCGCAAAGCGACGGTAAATCGCGTACCTTAATTGTTATTCATCCTGAGAAAAAGGATGTCAAAAAAGTTGAGACGACGGCATGACTTCCCTTCGGGCTGAGCATTTAAAAAAATCATTCAAAAATCGCGCCGTGGTCAATGGCGTAAGCCTGTCGATTAATCGCGGCGAATGCGTGGGCCTCCTCGGCCCCAATGGCGCGGGTAAAACCACCTGCTTCTACATGATCGTCGGATTGCAGTCCTGCGACGAAGGCCGGATTATTCTTGATAATCAGGATGTCACCCGGGCGCCCATGCACCTGCGTGCCCGCATGGGCATTGGTTATCTCCCCCAGGAAGCCTCCGTGTTTCGCAAAATGACGGTGAATGACAACATTTATTCCATCCTGCAATTGCGCACCGATCTGGATGAGCCGGCACGTCAGGAAAAACTCAACCAGCTTTTAGAAGAATTCCACATCACCCATTTGCGAAAAAACCTGGGGATGAGCCTGTCGGGCGGTGAACGCCGCCGTGTGGAAATAGCACGCGCTTTAGCGATCGAGCCCAGGTTCATCCTGCTTGATGAACCCTTTGCAGGCGTTGACCCCATTTCCGTACTGGACATTAAAAAAATCATTTCGCACCTTTGCGATAAAAACATTGGCGTTTTAATTACCGATCACAATGTGCGTGAAACCTTAGACATCTGCAGCCGGGCCTATATCGTCAGCCAGGGACAATTGCTGTGTGAAGGAACGCCAGACGCCATTCTCGCCAATCAACAAGTTCGCGCAGTTTATCTGGGCGATGAGTTTACCTTGTAATCATGCTGTTAATTATTGATAACTACGATTCGTTTACCTACAACCTGGTTCATTATTTTCAATCCCTTGGCGCTGAGGTTCATGTGGCAGCCCATGACAGGATTGACTTAAGCGGGATAGAGCGGCTTGCTCCCAGCCACTTGGTCATTTCACCCGGGCCTAAAAGCCCAGCGGAGGCTGGCATTTCGGTGGCGGCCATCCAGCGCTTTTATCAACAGATACCGATTCTGGGCATTTGCCTGGGGCATCAATGCCTGGCGTATGCTTTCGGCGGTCAAATCCGTCGGGCTCGCGAGATTGTGCACGGCAAGACGTCTCCCATTGTGCATCACAAACACGGGCTGTTTAAAGGATTACCCAATCCCTTTCAAGCCACCCGTTACCATTCCCTTGCTGTCGATTGCGCGACCCTGCCCACGTGCTTTGCCATTGATGCCTGGGCCGATGACACCATTATGGCAATCTCCCATCGTCAATACCCGTTATTTGGTCTACAATTCCACCCGGAAGCGATTTTAAGCGAACACGGGTTAACTTTATTGAGTCATTTTCTTAATCATGAACACCAATAAACTCTTTGAGCAGCTCATTGAAGGCCAGCACTTAACCGCTGAAGCGATGCAGGCCATCATGAAAGCCTGCATGCAGGGCGAGCTTCAGGACGGGCAAATTGCCGCTTTCCTCGCCTTGATGCGCATGAAAGGCGAAACCGTTGAGGAATTGACCGCCGCGGCGCAGGTGATGATGGCGTTTGCGCATTGCATCGATTTAGGCGATGGGCTGATTGACATCGTCGGGACGGGCGGAGACGGCAAAAACACCTTTAATGTCTCGACCTTAAGCAGCATTGTGGCCGCGGCTTCCGGCGCCAGAGTAGCCAAACACGGCAACCGTTCCGTTTCAAGTTCAAGCGGCAGTTCCGATCTCCTGATGCAGGCCGGCTTCAAGCTGACTCTAACGGATGAGGAATTAAAAACCTGCATGCAAAAGCAAGGGGTTTGTTTCCTTTTCGCGCCTTATTTTCATAAAGCCTTGCAGAATGTCCGCAATGCAAGGCAGCAATTGGGTATTCGAAGCTTCTTTAATCTCTTGGGACCGCTGGTAAATCCTGCCCGGGTTAAACGACAGGTGGTGGGCGTGTACGCCGAACGCCTGCTTCGACCCATTGCAGAGGTACTGGCCAATTTGGGCAGTGAACGCGCACTGGTGATTCATTCCCGGGACGGACTGGATGAATTGAGCATTAACGCCGTGGCCGACGTGGTTGAATACGCCAACGGTGAATTTAAACACTGGACGCTTGATCCTGCCGATTATGGGTTATATCACCCCTCGCTGCAGGGGATTTTAGTTAACTCGCCGGCAGAAAGCCTGCAGTTGATTGAACAGGTCCTCGCCGGCGAAAAGGGCCCGGCACGCGACATTACCCTTTTAAACACCGCCGCAGCCCTCTATTGCACTGATCTCGCCGTGGACATCCATGAAGGCATTTCCTTAGCGGCAAAGGCCATTGATTCAGGCATTGCCAAAGCGCATTTTTATCAACTCAGGGATTTAACCCAGCAATCCGGTCTTAACACATGAACAGCATTTTAGCCAAAATAGCCGAACAAAAGCGCCAGGATGTGGCACTGGCCAAACAACAACGCTCCTTATCCAGTCTGCAAACGACCGACCTGCCGCCGGTGCGTGATTTTGTGCAGGCACTTAAGGTAAACAACCCGGCCATCATAGCCGAAATTAAAAAAGCGTCCCCCAGCAAGGGTTTAATCCGAGCGGATTTTGATGTGGCCGCCATTGCACAAATTTATGAAGCGTATGGCGCAGCCTGTCTTTCGGTGCTGACGGACAAACCCTTTTTTCAAGGTGATGCGGTCAATGTGCACATCGCACGCACTCATTCGTCCCTGCCCGTGTTGCGTAAAGAATTCATCATCGACAGTTACCAGGTTTTTGAAAGCCGGGCCTTGGGCGCGGATTGCATTTTATTGATAGTGGCCCTGCTTGATGACATTCAATTGCGGGATTATTGTCAAATCGCACAGGAATTGGGCATGGCGGTGCTGGTGGAAAGCCATACCCGCGAAGAACTCGAACGCGCCCTGCGGCTGCCCACCCCCCTGATGGGGATCAATAACCGCAGCCTGCATACCTTCAAAACCGACATCCACACCAGTATTGATTTAAAAGACCTCCTGCCTTCAGACAAATGCCTGATTACCGAAAGCGGCATTAACAGCCGTGCTGATATTGAGCTCATGCAGCGCCATGGCATTAACACCTTTTTAATTGGCGAGAGCCTGATGCGCATGCCAGACATTGGCGCCAAACTGGATGAATTAATGGGGAAGAACGGTTAATTGCGACGCCAGGTATTTTTCAAAAAAATCCTGCGCCGGGATGGGTTTGCTGTAATAATACCCCTGATGAATGAAGCAACCCATCTGACAGAGCAAGTCGCCCTGCGGTTTTTCTTCAATCCCCTCCGCAATCAGTTTTAAGCCCAGGCTTTGCGCGAGGGTGATGATGGCCCGCACAATGCTGTAATTTTTCTGATTGGTGAGCAAATCGGCAATGAAGATTTGATCAATCTTCATGGCATCAATGGGCATTTTTTTAAGATAACTCATGGACGAATAGCCGGTACCGAAGTCATCGAGCGCCAATTTAAATCCCGCCGCCTTCAACTCATTCATGATGGCAATGGATTGATGGAAATTATCGATCAAGGTACTTTCAGTGATTTCCAGTTCAATTTGAGCGGGGGTCAACCCGGACTCCTTCACGCAGTGCACAAGTAAATCGCACAGGTTATCCTGAGTAAACTGTCTGGCAGCCAGGTTAACGCCGATGGGAGGGACCACAATGCCCTGTTTCTGCCATTGTTTAATCTGCTGGCAGGCGGCCCGCATGACCCACTCGCCAATGACATTGATGCTATTTGTCTCCTCTGCCAATGCGATAAACACCCGGGGAGTCAACACGCCGCGCGTGGGGTGAAGCCAGCGCAGCAGCACTTCGGCACTGGCCAGTTTACCGCTTGCGGCATCGACCTGGGGTTGAAAATAGAGGACGAACTGATTTTCCTTGAGGGCCAGGTTTAAATCCTGAAGGATTTGATTGCGTTCAACCACCTGCTTTTCAAGCTCATCACTGAAGAAAACATAACGGTGTTTGCCGCCTTTCTTCGCCTGATACATGGACATGTCGGCGCATTTTAACAAATCATCCCCGGTAGTCTGCGTGGAGCGGATAACAATACCAATGCTTGCAGACCCAATAAACTCCTCCTCCCCTATTCTGAATGGTTTGTCCAGAGCTTCTAGCAGGTCTTCAGCCAGTTCAGTCGCTGTCCTTCTCGCCTGCTGAGGGGTCGGTAAATCCCCCACCAGCACCGTGAATTCATCGCCGCCCAAACGGCTCAACAACCCTCTGTCCTGAATGCAGTTGGCCATGGTTTTTGCCACATGACTTAAAAACAGATCGCCCACACCATGCCCCAGCGAGTCATTGATGTCTTTAAAATTATCCAGATCAATAAACATCAACAGACAATAAACGCCTTCTTTCTCACTGCGCTTCAGCACCTCGCTTAATTGCTGGCGCAGCACCAGACGATTGGGTAATTGCGTCAAATCATCATAATGAGCCTGATGATACAATTTTTCCTGCCACTCATTCTGGGTAAAAGCCACCGACAGGCGATGAAAAATATCGTGCAGAGGCTGCGTGTCACAGTCATCGCGCCTTTTTTTATCACCAAAACCGAGGCAGACGATCGAGGCCAGCTGATCATTATGAATGATGGGAAAAAGAATGAAATGCGCTTGTTCCTCTTTAAACCAGGAAAGGAAGGAAGGCGTTTCGTCGTCAGGCAGGCTTAAGGTCAGTTCTGGTGAGTGGCTGTAACGCGCCAGTTCATCCGAGGTAGTGGGTACAAGTTCCTGCGGAGCGGGTACTGCGGTCTTGCTGTCGAAAAAAATCCGCACTGATTTCCTGGTTTTACCCTTCACTAAACAAATTAACAACCAGTCATACTGTACCAGCTCATTTAAACGGCTGTGCAGAATAGCAACCACACGGCGCACACTCGCTTTGTTCACGATCGCCTGATCCAGCATTGACATAATCGACATGGTTTTAAACTGCTGGTTTAACTGACTGGACATGGAATTAAACGCCTCACCCAGCTCTTCAAATTCATCATTGCTTTTCATCACCGGCGCAGGAGTAAAGTCCTGTTTGGACAGGCGGCGGGTCGCATCCGTTAATTGTTCAAGCGGGATGAGGTAGCGTCTGATTTGTGACTGACTTAAAAACATGGTCAAAAGCAAGGCTAAAAGGGTGGTCGGCAGAAAAATTTCAAAAAATTTCGCCTGCGCGATGAAACTTAATTTGGGTTGCGCAAGAACAATAGCCCAGGTTTTACCCTGCAGGCGGTAATCGAGAAAAAGGCTCCAGTAGGCCACGTAATAGGGTTGATTATTCAGCTCTTGCGACAAGGTGCGTGTGTGCGTTTTTTTAACCACCTGGTAGTTAACCGGCAAAGGCTTTTCGCTGTTGCTGAAAACCACCTGCCCCTCGCCATCCACAATCCACAACAAGGCGTCGTCGTTGCTTAACGAGAGACTCCATAATTGACGCTCATCCGCCTGGGCTAATAACACATACGCGGCATTCGGCCGACAGACAAAATAGAGACCCTTCGCGGGCCCTGTTGCTGAAAAATAAAACAATTTGCAATCACCGGGATTTAACTTAACCGCTGGAAAAGCAATGGGCGCGGGATTTTCAGTGAGAGGGATGATCTTACCCTCAGAGGTTTTAACGGATAAGGTGGTAAAGCCTGGGACCGCTTTCACCAGTTTATCCTTCTCGGTGACCATCTCGTCCTCGCTGAGATTGCCAAGGCGTTTCCCTAAGGAATCGACCTGATCGCCAAGCTCAAAGAGGGTGCCGGCCAACTCCATGCCAAGGCTTTTGACTTCCTTTCGTGCAGCCATTTCTTCATTGGCTTTAACCTGTTGGTTAAATTGGGTAATCTGAAAAATGGCTAAAATGACGATGGGGATTAAAGCAGAAATAACGAATAAAAAGAATATCCGTCTCGCGACCCTGCTCTGAAAGAAATGCCATTCCGTCTGCATAGACTAATCCTTGCTTAATAATCAGCGGCAGGACCAATGTAGGCTCCGTTGTTCGCCCGCACCACATCATCCTGACTGGCTTTAGCCGTCAAGGGAGAGACCGAAGCGCCATCCTCACCGCTACTGTATAAATCATAGTCCGAATTAATCGGAACAAGATTTTTATCTTTTCTGGCCATCCCTTTTGCTGAAGGACCGCCGTTTAAAATGTTCAAATAACGATAAGGGTTTCCCCAGGGGTCTCTCATGCTGATGCCCAGGGTGGCAAGATCAGGGGGGTATTGGTTGTTTTCACCGTAGTATTTTTCGATCGCCATTTCAACCGTTTTGATGTCGGCTGTGGCTGTAGTCATGTTGACCCGCGTCACATAACGGAAGTAACCTGGAATAAAGATAACAGAAAGAACACCGACAATGCCGGCAGCCAGCATCAGCTCAAACAGTGTATAGCCTTTTTCTTTTTTTAATTTCGGCCAGCCACATGATCGACCTCGTAGTAAACCGAGTTTTGTTTTTAGCATCCCATACCTTATTTAATGCTATTACTTTAAACCGTTTTTGTGATTATTTTCTCCTCAACAAGTTTAATAATAGCACATTATTGGCCCTCTGACGGCTTCACTACCCCTATGACAAAAGAACAAACGAGATGAAAATTAATTTGTTTTACTGTGCTAAATTTAGCATAATGGCTGATTTTCGATCTCAAGGGTCTTATGTCAACAAAATTGATTAATATCAAGGTCTTGGAAGAACTGGTTCATCAGGCGGAATTGAATCAGGAAGGAAAAACAGCGGATTACATTCCCGAGCTTGCCAATGTGAACCAGGATTTGACCGCGATTGCCGTGCATCCTCTGGGAGAAAGTCCGTTGTCTTACAGCAATCACCCGCTGCAACCGGTAACCCTGCAAAGTACCGGTAAAATGGTGCCTTTAATCGGTCTGCTGGAAGAGTTTGGCTTTGAACAGGTGTTTGAATGGGTGAAAGTCGAACCCTCAGGTGATGATTTCGCCTCCATTACCCGCCTTGAGCAATTTGGCCCCAAACCTTCAAACCCTATGCTCAATGCCGGTGCCATTACCCTGTGTTCGCGTATTCCCGGTACGGGCGAGCAGCAGTTTGCCTGGCTTGAACACTGGATACAAAAACTCTTTAATCAACGATTAACGATGAATGCCCTGGTCTTTGCCTCGGAAAAACGCACCGGCAATCGCAACCGCTCCCTGGCGTATCTCTTAAAAAGCCGCAACAATCTAGGGACTGACGTGATTGAAACCCTCGATTTGTATTTCGCCTTGTGTTCTTATGAAGTGATGCTTGAACAAATGCTGTTTTTACCCACGGTACTGGCTAATGGGGGGCGAAACCCAGAAACGGGTGAGCAGATCATTTCCCTGGAAACCTGCAAAATCACGCTGGCCATTATGGCCACCTGCGGCCTTTACGATGAAACCGGCACGCACATGGTGCGCACCGGCATGCCGGCGAAAAGCGGCGTTTCCGGTTACACCATTGCCACCGTGCCTGGAAAAGCGGGCATTGCCGTTTTAAGTCCCCGTGTCAATCCGAAAGGCAACAGCATTCGCGGGGAAATCATGCTGGAAGGGTTGTCCAAAGCCATGAACTGGCACTTTGCCATTCCTTAGCCCTACGCGCGGTGCCCGCGCGATTATCCCCCTTCCGTCACATTCACCTGCGGCAATTCCTGCGTTGGGCTGACAATGTGAACGTAGGCTTCCTGCGTAGCCGCTGCATTGGTCAGCTTGAATAACTGCTCCCCAGGTGCGGGGGCAGTCAACAAATTGGAGACATCCTCAACATCCGCGCTGTGCAGGTTGATCGTATCCGCCGCTGCCCCACCATCGGCCTTGATTTGCAGAACAGAAACCTGAGTGCCATTATTCAACTCCAGATTGAGTTCACTGCCAGACGAGAGCGCCAGCACGGAATCCAGCGTTAAGCTTAAGGTATTTTGACCATGACCGGTCATATCCACCTTTTCCCAGCCTGAATCAAAATGACCCGTGATTTCCTGGGCGGTTAGATTCATGCCGTTCTGATTCAACTGCACCGTGTCTATGCCGTGATTGCCATTGACCTTGCCCAAACCGTCCATGTTGTCGGGAATCAATACCACGTCATTGCCAGCACCAAAATCAAAATGGCCCTGGGCGTTAAAATCAATGAGATTGATGGGCAACGTATCGTTGATCTGCACGCCGAATTGCGTGACCGAGGTATCCACCAGCCCGGTGTCATCGGTCACTGACACCTGCACATGCCTGACCACCCCTTCGCTGGCTTCACTGGCTACCGGCGTGAAGGTTAAGGTTTTGAGCATGAGCTCATAAGCGCCAACCGGGACGAGCTGACCTGGGTTTAAGGCAGTAAACACATAGGCATAATTATTCCCCGTGCCAAAATCCTGAAATTGCAGCACGTAATTCTCGCCGCCATAATTAATGGCGACCTGCCCCAGCCCCATGTTAAAAACAACGTCTGCGGTGGAGACGAGATTAATGGCGTCGCCGGCAATAAAGTCACTGCTGCTGACCACGGCCTTGGTTAAAAATGGACTATCCGGATCGCTGACTGATTCCACAATCGCAGCACTGCCAGTGGTCAGGTTTTGAATGTTGGCTCCCAGGTCGACACTGAAAATGATGTCGTTGTAATCCCTGTCGCCGCCATTTTGTAAATCTTCAAAACCGACAATGAGCAAACCGCTGTAAGCCAGAAGCGCCGGATCCTGCTGATCAAAGGTCACACCGCTTAAGGCATGCCCAGCAGGAAATGAGGCGGCATCGGTATTTAAGCTTTTGTCGTGACTGAAATAGACATTACCAATGAGTTCCGTATTGCCCACTTTCACCCGTCCATTGTCAATGGAAACAAGGTTGTTCAAGTTGTCGATGGAAGTTATGCCCTGGCTTGTGACTAACGATTTAATCGTCACAGCATTGACATTGTTCACGCCGTTTCTATCCAGATCAGCCCCGTCCTCAATGAGGAAAAACCCAATGCCCTGCCCGGCTGGAATCGTTGGGATATTGAACGTGTCAGATTGGTTTAAGCCAAAAGCATTGAAGGTATTTTCAATTAAATTCGTACCGCCAACCCCGGAAGTCACCACGGCGGAGGCATCAAGCCAGATGAGGCCCGCGGAATTGGCGATGATATTTCCGGCAGCATCGTAGAGGTAATATCCCACCATGTTCTGATGGCCTGCGCCTTCAGAAACGAATTTGACTTGCACCGGGGTGGGTATTTCAATGAAAGTATTGGTTAAATCCACACCATTGACCGGCACGCTGACCACCTGCCCTTCACGGCCTAAAGCCTGCAGTAATAAATACTCTGCCACTTCGGCATCACCATAAGGCTGCTGCCCCTGTTCCGTGCGGGTAAACTCGATGGTTTTGCTCAGCAGGGTAATTTCGGGCGGCTCGACATTGTCAATTTTAATGGTTAACAAGGCATTGTCCTGGTCGCCATCGGCATCCTGAATGGTATAGCCTACCTGGACTTGCTCATCCTGATTCACGTTGGCGGCAATGTAGGTGTAGTCGCCTGTGGCAAAATTAAAGGTTAATTCCCCGCCCAGCGCGTCAAACACCGTCAACTCATTATTGACTACACCGGGATCATCAAAATGATAGGTTTGATTGTCGAGCGTAATGGACACGATGCGATGATCATGCGGGCCATCCCCGCCAAAGGCATCATTTTGCAGCACATTGCCGTTGACGGCATTGTTTAATTGCTGTTGCAGTGTCGCATCCAGATCACTGGGGTCAAGTACCTGAATAATCTCATCGCCGCTGTTACCCACGGCCGCGAGGGGCCCTGGATTAAACTGGCCAATGCCGACCGGAATCACGTTGATGTCGTTGCTGTCGACAAACGGCTGCCAGCTTGCCGGTGCGCCGGCAGTGACGGGATTCGGAACACCGTCAGAGAGAAAATACACCACATGCTGGTAATCGGCGATGGGAGAGGTCACCGCAATGTCGGATTCCAGCAGGCCGCGGGTGATATTCAGCGCGTCATTGTATTCTGTGCCTGATCCCGGTATGGGGTTTTCACTGACTTCAAGACCGCTGATAAAGTCCAGCGCGTCGTTGAGTTCGCCGTTTAGAATATCAAATTTTTCAGTGGCAAACGCACCTGAATTACCGTTACCTGAAGCGAAGGGCACGATGGTAATAATGACCGCGCCGTTGTAATCCGCGTATTGATTAGTCAAATTAATCAAGGCTTCCCGGGCCAGGGCCAATCGGGTTGTGGGCCCCTCGTCGGTGATGATGCGATCGCCCATACTGCCTGAAACATCGACGACGTAGTAAATGTTTAAATTGGCAACCGGCTCTGTGACAGGGGCGCAGTCATTGACGGCAATGGGCAAATCGTCCTGCACATTGACACCGAAACGACCATCCAGAGACACGGTGTCGCCATCGCCGTCCACGGCGTTGATCACCGCGCCCAGGTTAATGGCCAAGGATTGAGTGTCATCATCGGTGGCGACTGGCGGAGAGGGATGATCAAGCGGTCCAAACAGAGTAAACGTGTAGCTGCCTGTCGACTGGTCTAAGGTAAAATCAAAAATAACCGCTCCGCCCTGATCCTGCGCCACAATGCTTGCTGCCGCCCCATTCTGGAGAGACACATAACTGAGGGGCTCACCCTGGGAAGTTAATCCCATTGCCTCAAGCACCGCGGCAGCATCCGTTCTCAACTCAAACCCGCTCGACTGATCAGCGCCAAAATCCACAAGAGTCTCCAGAGAGCCGCTTATTGTATGGGTTTGCACCGGATCAGCATTGCCATCGGGCAAGGCATCCTCATTAACCACCTGGGCAGAGTCCGTCTGAAGGGTCAAACGAGGACCATCGTCATCAATGGCGAAAAATCCCTGGCTGACATCCACGCTGTTTTGCGCCTGATCACCATCGGCATCGGTGACGGTGGCCACCACGGCCAGACTGCCCATGGCGGCATGAAGGGTCGAGACATCGTCGGGATTATGGGTATCGGCATGCCAGACATTGATGTGCTGCGTGAACGTGACCACGCCGCTCTGACTGTCGATGGCAATGGTGAAATAAATGTCACTATTGATCCTGCCTTCCACAGTATTGGCATCACGCTGTTCCAGACGAATTTCTTCGCCCCTGCCATCCGGTTGGGACGGATCCACCGAATACAGTCCGGAGCCCGTGCCAGCAGCAGCATTGACATCCAAAGAATAATTAACCTGACCTAAGCCATCCTCGCCCGGATGAATATCGAAAATCGGACTGTAATCCGCAGAAGCCGAGGCGGATACCGCAAGCTGGGTTTCATCGACGTTCAATCGCGGCGCTTCCAGTACGGCATCAATGGTAATGGCAGGACCATCGTCATTGATGGAAAAAATACCGTTACCAAGGCCGATGATGTCGCTGACTGAATCGCCGTCGCCATCGATGGCGGTGGCTCTGATAAATAAATCGTTGACCTGTTCCGTGATTAAACTGGATAAATCATTGGCATCGGACGCATCGCCATGCCAGACGGATAACTGTTGTGTGAACGTCACAACGCCCGTGGCAGCATCCACACGAATAGTGAAATACTCCAATCCGTTGGCCATGCCCCGAATGACCCCTTGATCATCCACCAGTTGAATTTCAATGCCTTTGCCCGTTGCTGCGGTCGCATCTATGGTGTGCAGGCCTGAACCCGTCTGGTTGCTCTCAAGGCCCAGTGAATAAACAAGATGGCCAGGATGAGCCGCTGTGTTGTCCATGCCAAAATCAAAATGATTGGCAAAGGCGAAAGCAAAATCGGCCGTATCCACAGCGCCCTGCGCCGGAATAAAGCTTTCATCGACATTGAGCCTTATGATTTCCTGTTCACCGCTGCCCACAATTCGCGGACCATCATCAAAAATAGTGACCGTGAAATCGCAACTGGCGCGAGCACCATCCCCTTCACGGGTAGCCGTCATGATGATCGGAACGGTAATAAAGTCATTGGCATCATTGGGGTTGGCATGTTGTACCGGCGTAAGCTGCTTGAATTCAAGTGTAATACCCACCCCCCCAGCTGGAGGATGTACGATGATGGCCCAGGTGCCGTCTGCGGCAGTCAGGGTATCGGTTTGCGCATTCCAGACGGCTGAATGGCCATCGGCGGCATCCAGACGCACCTCGCTTATCTCGCTGCTGGGCGTATTGGACTGCCAGCCCTGCACGACGGTCTGTAACCCAGCCGTTTCATCCACGACCACCGGATCGGCATTCACTTCGAAAGGAGGCGGTAATTCACCGCCCGACGGTAATCCAGGGACTCCCACCTCGTTTAATAAACTGTCGGCATCAAACAGGCTGACGTAATCTTCCCTGCCCTGGCTGTCAAAGCTGACGCCAATGGTGGGGTAGCCGGCAGTAACGGCGCCTAAACCGTACATGGGATCAAGAATAAAAAAATTCCCCCCTTCGCCGAGAAGCTCCTGCCCCGCAGCGGTTTCTGCCAATGCCTCAAGAATAAAGGTCGGATCAATCCCTTTCGCCAATGCTTCGTCAATGATGTCGCCAATTAAGGATTCGGGGGTCGACGGTTTGAGTAACGGGGAAATGCCGTCAATGTGCAGCGGCTGGTTTAGCGACAAGGCAGTGGGAAAATCCTCCGTCAGCAGATGGATGTAGGCGTTACCGCTTAGGAGGACCAGGGTATCTCCGTCATGAAGCGGAGTACCCAGCCTGACCATTTCATTGTGTCCATTACCAGAATTTTTAATCAGAATGCCTTCGAGTCCCTGAACCACTCCGGATGCAGTCTGTACAGCCATGGGTGATAAACCTTAAAAAAGCAGCAGTTACTTTATTACTATAGTCTATCCACAGGCCATTTGGTCATTTATTAACCATGTTATGCTTTTTTACCGGTCATCGGGTGAACCGAGCCTAAATACTGGCCTTGTCCCCAGTGCAGATTCAGGCTTTTTAATGTCAGCCATTGCTTGTCAGACTCGATTTGGGTGGCTATCACACGGATATCCAGGGTGTTGGCCATTTCATTAAAGTAATGAATAAAAAACTGCTTGTTCTGGTTTTCCTGAATATCCTGGATCAGGCTGCCATGCAATTTAAGGTAATTCAACGGCAACTGCTTCAGGTAGTGCATGGGTGAAAAATGAATCCCTACCTGATCCACCCCGATTTGCACACCCAGTTTCTGCAGGTTTTTAACCAGCACCATGACCTGACTAAAATGATTAAGCACAATCAGTTCGTTGAGTTCAATGTTTAATTTCTCAAGCAGATGCGATGGAATCTGCGCTAACTGTTTGAGGTATTGCTTGCGCAGTTCCTCATCCACAACGGTGGTTTCGGTGATATTCAATGCAATGTCGTTGGTATTGAGCAGGCCTTTGTTGATCACCTCCTCCAATACAAAGCGATCAATCTGGGACGCCAGCCCATTGCGAATGGCTAAGGGCATGAAATAACCGGCGCTGATTAAATCCTCGCCTAAGGCCATGCGCACAAAAATTTCCTGATGCAGCATCCTTTCGCCATTGGTTACTGCCTGCCCAAAAAGCACCAGTTGGCGGTTGCTTATCGCCTGCAACAGGTCGCCCCTGGCAATATTGGCCGGGTTATGAGCCGGCAAATTGTCGCTGTAAGCCAGCCCATCGACCGCTTCTCTGGCGGTCATTAACACGCTGTCCACTTCCGAAAGCAGCGTACGCGGCGTTTGATGCAATTGGTAGGATGTCGCCGACATCACCAGACGGCAACCAAACTCCGGTGTTAACAGCTTTTGCAGCGATTGATTGAAACTGTCACACTGGCTGACAAAATGCGCCGCGTCATTTTCTTTCACCAGGATAGCAAAACTGCTGCCGCCAATACGGGCAATCAGGGTTGACGCGGTCTCTTTCCAGAATCCTCGGCAGGCTTTAGCCACCTGTTTGACGACATTATCCCCCTGCTGATAGCCCGCATCATGGTTCAATTTATCCAACCCATCGATGACCACCAGAATCACAAAGCCCGGGGCAAATTCTTCGTCGTGATTGAGTAGTGCCGAGAGCTGCTGCAGAAAATAGCGGCGGTTGCCGAGGCCCGTCAGTGAATCCTGAAACGACTGGTGCCGCAGCGTTTCCATCTGCTGCAACTGGTCATTAAAAATTTTCTTAATACGCGTCACCATCTGATTCATGGCGAGAGTCACTTTTTTTAATTCCCTAGTCCTCGGAATGGTGGTTTCTATGGGGAATTCCTTCTCCCCTATAGCCTCCGCCTGGCGGGTTAAACGCTTTAAGGGCCTGAGCAGCCAGCGGATAAACCAGTAGACGATCAGGAGTGACAGAGCCACGAAAACGCCATACCAGATGGATAAATCCATGGTATTTAACCACAACGCATCCACCGCATAGCCTGTATCGCTGCTGACCAAGACTTCACCGACCTGATTCCAGCCATGCATTACGGTGGCGGATTGCACGGTCGATGGCCATTGGATTAATTCATGGAACCAGTCCGGCGCTGAGTGCTTGCGTTTTGGGGCGTAACGGGCCACCAGCAATTCGCCGCGGATGTTGCGGACTTCAATCATGGCAAAATAACCCCGATCAAACACCGCCTCAACCATGGACAGCACCGACGCCTTGTCCCGGGTATAAAGCCCATGCGACAGTGACAGGCCGAGTGACGTGGCGGTGTCCTGCGCATTGCTGTTCATTTGTTGAATAAAGAAATTTCTTTCATTATTGAATGTGATCAGGAACGTCCCGATAAAAATAACCAGGAGTAACCCTAAAACACCCAAAGCCATTTTTTTGGTTAATGTCATGGAGCATCACCTTTTTTCATGCGTTGTATTACTTGCCGCCATTTGCTCAATTGCGAAGCATTTCCCAGCGGTTTATCCTGGCCGCGCTGTTTGGCGAGCCATAAGCCCTTGCCGTTAAAACTGTAAATGGGGACGAGATCCGGTCGTTTTGACGCCGGCAGGATGTCGGAAACGAGATTATCAAGCACCAGCGGCTCGGATTGCGGCGTTGGGTAGTAAGCCAGTACCATGTGAGCCTGATTGAGCGTCACTGATTTCACGTAGGTGATGCGCAGGGTGTTAAGAGGTAAATCAAGGGCCAACAGCGTAAAGTATTTTGCGATGGAGAAATCTTCGCAATCCCCGCTGCCATCGGCAATAAACTCTTCCGGCGTTTTCCAGTAATCGGTGACCCCTTGATAACCTGAATCTTTTTCAAAATGAAACTGGTTAAAAAAGTCATTGGTGGCTTTGAGTTTGTCCAGCGTCGAGCTGTTTTGATGAGTGAGAATCAATTTTTTCCAGGTTTTAAACCGCAAAACCGCGGCCGAGTCATGGCTTGTGTCCGGATGGCTCTCCGTTAAAGCCAGGCGAATGCTGTCGCTGCCGGCCATGACGGCAGCAGACAGAGGCCATAAGAAGAGCAAAGCGATAGGAATAATATCCCTAAGCGTGCTGAGTATTCTTTTTAAACGTGACCAGCACTCCCTGTACATGGGCAATTTCCTTCAGCCTTTCCATCCCATTTGCCGCGTGGCCTCGATACTCATAAGGGCCGATATACACACATTCTCCCCCGTTCACGGTGCGGGAGAATGCTGTAAAGCCAAGACCATTCAAGCGATTCACCAGGGCCACCGCATTGGCCTTGTTTTTAAAGAAGCCGGCCGACACGTACCAGACCATGGGCGACGGCGGGGTTGGCACTTCGGTATTTTTCATGACGATGGCTTTGGTTAATGGCGTGGTTTCCATGTTTTTAACAGGATGCGCCAGAGCCAGTGGGCGATCCGTATCGTCCGGATAGGGTACACCATCCATGTTTTTATCCAGCAGGACATGGGTTTGCGCGGAACTGAAAACATCATTGTTGACCACGTTTTCCGGCAAACGCATGTGCAGATAAGGCAGTAATCGTCCCATGCCGTTTAAAATACGGTAACGGGAGTAAATTTCATCGTTTTGACCGCGGGCGTATTGAATCTGGGCTTCATAGTACTCATTCTGGGAGTCGAGCAGGTCAAGCAGCGTCCGTTTGCCTACTTTAAATTGTTCCTGATAAGCCCCTCGGGTTCGTTGGGAGGAAAGGACATGGCGGCGCAGCGGCTTTAAGCGATGGCCGGCAGCAACCCAGGCATTCCACGACAAGCGAATGGATTCGCGCAAATCCACGAGCGATCGGTTTTTCACTTCATAGGCTTCCTGGACCTGATACGCCGTCAACTTCACGTTGGCCACGTCCGAGCCACCGCGGAAAACGTTGTAATTCATACGCACCATGGCCAGTTTATCATCATTTGGCCCAATCAATCCGTCAAGATTTCGGTTTTTGGATGCGCTAAGCACCAGATCAAAATGAGGAACGTAAGCCGCTCTTGCCACTTGGTATTGTGATTTGGCTTCTTTAATGTCGGCATAGGTTGATTTGACCGTGGGATGATGATCAAGCCCTTTTTCAATCGCCTGAGTCAATGTCCTCGGTAATTCACTGCTTTTAGGGATTCGCGGCCATTGCAGGTTCATGGGCCAGCTGCCGACCACTTTGGCGAAGTTAATTCTCACTTCCCGGAGGTTGGCTTCGGCACTGATTAAATTGGCCTCGGCCAAAGCCAGGCGTGCAACCGCCTGATCGACTTCAGCTTCACGGGTAAGGCCGGCCTCCTTGCGATCGCTTATCAGCCTGAAGACCGAGCGGTGGGTGCGAAGATTGGTTTTGGCATAGGCGTAAAGCTTTTCATGCAGCAGGACCAGCAGGTAGCGGTTAACGACTTCCAGGGCCAGATCTTCCGCGATGCCCTGGGTTTTTAATTTCTGGGCCTCGTAGAGGTGTTCATTACGCTTAAGCTCATTGACAATGCCGCCGCCGGCATACAGACTCTGGCGTAACTCCACGAGGGATTCCTGACGGGTCAACGTCCGTCTGCCCGGGCCGTCAATGGCCGTTGTCGTTGGGTTTAAGCTTTGTTCACGGCCATAACCCGCCGTCACATCGACACTCGGGTAATAAGCGCCCCTCGCCTTGTCAATGCCCTGACGCGCCGACAAGCCTTTGGCAGTATTAAAAAGAACATCGGGATTGGAAATCATGCTGTGCTGCACCGCTTCGGCGAGCGTCTGTGCGTTAGCTGGAAGCGCAGTAACCAGTGCAAGGAGTGCTATGGTGTACTTATTAAACATCCTATAATCCCTGGAATAATAATTTTCTTACAGTAAAACAAAGATTAAATAACATCAACCATTTTTCTATTTTCTCACTTTTTGGTAAGCTGTTTTGCAATAATTTCATCACTTTTGAGTCTAACCTTGTCAACTTTAACCGTCAGCCAGCTTAATCGCCAAATCCGTTCCTGGCTTGAACTTGACATTGGCGAGGTGTCGGTGGTAGGCGAGCTGTCCAACCTCAGCAAACCCGCGTCCGGGCATTATTATTTTACTCTGAAAGATGCCGCGGCTCAGTTACGGTGTGTTTTCTTTCGCAACCACCATACGCCCGATGCCCGCCAGTTCCGCGACGGCCAGCAGGTCATTGCCCGGGGCAAATTAAGCCTGTACGAAGCCCGCGGCGACTATCAGCTTATCGTTCAGGAACTGACGGACCATGGATTAGGCGAACTCTACCGGCAATTTGAGTTGCTGAAAACCCGATTACAGCAGCAGGGCCTGTTTGATGCGGCCCGTAAAAAAGCCATTCCTGCCTTTCCGCAAACCATTGCCGTTGTGACTTCGGCCAGCGGCGCTGCCCTGCATGATATTCTCGCGACATTAGCCAGACGCTACCCCATTGCCCGGGTGCTGGTGTATTGCTGTGAGGTGCAGGGTAAAGGCGCCGCGGCCCAGTTGATTAATGCCGTTAAAAAGGCCAATGCCGATGGCCAAAGCCAGGTGATGATCCTGGCACGCGGGGGCGGCAGCATTGAGGATTTGTGGGCGTTTAATGACGAAAAACTGGCCATTGCCATCCATGAGAGCGCCATCCCCATTGTCTCAGGCATTGGCCATGAAACGGATTTTACCATTGCTGATTTTGTCGCGGACTTACGGGCAGCCACACCGACTGCCGCGGCGGAAAGCGTCACACCCAATCAGCAGGATCTGCTCAAATTCATTGGTCTTGCCGCAACCCGGATGGTCATGACCTTAGACAGGCTCATTCAGCATCATCAGATGCAACTGAGTCATCGCCTGGCCGCATTGAGTTCGCCGGAACAATTGATTTACCGCTACTGGCAGAGCCTGGATCACCTGCAGCAACGATTGCAATTGTACGGACAACGCAGCCTCTATGCCTTAAAAAACCGTCTGCAGGTTGCCCTTTTAACGCTTAAAGGTCAGAATCCGCACACGGGAGTCCGTCAGGCCTTGATTGCGCGCCGACAACTGGAACAACGCTTGCTTCAGGTCATGGCACATCGCATGGCCGCCATGCGGCAAACGCTATCCCTGCAAATGAGTACATTAAATGCCGTCAGCCCTCTGGCTACACTGGAGAGGGGGTATGCCATTGCGACCCATCAGGGCCGGGTCGTCTTTAGCTCCGGGGATGTTTCTTCAGGCGATGAATTGACGCTCAGGCTGTCGCAGGGAAGCTTAATTTGCCAGGTCACTCAACGCATCGAATAAGGAGAAGGACAATGCGGTTTCTTTCCCGTATCATGGCCCTTGCCATGATCTCAGGCCGGCTGTTTGCCGAGGCAGCTTACCTGCCTGAAAACCATTCGGTCAATGGCGGATTGACCATCATCCCCATTGACATCAACCAGCAGCCGCAAGTCTATTACCACGATAAAAAAATTCCGGTGCTGCCAAGCCCTAATGCCAATCAGTGGCTGCTCATTGTCGGCATCCCGCTGAACACTACCCGGGCAGTGGAAAATCTCACCATGACGCATCCCGTACGCTCAACCATCCCTTTTCAGGTCAGCCAGAAATTCTATGCTACCCAGCAGCTGAAAATCACCGATCCCCGCAAAGTGGATCCCTACGAGGAAGACAGGGCCCGAATCACAAAGGAAGCACAGGAAATGGCGGCGCTCTTTGCCGGCTTTACTGAGGCCAATCCTTTTTCACAAGGGTTTAAAGCACCGGTTCACGGCCCCGTCAGCAGTTTGTTTGGACTCAAGCGGGTTTATAACAAAAGTCCCCAGGCACCGCATTCCGGGCTTGATATCGCCGCACCGGAAAATGCTCCGATCACCGCGTCTGCCAAGGGAAAAGTCGTTGCGGTTAAAGACTATTTTTTCACCGGCAACACGGTTATCGTCGATCACGGGATGGGGGTTTATTCTCTCTATGCCCACTTAAAGGCCATTGCCGTGACGGAAGGTCAATGGCTCAATCAGGGGGATGCCATAGGAACTGTGGGGAAAACCGGTCGTGCGACCGGTCCGCACCTTCACTGGTCGATGATTGTCAATCAAACGCTGGTTGATCCGCTGCTCTTTGTCCCCTACCGTCTGATCACGGCCGTGCCTGCCGCTCCCAAAACGGCTGCAACAGGGAGAAACCGCCTGAATGCTTAATGAACTCACACAGAGCTTGAATCTTATCATTAGCCAGACTCAGGCAAATTTAAAAACATTAAGCATTATTGTTGCTATTCCCTGGCTGGTTTTTGCAGTCAACGAACTTCTGGGCAAACGCCTGCTGTTATTGGGCATTCTGCCCCGGCATCTGCGCGGTTTACCCGGTATTTTCTTCTGCCCTTTTCTGCATGCCAATTTTAATCATCTGTTTTTTAATTCCATCCCGCTTTTGGTATTGAGTAATTTTATTTTAATCAACGGGTTAACTTATTTTATCCTGGTGAGTGTTCTTATCATGCTCATCAGCGGACTTCTAATCTGGTGTTTTGCGAAGCCTGGCCTTCATGTCGGAGCCAGCTCGCTGATCACGGGCTACTGGGCCTTGCTGGTCAGTGATATCGTGCAGCATGGAACCTTAACCACGCTGATCCTGGGCATTCTCTCGGTGTATTATTTTGCCGGTATTTTCTTTGGTATTTTCCCGAGTAAAAAAGGCGTATCCTGGGAAGGGCATCTGTTTGGATTAGTCGCAGGGCTTGCGACAGGGTTTTTTCTGCCGTCGATCTTAAACGTTCTGGTAGGCTAGGCCTGCTATAGCATTTACAGTTTAGGCTGCCTTTCTTCAGCGATTTCTTCGCTGCCAAAATGGTTTTTAACCACGGGACTCGCATTGTAGGTGATGTACCAGCCGCTCCCGCCCGGGTCGGCTTCGACCTCAATGAACGTCAATTGCATTTTACTGTTGATTTCCGCCAGAATTTCTCTGGCAGCTTCTTCGTCTGCGAATAATTTGGATTTCAAAAAGGTGCCATTCTCATCATTTGCCAGTTTAAAACCAGCCCCGGAGTGTTTGAGTAGATGGATGATTCGGTCTTCCACGGTGGGGGAATGCATAATTGAACTCCTGCGGAAACTCTCTAAAGTATAGCGTATGCGTTTATTTTTGGGTGCGTTTTTCCTGCTGAGGCTGATCGTGCATGCCGGTTCCTTTTGCCACCGTGATTTGATTGCGGCCATTTTTTTTGGAGCGGTAAAGCGCCTTGTCTGCCGCTTCAATGAGTTGCGCCTGGCTTTCGCCGTGCTCAAACAGAAAGGCCACGCCAAAGGACGCAGTCACCTTCAGGGTTTTGCCGTTGACGTTAAACGGCATGTCGCTGATGAGTTGTCGGAATCGTTCCACGCGGTCAAGCACCTCCTGCTGACTGGCAATATCCACCAGAAGCAATAAAAATTCCTCACCGCCGTAACGGCAGGCAATGTCTGTCTGCCTGATTTGCTGCAACAGGAAGCGCGTGACTTCCACCAGCACCCGATCGCCGGCATCATGACCATAACCGTCATTGATTTTCTTGAAATGATCAAGATCCATCATGATGACCGCAAGTTGATTGGCATGTCGTTTTGCCCGTTCAATTTCGCGTGCAAAGGATTCCTCAAGATAAGAACGATTATACAATCCCGTCAACGGATCGCGGATGGAGCGAAGCCTTAAGGTATCGCGTAATTTGATATTGGCTAATGACGAGGCAATGGCTTCCGAGAAATTAATGATTAAGGATTCGTGTTCCTCCACCAGATGATTAAAGTTATCTTCGTTCATGCCTTCGCTGTGTTTCAGTTCAAGGTAAACCAGGCCGACAGTGTCATTTTGTGCCTGCAGCGGCACACAAAGGTACGAGGGGATAAAACGCGCGGTACGCAGGTGCTCGCAAATGACACTGTCGGTGCGGCTGTGAAAACGGTGCAACTGTCCGCGGCGTAAAGCCCAACAGGCTTCCGGAGAAATCACATCCTCCTCGTGCACATGCAGTTCGCCCCATTCGATGGCAAGGTCTAAGTAATTGCGCGAAGGGTGAGAAAGGTACAGGCGGCCGGCTGTAAACGGCAGAATTTTTTCGGCATAAATGCGAATGGGACTCAATGTTTCTTCAATGGAAAGGCAGGAGTGCAGCGTACTGCTTAGCAGGTTTAAATAGGAAATCGACCGGTTATGTTGCTTGATTTCAGCCATTGAGTGGGTAAGTTGCAGATTGGTTTTCTTCATCGCCTTTTCCATTTCAAAGCGGACCGTGACGTCGCGTGACACCAGGGCCACACCCGTGGCTGTGCCGCTTGAATCCCGCGTCGTACTGTAGGTAATTTCATAAATCCTTGTCGTCAAGCCGCTCGCGCCAATTTTACGGATGATTTCAGCACGCGGACTGGCCAACGCATCATCGAGGTTTTTCAGAAAGATCTGCTCTTCCGGTGAATCCGCCAGCGTGTTTTTTAAATTAAGGCCGTAATCCACCTCCTTACCAAACAAATTGCTGAAACAGTCACCGAACGCCTCATTAAAAATAATGAGGTTAAACTGGTCGTCAATGGCAGCGATGCCGTCGGTCGTGGCGCCAATGATCCCTTTTAACTGATTTTCAGCCTGTTTGCGCCGCCGGTTAATGAGCACCGCCTTGCTGTATTGCAGATTGAATATAATTAAAAAAAGACCAATAACTAAAGACGTGCTGATTAAGGTAAACAAGAGGAATTTTTTGGTAAAAGCCGAATTCTCCGTCAGCGCCTGGTTGCGCAGGTCCAGCAAAATGAACTCTTCGTTTTGAATACTAATCGCCAGACGCCTGATTTGGGTGGATAGCGAAGCCCCTTTGTCACTGGCAATCAATTGTTCCGCCGCTTCTTCGCCCTTTAATGTGTACGCCGCGAGAACCTGCCGATAGAAAATCAGCCGTTCATCCAGCAGTCCCGATAACTTATCCAGGCGTTTGATCTGATGCGGGTTATCGTGAGCCAGCGTTTTCAATCGTTTAATCTGGTTGCGTGCGCTTTGAATGTTTCGCTCAAACCCAGCAAGATTATCGGGATTGGCGGTAATGATATAGCCGCGAAGATTGTTTTGCATTTCAAGGATCCGGTTCCACAGCTCACTCGCCAGGTAGGTCACTTTATGGGTATGGAGAACCGTTTTATTGGTATCCAGCAATTGCTGGATTTGATAATAACCGCCAAGATTAATTGCACCCTGCAGGAGCAATATGATAATCATGAAGCAGTTTAATAAAATCCTTTTATTAACCATGCAGTTTATGTAATCCATTATCAATACACGCCTTACTTCAGTATACACCATGGGGCATGGATATTTTCCGTAAGCCCGCTATACTGGAACAGATCAATTGGACTTCATTCACTACAAGGAACACGTTATGAAAATAAAAACCATTGCTTTATTTGCAGCCTGTTCAATGATTTCCGCCGCCGCGTTTGCCAACTGGACTTGTTTTGTCGCCAACCAGCGGGGCGAACACTGGTCCTTTTCGGCGCCCACCCAGGAAGGTGCGCAGGCCATGGCTAAAAATGTCTGCGATGCCAACAGCATCAACCCGAATAATTGCAATCCCACCTGTGCCGACAATGGCGTAGCCGGCGGGCGATGGCATTGTGTTGTCAGTAATTTAAAAGGCGATCACTGGTCTTATTTCGCCCCCACTCAGGAGCAGGCCAATAATCTGGCGAAATCCGCCTGCGACGCCAACAGCATCAATCCCAACAACTGCAATCCAAGCTGCGTGCCTGAATAACACGCACTGGCCAAAGCCGTTTAATAACGCTGCTTTGGCCTCCTTTTTTGTAGTATACTTGCCGATCTGCTTATTTACTGTTTTAACGCCATGGCGATGTCTGTTCTTCAATTCCCTGCCCAGGAAAAACAACAAACTTGGGGGCAACTCTACGGTTGTAGTCTGCCTTTGGCCGTAGCGGAGTATTGCCAACAACAGAAAGGCATTAAACTCCTCATCACCCCGGACAATCTGACCGCCGCCCAGCTTCTGGCAGAATTGCAGTTTTTTTATCAGGACACCGGCAATCCACCGAAATTATTGATTTTTCCGGATTGGGAAACCCTGCCCTACGATCAATTCTCACCTCATCAGGACATCATTTCGGAACGCCTGCTGACCCTAAGCCGTATCGGCAATGCGACTCATGCGTTGATCATCACGTCGGTCAATACCCTGATGCACCGCCTGTGCCCGCCGCAATTTCTGCACCAGCATGCCTTTGTCCTGAGCGCAGGACAAACGTTAAATACCGACCAATTCCGGCAACAATTGCAACAGGCCGGTTATCATTGCGTCAACAAAGTGCTTGAACACGGCGAATACGCCCTTCGCGGGTCGATTATTGATGTGTACCCCATGGGCAGTAGCCAACCCTTTCGCATTGAACTATTTGACGATGAAATAGACAGCTTACGATTGTTTGATACTGAAACGCAGCGCACCATCAGTAAAATCAATGACATCCACATTTTACCTGCGCGCGAATTTCCTTTAAATGACCAGAGTATTACCCATTTTCGCCGGGCGTTCAGGGAGCGGTTCACCGGAAATCCCAGTTTATGCCCGGTGTATGAAGCGGTCAGCGACGGCCAGGCCCCTTCGGGAATTGAGTATTATCTTCCCTTGTTTTTTGATAAAACCGTCACTCTGTTTGATTACCTCCCTGTGAATGCCTCGGTGTTGCTGCTGGAAGACATTCCTGAGCGGGCCGACCAGTTCTGGCAGGAGCTCTGCCAGCGTTATGAGCAACGCAATTACGATGTCACACGCCCCATTTTAAGCCCTGACCAGTGTTTCATCCCACCCACGGAATTACTGACTTTAGCCAATCAATTTCAAAAATTACGCGCCTACCATCACCCCAGCGATAAAAAAGGGGCGTTTAACTTCCCAGTCGACAAGGCACCAGCATTGCCAATTGAACGGCAAAATCCGGTTCCGCTGAACAAACTCGCGGATTACCTGAAGTCACCTGAGCAGCGGCATTTAATCGTAGTCGAAAGCGCCGGCCGTCGCGAAGTGCTGCTGGATTTAATGAAGCAAAGCGGACTTAATGCCAAAATTCAACCCTCCTGGCAGGCCTTTTTAAAGGACAACGGCAGCCTGATTAATATCACCACCGGCCCGCTCATCCATGGCATGGAATTACCGCAACAAAAGCTCGCGGTCATTGTGGAGGCGCAATTGTTCGGCGAGCAGGCCGTCCCGCAACGCAGAAGCGGCCAGAAAGCCCTGGATCCCGATTTGATTATCCGCGATCTGGCCGAACTTCGCCTCGATGCACCGGTGGTTCATCTGCAGTTTGGCGTTGGCCGTTACCAGGGTTTAAAAACACTGGAAAGCAATGGCACCATCAATGAATTTTTAGTGTTGTCCTACGCCGGCGATGACAAAATTTACGTGCCGGTCACTTCGCTGCATTACATCAGCCGCTACACCGGGCAGGACAGCGAGCATGCCCCCCTGCATAAACTGGGCAGTGATGTCTGGCAAAAAGAAAAGAAAAAAGCCGCCGATAAAATTCATGATGTGGCCATTGAATTGCTGGAAATATACGCCAAACGGGAAGCTAAACCCGGTTATCAATACCAATTCAACCAGGCCGATTACCAGCGGTTTGCCAGCGGTTTTCCCTTTACTGAAACGGCGGATCAACTCCGTGCCATTGAAGAAATCATTGGCGACATGCAATCCTCACGCCCCATGGATCGCCTGATCTGCGGCGACGTGGGGTTTGGTAAGACCGAAGTGGCCATGCGTGCGGCTTTCGTGGCGGTTCAAAATGGCAAGCAAGTCTGCGTTCTCGTGCCGACCACCCTGCTCGCTGGCCAGCATTTCGAAACATTTCGCGACCGTTTCGCCGAATTTCCAATCAATATTGAGCTGTTGTCGCGTTTTCGCAGCGCCAAAGAATCCGAAAAGGTCATGGACTCTTTAGCCAGCGGTAAAGTCGATATTGTCATCGGCACCCATAAACTGTTCTCCAAAGACATTGCGTTTAAAAATTTAGGCTTGCTGATTATCGATGAAGAACATCGGTTTGGAGTCAAACAAAAAGAACACATCAAATCCTTACGCACCCACATTGACATCCTGTCAATGACGGCGACCCCTATCCCGCGTACGCTAAACATGGCCATGGCGGGCATCCGTGATATTTCACTGATTGCCACCCCGCCCGCCAAACGCCTGGCCATTAAAACCTTCTGGCAGGAAAAAAGCGATGCCCTGCTGCGTGAAGCGCTGCTTCGCGAAATTCTTCGCGGCGGTCAGGTTTATTTTTTACACAATAACATTCAAACCATAGACCGCATTGGCCAGGAATTGCAGGCCCTGGTTCCTGAGGCGAAAATACGCAGTGCGCACGGGCAAATGCGGGAACGGGAACTGGAAAAAATCATGTCTGATTTTTACCACCATCGCTTCAATGTCTTAGTCTGTACGACCATTATTGAAACCGGGATTGATATTCCAACCGCCAATACCATCATCATCGATCGCGCTGACAAATTCGGTTTGGCCCAACTGCATCAGTTACGCGGCCGTGTCGGCCGTTCGCATCACCAGGCCTATGCCTACCTGTTGACACCCAATGAAAAAGCCCTCACCCCGGATGCGGTGAAACGGCTGGAGGCCATTGTTTCCCTTGAAGATTTAGGCGCCGGCTTCACCTTAGCCACTCACGATCTGGAAATCCGCGGCGCCGGCGAATTGCTGGGAGAGGATCAAAGCGGCAACATGCAGGCCATTGGATTTAACCTGTACATGGAAATGCTCGATAAGGCCGTGAATGATCTGAAGGCAGGGAAAACCCCGGAATTGGCCGCCCCCATCCATCAGGGACCTGAAATCGATTTGCGCTTAAGCGCCATTATCCCCGAAGACTACATTGCCGACATCCATACCCGACTCATCATGTACAAACGCATAGCCAATGCCAAAAACAAGGATCAATTGCGAGAATTGCAGGTGGAAATGATTGATCGCTTCGGCTTGCTGCCGCAACCGGTGAAACAATTGCTGTTGATCACCGAGTTGAAATTGCTGGCAGAGAAATTAGGCATCACCAAAATCAATGCCGCTCAGCAACAGGGGAAAATCGAATTTGGCGATGAGCCCCGCATCGATCCGGCCGCCTTAATCAGCCTCATCCAATTGCAAGCCAGACGCTACCAGTTGGACGGCCCAACCAAACTGAAATTCACCCTGGATGCCGCCCATCCCGAAGAACGCATTCACGAAATTTCAGGAATCCTCGTGAAACTGGCAGGCAACACCCTGGTGGAGGCTTAAGTTATTGCCAGACAATGGTGTGCGATTCGGCAATGGCGCCCTTGATGAGATCGAGGTAGTTTGATTCCACCACACGCCGCTTCACTTTGAGCGTGGGGGTTAGTATGCCGTTTTCCGGCGACCAGGTATCCCGGGAGACAATGATATGGCTTATTTTTTCGTAATTTGCCAAGGTTCGATTCACCTCGTGCAGATTATTCTGCAACAGGTGTTTCAATTCGTCTTTCCCTTTGCTGCGGCCCAGTTCATTAAGCGTGATAATGAGGACATTATTGGGCAACTCACGCCCAACAATGCACAGCTGTTCAATCAGGGAGTTCGCGGCAAATTGTTTTTCAATGGGAGCAGGCACAATGAATTCGCCTTTCTGGTTTTTAAAATTCTCAGACAATCGGCCGACGATTTTCACATTCTGATGCTCGTCCAGTTCGGCAATATCACCCGTACGTAACCAACCATCCTCGGTAAATGCCTGCTTGGTCGCCTCAGGTTCTTTGTAATATTCTTTCATTAAACAGGGCGAACGAATCAGCAATTCCTGGTTTTCACCTTCCTTCAACTCGACCTGCAAACGCGGTGTCCCCACATACCCCAAACGGCGTTTATTGAGCATGGTAAAGGTGGCATAGGCTAAATTTTCAGTCTGTCCATACCCTTCCTGAATCAATAGGCCCAGCCTGTCAAAGAATGTCAGGATAGAAACCGGCAAATGCGAAGCACCGGAAAAACAATTCACACACTGTCCCAAACCCAGACTATGCCTGATTTTGCGTTTAATCAGCGTCGAAATCAGCGGAATTTTCAACAGGAGGTTTAATTTGTGCGGTGGCACTTTCTGTTCAATTTTCTGTTGAAACACGCCCCATATTCGTGGTACGGCAGTAAAAAAGGTGGGTTGCACCTCCCTTAAATTGTCAGCAAATTTCTCAAGGCTTTCAACAAAGGACACATCAGCCGGAATCGTCACACTGCCCAATTGAATGGCTGTTCGTTCGTACACGTGCGCTAAGGGCAGGTAGGAAATCAAACGGTAATGATTGAGTTGACGGATACGGTTGATGTCCTGCGGGTATAAGGCCAAGTAATTGGCAATGGTACCGTGCGTGTACACAGCCCCCTTGGGAACGCCTGACGTCCCGGAGGTGTAAATGATGGTAAATAAATCGTCCGTCTCGATTGCAGGAAGCTCGGTTAAGGGGGCATGCGTTAAAACCTCGGCCCAGGATGTCCTGGTTTTCATATCAGGATGGTAATCGAAGCTGACCGTATGGCGATCCGGGGGAATGTAATGGCAGACCCGATGATGATCATCGAGCTTGCCCAGAAAAACCAGCTTCACCTCGGCATGTTGCAAAATGTAGTTGATGCTTTCCTGATGTTGATTGGCAAACAGGGGCACATTTACCAGTCCGGCCAAGCTAATACCAAAATCGGTAATAAACCACTCGGCGCAATTTTTAGAAAAAATCGACACCCGATCGCCTTTTTTAAGTCCGCTCTCAAGGAGGAAACGGGCGACCCGCCGCGCCTGTGTCACGACGTCTGCCCAGGTGTACTCATGCCATTGGCCGCGGCGGGGCTGACGCAGATAAATGCGCTCAGCAAACTGCTGCTCGTTGTGCAGCAGCCATTGATTGAGGGTTTTGCCTGATAATTGCGCGGACATGATCACTCCTGTCTATCGCTTACTGGTTAAGTATAGTCAGTTATCAAGCAATAATAAGACCAGGTTAACGGGTACCGCCAATGGTTAAAGCATCAATTTTTAACGTCGGTTGTCCGACACCGACCGGTACCGATTGACCATCCTTGCCGCAAACCCCCACGCCGCGATCCAGGGCCAAATCATTGCCAATCATACTGATTTTTTTCATGACATCCGGGCCATTACCAATGAGGGTTGCGCCTTTCACCGGGCGGGTGACCCTGCCGTTTTCAATCAGGTAGGCTTCGCTGGCGGAAAACACAAATTGCCCGGAGGTGATGTCCACCTGGCCGCCGCCAAAATTAACGGCGTATAGGCCGCGTTTCACCGAAGCAATGATTTCTGCAGGATCATGCTGGCCGGCCAGCATGTAGGTATTCGTCATGCGGGGCATCGGCAAATGGGCATAGGATTCCCGCCGGCAATTGCCGGTGGGTTTCATGCCCATTAATTTGGCATTCAGCTTGTCCTGCATGTAATTAACCAGCCGTCCATCATCAATCAAGGTGGTGCATTGCGTAGGCGTGCCCTCATCGTCCATGGTCAGCGAGCCGCGGCGATCAGGCAGGGTGCCGTCGTCAACGACCGTGACGCCTTTTGCCGCCACCTGCTCTCCCATCCGCCCGGAAAAGGCAGAAAGCCCTTTACGGTTAAAATCGCCTTCCAATCCATGGCCCACGGCTTCGTGCAGCAACACGCCGGGCCACCCCGGGCCAAGCACAACCGGCATGGTTCCAGCGGGCGCGTCTTCCGCTTCGAGGTTAATTAATGCCTCACGCACCGCTTCCCGCGCGTAATACAGCGCGTTCTCCTTTTCCAGAAAATAGGAATAACCAAACCGTCCTCCGCCCCCGGAGCGGGCGGATTCGCGACGGCCGTTTTTATCTTCGACAATAACACTGACATTAATACTGACCAAGGGGCGGATATCGGCCTGCAGATTACCCTGCATGCCGGCCACCATCACCACTTCATAGCAGCCGCTTAATGAGGCATTGACCTGAATAACGCGGGGGTCAAGCCGGCGGGCTTCTTTATCGATGGCTTCAAGCAGCGCAATTTTTTCCTGTTTAGTCATGCCGTCAATGGGGTTAATGCCGGCATAGCGGGCAATGGGCGAGCCCAGGATCGGCACGGGCTGAAAGGTTTTATTGGCAGAAAAGGCAATGGAGCGCGCGGCATCCGCTGCTCTTTCCATGGCAGGCAAAAGAATGTCATCGCAATAGGCATAACCGGTTTTTTCACCGCTTACTGCACGAATGCCCACACCCCTATCGATGGAATAACTGCCGCTTTTGACTTCGGAGTCCTCAAGGTACCAGGATTCGTAGCTGCTGCTTTGAAAATACAAATCCGCATCGTCCACATGACGGCCAGCCATGGAGCGAATCAGTTTAGCAATGGCCGATTCATCCAGGGAAGCGGGCTTTAAGAGTAATTCTTTTGCAATGGACAATGCCTGAGTCATGATTGCACCTTTAATTAATGCCGAGAAGGACATGGTGGGTGTTGCAGGGAAATTGCAGCCGCAATTGTTTTAAACGCTGCAAGTCAATCTCTGCCGTCACCATGCCGGGATTTTCTTTTTGTTCAGCCACAATTTTACCCCAGGGCTCAACAATCAGGCTGTGACCGTGGGTGTGGCGACCATTTTCATGAACGCCGCCCTGATTGGGGGCGAGTACATAACACAGATTTTCGATAGCCCGGGCCCGAAGCAGCACTTCCCAATGAGCAGCGCCCGTGATCGCGGTAAATGCCGAAGGAACCGTGAACAGTTCCGCACCGCGCATCGATAATTGCTGGTAAAGCTCAGGGAAGCGCAAATCATAGCAAACGCTGAGACCAAGGCGGCCGGCCGGCGTATCCACCACCACCACTTCATCGCCCCGCTCCACGGTATTGGATTCCTCGTGGGCTTCCTGCGAGGACACCCTGACATCAAAGAGATGAATTTTATCATAACGGGCAGCGCAGAGGCCGTGGTCGTCAAAAACCAGCGACGACGCACGCACCCGGTGATGCAGGCCTTTGATGGGAATGGTGCCGGCAACAACCCAGACGCCGTATTTTTTAGCCAGTGCGCTGATTGCCTGCTGAATCTCTCCCTCGCCATACTGTTCAGCTATCGCCAGTTTATCGGTTTCCTTCATGCCCATGAACGCAAAATTTTCCGGCAAAACCAGCAAATCCACCTCGTCATCGCGTGCTTTGGCGAGCTGCTTCTCGACCTGTTGCAGGTTATCCTGAACCGAGGCCGAAGACCGCATTTGCACAACAGCCACTTTGGACATAAGAGTACCCCGAAATAAAATAGCATTTTACACTTATTTTATAACAGATTGCGATTGTTTAGGGGCGCGAAAATGAGGCGCCGGGATCTTGCCAGTGTAAAGACATCCCTATAGACTTGAAATCATGCAGGACGGCCATATCTATGCTAAAATAAATGTAACTAATGTGGAGTAATACATGAATAGAGACAACATGACTGTTATCAGTCAACGCAGCGAGTCGGTACTTGCAACCAATAAAGTATTACGCAACACCTATCTCCTGCTGGGGATGACCTTTTTATTCAGCTGTTTTACAGCTTACCTTTCTTTTGCCTTTCAGGCGCCGCCACTTAACGTTTTTGTTATGCTGATTGGTGTTTATGGGTTGATGTTCTTAACTCAGGCCTTACGCAACAGTCCTTTTGGCATTCTGGCGGTTTTTGCCTTTACCGGTTTTCTGGGATACACCTTAGGCCCGATTCTTAACTTCTACATTGCCAATTTTTCCAATGGGCATCAAATCATTACCACCGCTTTAGGCGGTACCGGTATGATTTTCTTTGCCTTGTCCGGTTACGCCTTGACCACCCGAAAAGACTTCAGCTTCTTAGCCGGTTTTCTTTTCATTGGTACAATGGTCGCCGTATTGGCCATGATTGCCGGTATTTTCTTTAACATGCCTGCGCTGCAGTTAACTATCTCTGCCGTATTCATGCTGCTGGCTTCAGGATTGATTCTGTTCCAAACCAGTGAAATCATTCACGGGGGCGAAACCAATTACATCTCTGCCACCGTCAGTCTGTTCGTATCCATCTACAACCTGTTCGTCAGCCTGCTCCAGTTACTGGGTGCTTTCTCTGGCGACCGCGATTAACAACCGTCTCCTCACCTGAATCCCGGGATGCTTCCGGGATTTTTTTCTCTTTTATTACTATAAAGGATAAATCAATAAATATACCCTTAAGGGTATATTCCATCTTTATACCCTTCGGGGTATATATTGACTTTATACCCTATTGGGTATATATTAATACTATCCCTTTCAAGTACAATCATCCTATGAACACCAATGAACTGGCCATCCTGCTTAGGGATCAACGCAAAAAACTTCAATTAACGCAAAAAGAGATGGGCGAACGAGTCGGTCTTAAACAAAAAACAATCTCCGCCCTGGAAAATAACCCCGAGAATGCGAGCATCCGTACATTGCAAAGGGTATTGGCAGCACTGGAAATGGACATGCAGCTGACGCCTAAAAATGCCGCGGACGAAACAAAAATGCAATGGGATAACGAATGGTAAAAAAAAACCTGGTGCTGCATGTGCTGATGAATGGTCTCCTGATTGGAGAGCTTGAAAAAACAAATCAGGGTGCATTGAAATTCAGCTATAGTCCCACCTGGTTAAACTACCCCGGTGCACGCCCCCTGTCTCTTTCGCTACCTCTTACAGAGCAGGCCTACAGGGGTGATGTTGTTTATAATTTTTTTGATAACCTACTCCCGGATAACCAACAACTCCGTACAAGAATTCAGGCCCGCTTTCAAATAGCAACCAATCAACCCTTTGACTTACTGGCCAGCATCGGGAGAGATTGCGTAGGCGCTATCCAGTTGGTGTCAGGGCCCGTACCGTTGTTTGAAAAAACAATTAAATACAACCCCTTAAGCGAGAGTAAAATCGCATCTATCCTACGCAACTATCAGATAAATCCCTTAGGTATGAGTCGAGAAGATGAGAGCTTTCGTATTTCCATCGCAGGTGCGCAGGAAAAAGCTGCTTTTTTATTCTACAACCAGCAATGGTGTGAGCCACTTCAAGAAACACCCACGACCCATATTTTTAAATTACCCATTGGCTTTATTGCTCATCAGCAAATGGATTTAAGGGACAGTTGTGAAAATGAGTGGCTTTGCGCTCAGCTTGCCAAAGCCTACGGTTTGCCCGTAGCGGATTGTGACATTTTATATTTTGAGGATGTCAAAGTGCTATCGGTAACGCGCTTTGATCGACGTTTATCCAGCGATAAACGCTGGATTATGAGATTACCGCAAGAGGATATGTGCCAGGCATTAGGTATTTCAAATAATCTTAAATATCAGTCAGATGGAGGTCCAGGCATAAAAGACATCATGGATTTACTGCTGGGTTCCAGTCATGCACTCGACGATCGTGATATGTTTTTTCGAGCCCAGATTTTCTTTTGGTTAATCGCCGGTATCGATGGGCATGCTAAAAATTTCAGCCTGCATATTGAACCCGAAGGGAAATATCGCCTAACCCCGCTTTATGACATCATGTCGGCTTATCCACTCATTACTAAAAAACAACTGCAAAAACAAAAAATAAAAATGGCGATGGCCCTTAAAGGAAAAAATAATCATTACCATTGGCATACCATGCAAAGCAGGCATTTTTTAGAGACTGCACACGCTGTGAATTACTCTGTAGAAAGAGCTGAGCAATTACTTGATGACATGTTGGAAAAAACGGATAAAGTGATCGAGGTTGTTTCTAAACAACTTCCGGCCACATTCCCTGCAACTATTTCTGAACCAATTCTAACTGGATTGCACAAAGCAAAACAAAAATTAAGCAACCTGCTGCCAACAGAGTAACTCAACTCTGCTGCCAACTGGCTTTAGCCCTAAAGAGGTCATGCAAATCCGCCGTGGTTTTACTTATGGGTTTGCAAAGGTTAAAGCAGGCTTTTGGTTGCTGATAATAGACACCTAAGGGAACAGGATACTCCGGGAAGTGCAGACGGGCTAGGCGCATGGCCGCCATTAAATTAGCGGGATCGTGAATGGCCGCGGTCTTTTCATCCCTGGCCGCAAGGTGCAAGTCATCCCCCTGCAGGGTCAGCGCCTTGTCTTTGTCTAAGCCAAAAAGCAAGGGTTGGCCTTCTTCCAGTTGCAGCGTTTTATCTGCACGGTTGGCTTTTAAAGCAAAGGCATCAAAGGCGCCATTATTGAAAATGTTGCAATCCTGATAAATTTCAACGAAAGAACAACCGGGGTGTTCATACGCTTTCTTCAATACCGATGCCAGGTGATTGGGGTCTTTATCCACAGCCCTCGCCACAAAACCGGCACCGGCGGCAAGCGCCAGCATCAGAGGATTGATGGGCTCATTGCTCACCCCCTGAGGAGAGGTTTTAGTGACCTGCCCCTTCTGCGAGGTGGGTGAAAACTGCCCTTTGGTCAAACCATAGACCTGATTATTAAACAACAGGATATTGACGTTGACATTGCGCCGCAAACAATGAATCAAATGATTGCCGCCGATGCTTAAGGCATCCCCGTCACCGGTAATCACCCAGACAGTCAAATCCTCCCGCATGGCTTTTAACCCGGTGGCAACCGCTGTGGCCCGTCCATGAATCGTGTGGAAGCCATAAGCATTCATGTAATACGGCAGTCGTCCGGCGCATCCGATGCCGGAGACGAAAACGTGTTGCTCCGGCGGCAGCCCCAGCTCCGGCAAAACACGTTGCAGTGCGGCTAAAATCGCGTAATCACCGCACCCGGGGCACCAGCGGACTTCGGTCGCATTGGCAAAATCGTCACGCTTGTAGGTGTTGTTCATGTTCGCATTCCACTTTAACCGCGTTAATCAGGGTGCTTACCGCAAAAGGCTGGCCATTGCACTGGGTAACGGCTTTGGCGTCCACCAAATAATCGGCTCGTAAAATCTGGCAAAGCTGGCCGGAATTAAGTTCCGCGACCAGCACTTTTCTAAAACGTTTGAGCAGGAGACCTAACTTTTCAGGCAAGGGATTTAAATGGCGCAAATGCAGAAAGGCCAGTTTCACCCCCTCTTCATTGCAACGCTCAACAGCCGCTTTCAGGCTGCCATAAGTGCTCCCCCACCCCACCAACAGGACCTCGGCATCGCTGGCTCCCTCCAGGACAAGAGCTGGGTACTCTTTCGCAATACGCGCTATTTTGTCGGCACGCAAGGCGACCATCTTCTGATGATTGTCCGCGTCATAGCTGACTTTGCCCTCTTCGCCCTGTTTTTCAAGGCCGCCGATCTGGTGAATGAATCCCGGCGTCCCCGGCCTATTCCAACTGCGGGCAAGGTATTCATCCCGGGCATAGGGTTGGGTTGAGCGGTTGAAGGCGACAGCAGGCATGGCCAGCGATTCCACCGCTGGAATTTTCCAGGGTTCTGCCGCATTGGCTAAATAGGCGTCCATCAGCACAATGACCGGGGTCATGTAACGAATGGCCAGATGAAACGCTTCAATGATGGTATTAAAACAATCCGCTGGGGACTGAGCGGCAATGACGGGCAAGGGCGCCTCGCCATGCCGACCATAAAAGGCCTGACGCAGATCACTCTGACCGGTTTTCGTCGGCAAGCCCGTGGAGGCACCGGCGCGCTGCACATCAATTAAGACCAGAGGCAGCTCCGTCATGACCGCCAGGCCTAAGCTTTCGCTTTTTAAATCAAGTCCAGGACCCGAGGTGCAAGTCAGCGCCAGACAGCCGCCGTATGCGGCACCCAAGCAGGCGCAAATGGCAGCAATCTCATCCTCAGCCTGCAATAATTGCACGCCATACTCGCTCAGTCTTGCGCATTCATGCAAAATCGCGGAGGCGGGTGTAATGGGGTAACCGGAGACCAGTAAGGGCGTTTGCGTTTGTACCGCCAGCGTCGCTAATGCAAGCCCAACGGCTTCAACGCCGGTAATCTGCCGGTAATCGCCTTGAGAACGCTCGATGTGCCCCAGCATAAAATGCTGGCGCGACAGCTCCAGGGTCATGGCATAGTTATAGCCTGCCATCAGGGTCAATTCATTGGCCTTTGCAATCACCGCATTGTGTTTAAATTTCCTGTGAATGAAACTCAGGCAATTGGCCGTGGGGAGATCAAACAACCACAGCACCAGCCCCAGGACATAAAAATTCTTCGCTTTTTTTGCCTGGGCATGATTAATATCGAGGCCGGCAACCGCTTCCAGTGTCTGGGTAATCAGGGGCAGGCTGACAACCTGGTACTGATCACTCACCGGCGTGAGGAAATCACTGCTCATGCCTGCCTTTTGCCAGTCTTTTTCAGTGAAACTGTCTTCATTGATAATCAACAGACCGCCATGATTTAAATACTGCAGGGAATTTTTTAAGGCCGCCGGGTTAAGCGCCACCAGCACATCCAAACTTTCCCCTGCCGTGAAAATGGCCTGTTCGGCCATGGCCAGTTGAAAGCCGGAGACGCCCGCCACCGTGCCGGCCGGAGCGCGAATTTCGGCCGGGAAATCCGGCATGGTGCGTACATCGCGCCCCGTTAAGGCCGCGGTGATGGTGAGCTGTTCACCCAATAACTGAACCCCGTCACCGGAGTCCCCGGTCAATCGAATTACAATTGCGTCATTTTTCGCCATAATGTCTTGCTTCCAGCATGAGCTGGCGCATGTGTCTCACCGCCTCCTTTAAACCACAGAACAAGGCACGAGCGATGATGGCATGGCCAATGTTTAATTCATGGAACTCCTGTATCGCCGCAATGGCCTGAACATTATGATAATGAAGACCATGCCCGGCATTCACAATTAAACCACGGCCCGCCGCATAGGTTGCGGCGTCTTTAATGCGTTGTAATTCCTGTTGACGTGCTTCGTCAGTGACCGCATCGGCATAACAGCCGGTATGGATTTCAATCACTGGCGCCCCCACAGCCACCGCCGCGTCAATCTGGCGTATATCCGCGTCAATAAAAAGCGACACCTCGCTTCCCATGTTCTTAAGACGCTTGACTGCACGGCTAACGGCGTCGAAATGCGTCACGACATCCAATCCGCCTTCGGTGGTTAATTCCTCCCGTTTTTCAGGAACCAGGCAGCTGTGTTCAGGTAAAATTTCTTCCGCAAAATCAAGCATGGCGTCAGTGACGGCCAATTCAAGATTCATGCGGGTCTGCAACACCTGTTTAATCAGACGCACATCACGCGCCTGAATATGACGCAGATCTTCGCGCATGTGCAGCGTAATGCCATCGGCGCCGGCTTCTTCGGCATCCATTGCCGCCTGCACCGGGTCAGGATAACGTGTCCCTCGAGCCTGCCTTAAGGTAGCAATGTGGTCAATGTTGACGCCGAGCAGTATTTCTTTAGTCATGGATCACCGTTTCAGTCAAAAACAAACTGCTGCAAATTATGACGCCAAAACGCAATCTCATCCAGAGTATTTATGCGATTTGCATGCCAGAATTGGCAAAAAGAGAAAAAAAACCGCATCCATTTTGTTCACAGTTTTTAAGTATTTCTTAAGTTTAATTAATTATCATGAGTATGATTTAACAGAAAATGGTTTTTTCTATGCCCAAGCACTCGATAAATACCGGAAAGCCGCATCGCATCTCACAAATTGATATCGACCACGCCAACGGTCAATGCCATTTTATCGTTTCAGGCCCCAAGCTCAGCCCCGACATTAAACTGGATGAAATGCAAGCCGAAGTCATCGAACACCTTCAGCGGGTTTTTGGCGGTTTATATGACCCCAAGGCATTTAAAATTGAGTTTAAACCCACCAGAGTTGAGTTTCGCTACACAATAACCAATAAGACAACCCTATTATTAGCCTTCTTAAAGCTCGCAAAATACTCTACCTACCTCAATAGGATAAACGAAGCCTGTATCAATGACATCCATCAATTCATAGCGTCTGAGCCGAAAAAAAAGCCCGCGAGCAATCCTGACATCGAATTTGAGACCGGGCTGCGTTCACAAAGGCACTTCCATGCACATGGCGAGGAATCGGACATCATCGAATACAAAAGCAAAAAATACCGGTTTTGCACCGGTAGCATTGATTTTGCAGCCACGGATTTTAAACGCGTCGCCTCAGTGGGCCATAATCGAGAAATCATTCTCCTCGATCCAGACAGTGACCAGATGCAGGAACTTTATCGGGCGTTTGAAAAACCCCTTACCAGCCTGGGGGAAAATCTATCTCTGGAAGAGGTATTCAGCCTGGCCCGGCGCTTCTCGAATTATAAAATTGATAACACGGATTTTGACTGGGATACCAAAACCAGGAATACAGTCAAATTAGGTAAAGAGGAAAAGAGTTTACCTCTGTATACGCTTGAAGAAATCATTGAGCAACGAAAAGGGGTATGCCGGCATCATGCGCTGTTTACGGCCTTTTTATTAGGGCAATACATTAAAAAACAGTCAATCGCGGATACGAGTATTCATCACTGCCGAGACAATTGGGTTCATCCCAGAAAAACAGAACCCGTCGCCCATACCTGGGTAGTGTGCAAGCAAAACAATACGTTGTATTTAATTGACTCCATGTGGAATGTACAATTTAACCTGACAGATTACACAGATTATTCAAAAGCCTGCAAAGCCTACACGAAAGCAGTAATAAACCGCACCCTCAGCCGCGCCCATTTAAACCCTCCTGTCCAAGCGGAATTGGCACCGCCTCCGAAGCCTGCACTGGCCATGGAAGCCCCTAAAGATCCCGTCTCAGAAAAAACAAAGCAATTAAAAGATCAACTCGACTTGCTTGAAAAGGCAGATGGTGAGGTCATCAAGCGATTGATCGCGCAAGGTGCCGATGTGAACGTACAGGGGAGTAAAGGGTGGACTGCCGCCCACTGTGCAGCCCGAAAAGATGATCGTCAGCTGATCCTGTTTCTTAAGGAAAAAAAGGCTGATTTTAATTTAAAATCAGCCAACAGACAGCGCTCCCCCCTTTTCTATGCTCAAAATCGTGACATGATTAAGCTCCTGGTGGACTGTGGAGCCGATCCTTTTCAGGAAGATGGAACGCCGCAACAGGTTACCCCGTTACGTAAGCATGAAAAAATCATTTCAGCCGATGACTTATTGCGATGTGAAATTGATAAAGTGAATGGCGCCAACCTTGATCTAATCAAAAGGCTGATTGCAGCAGGTGCTGATGTCAATGCACAGGGCGAGGACACCGGCTGGACTGCTGCTCATTTGGCAGCCGATAAAAATGACGCCGCGCTGCTTCAATTGTTAATTGAGAAAAAGGCTGATTTTAATCTTAAATCAGGCAAACGCGGTCTTTCTCCACTCTTTTATGCACAAACCCCTGCAATGGTTCTGCAGCTTGTAACGAACGGAGCGAATCTTCTTCAGGAAGACGCAATCTCCACAACGACCCCTTTAAAAGAACTTTTGGAAAAGCGCATTGTTACAGCCGATGAACTCCTTAAAAATGAACTGGATAAGCAGAAAGCCGCTAACAGTGAGGTCATCAAGGCACTGGTTAAAGCTGGCGCCGATGTGAATACACAGGGTAAATCCGGTTGGACGGCTGTTCATTACGCAGCCCAGCGTGACGATGGCGATTTACTTCTCTTTTTAGTCAAAAAAAAGGCCAACCTGAATTTAAGATCCACTTCGCGTGGACGCTCCCCTCTTTTTTATGCCCATAAATCGCAAACCGCTGATTTCCTTATCGAACAAGGTGCCAATTTACTCCAGAAAGATAACACGGCCCTAACCGCGCTGCAGGCGCTGTTGGCCAGAAACATTTTTTCGGCTGATGAGCTGTTAAACAAGGAACTGGAAAAAAGACACCATGCCAATCCTGCGATCATCAAAGCCCTCATTGCGGCAGGAGCGACTATTAATTTACAGGGCGAAAAATCCGGCTGGACAGCGGTTCATTGTGCAACACAATGGGATGATGCGCCCTTAATCGAGTTTTTAATTGAAAGAAACGCTGACCTGAATCTCAAATCGACAACCAGTCAATCCTCCCCTTTATTTTATGCCCGCTCAGTCCGAGTCGTTGCGTTATTGTTAAATCACCAGGCCGATTACATGCAAGCCAATGTCAAGCAGCCTGCTTATCAGGCTCTGATAGCCAAGCCTGCTTTAAACTCAACGAAAGTCAAACGGCTCCTGCTCTCCCATGAATTGAAAAAGACGGGGTTTAACTCTATCCGCCACGAATTTTTAGCTCAATGCACACCCCAAGACTATGCACCCCAAGTCAAATTACTCCATGCTCTGGGCTGCTTCATAGAAGACCAAATCCAGCGTCTGGGCGATCTCTCGCGTTTTACCAAGGGGAAAGACGATAAAACCACGTTGTATCGTTCACTGATGAATGAGATTCGGGATACTCTGGAAAAGGGGAAATTAGGCAACAATGACACGATTAAGAATCTGCTTTATCAAGCGGCGACCATATCCCATCATCGGCGTTACCGCACCAGTAACAAAGCGGCCGCCTTTTTTTCAGCGGGATGTTACAAGGTGGAAGCGAAATCATGGGAACTCTACAAGGAATGGGTCAGCAGCTTCAATAAGGCAGACTCCGAAAATCCATTCCAGGACTTTCTGTCAGACAGTACGGCAATTCGCAAAAACAGGTTAGCCATCACGCTTCCCAATGAACACGGCGGAGTGACTAAGGTCAACGGCTATGACGAGTATCGTTCAAAGAAACTCAAGCCTTGACATTCAAGGGTCATTTATTCTTTGACTTCGCCGGCAGCCGACGCATGACCGGTCAACGAACTCGACTTGATTTTGGCCATGCCCGGAAACAGCGAACGGGATTTCAACTCCCGCCCTCCCAGAAGGTGGTCAATGGCTTGACGCAGAATGAATTTGGCTGTTTTTAAGACCTGTAAATCGTCAAACTGATTGTGGGCCAATCCCAGTACACTCTGACCAGAAAACCCCGGGCTGCTTTTCACAAGCCCCCTTCCTACCACAAAGCCATACTGCTTTAGGGGATCAACCGCTAAACCATCGACATCACAGGTCAATAGCAACGAGTAACCGCACACGTCAAGCAACTGCATTTCAAAGCGCCGCAGTAAAGCCTCGATGGCCAGTTTATTATTCACTGTGGCCAGCCCCTGCAGGGTGTATTGATAAGACTCGAACAGGGACGTGTAGCTTTCACCGGCATTGAGCGTGTAGTAAAGCAATTCGTTGACGTAAAGGCCAGCAAACAGGGACAGGCCGCTCAATCTAAGCGACGGCGCCAGGGTTTCCAGGCGGTTGATGTAGTGCCAGTCCTGACGGGTATCCACCGCGACCCACAGCGGGGTGAAGGCCTGCAGCAACACTTGCTTTTTACCTGCGCGACCGCCGCGGTAAAGGCCACGGAGCAAGCCCTGCTCCGGTGTGAAGAAGCTTAAATGGACACTGGTATCGCCGGCAGGGCGCTTATGCAAAAGCCAGGCTTCGTGTTGATTAGTGGTCATAACCTAACTGTTTCAAAATCCGTTCATCGTCTGCCCAGCCGGATTTTACCTTACACCAGCATTGCAGAAAGACCTTTTTGCCTAATAATTTTTCCATGTCCAGACGGGCGGCGGTCGCGATTTCTTTCAATTTCTGACCTTTTTCACCAATAATAATCCGCTTGTGATTGTCTTTCTCCACCAGAATGAGGGCATGAATACGGACCACATTGCCCTCGTCTTTGTAGGATTCAATGTCCACGGTGGTGGAATAAGGCAATTCCTGGCCGCAAAGGCGGAATATTTTCTCGCGCACGAGCTCCGCGCACAGAAATTTAATCGGCCGATCGGTGAACTGATCGTCATCAAACAAATGAGGGCCTTCCGGTAAAAAAGCTTTCAGGGCCTGTTGTAATTGTTCAACCTGAACCCCGGTTTTAGCCGACAGTGGAATAATGGAGGCAAAGGCATAGTGCTGGCTGATTTGTTCCATCCAGGGCAGCAACTGATCCTTGTCGGCTATTTTATCGACTTTGTTCACCGCCAGAATACAGGGCACGTTGGCTTGCCTGATAAGGGTCAATACGTGTTCATCCTCGTCTTTCCAATGCGTGCCATCCACCACCATCACCGCCACGTCCACGTCGCGCAGCACACTGTGAGCGGTTTTGTTCATCAGTCGATTCATGGCTTTTTTAGCCCCTTGATGAATACCGGGCGTATCCACGTAAACGTATTGATAATCCCCTTCGGTCTGAATGCCTAAAATGCTGTGGCGGGTCGTCTGGGGTTTGCGTGAAGTAATGCTTAATTTTTGCTGTAAGATCCGGTTCAGCAAGGTGGATTTACCCACATTGGGACGTCCTACCAGGGCAATGTAACCACAATAACTTGTCATCAATCCTTCCTGTTTATTTTTCGCACATTTTAACAGCCTGCGCCGGTAATTTCCAATATTAAATACCTTGCCACTCCGTAATGAAAGGGATATGGTGAAAGGACCAGGATGTTGGATAAAAAGTAACTATGGCACGCTACAGGATTGTTGACGGTACTCCAAGGGAAGTGATTCCCCTGCAAATCAAACCCGCTGCCCATCAGGAAATCCCAAGCATTACCGGTTCAATCATCAGCCCTGAAGCCGGGGCCATGCTATACGGGTACTACAGCATGGATTATCGCCTGCCCGGCGGCGATATGTTAAGGCTGCTGGCCAATCACAATCAGAAAACCGTCCAGATTCTGTTGTTAACCGGGGATGCGCAAAAACTGAAACAATTGCCAGGCACCCGGCAAGCTTCGCTGGTGGCCAATGCCATAGCCAGCATCCACCGTTATTGCATTCGCTCTGAAAGCTACAGCAAACCGCGCACGGCCGCACAACTGGCCAAATTCAATCTGGCTAAAAAAACCATTCAGCGGCTGAGCCGTTTATTGCCTGCCGAGCGGGCTGTTCCTGTCGGAGATTGGGCCGCTTATGAAGCGCTTCGTCATCAGGTTATCACCTTAATCGAAGCGTGCCGGGCAGAAAACCGCCTGTTAACCACCAATCCTGTGCTTTCCGAGGGCTGGTTGGAAACCATCCTGTATGAAGCACGTCAGGAAGCACAACATTTTGAATTAAACCGGGTTTTCCCTGTGTCACGACTGGATCAACTGGATTTTACCGAAGTCAAATCCAGACGTCAGGGCAAAGCCACGACGTTCATCTGGGACAGCGATATCCACATCGGCCATAATGAACAGGCCCTGCATGATACCTTGAGCATGATCGGCAACCTTTATGGTTTGTTGCCCGCCTCGAGCCTGACGCAGGTTCCAGCTAACCGTTTCAAACGCCTTGAAACCTTTTTGTATAAGCTCTGGAATGATGGCCATCATTGGATTAACCACTTGGCCAGCCGCAAAAAGCTACCCCATACCATCGACACCGACAATCACAGCAACGGGCTGTCGGTGTTAAAAATTAAACCGTACTACAGCCTTGGAGGCATCCCTCAACGAGGCTATGCAAATGTCGCCGCCCTGGTTCATTCCCTGACCGGCGCCCATGAGCCCGGAAAAACGGCACCATCGCTTGACGAAGCGCAGCGCTTATTGACACCATGCCCCAACGGCAGCTGGGTATTGCTTGACAATCAATCCCGTATCCTCATCCGCGTCAATGACGATTGGCTTCAATTGAATTATTTTGAGGAAGACGGCCTCGTCTATCCTCTGCCGCACGGCGAGGATCTCTTCACTTTAAGTCAATTAAGCAAACAACATTTGTACCTCCCTGAAAAATTCAAACTTCACACCCGGGCCTTTTTTTCAAAAATTCCCTTATTTTTCAGCTATTTTTTCAATAGTCTTAAAACGTTCACCCAGGCCTTGCAACGCGAATTCCACCAGCACGTGCACGAAGGCCATGTCGTCCTGGATAACCCGATACCTGCAGAGGAAACCAGGACGCTTCATCCTCTGCTCAACTCCCTTCAGGATATCCTGAATGGGCATGGCCTGCTGGCCACCGGACAAACCCTTGAAGAATTTGTCCGCGAGAAAATAGCCAACAGCCCCTATGTGGTCGTCCGTGAGCAGCACCGCCCTTCTCCCCCGGCTTACGATAATCCATTGCACCGCTCATTCCATGTTCTGCGCCACATTGCCGGTTTTTTTGTCGATACCAGCGAACGCAATCCCCTTGTGGGCACGCTGGCGATGGCCGCTTACCTTTACGGCGGCTGTGCGGTTCTGGCACCCAAAGCCTTGACGGCAGTCTTAACCAAACTGCATTTACACGGGCTTATCCGCGGCATTGAACCCACCCAGGCTTTAGGCCACTGGATGAGCCATGGCCCCACCTCAGAAGCCATTTCAGCGGCGGTCACCTACTGGCAGGGAATCATCGTTGGCGGCGATCTGGATCAATTTTTCATCAAAGCGGTCAGCGTGCTGCATGAGGAGCCCGCCGAAGTAGCGATTATTGTCGCCCTGGCGCTGGGACTTGGCTATGGCCTGAGCAGGCTTATCCCCTCCCTTCAGGAGGAAATGGGGGAATTTCCTTACCCCAATTATGCGGCAATAGGGGCGAAAGGCGGAGCAGCCATTTATGATACCGTGATGTACCCGGGGGATGACTGGCTGTTAGGCAGTCTGAAATGGCTGCTCAAGACGGGACTGTCTTTTGCAAAAATCATGATTGCTCCCTTTGTTGAGGCGTCTCATTACGGTTACCGTGAAGGATTCCTGCCGGGTTTGAAAAAAAGCGGCCGGGTGACTTTAAATGTGGTTAAACGAACCGTGGCGGCGCTGCTGGATCTGGTGCTCGCGGTATTGACCATCCCTTTTCTTGAAATCAGCGCCCTGTTCATTCATGTGCCTTTCAGCGGCTTGACGAATCTGGTCAGCAAAACCATGGCGTATCTCGGCAATTGGCAAATACTGGGACAGGTCTTGCTCGATTTCGCAGAAAGGCCTTCCGAACAGGCCTACCTGCGCGGGTTTCGCCTCTCTCCCCTTTATGGTTTCAGCAGCCCTTTTGGCCTGTACCACGACAACAAGGTGCTTAACGTCCTTTGTAACGCCGGCATGTTGTTCCTGTGGCCGCCAGTGCAGGTGCTTAAAAACCTGCTGGTATTGCCTTTCATCGACGGCCTTTCCTTTTTTGCCCGCGCGGCCCTGATCATCATCAACCCAGCCAGCCGATTTACTGCTTACGTTTCAGGCCAGGTGTTAGTCAAGGCAGGGTTACTCTGGGATAATTCCATTGGTTTGTTATTTCAGGGAGCCGCCTGGCTCACACTGAGCTGCAGTAACCTGTTGTCCACCGAGGCGAGTGAAATTCGATTGTCCTGCCTTGAATTGCTACAAACCGTACGCCACCACCTGCATCATTGGGCGTTTCACCCGGAAAACCACGAGGAACCTTACCGTGCTGAAAGCTATTTTCTTGAAGAACCCCTTCGCTTTGAGCGCCTGCCTCACCAGGAAGACGATTGCCTGATGAAAATGATGCTGAATAAACAACAGGCGGCTACCCTTCCCCTGCTGGGAAAACACCCTTTACGCTCCCCTCCTCAGTCCAGGAACAAGCAGGCTTTGAGCGATGATGAAAGCGAAACCCTTTTGCCGCCGCAACTTTTCAGTAACAATCCTGCTATTTAAGCCTTAAAGGGTTATACTATAAGCAAAAGCGATTCACATTGACTTTCAGGACATACCGATGAATAAGGGATTTACATTAATCGAATTGATGATCGCCGTGGTGGTCATCGCCATATTGACTACCATCGCTTATCCCAGCTACCTTGAATACATTACACGTGCGAGACGCAGCGATGGGCAATCCGCTCTTCTTGATTTAGCCAGCCGCATGGAGCGTTTTTATTCCGAACGCAATACCTATCAGACAGCCACCATCGGCACAGGCGCCGCGACCGACGTGCGCGCCACCAACGTGTCCCCTGACGGCTGGTATACCCTTTCCATTACGGCACAAACCGCCTCTGCCTACACCTTGCAGGCTACGCCGAGGAACGCTCAGGGAACCGATGACACGCGTTGCCAATCCCTGACCATCAATAACCTCGGCGCCAAAGGCATCACCAATGGCCCAGGTGGGGCGCCAACCGGTCCGGTCGCCCGTTGCTGGTGAGAAAAATTGTCTTTTTTAGTTCTACTTGCGCTCATTTTGACTATTGAATAGTCAATTAAATTGGGTATATAATTAAATATCATGCTGCTGCCAGAGTTTTGATATGACTGATTCGGCCCAATTGCCTCCCCACTTAAGTCCTCATTCCGATACCGATGTGCAAGACCCTACCGCCCTGTTGTCACAGCCAATGGAAAAACCCTTAGTCCTTACTCTGAAAGGCAATGATGGTCAGGACGTCAATCTGACCTCTTCGCAATTGGAAAGCTGGTTTGCCGCCATTGAGCGTGATGAAATGGAAAACAATGCCAACAATGGCCTGACCCCCAATTTGCCATTGCAGGAATTGCAGCGCGACCCCTATTTTGCCACCCAGTTTGTGGGACGTTACGGCATCAAAACAGCCAAAGATGTCATCGCATTCCTGAAATCACCCGCAGGCGACAGTGTTAAGATCATGATTGGCGAGGAGTTGGCTCAGGTGGCCGCTCTTGAAGAATTTAAACGTCAGGAATACCAAACCCACGAAATCAGACAACACCGCCTGCTGGCGTTTTTACTGCTTGGTCTGCTCTATCGTGAAGCCCATGCCCGCCATGTGGTTGAAGCAAACACTCAACAGGCCGAAGCGCGTGTCCAGCAAGGTGAGGCCAATATCAGCCAGGAGCAGCAGCGGGCTCGTGAACAGCGGACAGCCGCCCTCAATCAATCGCTGAATTCGTTCAATAATACCGCCGCCGCGATTGAATCCCGCTTAAGTCAAAAAGAGTTGGAACTGGATAGTGTGCAACGGGAGTTGCAAGCCATTAATCCCGAAGAAATGGCCATGCGCTATGAAACCTTTGACAGGCATCTTGGTGAATTGGAGATTCAGTTCCAATTGCCTGAGTTGAACATTGATGAACAAATCGCAAGCCTCGAGGCTCAAAAGACCGCTCTGGAAGCACAACTTCAAACTCAAACGCCAGACGCGCTGGAAAGTGCTTTAGTCGATCCCAATGCCCCGCCGCAACGACTGGACAGTGGCAGCGGCAACCTCAAAGACAGAATTGCTGAGCTTTCTGAGCGCATTCATGCTTTAAAACAACAAAAAATCGCCAGCGCCAGCGCACATATTCCTCAAATTGAAGACAAAATCAAGGCATTGAGCGACAAACTGGAATCGCAACTCGACGATATGCAGCAGTTGATTGAAAGCGGTAAAGATGACGAAGCACGCAAGATTCTGCTTGAACACAACGGCCTGCACCTGCAAATCGCCGGATTAAAAGACATGGTGGGTGTGCTTAAAGGTGAAAAAGTACTCTATAAAGACGATGGTCAGGTTGCCAAATCCTTTGATGAGGCTGCGTTTGTTCTTCCTCTGGACAAAAAAGTAGTCAAGCAGAATGATAAATACTATCTAATCGGCGCTAAACAGGATTTAAGCACCATGGAAGAGCATGATCTCCTGCAAGCCCAGAAAGATTTTGAGCGTGCCCGCCCAGAAATCAGCAACTTGAAACTGCTGGTAAAGCACAACCATGGTCTGGAAAATGAACGCCTGCAACAAGTGCAGGACAAGTCCAAATCCCTGCACAATGACATCATGACGCTTCGCAACCAACTGACCCAGATTCAGGCTGCCCGCTCCGAAGTCGTGGCCGAGATGCAAAAGCTTGATCCTAGCATGACCCCGGAGTCACTGATTCGTCCGACCATCCCGACACCGACACCGTCCAGCAACCCGGTGAATTCAGTCGGCAAACCGGCACCCCAAACCCCTCATGCCACGCAGGTGTACAAAATGCTGTATGAGATTATTCAGCGGCTGCCACCGGCTCCAAAAGACGCCGCTGCTCAATTGGAAAAAGAAATGGAAGACATGCACAAGGCCAAGGGCAAGCCCATGAGTGAAAAAGTCAGGGACATGTTGAAGAAAGCTATCCTTGATCCATTACGCGCTGGAACCCCTATCCCGAAAATACCCATGGATACGTTGATTCGTTGCATGCCCTACTTCGGTGTTGATCCGGAAAAACCCAACGTGATGCCGCCTACTCCGACCTCACAGGCTAATAAACCGGAAACCCCGACGCCTTTTTCTACAACGCTTAAAATGTGATCCTGTCGTCATATTCCCCTTGCTAAGCGGCCGCAACTCTTCTAACATAAATGAATTATTGCAGGCCGTAGGCGGGAATGATCGTGACAGAAAAGTTCTTTGGTAATCAATCAATCATTGTGACACTGGATGTTGACGCCCTCTTATTTGACCGTTTAAAACAAATTGCCCATGCCGGATTTTCCATTGTTGAAATCAATACCTGCGATCAGAATCTCTTAAAGAAGATTCTTGAGGATTTTCCCGGTTTGCGGATAGGTGCCGGTAATGTCATCAGTACTCAGCAACTCGAAGATTGTTATCAGGCTGGCGTTCACTTTATTTCAAGCCCGGGGTTTTTACCGGCCATCGCGCAGACAGCCGCGATTTATTCTGTCAACTATTTACCGGGGATTGCCACCATTTCTGAAGCGATGCAGGTCATCGCCTTGGGTTACCATCAGGCGAGGCCCTATCCAGCGACCCTGTCTTTCTGTGCCCTGCTCAATAAAAACCTGCCCATGCTTCGCTTATTTCCCGCTGAAATTGAATGGGATGAAGCAGAACATTATTTGAATTTACCCGCCGTTGCCGCTGTCAGCATTTTAAATCCGGAAAGCAAACAGCTGAGTGCCTTATCGACCGGGGTTTTTGCATAAATCAATCAGCAATAAAACCGCCCCTAGACAAATGGCGCTGTCGGCCAAATTAAATACTGGCCAATGATGGTTTTTGTAATACACGTCAATAAAATCAATCACATGCCCTAAAAAAGCCCGATCGTACAGATTTCCTACCGCGCCGCCCAGAATGAGACTCACGGCTAAGGATTGCAGCACAGCCTGTTTCGGTAAACGGATGAGCCAGACGATCAGGACAATGCTCATGGCAATACTGAAACCTGCAAAAAACCAGCGGTTCCACCCGCCGACGCCGCTTAAAAAGCTGAACGCAGCGCCGGTGTTGTAGGCCAGCGTCAAATTGACCATGGGCATAATCGGCTTCGGCTGGTAAGCATTGAGCCAGATTGCCGCCGCGTATTTACTGAGCTGATCAAGCCCCAGGACCACGAGGCTTAACAGAAACCAGAGCCATTTTTTCATGCAAACACCCTCGTTTCATCACGACCGGAAATGTTATCCACGCACCGCAGGCAGAGTTGAGTATGGGTTAAATCCTGCCCTACGTCCTGGCGCCTGTGCCAGCAGCGTTCACATTTTTCATAGGGGATGGCTTTGACTCCCACCGCCATGCCCAGCTCCTCATTGCGCATGGCTGCCGCCGGCGCCTGATCAAACGGCCGCAAGACCGCACTGGAAGTGATCAGCAGAAAGCGCAACTCATTCTCAACCGCTTGCAGGCGGGCGAACAAGTCCGGGTTGGCGTATAACACCACTTCGGCCGCCAGACCTGAACCAATGGCACCCTGCTGACGCTCGATTTCCAGGGCTTTATTGACTTCATCGCGAACCAGTTGCAATTGTTGCCAGAACATCATATCCACGCCGTCTATCGCCGGCCAATCCTGATACCAGGTGGTCAGGAATACCGATTCATCTGATTGGCTGGGAATTTCTTGCCAGATTTCTTCCGCGGTAAACGATAAAATGGGGGCAAGCCAGCGTGTCAAGGCGTGAATAATATGATACATGGCCGTTTGACAGGAGCGCCGGGCAATGCTGTTTTTGGGTGTGGTGTATTGCCTGTCTTTAATCACGTCCAGGTAAAAACTGCCCAGATCCACCGCACAGAAATTGTGGACTTTTTGATAAATGACATGGAATTGGTAATTCTCATAGGCTGCTAAAATCTCGTCCTGCAATTGCTGGCAGCGCTTGATCGCCCAACGATCCAGCTCAACCATCTCCTCAACGGCCACGCCATGGGTGTTCAATTCAAAATCAAAGAGATTCGCCAATAAGAACCGGGCGGTGTTGCGAATGCGGCGGTAGGCATCGGCATTGCGCTTGATGATTTCATCAGAAATACTGACTTCGTGCTTGTAATCCGTGGACGCTACCCACAAGCGCAGAATATCGGCGCCATGCTGAGCCACGAGTTTATCCAGAGCAATGTAATTACCCTTGGATTTCGACAGCTTACGACCTTCGGCATCCACGGTATACCCATGAGTCAGCACGGTCTTATACGGGGCATGACCATCGATGGCGACGGCGGTGGTTAAGGATGAATTAAACCAGCCGCGATGCTGATCCGATCCTTCAAAATACACATCCGCAGGGTAGTTGAGGGCTTCATTCTGCTTCAATACGGCATAGTGCGATACCCCAGAATCAAACCAGACATCGAGCGTGTCGGTTATTTTCTCGTAGTGCTCTGCGTCGTTGCCCAATAACGCTTCACTGTCTAATTCAAACCAGGCATCAATGCCTTTTTTCTCTACCAACTGCGCAACCGCTTCAATCAACCTCACGGTATCGGGGTGCAACTCGCGAGTGGCTTTATGCACAAACAGGGGCATGGGTGTTCCCCAGGCTCTTTGCCTTGAAATGCACCAGTCAGGACGGGTTTCAACCATGTTGCCAATGCGGGCTTTGCCCCATTCAGGGACCCAGTTGACGCGATCAATGGTGGCTTTTATCTTTTCGCGCAAGCCATTTTTATCCATGGAGATGAACCATTGCGGGGTAGCCAGAAAAATCATGGGGGTTTTATGACGCCAGCAATGGGGATAACTGTGGGTCAGTTTCTCACAATGAAGCAGGACACCACGTTCCTGCAGAACCTCAATGACCTTGTCATTGGCTTTCAAAACGGGCAAACCAGCAAAAAGCGGCACCTCACTGCTGTAGCAGCCATTCGCCATGACTGGATTAATCAATGGCAGGTTATACTGCTGGCCGATCTGGTAATCATCCGGCCCATGGGCGGGCGCGGTGTGCACGCAACCCGTTCCCGAGTCGGTGGTGACATGCTCACCGAGGACAATCGGCACGGTGCGTTCATTGAAAGGATGCCGTAACAGCGTGTTAAGCAAGTCTTTGCCGGCGAGTTGAGCATGACGTACAAACGCTTCAAAGCCATAACGCGCCATCACCGTGTCAACCAGATCCGCCGCAACAAGGAAGTAACGGTCGTCCGCTTCGACCAGTTCGTACTGAATCTCAGGGTTGAGGCACACGGCTTCATTCGCAGGCAGGGTCCATGGCGTGGTCGTCCAAATGGGAACAATCACGGGTTTGACCGCCAGATTCGCAGAAATAGCAGCTAAAACAGCCGCGGGATCGCGAGCCACAAAGGCCACGTCAATGGAAGGCGATACCTTGTCTTCATAGTCGACCTCGGCTTCCGCCAGCGCGGAACCGCAATCGATGCACCAGTGAACAGGCTTAAAGCCCTGCTGCAAATGACCGTTGGCAATTATTTTCCCAAGCGCCCGGATAATATTGGCTTCGTAACTAAAATCAAACGTGGCATAGGGCCGCTCCCAATCGCCAAACACGCCCAGACGTTTAAACTCTTCACGCTGAATAGCAATTTGACTGGCGGCATACTCGCGGCATTTTTGACGAAAGTCCCGCGCACTGATTTTGACACCGGCTTTTCCTGCTTTCTTCTCGACATTCAACTCAATGGGCAAACCATGGCAATCCCAACCGGGAACAAAAGGGGCATCATAGCCGCTTAAGGTTTTGGATTTCACGATGATGTCTTTAAGGATTTTATTTAAGGCATGGCCGCAATGCAGATGGCCGTTAGCGTAAGGGGGGCCGTCATGCAGAATAAATTTTTCAGCACCCGCACGCGCTTTTCTGATTTTTTCATAGGTTTGCCCTGCCTGCCAATCGGCAAGCCGCTGAGGTTCGCGTTGGGCGAGATTGGCTTTCATGGGAAAAGCCGTATCGGGTAAATTTAACGTTTCTTTGTATTCTGCCATCTTAAGCTTACTCAACTATTAGGTTAACCTGGATGCGGGTTGCCGAAAGGCTGCTTTTGCCGCAACAATATCGTCCTGTATCTGTGCAATTAACTCATCGATGGATGAAAATTTCTTTTCATCCCGCAATTTATGCAGGAAAAAAACCTGCAAAAACTCGCCGTACAAATTGCCATTAAAATCAAACAAATGGACTTCCAACACCACCTTGCTGCCGTCAACGGTGGGCCGTCTTCCGAGATTGGCCACCCCCTCGATGACCTGGCCATTCTGCCGCTTTACCTTGACACAAAACACCCCATGCAAAGGCAAATTCACGCGCCGACCGCTTAGATTGGCTGTCGGGATCCCCCATTGCCGTCCCCTGCCTTCACCGCGGCTAACCCGCCCGCACAGGCTGTAAGTGCGGTCAAGCAGCAGCGAGGCCTCGTCAAGACTGGCCTCAGCCAATAGCTGGCGAATCCGGGTGGAACTCACTCGTACGCCTCTGGCCGTGTAATCCTCAACGGTTTCCACTGTGCAATTCCTGGTTTTAGCCATCTGCCTGAGCAGATGAATATCCCCCTGACGCTTATAACCAAAACGGAAATCGCCGCCCACCAGCAGATACCGCATGTTCAGGCGATCAAAAAAATACGTGCGGGCAAACTCATCGGCCGTCATGGTGGCTAAAGACTGATTAAAGCGCAAACAATAAACATAATCAATGCCCAATTCCTTCACCAGCGCTAATTTCTCCCGCAAAGTGGATAATCGGGCAGGCGCTGTCTCGGGATGGAGGTATTCGCCGGGTTGAGGCTCAAACAAAATAACCACGCTGGGTAAATTCAGTTGTTCCGCCTGCTGACGCAATTGAGTCAACAACGCACGGTGCCCCAGATGAACGCCATCAAAATTACCGATGGTGACCACCGAGCCCTGAACGAATGGATTGAATGATATTCCGCGCAACAGCCTCATGCTTGCTTTTTTAACCAGGATAAAAGCGTGATTATACCCAGTTTAGCTAGGATTGAGAAATAGCCGCGATCGCGGTCCTGTCTTGACAGCCAAAACCCGAACTAATGCGCATTTTGTTCTATATGTATTCACAAATTACAATTTTTAATCTAAAATGTCCCAACTCAGTTTAACAGGGCAGAATCCATGTTCACACCCAAGGCCTCAATCCAGACACGCAGTGAAGCCTCCCGTTTAAATACCTTTGCAAGCACCGATCAAACACTTTGGGAAAGCCTTTCAAAAGAGGTAGAAGAAAAAATTCTCAGTATGATTGAGGGTAATCGCTCCTTTGAAGAAATCCACCAGTTTGCCTCGTCTTCCCGTAGCCGGATAGCCAAAGAACTCAAACATGAAACCGGCAAGGACAACACCTTTGGGCAATACAGAGATTCCAACAGGGAGTTAGAACTCCGCCAGGATATTTACAGTAACAGAAACTTTGCCAACTCATCCGGGGCCAATTACCCCATCTTAATCAAGCTTAAAGCCACCATTTTATCGCAAAAAAACACCAAACAAGTGATAAAAAAAACGACAAGTGACAATACAACTGAATTTGAATCGCTTCAACAGGGTTCGACTTATTTACCCGATCTCATCGAATTGACCTACGGTTCTGCCTATGCCAATTTGTCATTCAGCATGACCCTGACTCCAAATAAGACCTTCCCATCGTACCTGGAACCCAAAATTACAGTGACCCACGGCTACATGAGCCACCCTGTCTTCAAAACCGCCATGGCTGGACTGAATGATTTTTTTATCAGATTAAAAAAGACAGATGATGAACAGACGTACCTGAACATGCTGGGTTTGCTTGCCTATGATTTATCCCGTTTGATGTTCTTAGAGCGTGGCGGAGCCGCTGTGCATGGCTGGATCATTCGCGCCCTCATCAACCATCGATTCAAAAAGGATGTTGGCAATTTAAGTCTCTATGGAATACCGTTTGATATTTATGCCCAGGTCCAGTTGGACAGGGACGACTATGCCAGGGACTTTGCGAGATCCATCACCCGCGCAATGAAGCGTGTCGATGAGGGACAACCATCGAAATCCAGCAAAGAAGAGAGGGTTAGTTCGACTTTCCCTGATTTTCTTGAGTTATCCCCTTTGAATTCTGAACAAAAGACCATTGATTTGCGCGCTCAAAAGGGGGTATTCAGTACGTCAATCGACTTGCCCACTCCGAAGGATAAATCCCCACACCATTCACCCTACCTTGGCTTTTTTTCCCACAATAAATTAACGGAGGGGTATTCTTTTGTGGACGGTAGCCAGTGTTTATTCCGGGGTGACACCAGAAAGCCTGAATTCATCAAGGCCTGCGGCGGGTTTAATCCCTGGATCACGCATGATCTTTACCAATTGCTTGACCAAATGGACCAATGCGAGGACACGCAGGAATACCGTCGCCTCAACCAGTTAGTGGACAATATGGTGGCCTCCCATCAGGTTCTTTTAGAGGAAGTGCAGGTCATCCAGCAAATCATCGCATTAAAAAGCATGCTGGCTGAAACAACGAATGAACACCTGAAATCTACTTGCAATGAGGAAATCAAAACCCTGGAGGAACGGCTTAAGCTCATCAGTCAGCCTCAGTATAGAATTGAGCAACTAAAATACAAACTCAGTCAGGATGATTTAAACGCCTTGTCAAAAGCCACGTTTGAGCCACTTGACCTGGGCTTACATCGGAAAATCACTCAGGTCCATGCGTCTGGCTTTGTTTCCCTCACCGCTTCCCTGGCAGTGGCCAGCACCTTTTCCAATAAAATCAGCCGAGACGCGAAATCAGAACCGGTGGGGTATGTTTATGTTGTCCGCGCGCGGGGAACGCTTGTCGCGAATGAAGCCGCCCACCAGGGTTTTGAACACGAGTATTCGCTGCCAGGCGGACTGGACTGGCGTGATGTGCTTGCTTTTCGCGAGGTCAGTTATGATTCCAAGGCGGATTGCTTTCGTTTTTCAGGCCCAGCCTTCCTTAATAAAGAATTTTCAGAAAAATTGAAGCCACAAGCTGACGAGATCATGCAGTTATTGGGCAGCAGAAAGCCAGGTAAAGAAGAACAGGACAGCCCGTTCTGTTCTATTACCTAACCGTACTAGGTCCGTTTCTGGATTTGGTTTGAATAATCAGGCTCACTGTCCTCAGACAGGCATTCGCCGCCTGAGAGATGCCCGCAATCAACCCCTGACAGGTGGTTATCGAGCGGATTGCTGTCTGCCATTTCACCAAACAGGGCAGGTTGTCCCTCAAAGCCATAGGGCGGCGGCTGATAAGCATTGGCGGTGGTTTGTTGGCTCGTTGAGGTTGTCGTGTTGCCGAAGCTACTCTTAAAAATCTGCATGGCCTGATCACTATAACCCAGGCGGCTCATTAATTCGTTAGGATTTTGGCTTGCAATATGCAACAAGTCCTTATAATAAAGGCTGTCTTTATGAAAGCGTTGAATGACCTGTTCTGCTGCCTTCACATCGTTTTCTGTAAACGGCTGTGCCGCCGGCTTGCCGCCCAGATCCCTGGAAATTTCATAATGGGCTAGAATTTTTTCAAATTTTTTGCAGCCCTCCAGATCATGGGTAGAGCACCGCAGCCACTCACTTTTAAGATCAGCATTGTAATCAAAAATCCCACTTTCCCTTAATCGCTCATCCAGTGAATCGACCTGATTAATCAAATTTTGTGCTTTGTCATGCACTTCGGCATCATACCTCAGATTATCACCCCGGTTTGCGCCGTAACTTTCAGGCAGAAATTTTTCGCGAAGCTCGCGGCGTTCAGTGGAAGAATCCCATATGTCCTTGCGGGCAGCACTTTCAGCATCCATACGAGTAATTTTACTATCGCGTGGCATGATAAGTCCCAATTAATACTATGGTATAACTATAGCATTAGTACGAAAATTATACATTTTTAGCGGAAAAATGTTCCTGTGTGCTTGTCTACCGGGGGGAAAGGCATCAGGATTGAATGAATGATCTTTAAAAAGACGGGTTAATGGATTGTGGATTTTTTGGGCGATGAGCCCGGTGCTTCATTGAAGCAGCGTTTCAAACACCAATCGGTTGAATGATTCGCCGCATTCAGAGCTCTTAATTACCTTGAAGAGACTTTATTAGTCGCTGACATGTGGCCTGACAATCAGCACATCACATTCGGCGCCATGCAGGATAGCATTGGCCGTAGAACCTAACAGCAGGGCTAAGCCATGCTTGCCATGACTTCCGGTGACGATTAAATCGATTTTCTTCTCTTTGGCGATGCGGAGAATTTCATTCTTGGTGGAACCAAATTCAATCATGCAATGCGCATCATCCACGCTCAGCTTCTTGGCTAACGCTGCCAGTTCTTTTTCGGCCTGTTCGCGAATGGACACTTCCACTTCGGCAAATCCGGCAAATCCAGGGTAAGCGTAGGCGGGAATGGGCTCGACAACATGCACCAAGAGTAAATCGGCGCCATTCTCATCGGCAATTTTTTTTGCTTTATGTGCAGCTTTTATACCCACTTCATCGAAATCTGTGGCGAACAAAACCCTTTTATACATGATTCTCTCCTTGACACTGACTTTTATAGCCTAGCAGAAATTGATTTAATTTCCCATAGGACAGCTTATCGGTTACACTTTTTATTTTTTTAAAACCGGGGTGTCTTTGCAGCATGCAAAGGCTGAGATCATACCCATTGAACCTGTACGGATCATGCCGGCGTAGGGATTGTTTATGTTACTGGATTTATCAGGCACGTTAGCCTCGTTGTTGTGCACCTTTTACCTTATTCGTTTAAGCCGCATCGCCTGGATTCTTGGCTTGACAGCCAACCTCATTAACGGCTGGCTCTACTGGCACAAAGGCATTTATGCTGACACTGTGCTGGAAGTGTTCTATTTAGTAAGCACCGCTTACGGCTGGCTGAAATGGCAACAATCCCCGGCCGCAAACCGCCGTGAAATCCGCTCGCTGTCATGCAATCAATGGCTGATGGCTGGCCTGGCATTCGTCAGTCTTTATGTTTTGATTGTCATCGGCCTTAAGCACTTCACATCCACAACCGTTGCTGATCTGGACGCGTTGACTACCGCCTTAAGTTTAATCGCCCAGGTGTTGATGTGTCATAAAGTTCTGGAGAGCTGGCTGCTCTGGTTGGTGACGGACTCGGTGTATGCCTACCTTTATTGGCTTAAGGACCTGCCCTTTCATGTTCTGTTAATGATTGTTTACACCGGTATGGCATTAACGGGCTATGGGATTTGGATCAGACAGCAGCGGATGCTTCAGCCGTCTGATCCTGTTGAAACCGCATTACCCTACAACGGGTAAACCGGATACGGAGCGAATCCAGGGTTTAAAGGGAATGACGGCAGGCGGCAGATGATTCATGGCCGCTTTTGCCTGTTCAATCTGCCCGTACTCCCCGAGTGTCAGTACATACCACACGCGGCCGTTACGGCTGACTTTCCGGACCTTAACGGCATCATGAATGCCATGGGCATGCACAAAGCGTTTTAAATCCTCAGGGCTTCGACCAGCCAGTAACTGGATGGTGAATTGTCCGCCATTCGCCGCCGTAGCCACAGCGTTAGCCTGCTCTTTTATTCCAGGTAATGAAGACGGGGCTTTAGCCAGCACAGGCGCTGTCGTCACCGGTTTTGCCGGCTCCTGGTGCCTTGCAGTAGGGGCTGGCTGATGTTGACCTGGCTCCGTGTTTCGCGCCAGCGACTTGGGAATGACCAGTACTTTATCCATTACCACCAGGTTGTCATTAGCCTCTTCGTCGCCATTGGAAATCTCATACAGACGCTTTAAAGGCGGCGGTTGCAGTTCCTGCTTGGTGACGGCCACATTAAACGGCAGAATCTCGCTAACCAATGGCCTTTCGATGGGTAACAGGCTTGAGACCACCGGCTGTTCCTTTATAGCCTGCGTGGAGGCTAATGGCTTTTCCGGGAAGGAGAACGACAGGGTCCGCTTTAATGCCTCCTGGTTCTGCCAGATGTAATTACACGCGAGGCCAACAATCACCAGGCTTGCCGTTAATGTCAGGCGTCTGGCTAAGGATTTTGGCTTGTGAGTGTCTTTTAATGCCTCGGCACTGAAGAAATTATGCATTTCAAGGTTAATGCGCGCAATTTCGCCGCCAGTGAGCTGATAAAACTGCTTTAACCGATCGGAGGACATGGTTTTCTCAAGTCGTTTTGGCGAGGGAAGATAACTTAAAAGATAGGTTTTGGTTTCGCTTTCACTGAGCGAGCCCGGGGTAATGGTGTGAATCAGGTTTTTATAATCATCCTTGTCCAGGCGATTTAAACTGCCAATTAAAGAATAATCGCAAACGATACACAAATGGAAGAAGGCAGCCCCTTCCTGAGTTTTAATGCTGTCCAGAACTTGTTTAAGGAACTCATCAGGAACATGATGCGCATCGTCGATGATCATTAAAACGTGCGCTTTTCTTTCGTTGATTTGCTCCACCACACTGGCTAAAGTCGGCTGGATATCATCGCGAAGATGAAACGCCTCGACCATCTGCGCTAAAAAATCATCCGCTGAAAATGGCGCGGCAGCGGTCATGGTGTGATATTTAATTCCCGGATCCAGATTGGCCTTCAGCAATTGAATAAAGGTACTTTTACCCCCCCCCTGCTCGGCAAGAACAGCCATCAGGACGTTATTAAACAAAACCAGATGGTTGATAAAATCAATTTTGGCAAGCCAGGATGCCGGCTTAAATGGCGTCTCAGCTGACGGCCTGCTGCTTTCACCCTTGTTTGACATGGATAACTTCTCCTTCGACAGCACACTTCAAAACCTCTCGTAAAGCCGATTCTGTTACCTCATCTTCAATGTAACAGTCACCAATGCCTTTAAGCAGGATGAAGCGCAACTTATTATTTTTAATTTTTTTATCCTGCGACATTATGGCACGCAATTCCTCCAGAGGAATATCCCCCGGGATACGCGACGGTAATTTCGCAAGAGTCAACATCTCATCAATCAGAATCACCTGCTCCTCCCCAAGAAAACCCAGTCGGGAGGAAAGTTGGGCGGCGCAATAAAGACCGATGGCTACTGCTTCGCCATGCAGCCAGCGTTGATAGCGGCTGTGGGTTTCCAAAGCGTGTGCAAACGTATGCCCTAGATTAAGCAGGGCTCGTTTGCCGGTTTCGCGCTCGTCCTCCGTTACAATCGCTGCCTTGATACGGCAACATTCGCTGATTATCCCGGCTAAATCAGGCGAGTCGTTATTCGCTAAGCCCTGCATTAAGGCCTGATACACCCGTTCAAAAAAATCACCGCCTTCAAGCAGAGCATACTTGATGACTTCAGCAAGCCCCGCGCGAAATTCCCGCGGCGGCAGGGTTTTTAAGGTGTCAAGATCAATAATGACGGCATCCGGCTGATAAAAACTACCAATCAGGTTTTTCCCGGCCGGGTGGTTTATCGCTGTTTTACCGCCAATCGACGCATCGACCTGAGCCAGCAGGGTGGTTGGAATCTGGATAAAATGCGTTCCGCGATGATAAGTCGAGGCAGCAAACCCAGTCATGTCGCCAATCACCCCGCCCCCTAAGGCAATGAGTGTCGTGTCGCGGTGATGTTGCTTTTGGATCAATTCATCATAAATTCGGGCAAGGCTGTCCTGCGCTTTATACCTCTCGCCATCCGGCAAAATCAACTGGTCGCATTGTCTGTCAGTAAACAGCGAACGCACCTTATCCAGGTATAACGGTGCAATCGTCTCGTTGCTGATGATCATGACCTGCCTGGATGGAACATACCGCGGTAATAAGTCTGCCTGGGACAACACATCATGGCCGATGATGATGGGGTAGGTTTTTGCAGGCAACTTCACCTGCAAGGCCCAACTCGCATTAAACTTCGCCATAAATGTATTTAATAATGTTATTGGCGACAGCTTTGACAGTGAGTTTGTCTGTTTCAAAACTGACATCTGCGAGTTCTTCATAGAAGGGTTCGCGTTCATCCCGCAACATTTCCAGACGCCCTTCCAAATCGTCGGTTTGTAATAATGGACGTTTGGTATCGCGTTTGGTGCGTTCAAATTGCTGTTGCAATGATGTTTTTAAATAAATGACGGTACCACGCCCAGCCAGCGCATTGCGATTCTCGGGAAGCATGACCACCCCTCCCCCGGTCGCCAGCACAATGTTGGTTTTCTGGGTTAATTCATCAATGACTTTCTGTTCGCGTCGGCGAAGTCCCTCTTCCCCCTCCATATCATAAATCCAGGAAATATCGGCACCAGCACGTTCTTCTATTACTTCGTCTGAATCAAAGAACTCAAGTTTGAGCTCTTTTGCCAAAGTACGGCCAATGGTACTTTTTCCTGCACCCATCGGTCCGATTAGAAATATATTTCGTACTTTAACTATGCTCATTTTTAATTACATACCTCTTCGCTGAACATGAATAAGCGCAATATCCATGTTGTTTAACATAGTGTGAGCCTTTATTTAAAAGGCCCGACAGGCTTCCCGAATTTATCCAACTCACAACCCTTGGCAACCGCCTTTCCCCGTCCTTCAACGGTGGTAATGGACAAGGTGTTTGTTATTATCCTAGGAGTAATGAAAATGAGCAACTCCTCATTTTTAATTGATGTGGATGTATTTCGGAATAATGCACCAACCACGGGCAATTCTCCGAGGAAAGGCACGCGATTAATTGCATTGTTTTTATCCTGTTTATAAATTCCTCCCAAAACAATGGTTTGGCCGTTGTTCACCAACACATTGGTCTGAATCTCTTTGGTCAGGATGGAGGGTACGCCATTAAAGGTTTGAGCGGAAGGGGTATCCTGATTAATCTGCAAATCCATCATGATTTTACTGTCAGGTGTTATCTGGGGAGTCACCTTAAGGCTCAATACCGCTTTTTTGAACGCAACGGCCGTGGCACCGCTTGAGGTGGCTTGCTGATAAGGAATTTCTTCCCCTGATTCAATCACCGCCTCCTGCTGGTTGGTGGTAATTAATCGCGGGCTGGCGATAACCTCTCCCCGTCCTTCACTTTCCAGCGCCGAAAGTTCCAGATCAAGCAGGATGCCGTCACCGAGCTTGGCTAAGGCAATACCAATGGAGGCGGGTGAAGCGGCAACCGGAACCGCGGCCAAATCAAGGTTTAAACGATCCGCCAACGGCGTGACGTCGGCTGGCGCAATCCCCTGCTCCATCTGGTTGGCACCGCTTAAGGTACCGCTTAAGTGCGTGGGTCTCGAAACACCGAAGCGAATGCCCAAATCCCTGGCGAAATTCTTAGTCACGTTCACAATGCGGGCTTCGATGAGCACCTGTTTGACCGGGATATCCAATTGTTTGACCAATTCGCGGATTTCTTCAATCTGAAGGCCCGTGTCCTGGATCCAGATGGTGTTGGTGCGTGCATCCACACTCAAATTACCGCGTTTGGACAACAGGGACGTGTTTTTATCCTTTAACAGGGTGGCAATGTCCGCCGCTTTCGCGTAATTGATTTGCAGCAATTCGGAACGAAGTGGCGCTAAGCTTGTGACTTCCTGCTGGGCTTTAAGCTCTTCTTTTTCGCGCTTGAGCAAATCCTCCGACGGGGCAATCATCATGATGTTACCGGTTTTGCGTTTATCAAGGCCATTGGTTTTAAGGATAATATCCAGTGCCTGATCCCAGGGAATATCATTCAGGCGCAGGGTAATGTTATTGGTGACTTTATCGCTGACCACAATGTTAATGCCGGTAAATTCAGCCAGCAACTGCAGTACGGAACGCACCGGAATATTCTGGAAGTTCAGGGAGATGCGTTTACCGACAAACACTTCCTTCTTCAATTTAGCCTGTTTGATTTCTTCCTCCGTCAGCGGGAAGACATCCACCATGAACTGCTTATTCACCTGATAGGCAAAATGCCCATAATCCCCTTTTGACGTCAGCGTCATACGGACATTTTTTCCTTCCTGCTGCACCGAAATCACCTGCGCCGGGCTTTGGAAATCACGCACATCGTAGCGCTTGGCCAATTGCGGCGGTACGCTGGTGCTGTTGAAATTAACCACAATTTCACGACCTGTCTGAGTGACATCGATGGGAATACTGCTGTCAGACACACTGACCACCACGCGTCCCCCTTTGTTGGTGCCGCGGAAATCAATGTTGTTAATGCGGTGTTTGGTATTGGATGATGCGCGGTTGCTGACAAAAATTTCTTTTCGTTCCTGGAAGAGCTGGTTACTCTTGCCGCTTAAGGTCAGGGAGTAGACATTGCCATTCACATACCCTGAGTAGGCGACCGAACCGTCAAGATTAAGAATAGCCCGAACACGATCACCCACGGAGACGACTTTATAATCGGTTAGAGAACCAATGTCGATTTTCCTGGTTTGCATGGAGGGATTCAGTTGATTCGCGCTGTGAATAAAATCCAGAATGAGCCGCGACGGCTTTTGGGTAATAAAGCTGGCGGGCATCTGTTTGATTGGCTCGGCAAACTGGAAATCGAGGCGCACCCGGTTGTCCGGTAAAGGGATAGTCTTAATCCCTACCAGTGCGTTATCCTTGGCATAGGCCAGCCCCAGGCAAAAAGTCAATAATAACGCTGTAATAATCTTACGCAAGGTAGACTCCTATTGAGGCGCGTTTAAATTAATCGTGGTGATTTGTTTCTTCCACTTCCCTGCAATTTGTGTTGTTTCTTCCAATTTCAATAATTCATTACTGATGCTGATGACTTTACCAAAGTTCTGTCCCATGTAATCACCGGGTTTAACCCGCACAATTTCGCCATCGGGTTTACTGATTAACCCCCAGACAGTCTCATTTTCTTTTAATACCCCAACAAATTTCAAGGAATCCAGCGGGTACTGCTCCAGAGGTTGCTTGGGACGGTTGGTGTTAGGAGCAAGCTTGTCCTCGTTCGTCATTTTGATTTCTTTCGGCTTAAATGGGCTGCGACGGCTATCCACTTCGGGATAGGTAAATTTGGGCAGCGGCGCAACCTGCGGAATGGGTTCAATGGGCCGGCCAGGCCTTGATTTGATTTCATTGATGTAACGCGTCAATTCCGAATCAGCCGATGACGTGCAGCCGGCCAAAACAGCAGCCAGGCTTAACAGAACGGCATTGTGCAATACGCTTCTTTTGACGGTCATAATGTCCTGTACCGGTATATTTTCGCTGTAATTTTCATTTCCAAAAGATCAGGATTCGTCACGGCTTTTGCGCCTGGCTGTTGTTTATTTTTATCAGAAAGATTCACAATTTCAAAATCATGCAGGGTGACAATACGGCTCATCTCGGCAATTCGGCTTAAAAACAGAGCCAGTTGATGATAATTGCCAACCACCGTAATATCGATAGGCAACTCCACGTAGAAATCATGAACCACCTCGGGTTGCGGTGCGAAAAGCTCAAACGTCAAACCGCTTGAAATACCGGTTTTGGAAATGTCTTCGAGCAGGCCGGGCATTTCGTTTTGTGCCGGCAATTGCTTAAGCATGTTGCCAAAACGCTCATTCATGATCTGAAGCTGGACACGATAAGCCTGCAGGTTCACCGCCTGTTGCTGTTTTTGCTCAAATTCGGTTTTCAGCGTGGCCTGCTGAGCGAGCAAGGCATCGTGCTGTTCAAAATTTGGCTTTACGATCACCCAGTACCCAATACCAATCAGAATGAGCGCGAGCAAACCCGCCATAAAATACTTCACTGGCGCCGGCCACTGGCCCACGTTATCAAACGTTAACTCATTGAGATTGAAATTGTTCATGGTTTTGGTTTAACCGCGTTCGTGGTTGTGGGCTGTAATTCCTGCTTCAAGTCAGGCTTTAAAATGAAACTTAACTTAAATTCGTTTTTATTATTAGCCTTGGTATCCATCTGCGCATTGGGATCGGCCGCCGCCGGATTGACTACCGTTTTTTTAATTTCCGTGAGCACAGGGTCTTTAATCCACGGATTGCGTTCAATGTTGCGCATCAGCATGGAGACATTGGTATTGGATTCGGAATACCCAAGCACGGTAATCCGATCCTCGCTGCGCTGAACCTGTGTTAGATAAACCCCATCCGGCACCACCTTAACCAATTCATCAAAAAGATGAACGGTGAGTGTGCGGGTAGCCTGCAGATTCTGGACAATGGTCATGCGTGAAATCAAGGCTTCCCGGATTTCCTTAAGTTTTTTAATTTCTTCAATCTGTTTATTGAGCGTATTAATTTCATCCTGAAGGCGCTGGTTACGCTGGGTTTCCCCATCCACCAGGCTTGTCGCATAGTAATTAAAGAGAAACACGGTCCCTGCGGCAAAAATCAGGGCGGCAAGCAGCATGGTGGTGAATTGTTTCTTTTCGTGTTCGCGTTTGATTTCCCGCCAGGGTAAGAGGTTTATTTCTGTCATGACATTACCCTACTGTTCTCAATGCAAGACCACAAGCTACCAGTAACGAAGGCGCCTGACTTATCACTTCGTCGCGATTCACGTATTTACCAAAATCCATTTCATGCAGCGGATCAGCCACGCTGGTCGGGATTCCGGTTTTTTCCTGCACAAGGCCCGCCAGATTAGGCAGTCTCGCCACACCGCCGGCCAAGATGATGTGATCGACAAAACCATGGTGACTGGTGGAGAAGAAAAACTGCAAGGTGCGTTTCACCTGCAGCAGAATCATCTCGATAAAGGGCTCAAGCACTTCTTCTTCATAATTCTCAGGCAGGTTATCCTCGGCTTTCATCAGCGCAGCCTGTTCAAAACTGACCTGGTACTGAGCAGCGATGGAATCAATCAATTGCTTACCGCCGAACTCTTCCTCACGGGTAAAAATGATTTTCATGCCGTGCAGGACAAACAGGTGGGTATATAAAGCGCCGATGTCAATGACGGCAACAATTTTATCCTGCCCCTGGGCCGGTAATTCTTTCGCAAGCAAATGCGCGGCGCGTTCCACAGCAAACGACTCCACGTCGACAATTTTAGCCTCAAGCCCGGCCCGGTTAACCGCATCGACACGGCTGCCGACATTCTCAGCGCGAGAGGCTACAATGAGGACATCGAGCATGGCAGAATTTTTAGGCGAATGCCCCAGTACTTCAAAATCAATATTGATTTCATCGATAGGATAAGGGATGTATTTGTCAGCTTCCATGACGATGAGTTCTTCGATCTCGGCATCGTTCAATCCATCGTTAATCTGAACGACCTTGCTGATAACGGCTGAATCAGGAACCGCCACCACGGCGTGTTTTCCGGATAAATGGGCTTTGGATAAAACGCGCTTGATGCACATGGCCACCGCGTCAACGTCTTTGACCGTGTTGCCTTCGATGGCATTGGCGGGCAGCGGCTCAGCGCCATAGCCTTCGATGCGGTATTTATTATCAGCGCTGGAAATTTCCAATACTTTGACAGAGGAAGAAGTAATATCAATCCCGATGATTGAGCGGCTTTTAGGTTTAAACGGGTTGAGCACGTATTCTTTCTCCCTGCGCTGAAGTACTTAATATCTAAACCTATAACGGGTATCCAAACCGATGACGCTTGTTTCATGTTAACGTAAGCGTTTAAAAAATGGAATATTTTGCTTTTTTTTCAGTGGATTCTACCTTATGGATGACATCTAACCATCAGGTTGATTAAATTATTTTCTTATTCAAGTCGTCTGTTGCTGAACAAGGTTGTTAACCACCAACAAGCAAACGAGTTAACATTCTTCATAATAAAACCATTTAACTTTTCTATTAATCTATCTGTATAACCCTTGCCCTCATGCCAGCAATTAAATATAGTGAAAGACCGCCGGCAATTTTTTCCGGATTATCTGCAAAAAGGAGTTTCGTATGTCTCGTTTACAAGAATTAATCAACACCGTGGCTCAAATCATCATTAACTATTATGAGGAAACTCAATCACAGAATATTGACGTTCCACTTGAGCTGCTTTATGCCAAACCTCACGATGAATTCATGAGTGAGCTGGATAAAATCATTCAAAAGGCCACATCGAATGGCTATCACGATAGACAGTCCCTGCTACAATATGCGCGCCAGGTTGTCAATGACCTCCGTCCGCTGGTTGAAAAAGGAACACCTTTATCCACGGAAGAAGAGCTCCTGGTCAAAAACACCCTGAAGTCGTTCGTGGCCGATTGCGGTTTGCTGCTGAAAACGGATCAGGGAAAAAAACTCTCCATTCTCTATGGCAACGACACCTGGGAAATGAAAGGTTGTATACGTGGCGTGATGGGCCGTTACAACTATGCAGTCAGTGGTACGGTACTGAACGAGCTTCTGTTCTCCTCGCCAAAATCCAAATTCCAGTTTCCCTTGTTTCCCTCCCCAATCCAGGACAAAACCACATTAAGCGAAATCGAGTCGATGATTACAATATTCATCAACCAGCATCAGAATCCTCTCAAGAAACACGCGGAACTGAAAAAGGAAAATGAACGTCTGAAAAAACAATGTGAAGAACTCGAGTCTTCCAGCAGAAAGGCAGAGGAGTCTGCAGCCGCCCGATACGACCTGCTTTTTAAACGCCATCAGGACCTGCAGAAACAATTTGAGCAGCAGGAAACAGCCAGCCAACAACGAGAAGCGGAATTAACGCACACGATCCAAACGCTTGAACTGGATTTAACCAAATCCAGCACTGCCTACTTGCAGTTGGAACAACAACACCAGATTCTTAAAAAACACTTGGACGACCAGCAGGCCAGCACGGACCAGGAGCTTGGTAAATTAAGAATGGCGCTTGCGGCGAAAAGCGAAGAGAGCGAGGGATCGCTGACTACTGAAATTGCATCGCTTAAAGAATTGCTGAAACAGAAAACAGAAGCCCATCAATTACTGGAGGCGGAAGTCTCAAAATTACGGGAAGAAAACAGTACGGCCAGGTATTTAAATCCCAAAAACCCAATCGCTGACCTGATGATGCGTCAGCCACAATACCGCTATGGCGGGTTGCTTTTCGGGAGATACCCCTCCTCCTCTCCCAGTATTCTGCCGGAACAAAGCAAAGAAGCATCGCCTTCGTTAAATCCCCTGAGTGAATAATGCGCTTCCCCCGGTCTCTCCCTCTGTGCCCTGGGAGAGGCTGCCTTGCCGGTTAAAATTCGCAATATTCTGCAAAATAGCGGTATAATCGCAACCTTGTTACTTTTAAAGATGAATCTCAGTCAGTATGAAAAAGCCAGCCTATTTTTGGCGTAAAGGCCTTTGGGCATTATGCAGCCTTTTCTTTTTATTGGTTATTGGCGTCAGCTTTCTTTATATCTACCTTGAAAGCCAGTTGCCCGATATTGATTTTTTAAAAACCGTGCAATTGCAGGTGCCTTTGCGTATTTATACGCAGGAAGGCCTGTTAATTCAAGAATACGGTGAAAAAAGACGCATCCCCTTAACCTATGACGAGATTCCCAAAACCCTGGTGTATGCCCTGCTCGCCACAGAAGATCAGCGTTTCTTTGAACACCCGGGCGTTGATATTTTTGGCTTGGGCCGTGCAACCTTGCGCATGATTAAGACCGGTACCAAATCCCAGGGCGGTAGTACCATCACCATGCAGGTGGCGCGTAACTTCCTCTTAAGCCGTAAAAAAACCTTTCTGCGCAAATTCAATGAAATCCTGCTCGCCATTAAAATTGATCGCGAACTGAGCAAAGAAAAAATTCTCGAGTTGTATCTTAATAAAATTTACCTTGGCAACCGCGCTTACGGCGTAGGCGCTGCCGCGATTATCTATTATGGCAAGCCATTAAAGGAATTGAACCTCGCGGAACTGGCCATGATTGCCGGATTACCGCAGGCGCCGTCCACCCAAAATCCCATTGTCAATCCTGTGGCCGCCAAAAAGCGCCGCGACCATGTGCTTGAACGGCTTTTGGAAGAAAAATACATCACCAAAGCCCAATACGATGAGGCGGTTAAACAGCCGGTCACGGCACGCTATCACGGCACCAATATCCAGGTGAAAGCGCCTTATGTGGCGGAAATGATCCGTCAATCGCTTTATGAGCATTTTGGCGAAAAAGCCTATACCAAAGGGTACAAAGTCTATACCACCATCAAAGGCCCTCTGCAGCTCACAGCCAATGAGGTCATCGAAAATCATCTGATTGCTTACGATCACCGTCATGGCTACCGCGGCCCGGTCACTCATTTTGACGCCATTCAGGGGAAATCGCCCGATGAACTGCGCAAACTCCTCAGCAAATACCCGACGGTAAACCACCTTGAGCCGGCACTCATCGTCGCTGTGGCCAACCGACAGGCGCAGGCCATTTCCCGTCAGGGAGAGGAATTGACCATTCCCTGGGAGGGTCTCTCCTGGGCAAGGCCTGCCTTGCGCAAGGGGTGGGTTGGTAAAGCGCCGGCTAACGCCAGTCAGGTGGTTCATGTCGGCGATGTCGTCTATGTCCGAAACAAGGATAACCAATGGTCTTTAACCCAGATTCCGGAAGCGGAAGGGGCGTTAGTGGCCATGAATCCTAAAAATGGTGCCTTGGAAGCATTAGTCGGCGGATTTAATTTTGAAAAGAGCAAATTTAATCGCGCCACCCAATCCAGTCGCCAACCGGGCTCAAGCTTTAAACCCTTCATTTATGCCGCCGCATTGAATAAAGGGTATACCTTGGCCACTTTGGTCAATGATGCTCCGATCGTGGTGGATGATCCCAGCCAACCCACCATGTGGCGTCCACACAACGACAACCAGACCTTTGGCGGCCCCACCCGCCTGAAAGAAGCCTTGGTCCGCTCACGCAACCTGGTGTCCATTCGCGTGCTCGATGATTTGGGTTTGGATTATGCCATTGATTTCGCCACTCATTTTGGCTTCCATAAAGAAAACCTGCCGCGCGCCCTGTCGCTGGCGCTGGGCACTTTAACCGTAAGCCCCATTGATTTAACCGCTGCCTACGCGGTCTTTGCCAATGGCGGTTATAAAATTGAACCTTACATCATTGATCACATTACCGACAACGACGGCAAAGTGTTATTGCAGCAGAAGCCGGCCATCGCCTGTGAAGCCTGTGACCCTGAACAAGTGGATGCCTCCTCACGGGCACCGCGGGTCATTCCAGCCGATGTCGCCTTTTTAATGACGACTGCCATGAAAGACGTCGTGCAGCACGGCACGGCCCACGCTGCGCGCGCTCTTAACCGTCAGGACATCGCTGGCAAAACCGGGACGACCAACGATCAGGTCGATGCCTGGTTTGCCGGATTTAATCCGGATTTAGTGGTCGTCACCTGGGTAGGTTACGACAACCCCCGTTCCCTGCATGAATATGCTGCCAATCTGGCCTTACCCATGTGGATTGATTTCATGAAAGTGGCTTTGCACAAACAGCCGGAACACGAATTCACCAAACCGGACAATATCGTCGCGGTACGCATCGATCCCGCCACCGGCCTGCTGGCCCGAAGCAATCAGGACAACGCCATCACTGAATATTTTCGGGAAGAAGACATCCCTGCCGATGATGCGCCGGGAGCTCAGGAATACTCCACCCCCACAACGCAGGATAGCCAGCAGAATCAGGACGATTTGTTTTAACCCTACCGCCCCCTCTCCACTGCGGGAGGGGCGCGCTTCACTCTGTCAAAGTAAATTAATATTCTGTTAATCATTCTGAGTTAAAATAGTTCAGAACTGAAAAACAAAAGATCCTTATGTTTAACGCTTTATACCATCATTTTTTAGCTAAACAACAGCAATTTAATAGTGACTACCAAAACGCAACGCTGGAAGAGGTAGGCAAGGCCACTAAGGGCATATTAGCCTCACAAAATGCAGAAACATTAAACCAATTTCATTATGATGAGGCAAAACAGCGCGAGCATCAAATCGTCAGGCTGCTTTTAAATGATTTATACTGCAGAAAAATGCCGCCTGCTGAGAATGAAGTCGATTTAGAGAAATGGGAAGGATTAGAACAAGATTACACCTACCTGGAAGAACGATTGCTCAGTACGCAGGTCTATTTCGTAGGCAGGGAAGACCAGAAGGATGACGACTACCTCGAGGTTGTGGAAGACGAGGTTAAGAACCTGGATGATTATATCCGAAAAACCGGGCTGGAAGGCGATATAGAACCATTTATTGCTGAGGATCCCACACGCGGGGAGATGGGGGATTTCCTCAGGCTCATGGCAGCGGTTAAACAAAACCACCTTAGCGCCGCATTAGTCCACTCTAACTATCGCGTGGGTCATTTAGAGAGGACTTACGCAACACTCACAGAACAATTTGAGCTGAAACATGGTCAATTAGCCCATCTGATGAGTCAATACGACGAACTCAAAACTCAACGTGAAAATCTGGAAAAATCCAATACCTGGGTTTATAAGTGGGGCATTCAGGCTGCCTGTCAGCAAGCGAACCGCTTTCAACGATTGGTTTTATGGGCTTTCAACTTTTTTACTTCCGAACCCATTCAGGATAGCGCGCGTAGACTCCAGGGCGAGATCGGAAAAGCTTATACTGATACAACAGAAGTTTCCAAAAAAATATCGAGCTTGGGAAGTGAGGTTAATAAGCTCAATCAACGGTGCAAGGAAAAAGGCGACGATCTTAACCATGCTAAAAAAAGACAGGTGGAGATTGCAAAAATAATAACCCCAACCGGTGAAGCCGGTGCAATGTTAGAAGAAACAATTCCGGAGCGGCCAGATGACACCCTGAGTTCATTTAGAATTTGACTGGTTTGATTGCCTCCCTGCGGCACACTGTTTTCGAGTGACACAGGGAGGGATTTAAAGGTTAAACGGCCAACGCATCAGTTGCTGTCACGTATTCATAGCCCAAATCACGAGCCACGGCGTCATAGGTAATCATGCCTTTATGGACATTCAAGCCATTGAGTAAATGCCCATCGCTTAACAACGCCAGTTTGACCCCTTTCGTAACCAGACTCAAAACAAACGGCAATGTGGCATTATTTAAAGCGAAGGTCGACGTTCTCGGCACGGCACCGGGCATATTCGCTACGCAATAGTGCACGATGTCGTCCACGACATAGGTCGGTTCCTGATGGGTAGTCGGACGGCTGGTTTCAAAACACCCGCCCTGATCGATTGCCACATCAACCACCACCGAACCCGGACGCATGGCTTTAAGCATGGCGCGAGTCACAAGCTTTGGAGCCGCCGCACCGGGAACCAGCACGGCACCGATGACCAGATCCGCCGCTGTCACGTATTCTTCCAAGGCCCCGACGGTCGCATAAATGGTATTTAATTTGGCGCCAAATTGAAAATCCAGCTCCCTTAATCGGGTCAGGGATTTATCCAATACGGTAACCCGTGCTTCCATACCCATGGCCATTCGCGCCGCGTTAGTGCCGACGACACCACCGCCGATCACCACGACATTGGCCGGTGCTACCCCGGGGACGCCGCCGAGTAAAACCCCACTGCCGCCCTGGGCCATCTCCAGACAGTGCGCTCCGGCCTGGATAGACATTCGGCCAGCCACTTGTGACATGGGGGTCAGCAGCGGCAAACCGCCGTCATTCTGTGTTACGGTTTCATAAGCAATAGCGGTCACACCCGATTCTTTAAGAAGACGGGTCTGTTGCGGGTCAGGCGCCAAATGCAAATACGTGAACAACGTTTGCCCTTCACGCAGACGATGACACTCAATCGGCTGAGGCTCCTTGACTTTTACTATCAATTCTGCCCGTTCAAACACCTCATCGGCGGTATCGGCGAGTTGAGCACCGGCAGCAACGTATTGCTCATCCTTGATCCCAATGCCATTCCCAGCACCTTTTTCAACCAGAACCGAGCCGCCGGCGCGAATAATTTCCTTCACACTTCCCGGTACAAGGCCCACCCGGTTCTCTTGTGGTTTAATTTCCTTTGGAACACCAACCAACATACTTAATTCCCCTTATACTGCTTTAATTGTTCGATCAACTGGGGGACTATTTCAAACAAATCACCCACTAAACCGTAATTGGCGATTTGGAAAATGGGAGCATCCTCATCCTTGTTAATCGCCACGATCACTTTTGAATCTTTCATTCCGGCCAGATGTTGTACCGCGCCTGAAATACCAACGGCAATGTAAAGACCCGGCGCCACCACTTTTCCTGTTTGACCCACCTGGTAATCATTGGGAACAAAACCGGCATCAACAGCCGCGCGGGAGGCACCCACGGCAGCCCCGAGCACATCCGCCAGTTCCTCAATCAATTTGAATTTTTCAGCACTCTGCAAGCCGCGTCCGCCCGACACCACAATTTTGGCGCTTCCAAGATCGGGACGCTCGGACTGACTCAGTTCATGACGAATAAATCGGGTCTTTGTATCAACCGGGACAGCGTCAATCTGTTCAATGCAGCAAGGGCTTTGTTCAGAGAAAACCGGATCAAAAGCCGTGCTTCGAATAGTCATGATTTTAATGGGATCAAGCACCTTGACGGTCTCAATCGCATTGCCGGCGTACACGGGGTGTTCAAAGGTATCCTGGCTGACTATTTTGCTGACATCTGAAATTTGAACCATGTCCAGCGTGGCAGCAATACGCGGCAGCAGGTTTTTACCAAACGTCGAAGACGGCGCCAGAATGGCATTGAATGAACTCGCATTACTGACGATGAGCGGTGTTAAATTCTCAGCAAGAGCCTGCTGGTATTGTTCATGATCAATCCACCAGACGCTGTGCACACCGCTTAAACTGGCCGCCTGTTCAGCGACTGCTCTACAATCCTTACCTGCCACCAGCAGGGTAACATCGTCCCCCAACTCCTTCGCGGCCGCCAAGGTATTGCGGCTGGCAGGATGCAGGGTGCGATTGTCATGTTCGACTATAACTAAAGTGCTCATGCGTTCTCCTTATTAAAGCACTTTGGCTTCGTGTTGTAATTTGTTAATCAGTTCAGCCACTGACTCCACTTTAACTCCGCCAGAACGGCTGGACGGGGCTTTGACGGAAATGATTTCAACATGAGGTTTTAATGACAGGCCCAGCGAGTTTATGTCCACGCTCTCCAGCGGTTTCTTCTTCGCTTTCATGATATTGGGCAGGCTGGCATAGCGCGGTTCGTTCAAGCGCAAATCCGTGCTGACCACCGCCGGCAGAGGCATGGCCAGGGTTTCAAGACCGCCGTCAATTTCACGGGTAACCTGGATGGTATTGCCTTCGATTGTCAATGCCGAGGCATAGGTGGCCTGCGGCCAATCCAGTAAGGCGGCGAGCATTTGCGGGGTTTGATTGTTGTCGCCGTCGATCGATTGTTTACCCATCAGAATTAATTGTGGCGCCTCTTTTTCGCTGATTTTTTGCAGTATCCTCGCGACATCGAGACTGGTATGAGCCGTCTCGCTTTGAACATGGATGGCTCTGTCAGCGCCTAAGGCCAGGGCATGCCGTAAGGTTTCCTGACAGGCTACCGGTCCAATGGAAACGACAATCACCTCGCCCGCCAGTCCTTTTTCTTTTAAGCGGATGGCTTCTTCAACTGCAATTTCATCAAACGGATTCATTGCCATTTTAATATTCTGGGTTTCAACGCCAGTCTGATCCGCCTTAACCCTGATTTTGACATAAGGGTCTATGACGCGCTTCACTGCCACTAGAATTTTCATAGTGTTCCTCACTGGATTTTAAATTTAGTCTGCATCTTGCCAGATGTCGCTAAAGAAAAACAAGGCGTATCCCTTGTTTCACCCTACCCATCTCAAGCTGATTTCTCATCTTGTTCCACAACCAAGCGTTTGTAAATAATGGCGAAAGGATTCACCGATTTCAGGGTGTTTCAATCCCAGTTCCACCGTGGCCTGAATGTAACCCAATTTGGAACCGCAGTCGTAACGGCGGCCGCGGAATTGAAAAACCGATACGGATTCACGCGACAAAAGACGCTGAATGGCATCCGTTAACTGGATTTCACCTCGATGATCCGGTTTCGTCTCTTTCAGGCAGGAAAAAATGCCCGGGGTAAAAACATAACGGCCGACCGCGGCGAGATTCGAGGTAGCCGCTTCCCGTTGAGGTTTTTCGATGATGGCCTTGATCTGGGAATAATCGGCCTCGCGATTATCGACTTCAACCACGCCATACTGATGCACGTCCTCCCAGGGGACAGGCTGTACTGCCAGCAGGGAATGATTTGCCGAGTCGAAATACTCGGTCATGGCCGCTAAACAGGGAAGCCTGGCATCGTCAATCAGATCATCGGCCAACAGAACTGCGAAAGGTTCATTGCCCACCACGTGCTCAGCGCATAACACCGCATGCCCCAATCCCAGGGGTTGATTTTGCCGGACATAGGTAAAATGAATGCCCTCCGGCGACACATTTTTCACCAGCGACAACAAATGGTCCCGTCCCTGCTCCTGCAGGCGGCTTTCCAGTTCGAATTGATTGTCAAAATGATCTTCAATGGACCGTTTTCCCGCACTGGTAATAAAAATCATGTGGGTAATTCCGGCCCGAACGGCTTCCTCCACCGCATATTGAATCAGGGGCTTATCCACAATGGGCAACATTTCTTTGGGGTTAGCCTTGGTAGCGGGGAGAAAACGTGATCCCAGACCCGCGACCGGAAATACCGCTTTAGTAATTTGCATACACACACTCCTTGCGAGACTGGATTAAACGATTTCTTCGTGAACACTGGCTTCTTCTGGTGCATTCTGACGAAGGGGTTGATTGACCTCCGGACGGCCAACGGAATAATAAAGCAAACCCGCCTGGGTTGCTGCCTCTAAACAGTAACAGTTGCGGCCATCAAAAACCGGTGCTGTGCCCAGCTGCTTTTGTAATTCAACCAGGGGATAATGCTTAAACTCTGGCCACTCGGTAATAATGGCTAAGGCATGGAGCTTGTGCTGCAGCACGTCCCGTGCGCTGCTTAGCCAGGTAATTGCGGCCTCCCCTTTGAACAGTTCTCGAGCAGGGTTCATGGCGGCCGGATCATAAACAAACACATTGGCTTTTGCGTCAAGCAACGCCTTAAGAATAACCAGACTGCTGGCTTCCCGCAAATCATCCGTCCCCGGTTTAAAGGCTAAACCCCATAGGCCAATGTTCAATCCAGCCAGTTTTTCATTAAAAAAGGTAGACAACTGCCTAACCAGCCATTGCTTTTGCTGGTGGTTAACCCGTTCCACTGCATCGAGCAATCGCGTTTCAAGCCCCGCAAGTCTCGCACTATGGCTTAAAGCCTTCACATCCTTGGGGAAACAGGAACCGCCATAGCCAATACCAGGCTGGAGAAAATGAGGTCCAATGCGATGATCAAGTGCCATGCCTTCGCGTACCTCGTCGATGTTGGCGCCCGTCTGTTGCGCCAGCTGACTGATGTAATTGATAAAACTGATTTTGGTCGCAAGCAACGCATTGGCCGCGTATTTGGTTAACTCGGCTGAACGCTGGCTCATGGTCAGCAGCGGAATGCCTTTTTGAACCAGCGGTTCATAAAAACGGGTCAGGGTGTCAAGCGCCGCACGGTTGCCGCCTATCACAATACGATCAGCGTTTAAAAAATCATAAACCGCGGAGCCCTCTCGTAAAAACTCAGGATTGGAAGCCAGATGAATACGCTGGTTTTTTTTCTGTTCCTGCAACTGCCGATGCACATGCGCGGCAAGCAAATCCCCCGTACCCACGGGAACCGTGGATTTGATGACCAGGACCCCATCGGTTGCGGCATGCTTGACCACCTGGGAAGCAACATCGTACACCTGCGACAGATCCGCACTGCCATCCTCCCGACCGGGGGTACCCACGGCGATAATATGCAGAGACGCTGAAGGCACCGCTTCGCTTAAATTGCTGGTAAAGACTAAGCGGTTAGCGTGGATCTGCTCCTTGAGCATCGCAGGCAACCCCTCTTCATGGAGGGGGCACTGCCCGTCAAGCAGCGCAGCAATCCGCGCCTCGTCAACATCGACACAAACCACCCGATGCCCCATGTGTGCAAAACAAGCCGCTGACACCAACCCCACATAACCCGCGCCATAGACAACAACGTTCATAACGTCTCTCAAATCAATTAGTAGTAATAAAAATCAAGGGCCCTCGCTACATAGCATACAGGGTATCGAGATCGTGCTCATCCTCTTCCTTGTCCACTTCTGTTTTGGGCTGATCTTCTATCATGAGAAGCGGAGTGACTTCAAGGGGCAAGGGTTGAGCCGACAATTGTCTGGCCAGTTGAAGCGCCATTGCAAGTGCTTTAGCGGATTGGCTGGATTCAACACGGAACAAAGGATGATTCGCCACTTTTTTTAAATGGCTTTCTATTTTTTCAAATTTTTCGGTGGAGGCCAGTGCCTTATCCAAATGCTGTAATTCAGTGACGGCCTCTGCCAATACTTTACTTTTAGCGTCACCCATCCGCCAGGTGCTAAAGTATTGCTGCTTTTGTTTTCGTTTATATTCTTCTAAAGGCAGAGCGACAAGCTTTCCTTCCAGCGTAGAAAACTCCGCGCCGCCCAACAGATGCTGCGGCCCAAGCCCTGACTGCTGACCGGACGAAGACGGCACTGTCAGTTGACCTGGCTGCGACCAGACATCCTCCTTCGCTACCGGCGTGCTTTTTTCCTCAGTTTTTTCTTTCATCCCCGGTTTTTCTTCAATGGCGGGAACCAAGTAACGGTACAGGGCGCCGCCCAATCCCGCGCTGAGATACCGGATGTGATGCATGGCTGTGTAATTTAAACTAACCAGGCTGCCCAATAACGCCAGTACCGCATTTTCAAGACTAACACCGAAGGATTTCATCTGTTTTCCCAGCATCTGCCAACGCGTGCTGTTGGATCGCTCAAGCCATTGGCCACCTGAGGAAATTAAATAAATCGACGCGTACAGTAAAGCCAGTTCCTTCACATAAAATCCGACACAAATACCGCCGCTGATGTAGGGTAAACTGTGTAATAAACCCTTAATCCAAAGAGGGTTTTTAGATGAAACCGTGGCATGATAACCCCGGGCTGATTCAAGCACATCAATAATACTTTGCATCAAGGCCCGCTGTGTCCGTGTGGTCGCACGCTCCTTATCCTCTTTGAGTTGGGTGAGTAATTCGTCCATGTTTGACACATGGGCAAAATAATCGCCTTTCTTTTCCTGTTTCATGTTGATTAACTGTTCGCGGACATACCCAACCAGCTTAAACGCGCCCCCGTCATTTTCGGGAGTGCTTAAGACCGCATTCAACCATTTCTTTTCAGCCGTCTCATTAACCAGTTTATCGGTATGAAACCAACGGGCTAAGGTTTTATAATGCTTGTTGATGGATGTGGGAGCAAACCCATCCTGAGTCAGGTACTGGGAAAACAAGGCAATGGCCTGGGCTTCAACCTCCTGCAGGGAGAGGTTTGGTTTGGAACGATAAGCAGTAGTGTCGTAATCAGCGAAGTTTTTCACCAGAGCGTTTAATTCATCATCAAAATTTTTCATTGACGCAGTCCCTTACTTATCGCATGCCAAAAAAATTGTTACCATGCCTTTTGTTTGTGACTATCAGCTTAATGTAATGCTTAAAAAAAACCAACAATTGTGCCCATCCTCAGGTAATAATGCGTCAGGATTTGCTAATCCTGCACCATCTCAGGCAACGTCATCCTTAAAACCACTTCTTTACTTTAGCCTGTATGCCCTTGTATTTCTGCTCATTCGCCTGTTCCTGCGCGGACACACGCTTGAAATAGATGAAGCCGAGCAGTTCGTCATGGCACGCGAGCTGGCCTTCGGTTACCCATTCCAGCCGCCATTGTATACCTGGCTGCAATACGCTGTGTTTCAATTGCTAGGTCCTCATTTGTTCAGTTTAGCGCTTTTGAAGTATGCGTTGCTCCTCGGTTGCCTTTGCAGCTATTTTAAACTTTGCCGTTATTACTGCCCGAATCCTGCCTTAGCCTGGTCTGCTCTCTGCGCCTGGACGCTGATTAGTGTCATTAGTCTCGATTTGATTAAGGACAACACCCATTCCATACTGGCCTTACTGCTGGCCTGCCTGACCTGGCTTTGGTTCTTTACCGTACGAAAAAACGGCATCGTCTGGTACGCTGTGTTAGGCCTTCTCGCCGGCGCAGGGTGTTTATCCAAATTTAATTACCTATTATTCCTGACCGCCTTAATCACCACCGCGTTAACCTTGCCGGACAAACGGCGCCAATTGCTTGACTGGCGAACCGGGATCACCGTCATGCTCCTTTTGGCGATTCTTTCACCCTATGTGCTGTGGCTCTGGCAGCATCATGAACTGGGTTTGCAAAGCAGTTATAAATTGGCGCCTGCAGAAAAATCGATTGGACACGGCATTTATAAATACCTACTGTCCCTGGTTCTGTTTCTTGGACCTCTTTTTCTCTTTTCCAGTTTATTTTTCTCCGTCCCGAAAAAAATTCATCTTAAGGCAGACGCAATAACAAGGCCGCTTTTTTATCATGTGGCCTTAAGCCTCGTGTTGGTTTCAGCGGTCGTACTGCTCTGTGGTTTTAAAGACTTTCAGGCCCGTTGGCTAATCCCCATGCTCTTTCTAAGTCCTTTGCTCTTTTTTAGTCTTCTGAATCAGCAACAATCCTGGGAAAAACAAGCGAAACGGTTCATTGTTTTCTGCCTGATAGGTCAACTGCTGATTATTGCGGCGGTGGTCAGCCGTGCTCAATCGGGGCATCAGTCAAAACGTGAGCATGCGTTTGCGCAACTAGCCCAGGCGATAGTGACTCATTGCTCCACACCGGATTATTTCTACGCAGAAAACCATTTGCTGCTGGGCACGATGTCCTGGCAATTTCCGAAGGCACGCATTGAATTGAAAAAAGGCAATGAAAAACCGCTTTCCTACACGGGAGGCAAGGGTGTCTTGCTCTGGGGGCCGGAAGCCCCCCCTTTCTGGATTAACCATTTTAAGGCAGACGCGTTCATGGGAGAAATTATCAACAGCATGAATGCGACTGAGGACGAGCCCTTCGCCCACTTCATCTGCCTCAAGGGATAATGAGTTATCCCTTGACTGCGTTGCTTTTTAACATACGGGAAGAACGCTCACGGTAGATCAGGAACAAATTGCGTGCGTAAATGAATACCCCTGTGGATTGACCAAGAATAAACACCGGATCTTGTTTATAAATGGCATAAAAAAGCAGGGTTATCCCGCCCAACAGGCTTAAATGCCAGAAAGCCACCGGAATCACGCTTCGCTTCTCTTTTTCACTGACTAACCACTGAATAATAAACCGGGCAGAAAAAATACCCTGCCCGATCAACCCAATGATCAACCACACCATGCCGTTATTCATTAATAATCTCCGGTGCACAGGGACGTTTAAGCAACCAGCGGACACCAATTAAATCATGGATACCGACAAACAAACGGTTCATCACCCCGTATTTCGAGACACCATGCCAACGCGGACGATGATTGACCGGCATGTTGATCAATTTGTATCCCGCGCGTTTAAACAAGGCCGGCAGGAAGCGATGCAGGTGGTTAAAATGCGGCAGACTTAAAAAAGCATCACGGGGGAAAATTTTCAGGCTGCAACCGGTATCCGGGCATTCGTCGTTAAGCAGACGTCGGCGAACGCCATTCCCTACCTTGGAGGAAATTCGACGCAACCGGTTATCATCGCGGCGGGCGCGATTACCCAGAATGACCGTGCGATTGTCTTTGATGCAGGCAATCAGCCGGGGAATATCCGCTGGATCATTCTGACCGTCCCCATCCAGCGTGGCGATGAGATTAAAACGGGCTGCCCGTATCCCGCTGACCAATGCGGCACTTTGCCCCGCATTCTGTTTATGGGCAACGACCTGCAGCTTCGGCGAAGTCTTCGCCTTGCTTTTCAAACAGCGTAAGGTGCGATCGGTACTGCCATCATCAACAAAAACCACTTCAAAATTAAATTGTTCATCCGGTAAGGCTCTGACAATCTCATTGTAGAGGATTTCAACATTATCCTCCTCATTGTAAACCGGAATCACAACTGACAGATTGATACGATTATCCATTCTTTACTCCAAACTGCCGCATCGAGCGCTCTAATTTATCATTGTTATCCTGCAAGGCAGGCGATAACCAGGATTTCTTTCGAAAGACATAATAAACAAACCCAACTTCCAGCAATGTCAAATAGCTGGCCACCAGCACATCACTGATGTAATGATGCACCAGCAGGATGCGTGAAAAAGCCACCATCAAGCCAGTTAAGATGAATGCCAGCCAGTGCCTTGGGAACAGAATACTCAAGGCTAGCGCCACACTCATGATGGTTGTGGTATGACCGGAGGGAAACGACATGAAATGCGCATCAAACTGCCAGCCATAAAACCCATACAAGTTTTCATTCAGCCACATTTTAGGCCGCGCACGTCCCAACAGCACTTTCAACGCACCGCAGATGGAACTGGCAAAGAGGGTGTTGGCTAACATAAACCAAGCACGAATCTGCCAAACCGGATTTATCACCACATAACGGAAAAAAACCCCGGCCATGAAAAAGAGAGTCAAATAAACAGCCCCCAGGCCCGCATGAGTAAACCACACCAGCGGCGGAAACTGCCTGCTTAAATGAGCCAGCCATAAAAAATGGGCCACCGGCTTATCCACGTAACGATAACAAACCACAACCAGGAACGCATAAAGCAACATGACCCAGGGTTTTGTCATCACTTTAAATAAACGCTCAAATGGCATCTTAACCCTCCCCTTTGTCTGAATGCCCAACCAATAACAACTCAACCCAGCGGCCTTTGCTGTAGTTATAGCCCCGCACAGTTGCCACTCTTTTTATAGCGCCATCGTCAGGCCAGGTTTGATAAGTCCCTGCCTCAACGAGGGCCAGATGGACCTGGTTCTTTTTTAAACGTTCCTGCGCCGTCAAGCTGTCAGAAAAACGTACAAGTCCGGTATTTAAGTTAAACACCAGGCTCGGTTCATCAAACCCGGCAACAATAAGCGGTTTTTCCGTACTAAGCAATTCCTGGGGTATGTTTTTTGCCACCGCGTCGGTAATCCAAAGCGGCTTTAATTGCGGCAACAACTGGGAAAAAATGAGCGGGTAGCTGGTCGCTGCCACCAGGACCAAAGACACCAGCGTACGCTGATAATGGCCACGTCGGGCAAAATACACTGCCAAAGCACAGAGGGTAAACCCCATACTCACTAATAGCCAGCTCACCAGCGGCATCGTCAGATTCAGCAAGCGGGGAATCATCGCCACAGCCACGAGCAGGCATCCAGACATCAGTAACCAACCCCCTTGCAGCCATCTGAGCCACTTCCCGGGCGCTTTAAGCAGCCCCGCCTGTTCAATGGCAAGGGCGGCTAACAAAGCAATGGCCGGAAAGGTCGGTAACACGTACTGAGGGAGCTTAGTCGGCATCAATTCGAAAAAAACCCAGGTGGGGATAATCCAGCACAACAAAAAACGCACCACCGACGTATGACGTTGACGTAGAGCGTAATCACCCGCCTGCCACAAAAAGAGCGAGGCCGGCCAAAAGGTCAGCGGCAACAGAGCAAGATGAAACAGCGGCGGTTGGCCATGCGATTCATGACCGCCCTGTAACTTGGGCAGCAAATCCTTATTGAGCATCTGCATCAGGTAATTGCTGTGTTCCGCCTGATTCAACATCCACAGCCAGGCTAAGCTTAAACCACTAAACAGCAGCAATCCAGGCACAATTTTTAGCGCCTTTAGCCAGGCGACACGACGTTCAGTCACACAGAGGGCCGTGACGGTTAACACCCCGACTAAGGGGGTTACCCCCTTGAGCACTAACCCATACGCCATGGCCAGCCAGAACAGGGCGGGCCAGACAGGTGAAATCCTGCGATGGCTATGCACACCATCATAAATAATCCACAAGGCTCCCTGCATCAGTAAAATCGAGGAGAGCAACGAGGCATCAATCACGGCCATGTGCGCCTCGACTGTCAGCAACAGCGAGGAAGCCAGTAATGCCGCCGCCATCCCGGCGGTTTGAAAACTGACAAAGCGACTGGCAAAAGCAAACGTCAGTAATACCGACAACAAAGCCCCTAAAAAAGAAGGAAGACGGTAAGGCCAGATGCCTGCACTGTCGCCATGGCCAGTGAGTTTAAGGCTGGCTGCCTGTAGCCAGTTAATGCCGGGCGGTTTTTGAAAGCGGGTGCGTTCCTGAAAACGGACTTGAAAATAATTATTGGTTTGCAGCATCTGCCGGGTCGCCTGAGCAAAGTGGGCTTCATCCCTGTCAATCACTGGCAGTTTGGCAATGCCTGGTAAAAAAACAAGCAGCGAAAAACCCAGCAACACCCAGTAATACACACTCCGTGGCCAACTCATTCGATACGACATCCCTAGGCAAAGCCAACATAATATAGGAGCATGTTAAGAAATACTATACTAAGCAGCAGCAGAGATAGTACTTGAGTACCCTGGCAAGTGCCCGTAAAATCGAGACCGAATTATGACTCCTGGTGAATAACCTATGCCTGAATTGACAACCATTCAACAAATCGCCGTCTGGATTATTCCCGTGCTGTTTGCCATCACCCTGCATGAAGCCGCTCACGCCCTGGTCGCCGATAAATTAGGCGACAGCACGGCCAGAATGCTTGGGCGGGTCAGCTTTAATCCGCTGCGCCATATCGATTTAATCGGTACCATCCTCATTCCCATTCTGGTTCTGGTTTTAAGCCAGTTTAATTTTGTTTTCGGTTGGGCCAAGCCCGTGCCTATCAATGCCAGCCATTTTCGCCGCCCCCGCCGGGACATGGCTTTGGCGACCGCCGCAGGCCCCCTTGCCAATTTACTGATGGCCCTCTTTTGGGCTGGATGTTTTAAATTATCTTCCCTCTTTCATCCGGAATCCATGGTCGGGCTGTTCTTCCTGCTGGTATCCCGGGCCGGCATATTGATTAACCTCCTGCTTGCCTTTTTTAACCTGTTACCCATTCCCCCACTTGATGGAGGGCGTGTGGCTATCAGCCTGCTGCCCTACAAGGCCGCCATTCAGTTACAAAAACTGGAGCCATTCGGTTTTTTTATTTTATTAGCCTTGATGATGCTTGGCGCACTGGGTTGGATTATTAATCCGCTCATTCACGCGGCGTTAAGTGTCTTAGCCTATGTGTTTCGTCTATGATCCCTATTCTTGCTGACGCCTCGCTGCCGGATTTGCAAACCGTCTTCCCAGCGCCATTTTGCTTAACTTTTTATCAGCATGCCGAGCAAATTCCGTCGCTGTTACCGGGAAAAGCCATTCTTTTATGCCGTTCGACTTTAAAAGTCGATGCCGCGTTGCTGCATCAGCATACCCTTGAGTATGTCGCCACGGCCAGCAGCGGTACGGATCATCTCGATGAAGCCTTTCTGACCGGCCACGGCATCACCTTAGTCGATGCCAAAGGGTGTAATGCGCCGGCAGTTGCAGACTACGTCATGGCGTCTTTAGCCTGGCTTGAACTGAATCATCCATTGCCTGGTAGACAGGCGGGCATCATCGGTTGCGGTGAAGTGGGCCTGCGGGTGGCCGATCGGTTACAGGCAGTGCAATGGGATGTTCATCATTATGATCCGCCCAAAGCAGAAAAGGATCCCACGTTTCGCAGCTGCAGCCTTGACGAGTTGGCTGCCTGTGATTTGATTTGCGTGCATGCCAACCTGCACGATGCCCTTCCCTACCCCAGTCGAAACAGCCTTAACGCCGCTTTTTTAAGCCGGCTTAAACCGGGTACGGTGATCATCAATGCGTCACGAGGAGGGATAATCAATGAAACCGATCTGCTCGCCTTCCCTCACCTTGGCTATTGCACGGATGTCTATCTCAATGAGCCGGCTGTGAACGCCGCCATTCTCTCAAGAGCGCTGCTGTGCACGCCGCACATCGCAGGTCACAGCATCGAAGCGAAACAACGTGCGGTCACGTTACTGAGCGATAAACTGCATGAATACTATGGTTTAAAGCCGCTTCATCACCCCTCAGCCGCCAGGCAAGCTTTGCCCGTCGCGGCTGATCGTGATTCCTGGCCTTCTCTGCTGCTGTCGCTTTATGATCCGGTTAGTGAAACCAACGCCATGAAAGAAGCCGGCGATAAGCAGCGTGCCTTCCTTACCTTACGCAAGGCCCATAGCTTTCGCCATGACTTCAGCACCTACAGCAGCGCCATAAGCAATCCGGTGTTAATGACGCTTCTTGGCGCAGATTAAGTCAATAACCCGCGGATGATTTCCTGATCAGAAAAATGGTGGCAAACCTGACCAATCTGCTGGTAAGTCTCATGACCTTTCCCCGCAACCAACACGATGTCATCCTTGTCGGCGAGGCTGACTGCTTTTGCGATCGCTTCCTCCCGGCTGACAATTTTATACAGCGAAGGGTGGGAGGAAATGCCCTTTTCAATTTCGTGGATGATGGCTTCCGGATTTTCGGTACGGGGGTTGTCGCTGGTAATGATGGCAATGTCAGCATACTGGCTGGCAATTCGACCCATCATCGGCCGTTTGGTTTTATCGCGATCACCGCCGCAGCCAAAAACCACCAGCATTTTGCCTTTTTTTACCTTTTCAAGTGTCGCCAGCACATTTTCCAGCGCATCAGGGGTATGGGCATAGTCAACAATCACACAGGGTTTCTGCGCCACCACCTCCATGCGCCCGGGAGCCGGTTGCAATTGTGCCATTACCGCAACCACCGCTTCATGGGGATAACCAGCCGCCAGAAGGCTTGAAAATACGGCCAAGGCGTTATAAATATTAAAAAAGCCAAGCGCGTTAATCTTAAGCTGGTACTCTCCCCAGGGGGATGACACGTCGATGCGGGTGCCTGAAAGGCTGACGTCCCAATTCAGGGCACGAATATCCGCACTTTCATAAATACCATAGGTCAACAAACGACAGGGCGGCTGAATGGCGTCTACCATCTGTTGTGCGTAAGCGTCATCCCCATTGACAATGGCCCATTGTAAATTGGATTTTTTAAACAAAGCGGCTTTGGCAGCGGCATAAGCCTCCATGGTGAGGTGGTAATCCAGGTGATCGTGGGTCAGATTGGTAAAAATGGCCTGATTAAAATGAATGCAGTCGACCCGTTGTTGCGCCAGGGCATGAGAGGAAACTTCCATGCACACCTGCATTATTTTTCGCTGCTGGTAGTGGGCAAACATGGATTGCAGGGCCAGTGCATCCGGGGTGGTATTGGCCAGCGGCTGCAATTGAGACGCTTCACCCTGCCCCAGGGTGCCAATGTAAGCAGCCTTTGTACCTAACAGGGAATGGGCCTGAGCCAACTGGTAAGCAATGGTGGTTTTTCCGTTGGTTCCGGTGATGCCGGTGACATTCATTTTGCTGCTCGGATCCGCATAAAATCGGCTGGCAATCGCCGCCAGATGACGGGCAAGTTTGGGAAGCGGCGCACCGATAAAGGAGGAAGGCGGGCAATCGCTCAAAGGCCAGTCACCCGGTTCATAAACCACCGCGGCCGCACCGCCTGCCAACGCCTGAGGAATAAATAAACGCCCATCGACGGCTGTACCGGGATAGGCGATGAACAAATCACCCGGTTGCACTTTACGGCTGTCATTACAAAGGCCGGTGATGTCGCAGTCGTGGCTGACAGTAGTCCAATGTTTTAAAAGGTCAGACAATTTCATAATCACCTCACGGTGTGGTTTTATCAGGAGGTATGTCTAAAATCCGCAAAGCGCCCGACATGACCTGGGCAAACAACGGCGCCGCAACGGCTGCCCCGTAATAACCGTTACGGGTCGGTTCATGAATCACAACGACAACAACAAGCCTGGGGGAGGACACAGGAGCAATGCCCGCAAAGCTGGCGATGTGGCGGTTGGACTCATAGCCGTTTTTACCGGCAACCCGGGCCGTACCGGTTTTACCGGCAACGCGGTAACCAGGAATTCTGGCAGCCCTTCCCGTCCCCTCATTGCCCAACACGGCCTCCATCATCGCCAGAACCTGATCGGCTGTCTTAGTGTCAAGGACTTGCTCGCCAATTTCAGTTGTGTCATTGTGCAATAAAGTCACTGGATGAAGTTTACCGTGATTGGCGAAAATTAAATAGGCTTTGGCCAACTGCAGCGCAGTCACCGAAATATTGTAACCAAATCCCAGGGTGGCCAGCACAAAGGGGTTGGCATCCTTGACTTTGACCACGGCACCGTCGCTTTCACCCGGATAACCGCTTTCTGTTCGTTGTCCAAAACCGCTTCGCTGCAGCAGGCCGATCAGTTGTTCCGGCGGGCTTTGCAAAATCATTTTGGTCACGCCGACATTACTTGAATGCTGCAGCACACCGGTGACATCGAGCACCCCGTAATTGTGAACATCCCGCACCGTATGGCCATGAACAATCATCCAGCTTGGACGGGTATCAATGATGGTTTCAGGCGTGAACTGACCGCTGCCCAGCGCACTGGCGATACTGAACGGTTTCATTAAGGAACCCGGCTCAAAGACGTCGGTAATCGCCTTATTACGGTAACTCTCGCGCGTGTAGCGGCCACGTACATTGGGATTAAACGAGGGCGCGTTGGCGGCCGCCAGAATTTCCCCCGTCTGTGAATCAAGCACCACCACCGAACCTGATTTGGCGGCAAATTTTTCCAGGGTATTCTGCAATTCATGATAAGCCAGGTACTGGATGCGGCGATCGATGCTTAACACCAAATCATGACCAGGTCTAGGCTCCTTGATAACACCCAGCTCCTCAATGATATGGCCGGTACGATCTTTCAATACCCTTTTTTTACCCGGAATTCCCATCAACCAATCCTGATAAGCCAACTCCAGGCCTTCAATGCCCACATCATCGATATTGGTAAACCCCAGCAATTGGGCTGTGCTGTCTGTCTCCGGGTAGTAACGCTTGAATTCCTGCTGGAAATTCAGACCCGGGATCTTTAACTGTTCAATGTCCTTCGCTAATGCCGGTTGAAGTTGCCGTTTCAGGTAGAGGAATTCCCTTGATTTCGCCCGTTGAATTTGGGCCACCATGTTTTTGGGGGGCATGTCCAGTAATTTGGCCAGCGCAAACAGCTGCTTTTTATCAGGAGAAAATTCTTTGGGGTTTACCCATAAGGACTTAACCGGAGTACTGACTGCGAGAGGCGTCCCCTGACGATCGACGATCATGCCGCGGTAGGCGGGAATATCCACCGTCCTTAAACTTCGGGCATCCCCTTGCCCTTTGAGAAACTGGCGGTGAAGGATGGTTAAGTCCGTTATGCGCCAAAGCAGGGCCGCGAGCAACGCGATAAAAAAAACAGAGACGACAATTAAACGCGCTTTATGCCCTTTGCTAGTCATTGTTGCTGTAATACATAGGTGTCTTTATCGGACGGTAATCTCATTTGCAATTTCTCCGTGGCCAACTGCTCTACACGCGCAGGGGTAGCCAGGCTCGCCTGTTCCAGCAGCAATTGCCCCCATTGCAACTGCAATTGGTGGCTTTGTTGCTCCAATTGCTGCAAATGGCTGAAGCTTAATCGATGTTCATTGGTCGTGTAAATAACCGCCAACGAACTGACCAGGACCGCAAAGAGTAACGACAAGATCAAACACCATTGTTTTGACAGGCGCATTTCCAGTAATTGTCCACTAAATAAGTTGCTTTGATTAATTGCTCTTGCTGCGGCATTCATGCTGTTTTCTCTCCTATTCTAAGGACCGCACTCCGGGCTCTGGCATTTTGTCTTATTTCCGCTTCGCCGGGCTTAATGGCTTTACCGATGCGCTTAAAACAACTGCCCATTTCGCTTGCTCGCACAGGTACGCCCGGCGGCGGGCGAATACCTTGCTCTTTATCACGCATAAATTGTTTAACTATCCTGTCTTCCAGCGAATGAAAGCTGATAATGACTAAACGGCCGCCTACCGTTAATGTCGCCATGACCTGGTTAAGGCAGGCGGACAAATCGGTTAATTCCTGATTGATGTAAATGCGTATGGCCTGAAATACCCGAGTTGCGGGGTGCTTGTGTTTTTCCCACTTGGGGTTTGCCTGTTTCACAATCTCAGCCAGGGTTTGGGTGGTGACAATCGGGTTTTGTTGTCTTGCCTCTACAATCGCGCGGGCAATGCGGCCTGAAAAACGCTCTTCACCGTATTCACGGAATACCCGCACCAGATCTTTTTCATCCGCTTTATTGATGAACTCCGCGGCACTCAGGGCCTGCGTCGAGTCCATGCGCATATCGAGAGGCCCCTGCTGCATAAAACTGAAACCGCGCTCGGGTTCATCCAGTTGCGGGGAAGAAACCCCCAAATCCAGTAAAATGCCGTCAATTTTGCCCGTCACCTGGGCTTCTTCTGCAAACCGCGGTAAATCGGCAAAGGATCCATGAAAAAGCGTAAACCGCGGATCCTGACTGAAATGGTCCCTGGCATAGGCTATCGCTGCGGGGTCCTTATCGATGGCAATCAAGCGGCCTGCGGGTGAAAGGTGTTGCAGAATAGCGCGCGCATGACCGCCGCGACCGAAGGTGCCGTCGACATAAATGCCGTCAGCCTTGATCGCCAAGCCTTGGATTGCCTCCTGTAACAACACGGATTGATGGGCCATTTTCTGCTTCCGTTATAAAGAAAAGTTCTTCATTTCGTCAGGGAGACCCCCTTCGCCGTCACCTTCCTCTTCCAACCATTGTTCGCGTTTACTCTGCCACAACATCTCATTCCACACTTCAAATTTATTACCCTGCCCAATCATTACCACCTTTTTATCGAGCTGCGCGTAATCACGCAGTAAAGGCGGCAACAGCACCCGGCCATTGCTATCGAGCTCAACATCCGTCGCATGACCAATCAGCAACCGTTGAATACGTCGTGCTGCGGCATTAAAACTGGGCAAACTTTGTAATTTATCTTCAATAATTTGCCATTGCGCGGCCGGATAAAGCAGTAAACAGGTTTCTTCGGTATCAATGGTGACGACCAAAGCCGATTTGCCATCCGCACTCAGCGCGTCACGATAACGCGTTGGGATGGCAAGGCGACCTTTTCCGTCAACTGTAATGGCATTGATTCCGCGAAACATGATTTTCTCTTATGAGGGAGGATAAGCTCCCCCACAAATCTCCACTTTTTTATTATTTTATACCACTTTTATACACTATAGAAACACATTTTCCCAATCGTCAACCTTTTTATGCCACTTCAATGGCAAAAAAAGCCCATCGCACGCAGATGGGATGCGAATGGGTTTTTATTTGATACTCTTTGATTTAAAAGAATACAACCGAGAGCGATGATCCCAGGGCCTGGCTAAAGCAGTACCGGGGACATGCAAAACAACTCAATGATTCATTAAGGCAGCCAGTCGAATGCCCTGTAACACCAGATCGGGCGACAACACATCGTAAATGCCCTGTTTATCAAAAAGGGACGCAAAACCGCCAGTAGCAATCACCAAAACCTCCTGATTGACAAAGGTTTCTTCTTTAATGCGATGAATCAGTTCGCGGCAGGCGCCCAGGGCGCCATAGAAAATACCTGATTGAATGCTTTCGATGGTGGAGCGCCCGACCACCTGGTCGGTTTTGACAATTTCAACCGCCGGGAGCTTGGCGGTATTGTTAGACAAGGCATCGACAGACAAACGCACTCCCGGCAGGATGGCACCGCCGAGATAAGCTTTCTGCGAGGTGATGACGCAAAAGGTCGTCGCCGTGCCAAAATCAATGACTATGCTGTTTTTACCCGGATAGGCATGGGTCGCGGCAATGGCATTGGCGATTCGGTCGGCACCAACTTCCACCGGGTTGCGGTATTTAATATTCAAACCGGTTTTAACTCCTGCTTGCAGGAAAAAGGGATCCACCGCGAAGTATTTTACACAGGCTGAGCGCAGGGAGTAGTCAAGCTGGGGAACCACGGAACAAATGGCAATTTCACTGATGGCTTCGGGTGAACACTGATTCTCCCGCAGCACACTCTTTAAAAAAATGCCCAATTCATCGGAGGTACTGACTTTCGATGTGTGGCGGAAGCGCAGCCGAATGTCATCGCCGGCAAAAACACCGCCATAAATATGGGAATTACCCACATCGATGCATAACATCATAGAGAACGCCCTGTTGATAAAAATGAGGCGATAGTAAGGCCAGTGTCGGATAAATACAAGAGGACAGTAGAAAAGTCGGTCGATAAGCCGGGTTCTGTCGTGGACAATCATTCATCTGGGACTTGTGTCACCACAAGCCTCAAGCGACCTACCCGAATCCCATGCGGGCCGCATGTGCCGGCTTACGCCGGAAGGATTCCTATTTGGTCTTGCTCCGAGTGGGGTTTTCCCTGCCACGCCTGTTGCCAGACGCGCGGTGCGCTCTTACCGCACCATTTCACCCTTACCTCCTGCACAGGCGGGAGGCGGTATATTTTCTGTGGCACTTTCCGTAGACTTTCATCTCCCAGGCGTTACCTGGCACTCTGCCCTATGGAGCCCGGACTTTCCTCCCCTTGCCTTGCAAGGAGCGATTGCCTGACCGACTCTGATAGTAATGGTAGCAAAGTGCCTACAGAAAAACCAGAATTTATTAGCCGCGGGTGCCAATAAATTCGTCGTCGAAATAACGCTTCAGCTTGGTGCGCAGAGTACCACGACTGACGCCTAAAACTCTCGCTGCTTTGGATTGGTTGTAGCGGGTTAACTCCATGACCGTACGGAACAAGGGAGCCTCAACTTCCTCAACAATTAATTGATAAAGGTTGAGATTTATTTCTTTATTACCAACTGCATTGAGATAACGCTTTACTGCGCCAACGACTTGTTGGGTTAATGCGTCATTAACCTGTTCAACTTGTTGCATTACTGCACTCATTATCCTCTCTCCTGATGATGAAATTGATGCTGTTCAGGTCGGAAAATGTGACACAAACAGTACATCATGGGCGATATAGTAACAAATACCACAAAGAATGTAAACATTGTCTCATTCATATTCATTTATTAAGGGAAGCTTAAGGAAATTTTATGTTTTTAGCAAGTATTTTCGCTTATTTAGACAAATTTAAATCAAAAAAATTAAATATAGACAAATTGAATTGATTTTTTCCTTTCGATTGATCCCTGCAGTGGAAGGGGTACGCTCTGAGGCAAGACCGTTGCGCCGGCATCACGCCCTCTCCCGCGGGGAGAGGGGCTTTCAGGCGTCAGGAATCAGCGGGAACGGGCAAAACAGGCCTGGTTATTCGACCGTGAAGCTTTCACCGCAGCCGCAGGCACCGGTTTGGTTGGGGTTGTTAAAAACAAATTTGGCATTCAAGCCCTGTTTGACATAATCAATGGCCATGCCCTTCAGGAAGGGATAACTGCCTTTATCGATGTAGATTTGGTACTTATCAGTCAACGGCAGGACGATATCACTGCCTTGAGGCGTCTCGACATAATCTACCACGTAGGCAAGACCTGAACACCCTGTTTTCTTAACCGAAAAACGGATACCGCGACAATTGGTCTGGCGATCAAGGTAAGAAAGCACATGATTTTTCGCCGCTTCACTTAAATTAACGCCCGTCTCACTGCTCGCTTCGTATTGAACAACACCACTCATTACGGGTTCTCCTTTACTAATTGTTTCATTTTTTCACAAATCTGCCGGTACCCCTGTTCCACCAGCAGGGCGGTAGGATAAAGCGCCTGGGGTATTTCCAGCACAGTCACCAGCTGCCGGTAATCCCAACGCGGGTGTTCGCTCACCGACGTGCCCGTCATCTGGCGGCAACACCATTCCAACGCCGCGATAAGGTACGGGTTACCGTAGGCTTTAAAGCAACACTGGATGATTAAACCCTGTGCATCGCAGGCCGCATACCATTGCAAAAACGCTTTACCGCGGATCCCCGCCTCACTGAATACCGTGAAAGGCCGGCTACAATCCAGCGTGCCCACATGCCGCGGCCTAAAAAAACAGGTTTCTACTAAATCATTATACTTCATCATGGCACTATTTCATGCAGACGGGTTACTTGTTGGCAAATGGTATGAATGGCTTTTTCAATGTCCGCCTCCGTGGTAAAACGGCCCAGGGACAGACGAATGGAACTGTAAGCGTCTTCATCACTTAAGCCCAGAGCTTTAAGCACATAAGACGGTTGATTACTGGCAGACGAACAGGCTGACGCCGTGGACAAGGCCAATTCCCGCAAGGCCAGCAACAAGGTTTCGCCTTCGATTCCTTTAAAGGTCAGATTGAGATTACCGGCAATCCGCTGGTGTTCGTGGCCGTTTAAACGGATACCGGGAAGATGCTTAATGCCCTGCCAAAGCCTCTGGCGCATTGCCAGGAGGCGGGCCTGCTCGGCCACGCGGGTTTGTTCGCCCAAATAAAACGCTTCGCCCATGCCCACGATCTGATGCGTGGCCAGGGTTCCTGAGCGTAACCCCTGCTCATGCCCGCCGCCATAGGATAACGGTAAAAGCCGCAGGCGCGGTTTATGACGAATATACAAGGCGCCTATGCCTTTAGGACCGTAATTTTTATGGCTGGACAATGACATTAACCCCACGGGCATGTGTTCAAGATCAACAGGCAGTTTACCGACACTCTGCGCCGCGTCGACATGGAAAATAATGCCCTTATCCTTTAACAAATCGCCAATGGCGGTGATGTCCTGAATTACGCCGGTTTCATTATTCACATGCATTACCGACACCAGAATGGTTTCTGGCGTCAGGGCCGCTTTTAATCGCTCAAGGGAAAGCAACCCATCTGGCTCAGGCGGCAGCCAGGTGACAGTAAATCCCTCTTTCTTAAGTTGATGAATGCTGTCAAGGACGGCTTTATGTTCGGTACTCATGGTAATGAGGTGCCTGCCTTTATGCTGATAAAAGCGGGCGGCGCCAAGAATGGCGAGATTATTGGCTTCAGTGGCGCCGGACGTGAAAATAAGGTCTCGAGGCTCTGCATGAATGACCTCGGCAATCTGCGCCCTGGCCGTTTCAACCGCTTCCGCGGCTTCTTTGCCATAGGGATGAGAAATGGACGAGGGATTACCGAAAATGCCGTCAGGACCGAGATACCGAACCATACGCGCCACAACCCTCGGATCAACCGGGGTGGTCGCCATGTAATCAAAATAAATCGGTAACTGTTTCATGACCTTATCCTCTGTCCTTCACGCCCGCCCACCTCAATGCATTCTGAACGTGCGTTAAAATGCCGCGCAGGATATTGACCTCCATGTGCTCCAGTTTCGCACGGTTAAACAGACGCCGGATGCGTTGCTGTAAACGCCGGGGATTGGACGGTTTTAAAAAATCAATCGCCACCATGACCTCGGTCAGATGGGCATAAAACTGCTCAACCTCATCCGCAGTAGCCGGTTTATCCGCCCGCAACGCCACTTCGGCGGAAGGCGACAATAATTTCATCCGCAACTCGTAGGCAATGATCTGCACCGCCTGCGCCAGGTTCAGCGATCCATACTCCGGATTGCTGGGGATATAAATATGATAGTGGCTTTTTAACAATTCATCGTTGGTCAGGCCGGCGTGTTCACGTCCGAAGACGATGGCCACCTGGGTGTCATCGGGTTTTTTACACAGCATTTCCGCCGCTTCCGATGGCGTTAGGCCCGGCAAGGCAATGCCGCGGGGCCGCGCGCTGGTGGCTAAAACGAGCTGGCAGCCGCGTAACGCGTCATCCAGACTTTCTGTGACGACGCAGTGTTCAAGGACATCATCCGCCCCCGCTGCCATTTCCCAGGCTTTGAGATCAGGGAAAGACTTGGGCGTTACCAGATACAAACGGCTCAACCCCATGGTTTTCATGGCTCTTGCCGCGGAACCAATATTGCCCGGATGCGAGGTGGCAATCAGTACAATGCGAAAGGACTCTAATTTCATAAAGGTCAATGAATTTTGCGAAGTGCGTAACTATAACAGCAATGTCTTCTCTCTGTACAAAAAAAATGTGCTAGAATCGCTGACTTTTGTAGAAAAGAGCGAAGCCATGGAACCATTACTTAATATTGCAGTCGCCGCTGCCCGTCAGGCCGGTGATATTATTGTACGTCATATTGAACAAATTGACAGAATTAAAGTCACGGCCAAGGACAATGCCGAGTATTTCAGCGAAGTGGACATTAAAGCGGAGCAAACCATCATTCAGGCTATCCACAAGGCCTACCCCGACCATGGTATTTTAGCGGAAGAAAGCGGCCTTTATAATGAGGAATCCGAAGTCCAGTGGATCATTGATCCGCTGGATGGAACCAGCAATTTCCTGCACGGGTTCCCTTTTTACTCGGTCTCCATCGCCTGCAAAATTAAAAATCGCATCGAACACGCGGTGGTTTATGATCCCATCCGGCATGAGTGTTTTTCGGCTACCCGCGGCCGCGGCGCCCAACTCAATGACCGCCGCATCCGCGTTTCCAAACAAACGCAGCTGCAGCAGGCCCTGCTCGGTACAGGCGTATCCTTTCGCAATCCAGCCGCAGCCCAGCGGTATCTGCCGACGTTTGAAGCCTTAATGGGTAAATGCGTTGGCATCCGACGAACCGGCTCTGCGGCTCTTGATTTGGTGTATGTAGCCGCAGGACGGCTTGATGGTTTCTGGCAATTTGGTCTGCGCCCCTGGGACATCGCCGCCGGTGCCCTGATTGTCAAGGAAGCAGGCGGCTTGTTAAGCGACGCTCAGGGCAGTGAAGAGTATCTGAAACAGGGCGATGTCATCGCCGGAACCCCCAAAGTGTTCAAAGCGCTGTTACAAACACTGATGCCCGTCATGAAACGCTAAACGCCCCGCAATACAGCTTCAGCTCCGGTACGAATTTTGCACAGAAATCGTACCGGGTCTCTGTCAACCTGAAGCTATGAAACATTGGGCAAGTCACCAAAAAGGATTCAGTTTAATTGAAGTCTTAGTCAGTTCATTTGTTCTGGCACTGGGCTTACTTGGCATCGCATCGTTGCAGATGAATGCCATCCGCTACAATCAGACGGCGCAGTTGCGCTCAATTGCCATTGCCCAGGCGGGCAATATGGTTGATCGCATGATGGCCAATTCAGCCGGCATCCAGTCTGGCGCCTATAATAATGTCTCGGGAACGCCCTCCTTACCCAGTTGCACCACCTGCAGCGCCGGGCAGATTGCCCAACGCGACGTGCACATCTGGAATTCAACCAACAGCACGTTACTGCCACAGGGCCAGGGCACAATTACCCGTAACGGCAACCAGTTCACTGTCATCATGCGTTGGGATAATGAGCGCACCGGCGTTAACGGTACAGGCTGCAGCGGCGATGCCGATGTCGATCTAACCTGCCTGATTATGGAAGTGGAATTATGAAGCGCTTGCAATGCCACGGTTTTTCAGTGATTGAATTCATGGTGGCCATTACGCTCGGCACCCTGCTCATTGCCAGTGCGGGTGCGGTTTACCTGAGCAATAAATCCACCTACGTCATGCAGGAAGGCCTAGCCCGTCTGCAGGAAAATGGGCGGTATGCCAATTTTTTACTGGCCCGGGAATTACGCATGGCGGGATTTCAGGGCTGCTCCAATCAAAAGCAGATTGCAGTGACCAATTTGGTCAGAAATGTATCAGCAATGTTGTCTTATGACAAACCTGTGCAAGGTTACGACGGGCTCGCCGCCTCCTTCAGCCCCATCCTCCCGGCCAATTTAACCGGCAAACCCCTCATCGGATCAGACATTATTGAGGTGAGGATGGCCTCTAATTTTGGCGTGCAATTGCGCGATGACATGAATCAACCCAACAACCCTATTCTGGTTTATGATCGCTTAGGCATCGCCTCGGGTGATCCGGTGATGATTACCAATTGCTCGGTAGGCGATATTTTTATTGCCGGCGCCAACACCAATGCCACGGCCATTACCCATACCGTCAGCGACAATACCAGCAATGATTTGACCATGGCGTATCCAGCCAATTCACAGGTCATGCGCTTTCTCTACTATGCTTTTTATGTTAAAAACACCGGCCGCGTCAATTCCGTCGGTCAGCCCATCCTGGCGCTGGTGCGTCTGGATATTAATGGCAATGAGGATGAAATCGCTGAAGGCGTAGAACGCATGCGGGTCACCTACGGCGTCGATACCAATGGCGATAACACCGTGGACAGTTACCAGACCGCCACCCAGGTCAATAATGCCAATAACTGGAATAATGTCATCAGCATCCAGATTAACCTTCTCTTTGCCACAACGGAAAATGTCAATGACAAAGTTCAACCCTATACCTTTAACGGCGTAACCCTGACGCCTACCGATCGTAAATTACGCCGTCAGTGGGATACATTCATTACCTTAAGGAATCGAGGTTTGCCATCATGAGGACACAATCTGGTGCGACGCTCGCCGCAACCCTGCTGTTATTACTGGTGATCACCCTTTTAGGCATCACCTCAGTGCAGGTGACCCACCTGCAGGAAAAAATGTCAGCTAACCTGCAGGATAAGGAATTATCCTTCGTGGCCGCTGAATCCGCCTTAAAAGCGGGTGAGAACTGGGTTTTAAGCCAGGAAAAAGAGCCCACGGTGTATGTCACCTGCCAGGCTTTCCCCTGCGCCCAGCAGGTCTATGAAAACATCAATCTGTCCACCCAGCCATCAAGCTGGTGGAACAGCCGCTCAGCGCAATACACCCTGAGCCTGGACAATATCGCAACCAATCCCCGTTTCATTATTGAATTTCTCCAGTTTGTTCCTGATTCACCCGTCGTTGGTTCATCGGCCGCTAAAAGCACCGGCGTTTTTTATTACCAGGTCACTGCCCGGGGTACAGGGTCTACGAATGATTCAATCAGTGTCCTGCAAACCACTGTGGCAAGGAGATACTGATGAAACGCATAACCGCAGCAGTGGCGTGCCTGACCGGCACCTTAAGCATATCCCCCCTGTTCTCCGGCACCTTGAATCTGTCGCAGACCCCGCTGTTCATCACCGACACCGTCGCACCCATGACCATGTTGATTTTAAGCCGCGACCACAAACTTTATTTTGAAGCCTACAACGATTTGACTGATCTGGATGACGATGGTCAGATTGAATTGCATTTTAAACCCAGCATTGACTATTACGGTTATTTTGACAGCGCCAAATGCTATGCCTACGATTCTGGGCAGCAGTATTTCTACCCAACCGCCATGGCGGTTGATCGCAAATGCCCGGGGAGCTGGAGCGGTAATTTCCTAAACTATTTAACCACATCCCGCCTGGATGCCATTCGCAAGGTGTTGTATGGCGGCTATCGTTCCATCGACTCAACGACCGCCACGGTGCTGCAACGCTCTTACATTCCTCAGGATGGGCACAGCTGGGGTAAAGAATACAAAAGTTTAGCCATTGACGGGTTTAACATCAGCGACTACACCCCGTTTACCGCCCCATCCGGCACCAACTACCATCTGTTTGCCAACACCACCCTGTTAAACACCGCCTCCCCCCTGCTGCGGGTGGCCTTAAACCAACCCTATCGCATTTGGGAATGGGTCAGCATTGAACGGCCGGTGGCCGGTTCCCGGGCATTGCATGGCAGTTCAGGACCGCTGATTACCGGCCTTACCGATTATGTCGTGCGCGTTAAAGTCTGCGACAGCGCCATTGGCCTTGAAGACAATTGCCGCAGCTACCCCAATGGTCAGAAAAAACCCATTGGTCTGCTGCAGGAATTTGGCGAAAACAATTCCATGTTGTTTGGTTTGTTGACTGGAACATACAAAAACAACCTGGCTGGCGGCGTATTGCGCAAAAACATCTCCAGCATTACCGATGAAATTGATTTAAACACCGGGCAATTTACCGCGGTGAACGGCATTATTTCCACCATTAACAAATTAACCGTCACCGGTTTTGGCGGTAATTACGAGTATTCCTGTGGATTTATCTCAACCCGCAACATCAACAACGGCGAGTGCGAAATGTGGGGAAATCCACTGGGTGAAATGATGTATGAATCGGTGCGTTACCTGGCCGGTAAATCGTCAGCCAACTCTGCCTACAATTATTCTACCGGCACAGATGTGACACTCGGCCTGCCCAAGCCCTCCTGGGTTAACCCCTATTCGGTTTATCCTTATTGTGCCAAAGCCAATATGCTGGTGCTAAGCGACTTAAACCCAACCTATGACAGCGATCAGGTGCCCGGGAGCTATTTCAATTCCTTCAGCGGTGACTTATCGCCCTCCTTCAATGCCGCCTCCCTCGCACAAAGTATTTTTACCGGTGAAGGCTTTTCAAGCCTGCTGGCTTTCATTGGCCAATCCGGCGGGACAGCCGATGGGTCTCCCAAGCCTAAAACCGTGACCAGTTTCGGCAATATCCGCGGTCTTGCTCCTTTGGAAGCCAACTCGGAGGGTAGCTATTACCCAGGAAGCGTTGCCTGGTATGCCTGGGTTAATGATCTCAACAGCGCTCAGGGAGAACAAAATGCCAAATCCTACTTAATTGCACTGTCCGCCCCCATGCCTGAACTTAAATTTTTAGTGGGAGGCAATCCGATTACCGTGCTGCCTTTCGGGAAATCCGTCGCCGGATTCAGTATCAATGCAACCCAGGGCCAATACCAGCCCACCAATGAAATTGTCGATTATTACATTGAATCCCTCACGCCTACCCAGGCCGTGCTGCGGGTGAATTTTGCCGACTTGCAACAGGGCGCTGACTTTGACATGGATGCGATTGTCAAATACACCATCACCGTCAATGCCGACAATACCCTGACCATTGCCTGCGACTCCATCTACGCCGCGGGCGGGATCACCCAGCACATGGGGTATGTCATTTCCGGTACCACGCAGGATGGGGTGTATCTTGAAGTACGGGATATCGACACGGCTGCCGGCAGTGACGTCAACTACTTTTTAGACACCCCGCCCGGCCAGCCGCCTGGCGGTATCTGGAATGATTGGGTGGCCTTGCCTTTAACCACCACCCGAACCTTTACACCGAGCTCAACCCCTTCGGCCACCGTCCTGAAATCCCCGCTGTGGTATGCGGCAAAATGGGGTGGATTCATTGATTCCAATAATAACAATGAGCCGGATTTGAACACCGAATTCGACACCGACAATGACAGCGATCCGGATAATTATTTTCTGGTGACCAATGCCAATAGCCTGCGCGCGCAACTGGCCAAGGCGTTTGCCTTAATCCTCGATCGAACAGGATCCTTCTCATCTGCTGCCTTAAGCAGCGGTTTCCTGGCCTCTGACACCCTGATTTATCAGGCTATTTTCAGAACCAAGGACTGGAGTGGTCAACTGCTTGCCTTTGACATTGATGAAACCAACGGCAATATTCTTTTTACGGGTTCAGGACCGCAAGGCTCCCTCTGGGATGCCTCCCAGAAGCTGAGCCTGCAAAATTTCAGCACAGGGCGTCACATCATCACCTTTAAGCCCTCCAACAACACCGGCATTAAATTCCGTTGGCCTTCGAACCCAGCCTCCCCCACCAACACGGAACTGGATGTATCCCAGGTGACGGCTTTAAACTTAAATCCGGTAACCGCGGTCAGTGACGGGCAAGGCAGCAACCGCTTGAATTTCCTGCGCGGGGATAAATCGCTGGAACAGAAAAATGGCGGGACTTTCCGTAATCGCACCACCCTGCTGGGCGACATCATTAACTCCACCCCGCTGGTCATCAAAGTGCCCAACCAGCAATACCCGGTGACCTGGGCGGGCGGCGCCCCGGAAAACAGCAGCCCTTACGGTATTTTCCGTGAAAACAATCTAAACCGCCGCGCGATCATCTATGTGGGAGCCAACGACGGGATGCTGCATGCGTTTGACGCGGTCACGGGGGTTGAGGTCTTTGCCTATGTCCCTGCCAGCATTTTTAAAACCTTAAATCAACTGACCAATCCCAATTACGCCCACCGTTATTACGTGGATGGCTCCCCCACCGTGATTGATGTCTACATCAACAGCGAGTGGCGTACCGTGCTTGTGGGTACGTTAAATGGCGGCGGCCAGGGGGTCTATGCCCTGGATGTGACCGATCCGACTCAATTTACTGAGAATGGCGCGCCAGGCATTGTCAAATGGGAGTTTAATGACACCGATGATGCCGATTTGGGATTCACCTACAGCCAGGCGTCCATAGTCAGAATGGCCAATGGCCAGTGGGCTGCCATCTTTGGCAATGGCTACAACAACACCGCCACCGACGGCAATGCCAGCACCACCGGTAATGCGGTTCTTTATATTGTCGATATTGCCACGGGGACGCTGATTAAAAAATTGGATACCGGTGTGGGCATGAGCGCGGATCCGCTGTCTCTGGGCCGCCCGAACGGCATGTCCAGCCCCACGGTCGTCGACTTGGACGGCAATGCGATTGCCGATACCGTCTATGTCGGCGATTTGTTTGGCAATTTATGGAAAATCAATGTTTCCGCCAGCAACCCCAATCAATGGGATTTCGCCTACAAACAGGGCAGCACGCCCAAACCCCTGTTTGTGGCCACCGACAGCGGCGGTAACCGTCAACCCATCACGTCCAAGCCCGCCGTTTCCAGACTGAACTTCTCAGCCTCAGGCCTGCAGATTTACATTGGTACCGGCAAATACATTGAGCCCAGTGATAAAACCGACACCAGCGTGCAAACCATTTACGCCTTAAGGGATGACAACACCTCCGTCATCACCGGACGCGCGCAATTGCGCCAGCAAACCATTATCTATGAACAAAATGGCCTGCGTATCACCAGCAATAATTTATTGGCCAACAATGATCGCGGCTGGTACATGGATTTAGTCTACAATGGCAATGCTCGGGGCGAGCGGGTCGTGTCCAACATGCTGTACCTGAGCGGCAAAATCATTTTCTCAACCATCATACCCACCAGCGATCCCTGCGATTTTGGAGGCGAAAGCTGGCTTATGGAACTCGATGCCTTCACGGGAGCGCGGTTGAATTACAATGTGTTTGATATCAACAACGACAATAATTTTGATGTCAATGACTCCGTGACCTACAGCAACGGTGGACAAAACTACACTGTTCCGGTCAGCGGCATGAAGGCTTCCGTGGGTTTGATTGCCACACCGTCTGTATTGAATGCGGGTGATAAAGAATACAAATACCTGCCAGGCACCAGCGGCGGTATTCAAAAAGTTCATGAAAACCCGGGTAAACAAATTTTTGGCCGGCAATCCTGGCGGCAACTGCAATAGTCATCTGAGTACCCTCCCCTGTGGATCAGGGGAGGCCTGGCATTTACTCCTGTATCCCGCTCTTCAATCCCAGTGCTGCCGGTAATTGATTGGCCGCCGCCGCGCCGATGTTTTTGGTCATGCGGTCAAACACGCTTTGCTTGTACGTGTAATCAATGACCTCTTCGCGCTTGATCACGTCACGCAGAAGTTCACCGCTGCTGGCAAAGCCGTCAATTAAGCCCCTTTCCTTTGATTGAGTCCCAGTCCAGAATAACCCTGAAAACGTATCGCCATCAATTTTAAGGCGGCTGCCACGTCCCTGTTTCACCTTGTCAATGAATTGCTGATGCACCTCATTGAGCATGGTTTGCAGCATTTGCTGCTGCTCCGGCGTGGTTGGAGAAAAGGGATCGAGGAAGGCTTTATTGGTGCCGGCAGTCTGCAGGCGGCGGCTGATGCCAAGCTTCTGGATGGCGTCGACGAAACCAAACCCATTATAAAGCACCCCGATGGAGCCCACCATGCTCGAAGGATTGGCATAAATCTCATCGGTCCCTGCTGCGACATAGTAGGCCGCGGAAGCGCAGATATCGACACAGACCGCATAGGTTTTCACGTTGGGGTATTTTTTTCGGTAATACTGCAGGGTATTGTACATGTAGTCAGCCTGCACCGGACTGCCTCCGGGGCTGTTGATGCGAACAAGCAGAGCCCGTAATCCTTCGCTTTTGTAGGCAGCAGCCAGACTTTTAGCGAAATTGTCAGCACTGGCTGTGTCGCTATCCGAAATGGTCCCCTCGAGATCGACAAGGCCGACATGCGGTTTGTTTTTAGCAGTTCTGTCATCAGTGAAGCTTGACGCACTAAAATAGAAGTAAACAATCAGCAAGGCAATGGCTCCCCGCACGATCCATCGCCAGCGGCGTTTACGCCGTTGATCCCGCAGGTATTCGATCACCAGTTTATTTAACAGGGTTTGCGATTCAACATTGTCCTGAGTCGGATTATTGTTCATAGTAGCTACTTGATTTTTTGAATTAGAACCTCATTTTACGGTAGGTATCCGTTAATTTAAATAACTCATTTAAGAGAGACTGCACTATGCGTATGGATAAGCTCACCTCCAAATTTCAAATGGCCCTGGCTGATGCCCAATCACTCGCCTTAGGCCGAGACAATGGATTTATAGAACCGGAACACGTTTTAAAAGCCCTGCTCGATCAACAGGGCGGAAGTTGCCGTCCCCTGCTCAGCAAGGCCGGCGTCAACCTGGCCATGCTTAGAAATCTGCTTGATCAGGCCCTCGATAAATTACCCAAAGTCAGTGGCACCGGGGGCGACATCCATATCTCCAATGCGTTAAATCGTCTCTTGAATCTGACGGACAAGCTGTCGCAGCAGCGCAAGGACAATTACATTTCCAGTGAGCTTTTCGTTTTGGCCGCCGTGAGCGAAGAGGGCAATCTGGCTAAATTGCTGAAACAGGCAGGCGCAAACCAACAGGCCATTGAAAAAGCCATTGAGGAAATCCGCGGCGGCGACAAGGTTACAGATCCTAACGCGGAAGAACAGCGTCAGGCTCTGGAAAAATACACCCTTGATCTCACCGAACGCGCCGAACAGGGGAAGCTGGATCCGGTCATCGGCCGTGATGATGAAATCCGCCGCACCATCCAGGTTTTGCAGCGCCGGACTAAAAACAACCCCGTACTCATCGGCGAACCCGGTGTAGGAAAAACCGCTATTGTGGAAGGACTGGCACAACGGATAGTCAACGGCGAAGTGCCTGAAGGATTAAAAGACAAACGCCTGCTGTCGCTTGACATGGGGGCTCTCATCGCTGGCGCCAAGTTCCGCGGCGAATTTGAAGAGCGCCTGAAAGGCGTTTTAAATGATTTGGCCAAGCAGGAAGGTCAAATCATCCTGTTTATCGACGAACTGCACACCATGGTCGGCGCCGGCAAGGCCGAAGGCGCCATGGATGCCGGTAACATGCTGAAACCAGCGCTGGCACGCGGTGAATTGCACTGCATCGGTGCAACCACACTGGATGAATACCGTCAATACATCGAAAAAGACGCAGCCCTCGAACGGCGTTTCCAGAAAATTTTAGTCGATGAGCCGAGTGTTGAAGACACCATTGCCATTTTACGCGGCCTTAAAGAACGCTACGAAGTGCACCACGGCGTTGAGATTACCGACCCGGCGATTGTTGCCGCAGCAACCCTCTCGCATCGCTACATCACTGATCGTCAGCTTCCTGACAAGGCCATCGATCTCATTGATGAAGCCGGCAGCCAGATCCGCATGGAAATTGACTCCAAACCGGAAAGCCTGGACAAACTGGACAGACGCCTCATCCAGTTGAAAATTGAATGCGAAGCCTTAAAAAAGGAACACGACGAAGCCTCCAGGAAGCGTTTGCACGATCTCGAAACCACCATCGGCGAACTGGAAAAAAATTACGCGGATCTTGAGGAAATCTGGAAGTCAGAAAAAGCCGCCCTGCAAGGCGCCAACCAAATCAAGGAAGCACTCGAACAAGCCAAAATTGAGTTGGACACAGCACGCCGTGCCGGGGATTTAACCCGCATGTCGGAGTTGCAGTATGGCCGTATTCCAGAGCTCGAAAAGCAATTGGCCCAGGCGGGGGAAGGACAGAACAGCGAGGAGGCGAAGTTGTTTCGCGACAAAGTCACGGAGGAAGAAATTGCGGAAGTGGTGTCGAAATGGACCGGCATCCCCGTGGCCAAAATGCTGGAAGGGGAAAAAGAGAAACTCCTTCACATGGAAGAAGCCCTGCACAAACGCGTGATCGGCCAGAATGAAGCGGTCGATGCGGTGGCCAATGCCATTCGCCGCTCCCGTGCCGGTTTAGCCGATCCCAACCGCCCGATTGGTTCATTCCTGTTCTTAGGACCAACCGGTGTGGGTAAAACCGAACTTTGCAAAGCCCTGGCTGCGTTTCTTTTTGACACGGAAGAAGCAATGATTCGTATTGACATGTCCGAATTCATGGAAAAGCATTCCGTCGCGCGGTTAATTGGCGCTCCTCCGGGGTATGTGGGCTACGAAGAAGGCGGCTACCTGACGGAGGCCGTTAGACGCCGCCCCTATTCCGTGGTGCTGCTGGATGAGGTGGAAAAAGCACACAGCGATGTGTTTAATATCCTCTTGCAGGTAATGGACGATGGCCGCCTGACGGATGGACAGGGGCGAACGGTTGATTTCCGCAACAGCGTCATTGTCATGACGTCCAACTTAGGATCGCATCTGATTCAGGACATGGCGTCCAAACTCAATTACGAGCAGATGAAAACAGCCGTCATGGAAATTGTCGGGCAGCATTTCAGGCCTGAATTCATTAACCGCATTGATGACAGCGTCGTCTTTCATCCGCTTGACAAGGCGCAAATCGCCAACATCGCCGCGATTCAAATCCGCTACCTGCAACACCGGTTAAGCGCCCAGAATATCGGCCTTGACCTCAGCGAAGACGCGCTGAATTATCTGGCGGAAGCCGGTTTTGATCCCGTCTACGGCGCCCGACCGCTCAAACGCACAATTCAGCAAAAACTGGAAAATCCCTTAGCCCAGTCCATACTGACCGGTCAATTTACGCCAGGGCATACCATTGAGGTGGTGCTTAAGAATGGAAATCTGGCCTTTGAACAGGTGTCTTAATTCCTGCAGGGCTGCGAAGCAGCCCTAAGCCCTAGACTTTCAACACCATACCTTCATCCACTTCATCCACTTCGTCCAACGCTTTGTGGCTGGTCACCACATAACCTTTTAAAATATCAGCCCTCCCCCAGGGCTTGGCATTGATTTGTTCCTCAATACCAGGTGTTTTTAAGAAATGCTCCATGTAATCAAAGCCCCATTTCAGGTCTTGTTTCTCAAGCCGATTTGAGGCATCAATCTTGAGTGCCTTAGAGATCGTTTCAGTCAACGCGGTATTCATTTTTTTTGCCAACGGGTTCAGCTCGGCGACGGATAGTTCATTGACCTTTTGCAAAGTGGTCACATACGCGCCAAACAAAACATATTCTTTGTACGTGTTTAATCGGCGTCCGAGCCTGCATTCGAGAGGAGAAATGCTTGAATCTTTAGAATCAAGTTCTTCTTTTTTGATAGTTGACACCATTATTTTTTCCAGCAACACCGCCTCCTGCGGTTTGAGTTTGACCGCGTATTTTTTCCAAAATTCCTGGATCTCTGCTGCACTGAGTTCCTGCTTTTCAGCCATGGCGGCTTTTAATTCTTTAATTAAAGGGGGGAAGAGCAGACGGGTAGGACCATCCAGGCGGGTTAAGACCTCATCGACATTCTGGATGACGTGGAGATACTCTATGCGCCTTAAGATCATCTCGCTGTCAGTTTGACATTCGGCAATGACGTGGCTTAGTTTGCTAAAAAACTCCTTGTCGCTTTTAATGTATGCAAACGTATCAGCAATTTTATCTTGCTTTAAAAACGTCTGATAGGCACTGCAGCACTCAAACACAGTCAATGCATCCAGTGCGTTATCCGTGTTTAATTTAAGCACCTCGGCCAGGGTTTTTTTTAATGCGCAGTTTTCTGAGTCGGACCCCACGGCTGAAAAACCTTGATAGACCATTTCCAGCCTTAAATAACGATAAATAATGCTGCCTAATAAAATCCCCAAATAGTTGGCCGTCTTTTTTTCTTCCAGGGTTTCCGGCAGCGTCGTTGCCAGTTGGGTGATGCAGGCAATTTGCTCCAGGCGCAGTTGATCGGGTACGGTATTCGTGAAATAAATAGCGGGGTTCGTGAAATACGTGAATGAGAACAATCCCCTGGATTTTTTTTGTTGTTTCTTTTCAACGTTTTGTTCGTATGTTTCTTTCAGGCCCTTAACCACCTGAAGCAGCGCCTGATAGGAACCCGGCTTATACCGTTTGGCAAGATCATTAAACGAGCCAATCAGTTCCCGCGTGGCCTTTTGCAGACTCTCATAATTTGGTATCTCCATACTACCTCCCTTCAATAATTTATATTCTCAGTCCGGACAGGCAATCAGAGACCAGACCAAGACAACCGTGAGTATTTTTTTCTTCTGCGATAGGACCCTGGATCACGATTTTCATATCGTGAGGAAACGCGGTGTAGAGCGCGTGCGGCTCTTCAAACTCCCTCTGCTCATAAACCCAGTCAGAAAATTTATCCAGTTCCTCGTAACAGGCCTTGATGAAGCCGGCGCTGAATTCAGTGAATGATTTGATTTTCAGATGGTCATGCAGCAATTGCAACAGCGTGTTATCGCCCAGGATGGCCAAACCGCTGTAATTTTTCCTGGCCACGTAAATGTACATCCCTGTCAGGATTAATTTCTTATCCTCCTCACTGGCTTTGTAGTGATTGAGACAAATCGCTGTTTTTTGAATCAGCAGGGCATCCGTGTAGGCCTGGGTGCATAAAACAGAAGTAAAAAACATGGAAACATACGAATAACGTTTATCATGGGCCACAACCAGATTTCCAGGCAGCTTCGTCGCTTTCTCCAATAACTCCTTGTAGTCTGGCATGGCAATCCTCCACGCTGGCTGTTAAGCGAGCATCGTCATTAAGGATGATAAAAGTCAGTCCGTTATGTTGCCCATCAATCAACCACGCACATCTTGTAAGCCTGTCGGTATTTATTTGCAACTTTTTTGGTATTAGGGTTAACAAAAATACCAGAGTGCAGAGATATTGTTAATCAGCACTTTCTTTTTTTATAACAACCTGCCAAAGAATTTGCAATAACCTTTGCTTTAAATCATGGATGAGGCGGATAAGAAGCGTTCATCAATGCGGCGAACCAACTGCTGATGAATGTTATCAAAGCCCCGGTTACTCATAATCAACACGGCATCGCCCGGCTGCACGGTATTGACCAGGCTGGCAATGATGCTGTCGGTATCCGGTAGCAACTGGTAGGGGCAGGTCCAGGTCCTGGCTAAGTCAGCGAGATTAAATTGCTGTGGAGTTAAGACAAAGGCGCCATCCACCGGCGCCAGCGCCTTCGCCATGTCTGCCGCATGCACGCCCGAGCGCATGGTGTAGGAAGCAAATTCCATGACTGCAAAAATGCGTTGATGCCGTTGGCTTTGCTTTAATGCCTCGATGGTTTTGCCGATGGCCGTGGGGTGATGCGCAAAATCATCATAGACGGTGATACCATGGCGGTTGGATTTGACTTCAAGACGCCGCTTGACCGGGGCAAAGCGGGCCAGGGCTTCAGCCGCAATGCCCGGCTTAACCCCTGCGTGGGTGCTGGCAGCCAGTGCGGCCAGGCCGTTTTCAATGTTAAAGCGGCCAATTAAAGGCCATTGTACCTCCGCCACCGGCTTGCCCTGATGCCAGACGCGAAAATGGCTGCCGCTTTCATCAAGAATCTCCGCCCGCCAGGCGGCTGTGCCTTCAAGGGCAAGGTCTTCAAGATGAGAGTAAATGCCGCGGGCAATGACGTCATTTAATGCCTGATCATCCCGGGGTTTAAGGACGGTGCCAGTCGATGGAATCGTCTTTAGGTAGTAGTGAAACTGCTGCTTGATGGCTGCCAAATCCGTGTAAATGTCCGCATGATCAAACTCCAGGTTGTTTAACACGGCAATCTGCGGACGGTAATGCATCAATTTGGGTCGTTTGTCAAAAAAGGCACTGTCGTACTCATCCGCCTCGATGACAAACCATTCCCCCGACCCAAGCCGCGCACTGGTGGCAAAATTGGGCGCGACGCCGCCAATTAAAAAACCCGGATTCAAGCCAGCCTCCTGAAGAATGTGGGCGAGCATGGAGGTGGTGGTGGTTTTACCGTGAGTCCCCGCCACCGCTAACACGCGGTAACGGGTTAAAATGTTTTGCGCCAGCCATTCAGGGCCTGAAGTGTACTGTTTGCTGTGATTGAGCACGGCTTCGAGTACCGGTACGCCGCGCTTCATGGCATTACCGACAATCACGCAGTCCGCCTTCAACGCCCTGGCCGTGTCCTCATAGCCTTCAGACCATTCAATCCCTTTGGCTGCAAGCAAGTCACTGACCGGCGGATAACAGTTTGCGTCACATCCGGTGACCTGATGCCCGGCTTCTCTCGCCAGAATAGCGAGCGCGCTCATGAAGGTCCCGCCTATTCCCAAAATGTGTAAATGCATGTTGCTCTCACCGTAAGAAACTCATGGTTAAAATGTTGGCCGCCAGTAAACCAAAACTGGCCAGGATGGCGGTCAGATAGTCCGAATCCAGGGCTTGTCTGTAAATGTGGGCGGCCACTGAAAATTGCCATAATGTTAACACCAGAACCTTTAAAAGATAAATCATAACCAACAGCCGCATGCCAACCTGTGTCATGTCGGCTTTAGCCAGCATCGGCGTTAAAAAAACAATGATAAACCCCACCATCAGAATAATGAGATGGCAGACTAAAAGACTGGTCAAGGTTTGCAGGATCCGGTTGCTTTTGCCGGTGGCGGCCAGCAACAACGCGGTATAGGCGTAATAAGAGACGACTAACAAGATGGCTGCAAGCATGGTGTCTGATAAGGGAAACTGATTTTTTAAATCCATCAGTTCCCATTGCAGGGTAACGATTAAAAAATAAATCAGGATGGCCAGCAGCAGAATCAACAGGGAATAAGGCGTGTTGGCAGGGGTTTCCCTGAACGTCGTCACACGCCAGTATTTTTTTAAAATGGCAAGCCACATCGATCAATCCCGGGTTAAGTTTTTCTTTGTTTGCAGGGTCACTGGTTTTTTTCCTTTCTGAAAATACTGACCTGCTGCACCACCGGTTGTTTCCACGGTCCTGATATTTTATAAGTATAGGCTCTGATTTTCTGCATGCCCTGATTAATGATCTTGCTGGCCACCCAGGTGGCCACGCCTGCCACAGGACCGCCGGCAATTGTCGCCACAATGGGCAGGCTTGCGGTAATGTGTGGCGATACCTGCAAATCCACATCGTAAAGCTGTCTTGCCAGGTCCAGACTGCCTTTCATGCTGGCATAGGCCACCGGACCGTCAATGTAACTGTCCGTCGTGTGTATCGCCCCGTTCCTGACGTCAAAGCTGCCTTTCAGCACATCAAAACTGTAACCATCATTTTTCAGATCGCTGAAATCCAGTTTTAAACGCCGCGGGATGGTTTGCAGGCTTAAGATGCTTAATAATTTACCCAAACCAAGTTTTTCTTCCGTCTCCGAGCTTAAATTGGTGATGCGGCCATGCTTAAAATAAAGCGCCATTGTCCCTTTTACTTTATTTAAGGCAAAATCGGTGTACGATCCGGGCCATGTGCCTCGCAATTCAATCTGGCCAAACGACGATTCCACCACCGGACTGATATGCCATCGGGCCAGACTGCCTGCCAGATCATTAATTTGCATATCCACTTTGATTTGGGTTTGACTGCTCGGTGCCTCCTGGGTCCACTGGCCGGTCGCAGTCACTTGATAAGCCGGGGTTTTGATTTTGCAATAATCGAGCCGCCAGGCCTTGGGGGCTCTTGTCATTTTTAAGGCCACTTGCCCGAGATTGAATGTGTCATAGCGAAAATCATTGATACGCAAATCCAGATTGGGCATGTCGCTGACGTTAAGCGTAGACGGTTTGGACTGCCTGTCGCTGTTTTTATCCCAATACAGGTGACCCAATACCCCGCTTAACAAACGCTCTTTGATTTTGTAACGCAGATTGGCTTTCACCCGTTGTTGTTCGATTTCGATAGACCATTCATTGGCATTTAACCGGGTGGCCTGCACAGCCAAATCGGTGTAATTGCGCTCGGCAATGCGCGCCTGTTTCAAACGCAAGTCAATGAAGCTGACCGCGTCGCTAACGCTTTCCTTGCTGCGGGTGGCGGGTAATTTGGCCAAGGTATCAAGCCATTGGCGCAAATCAAACGAAGCCAGCGATCCGACAATCTGCAGACCCAGTTGCTCCTGCCAGCGTGCCGTGGAGCTGCCCAGGCGGATTTCCCCCTTTTGCAGATGAAACTGGCCTTTCGGCCCGCTGAACCACAAATCCGCACTGAGTCGTGAATCGTAATTGATGCGAAAACGCAGGGCTTTATCCGGATTGAAATGGATGTCGACGGTTAACGGCGCTTTGCTGTCGGCGGTTTTGTTTAACGGCGGCGGTAAATCGATCTTAAGACCGCTTAAGGAGGATTTGATCTGAAACTGATCCAGATCCTGTTTATTCTCGGTTATAATCAGAAGCCCTTCCAGCCAGAAATCCCCCCGCATCAATTCAAAAATGGATAAATTCAATTTGTCGCGTAACAGGGCGATGTTGGTTTTGGCTTTAATCCTGACCTCGGTACGCGGATTGGAGGAACGTATGGACTGGATCAGTATTGACACCGGATTATTGAGCAGCGACGCCTGCAAACTGCTGTCGAGCACGCCTTCATGATCAAATTGCAGGGAGCCATTCAACTCGTGCAGTTCTATGTTTTCAAGCGTGTGATTCACCTTCACCTGATTGTTTTTAAACGTGATATCACCTAAGGCGAGAATGTCGTCATTTTCCGGATACAAGGCCGCTTCAAGCTGGAGATCGAGGCTTAAGGGGCCGCTCATCTGCAGGCTGTTTAGAGCCGAGAGTTTTTTATTCAGCGGTGAGGCCAGAACATAGCTCTGCGCCTTACTGGCACTGGTATCGACTTTGGTGTGCACCAGCAGGGTTTCGCGGTTCAACCCAAGATTATTAATGACCACATTGGCTTCATTTAACACAATTCCCTGCAAATCGGCATAAACCACGTCGGCATTAAAGGTGCGTTGCTTGACCTGTACATAAGCTTCAATGTCTTTGGTCACCGGCCATTGGGGGGCAAAAACCAAATCCACTCCACTTAAATGGCCATTGATCTCAAATTCACCCTCAGCCTTGTCATAGGGAAAGTCGGCGCCACGGCCATTGATATTGACATTGGCGACGAGTTTATCAATGCGCTTCACATCGTGCTTAAGCCAGGCATCAAGCTTGGGTTTAAGCGATTGGGAGGGAAGATAAAGCAGCCAGCGTTGGGCCTTGCTTGCGGATAAGGCCGCCGTTAAAGTGATGTGGCCTATCTCGCTGGCTGTCACGTCATCAAGAACGCCATTGCCACTGAGCAGTAAATCCGGGTGCCGTAAGACGAGTCTATCCAGGCTGATGCGCAGGCCATGACTAAGCTCTTTCCAGTCCAGCACCGTGTTTAAGGATAAAAAGGTCACGGGCGGTTTGTCTTTGGGTTTAATGACCGTGTACTCACCGTCAATCTCCACATGGCCTTCGTTCGGTTGCCAGCTTAATACCCCCGACAGGTTTTCTACCCCGGGATAAGGACCGAACGCTTCCCAGCCTAAGGCTTTAAATTGGGTCAGCAGGAAGGCAGGCGCGTCGTTTTTAACCTGAATGCGGGTGTCTTTAAGCAGGCCCTGGGGTTTGACGGCTAGCCAGGGTTTAAACGAATCAGGCCAGGAGACATCCAGAGACAACAGGGACTCGATGAGTAGTTGTTTGACGTAGATTGTCCAGGTATTGAGCGGCTTTTGGTACTCCACGAGGAATTGATTTTGCGGCCAATGGCGATGATTAATTTCAAGACCCACATGATCGCCGCTTAACTGCCATCCAGTCCGGGTGAGTTGCCAGGCTAAATTGGCTTTAAAACGATCCAGACGGTTATGGCGCTGCGTTTGATTGTCATTCAAGGCCAAACGGTAAATATCGACCCGCGCCTGGGCGTCCTCGAGATGACCGGCCTTAATGTCCGTCCACACCTGCACATCGCCGCGTCCATCAGTCACCGTGTAGCGCTCTGGATTAAAAAAACCCTGCCATTGCGCAGGCACCACGTTTTTCAATGAGAGATACACTTGCCCCTCTGTCTTGTCGAGATGATAGGGATCAAGCGTCAGGTAAGCCACCCACTGCAGCGCGGTGGGGACCTGCTGGCGAAGGTGCGCCTTGGCCTTGATGCGATAACCCCATCCGCTTCGACCAATGACCAGGTTGATGCCACGGGCAGGAATAAAGGTGCCGTCTTTTAAGTGCACATCCAAAGACAGGTGTTTAATGATGATTTTCTGTTGCGCCAGAATCCAGGCTAAAACCGGCTGGTAGGAGTCGTCGGTCCAGTGGATCGGCTGTCTGTCATGGGTGGTTAAGCCATCAATCTGCCATTGATCCTGCTGTTGCCTTGCCGTCAGCTTCACGTCATTGATGTAGAGCACGCCAGGTTGAATCTGCCAATGCCACAGGGAACTGAACAGATTAATGCCCACAAACAATTGCCTGAGTTTGATGGTGTCACGATGCGCATCCGTCACGGTGACCTGATTAAGCTTAATCACCGGCTCAAACCAATACCACCCGGTTTCCATCGACTGAATCGTCACAGACTCCCCCAGCAGGGTTGACAAGTGCTGTTCCACTTCTGATTTATACTGCGTAGCCCAGGGCGTCAGCGCACGAAACAGACTGGAAAGTAATGCCGCGACAATAATGAATGCAGCCAGGAAAATCCTTATTCGCTTAAAAAAGTTAACCACCGCGTTTATCAGGGTTGTTCGTCGAGTTTTTACTATACCATTGCTTTTGCGCGTACTCATCACTTTCCTTTTGCTCAAGCCTGGCAAGCTGTTCGCTCCGTTGTAATTTTACTCGTTCAATCAAGCGAATAACGGCATCTTTTTCTGCTTTAGCCTGTAAAAATTTTTTTTCGCATTGGGTGCGAAATTTGGCAAGTTGACTCAATTGCTGGTTCAACTGGATAAGAATGGTGTCTAACTGGTTGATAAAATCAATGCGATTGCGTAATCGTCCAAGCGTACACCCGGTATCCCCCATACGGTGCAGTTGCTCAACGTAATCCTGACGGTAACTGACAATCTGGTCATGCTTGCTTTTTCCGGCGGTAAACTGCTCGCGCGCCTGTTTAAGCATCTCACCGGCCTTCTCCATGGCCTTTTCTTTCATGCCCAGGAGAGTATTCAAGCGTTCCAGCCGCTGTCTGGACACGGCTTAGCGCTCCAGGCTTGCAGCCAGGGCATCCAGTTGCGCCAGGCTTTCTTGGTAATTGACGGCCTCATTCATACCCTGGGCAATGTAATTGCTGATGGCTTCGCGATAGGCAATGGCCTTATCCAGCTGCTTGTCGGTGCCTTTGGTGTAAGCGCCCAGCAAGACCAAATCCTTGTTTTTTTCATAGATGGACAAATATTTTTTCAGCAACAAGGTTTGACTCATTTGTTTGGAATCCGCAATGGCCGGCATCACCCGGCTTATCGAAGCCTCCAGATCAATCGCGGGGTATTGTCCCGATTCCGCCAGTTCTCGATTCAATACGATGTGGCCGTCAAGGATGGCGCGGGCGGCATCGGCAATGGGATCCTGTTGATCGTCCCCCTCGGTTAATACGGTATAAAAAGCAGTAATCGAACCGCCCTCCTGGGTACCATTCCCTGCCCGTTCAACCAGCTGCGGCAATTTGGCAAACACCGAAGGAGGATACCCTTTGGTGGCAGGCGGTTCACCGATGGACAAGGCGATTTCCCGTTGCGCCTGGGCAAACCGGGTCAGTGAATCCATCAGCAGCAGCACGTGTTTTCCCTGATCACGAAAATACTCCGCAATGCTGGTGGCGACCATGGCGCCATGCAGGCGCATCAAGGGACTTTCGTCGGCCGGCGCGGCGACGACCACCGCGCGCTTTAACCCCTCTTCACCCAGATTGCATTCGATGAATTCCTTGACCTCGCGACCCCGTTCGCCGATGAGTCCGACGACCACCAAATCAGCCGCGGTAAAACGGGTCATCATACTGAGCAGCACCGATTTACCCACGCCGCTACCGGCAAACAGGCCAAGCCGCTGACCGCGGCCAACAGTCAGCAAACCATTAATGGCACGAATACCGACATCCATGGCTGTGCTAATCGGCGCCCGCTGCAAGGGATTAAACGGGGCGCTGGTCAGTGGATAACTTTCCGCAGCCACCAAGGGCTCACCGCCGTCAATGGGGACACCGGCGCCATTTAAGATTCGCCCCAACAATTGCGCTCCGACTTTCACGTGGGCAACACGGCCGCTGGGGGTGATGAGCATTCCGGGGCCTATTCCCTGGGTTTGGCCGATGGACATGAGGTAGGCACACTCGCCGTCAAAGCCCACAATTTCGGCCTCCACGCGCTCAGTCTCATTTAATTTTACCCAGCAACGCGCGCCAACCGGGTAATGGAACCCCTTGGCTTCGAGCGTTAAGCCAACAGCCCGGCTCACATGACCGCAATGCCTTAGCCCGGAATCCGGGACCTGGCGGAATTTTTTTAAGGCATCCACCAGACGCGATTCGTAAATAGCCATTATTCGTCTTCGATAATATCAAGCGTTAAGGAACCCAAATGGGCGCTGAATAAATTCATCAAACGGGTTTTTAAGGTGCCATCCAACTCACTGTACTCGTTTCGCAGATAAAAATCGCCGCGCGACAGGGTGGAGTCGCTGACTAACATGGCAATGATGTCGCGGTATTTATGACTTAACTGGCTTTTTAACCATTCGACGTCTTCGGTGTTCATCACCAGTTGCTGATCGCGGCGAAGGCTTGGCAGTTCTTTCTTAATCTCTTCCAGCAGAAGCAGGAGTTTTTCTGGTGAGTTGGAAATTTCAATGCCGATGCAAGCTTCGCAAAGCCAGATGATGGTCTTAATGATTTCTTCACTGACGTTTTTATCCACCAGCTGCACCGGGTTCTGGATAAACTCAAGCCATTCCTTTAATTCATCCCGCAGCTGGTTCATTTCGTCCTGGGCCTGCTGCAATCCCTCCTGATACCCTTTGGCTTTCGCCTCTTCGCGCAGACGTTCGCATTCGGCGGCTAAGAGGGCCTGTTCATCCACTACCGGATCTTTAGCCGGTTTTTCATCCTTTTTATATTCCCAGGCGCTGAAATCCTTTTTATTGGATTCGTCATACAGGGGTTGAAAATCCTTGTTCATAACGTCTTATCCCCATGATTAAATCATTTCCTCGCCGCCCTTGGTACCTAAGGAAATCTTGCCTTCTTCTGCGAGGCTTCGGGCAATCGCTAAAATATCGCGTTGAGCCTTTTCCACGTCACTGACTTTAACAGGCCCCTGCATTTCCAGGTCTTCACGCAACAAATCAGCCGCTCGTTTCGACATGTTGGTGAATATTTTCTCCTTCACAGGCTCGGTTGTTCCCTTTAAAGCAAGCATGAGCTGCTCGGTGGTCACATCGCGAAGCAGGGTTTGCACGCTGCGGTTATCCATATCGACCAAGTTTTCAAAGACAAACATTTTGTCTTTGATCTTGTCGCATAACTCCTGATCCCATTCATTGATTTTTTCAAGCACTTCCGCTTCAATAGCACCGTCTAGGAAGTTAATCACGTCAGCCACGCTTCTAATGCCACCCACAGAAGCAGTTTTAGCTACTTTTTGTCCGCTTAATTGCTTTTCAATGACATGACCTAACTCTGAAATCGCTTCAGGCTTGACGGTATCGATATTGCACATGCGAAGCAGCACTTCCGCGCGTTTCTCAGCAGCGAAATAACTGACCACTTCGGCTGACTGCTCACTGTCTAAGTGAATCAGGATGGTCGCAATAATCTGCGGGTGTTCGTTACGGATAACGTCGGCAATGAGACGGGCATCCAACCATTTTAAACGGTTAAGGCCACTGTCTTTGTCAGAAACCAGAATACGATCAATAAAAGGAATGGCTTTTTCCTCGCCCAAGGCATTAATCAACACTGTACGCAGGTAGTTTTCGGTATCCACCGTCAGACTGCTTTGCTCCTCGATGGCATTTAAAAATTCGCTGAGCACGTTCTGCATCTTGGCCTTACTGACGTTATTCATGTTGGAAATGGCCATACCCACCTTTTGAACCTGTCGGGGCTCAAGGTACTTCATGACCTCCGAGGCATTTTTTTCCCCCATACCCAACAACAAAATGGCTGCCCGCTCAATACCGTCCATCTTACTTACCCCCGATCAACCCAGGTTTTTACTACTTGCGCTACCCGTTTGGGCTCTTTGTCCACAACTTGTCTGAGCAGATGTAACTGCTGGTCATAATCGCTGAGATTAGGCGGCAATCCCTTCCCTTCATACGACAGGGCGGCTTGCGTTTCCGCCGAGCCGCTTTCCTCCTCACGGCGGGAATGGGCTAAGGTTTTGAATAAAGGCCTCAGTACACCAAACACGATGGTTAGTACAAATAAACCACTCAGCACTTGTTTAATAATTGACCAAAAACTGTCTTTTTGCCAGAAGCGGGGCTCAGGAAGGCTTTCAATGGGCTCCGGTTTCACAAAATTACTGTTAACCACATTCAAACTGTCCCCCCGCTCCGCATTCAAGCCGATGGCGTCCGCCACTAAGGCTTTCACCTGATCCAGTTCGGCTTTTGATAAGGGTTTGACTTCCATTTTCTTGGTTTTTTCATTCATCACCGAGCGGTTATCGACTAAGACTGCCACGGTCAGACGCCGAATGGTTCCGGGTTGATTTTTGGTGTGGCTGATGGTCTTATCCAACTCAAAATTCTTGGTGCTTTCCTTGTGCACCATGTTGGCTTCAATATCCTGATTCGTCATTGCCTGTGAATTGATGTTACGGTTTCTCACCGGCGTTAAAGTCGAATTGGCAGGCGGGGTATTGGACAAGGCGCCGGGAACACCACTGGACGCATTGGGACCTACGTTGCGGTTATCCTGCACCAGTTGTTCGCTTCGGACCGCCGGCATCTCCGGGTTATACATTTCCTGAGTCTGCTCATAAGAGGTAAAGTCAATGTCAGCCGACACTTTGGCACTGACCCGTCCGTACCCTAAAAGCGGCGTTAAGATGTCCTGAATTTTCTGCGCGTATTGTTGTTCCAGCGTTTGCCGGTAATCAAGGAACCGTTCGGTTTCAGTAAACAGCGTTTGGCCACCACCTTCGCTTAATAACTGCCCGTTCTGATCCACCACTGTCACGCGGCTGGCAGATAGGCTTGGGATGCTTGAAGCCACCAGGTTAATGATGGAGGCGATGGTCTGTTTTTTAATTTCAACGCCGGAATAAACATCAATGAATACCGAGGCGCTGGGTTGGCGCGTGTCCCTGACGAAGGCTGATTCCCGCGGAATGGCAAGATGAACGCGTGCGGATTTAATGTCGTGAAACTGGCTTATCGTTCGCGCCAACTCGGCCTCCAGCGCCTGAATGTAGCGCGCGTTCTCCATGAATTGGCTGGTGCTGAATGAATTGTTGCCTGCAAACAATTCGAAACTTCCGCCGCTGCCTCGCGGCAGCCCTTCTGCGGCCAGTTTCATACGGGCAGCCTGAACCTGATTGGTGGGGACGAGAATCATGCCATTGGTTTCATCCACCTTGAAGCTGATGGCATTACGCTGCAGCACATCGACCACATCAGCAGAATCACGGTTGCTGAGCTGACTGTACAAGGGCATGTAACTTGGCTCACGCGACCACAACACCACCCCAAGGCCAATGGCCACACTGGCAGCCAGCCCAACCAGCAGGCCCAACTGCCTCATGATTGAGAGACTTGCAAATTTTGCGGCCGCTTTGGATGCGCTGTCAGCCAATGCCATGATTAACTCCTGTCCACCTGAATGACCTTACCGTTAAATCGGCATATTCATAATATCCTGGTAGGCCTGCACGAAACGGTTGCGCACACGCAAGGCGGCTTCAAAGCCCAGGTTGGCCTTTTGACCTGCAATCATCACCTCGCCAATGCTGACATTGGGATCACCCAATTCAAACCGCGCCTTCAAACCATCGGACGTCTGTTGCAGGGCATTCACCTCGCCCAGGGTCTTTTGAAAAATATCGTTAAACTGTACCTGATCGTTTGCAAATTCCACACTCTTTCCTTGTGCCTCACTGGCCATGACTTTCAACTGATTCAACAAGGATACGGTATTGATATCGCTCATCATGCTGTCCTCTTAATGATACTTATGAATAACCCTTACCCCAGCTTCTATAATTACGCGCCTTGGCAACAGCCGTCAAATATGATGCAAATTTACACAACATACCCCTCTTCCCGCATCCTCGCGAGTTTGTAACGCAGGGTGCGTTCACTGACCCCAAGGATAGCCGCCACCTGCTGGCGGTTTCCCTGATGCTCTTTCAAGATCTGCTCAATCAAATCAAATTCATGATTCTGCAGGTTTTTAACTTCTTTTTTTGTACCTGACACCGCCGTATCCGGTAATTGCAAATGCTCTGTTTCAATGACATTCTGCGTTTGCAGGACCAACGCCCTTTGCACCACATTATCCAGTTCGCGGGCATTACCTGGCCAGGCGTAGCGAAGCAGGGCCTGTTTGGCTTTGTCGCTTAATACCGGGGTAACCGGCAGGTTATTCTGGCAATGACGACGGATTAAGTAATTGGCTAAGGGAATAATGTCATTGGGACGTTCGCGCAGCGGCAGCCAATGCAGAGGGAACACATTCAGACGGTAGAATAAATCCTCGCGAAAACGCCCTGCTTTCACTTCATCCAGTAATTGGCGATTACTGGTTGCCAGTACCCGGACATCCAGGCTAATCATCTTGTTGGCGCCAATGCGCTCGACTTCTTTTTCCTGCAATACCCGCAACAGTTTAGCCTGCAGTCCAAGACTCATTTCGCTGACCTCATCGAGTAACAGCGTACCCCCCTGGGCCTGTTCAAACTTGCCGGGCGTGGACTTGTAGGCACCGGTAAACGAGCCTTTCTCGTAGCCAAAAAGCGTGGCTTCCAGCATTTGCTCGGGAATGGCTGCGCAATTGATAGCGATGAACGGATGCTCGCGGCGGGGGGAATGATCATGGATGAAATGGGCCAGGACTTCTTTGCCTGTGCCGCTTTCGCCGCTGATCATGACACCCACATCCGACTGTGCCACCCTTAATGCCATGGACATAAGGGCCTGGCTCTTGGGATCCTGAGCGATTGGCTCGGAATCATCCATGGACAGCGGTTTAATGTAGTGATTGATTTTTTCAGTCAATGTATGGGCGCTGAAGGGCTTCTGCAAATAATCGACTGCCCCCTGACGCATGGCATGAACTGCATCATCAATCGAGCCATGAGCAGTCATTAAAATGACAGGAACGCCGGGATTACGGCGTTGAATTTCAGACAGCAATTGCTGCCCATCCATTTTATCCATGCGAATGTCGCTCAATACGATGGCCGGGTTATGACGTTCCAGCATGGCCAAGGCCTCTCTGCCATCGCGGGCAGCGAGAAAAGAATGACCGGCCAGGCTCATCGTCTCACCCAAGGCTTCACGTAAAACCGGATCATCTTCAACAATTAATACGTCGCTCATGAACAACCCCTCTCTTAATGTCATTCCACTAAATGAATTGTCACACAACAACCCTGACCCGGCGTGGAGTCAAGCATAACCTGCCCGCCATGGGCCTTGACCACAGCCTGCACCACAGCGAGCCCCAATCCCGTTCCCTGTGCTTTGGTGGTGAAAAAGGGCGTAAACGCCTGACGCTTTGCTTCGTCGGATAACCCCAGGCCATTGTCCTCAATCTGAATGACAACCCCCTCCCCCTCCTGCAACTGAAGGGTAATTTTAAGGGCATCAGCCTCTGCCTGCAGTGAATTATTAATCAGATTCAGCAACGCCCCAATCAAGGATTCACTGTGGAGGCGCCACAGGGCCTGCGGCAATCGGTTGTTGACTTCCAGTTTAATTTTTTGATTGTCAAGGAGTGTATAAACGCGCTCTAAAAAGCGATAACTCCATTGCCTGAGATCCGTTGGGGCCAACACCAGGGCTTCACCGCGGGCGAACAGCAGCAGGTCGGCAATCTGCTGTTCAATGCTGGCATGGCAATCCTGCAGGCGGGATAACCATTGCAGGCATCGTTCCTCCGTCACCTGTTGCTGCAGATGATCCGTGTAGAGGCATGCGGAAGCCAGGGGCGTGCGGATTTGATGCGCCAATTGGGCCGTCATGCGGCCTATCATCATCAGCCTGTCCTGATTCGCCTTGGCGTCTTCATAATCACGCGTCATCGTCAAATCAATGAGCGTCACTAATTGGCCGGGTACAGTCTCCAATGAAGAAATCGATACATTAACCCGGCGTCCATCCACCAAAGACACTTCATGGCCATCATCCGCCCGCGGCGAAAAAACGCGATTAATGACATCCAGCCACAACTCGCCACGCAAATCACCGCCGAGCAGATGGTTGGCCGCCTGATTAAGCCAAACGATCAATCCCTGGGTATTCAGCACGATCAAACCACAGGGCAGGCAGCCAAGAATTTCCTTCTCTGAAAGGGTAAAGGGGCGTTGGTTCTGTCGGTCAATGACTGTGCTCATGGCATTTCTTTTTATCCGTTTTAATTCGACTTTAGCAAAGATCAGGCCAAATTAAAAATGCCAATGCAATCAATGCATTAATTGCGTGAAAATCGGTTTTGCCGAATAATTGACAGTTAAAAACACAGGAAAGTCAAATTATTAACTCAATGCCGAAGCGGCCGGGCTATTTTTTTGTTTTGTATTCTTCATCCAGGCTGCGCAGAAAAGCCAGTTTTTCGGCTATCTTGATTTCAAGGCCCCGGGGTACCGGCTGGTACCAGCCGGGCGCTTTCATCCCCTGCGGAAAATAGTTTTCGCCGGCTGCATAGGCATGGGGCTCGTCATGGGCATAACGGTAATCGTGGCCATGGCCTATTTTTTTCATCAGCTTAGTGGGCGCGTTGCGTAAATGCAGCGGCACTTCACGTGATTTGTCTTTTTTAACGAATTCACGCGCCTCATTAAAGGCGTTGTAACCCGCATTGCTTTTAGCAGCCACGGCTAGATAAATCACAGCCTGCCCCAGGGCCAGCTCCCCTTCGGGTGAACCGAGCCGTTCATACGTTTGAGCCGCCTCATTGGCAATCTGCAGGGCTTTGGGATCAGCTAAACCAATGTCTTCCCAGGCCATGCGCACAATACGGCGGGAAAGATAGTAAGGATCAACCCCACCATCCAGCATGCGGGCCAGCCAATACAGGGCTGCATCCGGATTGGACCCTCGTACCGATTTATGCAGAGCAGAAATCTGATCGTAAAAATAATCCCCGCCTTTATCAAACCGTCGTTGCGTGGAAGCCAGCACGTTCTGTAAAAAATCGAGCGTGATTTGATTCTCCTGCTTCGCGTCAGCGGCAGTTCCCACCTGCTCAACCAGATTCAGTAAACGCCTGGCATCGCCATCGGCCATGGCAATGAGCTGTTCAATTGCTTTTTCATCAAATTGCAAATGAGGCAGTGTCTCCCGTGCGCGATGGACTAATCGGGCTAACTCTTCCTCGTCCAATGATTTAAGAACATAAACCTGCGCCCGGGATAACAGGGCTGAGTTGACTTCAAACGAGGGGTTTTCCGTAGTCGCCCCGATAAACGTGAGCAGGCCGGATTCTGTAAACGGCAACAGCGCATCCTGCTGTGATTTATTAAACCGGTGAATTTCATCAATAAACAGCACCGTTTGACGCCCCTGCATCAAAAATGTTTTGGCCTGCTCAACAGCGGCACGAATGTCTTTTACACCGGAAAACACGGCTGACAGGGCAATCCATTCGCAATCAAAGGCTTTGGCGCTGAGCTTAGCCAGCGTGGTTTTGCCCACGCCAGGCGGCCCCCAGAGGATCATGGAATGCGGCTTCCCGGTTTCAAAGGCAAGCCGTAAGGGTTTACCCGGTCCTAACAGGTGCGTCTGGCCAATGACTTCATCCCAGTGCTCAGGGCGCAAACGCTCCGCTAAAGGGGCATGGGGCGGGTCATTAAACAGACTCATTGCTGCACCACATCCACTCCTTTTGGCGGCTTAAACTGGAACAAACGGCCGGCCAGTTTAGGATTGGATTTAATATTCGTTAACTTCACCACCGTATGTTGACCTAACTGATCAAACAACTCAATGCCGATTAACATGTCGTTATTAAAGAGGAGTTTTACCTGCTGAAAATTTTCCTTGGGCGATTTGGCATGCAGATCATAAAGTTGATTTTTTCCCTGATTGGACACGGTGACATTGAAATCACGGGTCACGGTGTCATCATAACCGCTTAAAAACAAAGCCGCCGTTCCCCCTAATCCTTTCTCCTGTTTTTTAACCGTGACCTGCTCCAGCTCCACATCATACACCCAGAGTTTCTGGCTGTCGGCCACCACCAGTTGCTCCATGGGGTTTTTAGTCTCCCAACGGAAACGCCCGGGGCGCTCCAGCGCCATGGTACCCTGAGAGTTGGATACTTCCCGTTTTTTCGCTTTAACCACCTGGCTGAAATTAGCCGTCATGCTGCGGATATTATTCAATTTGACTTGCAACTCTTCAGCCACAGGCTCGCTGTAGGCCGTACTGAATGCCAACAATAAGACGGACAGGATCAGTTTTTTCATGGTTTATTCCTCGTTAACCGTTGCGACCAGCACATCCCTGTAGCCCCCTTCCAGAGGCCCGACAATGCCGGTACGTTCCATTTCTTCTATCAGGCGGGCGGCGCGGTTGTAACCGATTTTTAACCGCCGTTGAACGGAAGAGATGCTTGCCTTACGGGTCTGCAATACAAATTCCACCGCTTGATCATACAAAGGATCGGAGTCTTCGGTATCCTGGTTCTCTTCACCAAAACCACCACCGCCCCCGCCTTCACCGTCGCTGCTGAACTGGGTGATTTCATCGATGTATTCCGGCTCACCACGGGCACGCCAGTCATCCGCCACCCGGTGAACCTCCTTGTCATCAACAAAGGCCCCGTGCACGCGCAGAGGAGCACCGCTGCCGGGCGCCAAATAAAGCATGTCGCCATGGCCAAGCAACTGTTCAGCGCCCTGTTGATCAAGGATAGTACGCGAATCAATTTTTGACGACACCTGGAATGACATGCGTGTCGGGATATTGGATTTGATCAGTCCGGTCAGCACATCCACTGAAGGCCGTTGGGTGGCCAGGATCAAATGGATTCCCGCCGCACGGGCTTTCTGGGCGATACGAGCAATGAGTTGCTCCACTTTTTTGCCCACGACCATCATCATGTCGGCCAGTTCGTCAATGACCACGACGATATAGGGTAAGGTTTGTAATTCGGGGGGCTGTTCATCCATTGAAGAGACCGGTTTCCACAGCGGGTCTTTCAATGGCTCGCCCTTCGCCTGGGCCTCGCTGATTTTGGTATTAAAACCGGCAAGGTTACGCACGCCCATGGCCGCCATCAGACGATAGCGTCTCTCCATCTCGCCCACACACCAGCGCAGGGCGCTTGCCGCCTCTTTCATGTCCGTCACCACCGGAGTCAGTAAATGCGGAATGCCGTCATAAACCGACAACTCGAGCATTTTGGGATCCACCATGATGAGGCGCACCTGATCGGGTGTTGCCTTAAACAGCAGGCTTAAAATCATGGCGTTAATGCCCACTGATTTACCCGAACCCGTGGTTCCGGCGACAAGAAGGTGGGGCATTTTGGCTAAATCAACCACCATGGGGTGTCCTGCGATATCCACACCCAGGGCCAGAATGAGGGGTGAACTGGCCTGTTGATACACCTCGGAAGACAGGACCTCCGATAAACGGACAGTCTGGCGGTGCTGATTGGGTAACTCAAGACCTACGACCGTTTTTCCGGGAATAACCTCCACGACACGAACACTGGTCACCGACAGCGAGCGCGCGAGATCTTTGGCTAAGGATGACAAACGACTGACCTTAATGCCTGCCGCCAGCTGCAGTTCAAAACGGGTCACCACCGGCCCGGGGTGAACCGCAACCACATCCGCCTGAATCCCAAAATCGAGCAGATGCTGTTCGACATCGCGCGACAGGGTTTCTAGTTGCTCATGCGTGTAACCGCCCAACGCCTTGCCGGGCTGCCCCTTGTCAAGCAGATTAATCGAAGGCAGATTACCCAATACCGGAACAATCGGTTTATGGGCCCGAGGGGTCTCCCGCGGCGGCTCTTTTATTGGTTCCCTGACCACCACGTTCGTTGGGGCCGGGGCGACTTCCAATGAGGGAAGTGCGGGGACGGTTGCCGCGGCGGGCACCGTCAGGGCAGGTCCCTTGAGAACCGGCAGTTCGGCTTTTTCTTTTTTTAGCAGCGGCGGCCTGCGCTCACTGGACGGCGCAACCGGCTCCTGATGCGTTGCAAACTGTGCAAGCCTTGCCTTGACGACAGCGGCGAGTTGCTGCCCCCATTTTAACAGTTTCTGCGAGAACTGCAGGGTATAAAAACCAATGAATTCGGTCGCGCGAACCCAGGACAAGCCCGTCAGCCAGGTCACGCCCACCAATAAAATTGCCAACAGCAGCAGCGCTGCGCCCTGGGAGTTAAGCGCATAGTCGAAACCGCCGGCAACAAAATCGCCAAGCCATCCTCCCGCACGGTGGACAAATTCTTTCGTTCCGGAGGATTCAAGGCTCAACAGGCCGCAGCCGCCCAGCATTAAAAACAAAAAACCGCTGGTGCGAAGCAGAAGCGCCGGTTTATTGACCGTGCGCAACGCCCGGTGATCCTGAAGGATCACCCAGGCCACATACGCCACGCACAAGGGTAGCAGGTAGGCGAAATAGCCGAACATCCAGTACAGGGCGTCCGCCACATAAGCACCCACCTGGCCGCCGGCGTTATTGACCACATTGCTGCGTTTAGTCACATGAAACCAGCTTGGATCGGAAAAGCTGTACGTATTCAGTGATAATAAAACGAATAATGCACAGGTTAAAACCAGAATGAAACTGCCTTCACTTAATCGTCGTATCAAAAAATTCGGCAGGATTTTTTTCGAGTTATCGACCTTGGTACTTGCGTCTTGTTTTGCCATAGCTATTTTAAAATCAGTTGTTTTGTCATACTATTTTGCATCTTAACATAATTCATGAGGAAGGCAGAGATGATCAGCAGTAACAATCACCATCGCCTTATAATTCTCGGCTCAGGCCCCGCCGGATACACCGCCGCCGTCTATGCCGCGCGCGCCAATTTAAAACCCGTTCTCATCACCGGCATGCAGCCCGGCGGGCAATTGACCACTACCACGGAAGTCGACAACTGGCCCGGCGACATCGAAGGCCTGATGGGTCCCGCGCTGATGGAGCGCATGCAGAAACACGCCGAGCGATTCGATACCCGGATTATTTTTGATCACATCACCAAAGCCGAACTTCAGCAAAGACCCTTCGTCCTGCACGGCGACAGCGAAACCTACACCTGTGATGCCTTGATTATCGCCACGGGCGCCTCCGCCCGCTACCTGGGTCTTGAATCCGAAAAAGCCTATCAGGGACGCGGCGTTTCTGCCTGCGCCACCTGCGATGGCTTTTTTTACCGCAATAAAACAGTCTGTGTGATTGGTGGCGGCAATACAGCCGTGGAAGAAGCCCTCTATTTATCCAACATTGCAGCCAGTGTGACGCTGATCCATCGCCGTGACAGCCTGCGTGCCGAGAAAATTCTCCAGGATAAACTGTTTGAAAAAGCACGAAACGGCAACATCCGTCTGATGTGGCACCATACCCTTGAAGAAGTGAGGGGGGATGCCATGAAAGTCACAGGTGTGCGTCTGCGTCATCTTCAGAACAACGAAATCACGGAATTACCCATGGACGGCGTCTTTATCGCCATAGGCCATGATCCCAACACCGCCCTGTTTAAAGGCCAGCTCGATATGAAGGATGGTTACCTTACTATCCGTTCGGGTCTTGAAGGCATGGCCACCGCAACCAATATTCCCGGTGTCTTTGCCTGCGGCGACGTCGCTGATCACGTTTACCGCCAGGCGGTGACGTCCGCGGGATTTGGCTGCATGGCGGCTCTTGATGCCGAAAAATACCTGGATGATCTGGGAGAATAATTATTGCGCCATTGACCTTCCTCACCGGTGATGATTTTGTTTTCCCCAATCCAAATCAGAGCGATGAGGAAGGCCTTCTTGCCGTAGGCGGAGACCTTGCGCCCCACCATCTTTTACAGGCTTACAGCCAAGGTATTTTCCCCTGGTATCAGGCCGGCTCTCCAATTTTGTGGTGGTCGCCCCCAAAGCGGCTGCTGCTGAAACCCAATCAGTTCAACGTTTCGCACAGCCTCAAAAAAGCCCTGCACCGCCCCCATGTTTTCCGTCGAGATAGTCATTTCAGCGAGATCATTAAGGCCTGTGCCAGCTGTGAAGGGCGAGGTGAAAATCACACCTGGATAACGCCGGAAATGCAGGAGGCGTACATTAGGCTTCATCATCTGGGCTATGCGCACTCGTTTGAAATCTGGACAGAAGACAACGAATTGTGCGGCGGATTGTACGGCTTGAGCCTTGGACGCGCTTTCTTTGGGGAATCCATGTTCCATTATCGACGCGATGCCTCCAAAATGGCGATGTATTATCTCTGCAAGACGCTAGCCGACTGGCAATTTGATTTTATTGATTGCCAATTGCCCACCGCCCACCTGATGAGTCTGGGTGCGGTGATTGTCGAACGATCCGATTTTTTAAAGCGTTTAAAAGAAAGTTTGACTCACCCTACACGGCAGGGATCGTGGCAGCCGCATTGAGTTTATTGCCATCTGGGATAATTTAGTGCATCATTTGTGCCTTATTCTCGTTCCATTTTTGTGAGAGCTTATGGCAAAAGAAGATCATATTGAAATGCTGGGTACCGTTATCGATACCTTACCCAATACCATGTTTCGAGTCGAACTGGAAAATGGCCACATTGTGACGGCCCATATTTCCGGTCGTATGCGTAAAAATTACATTCGTATCCTTACCGGCGACAAAGTTAAAGTCGAATTAACCCCTTATGACCTGAGCAAAGGCCGCATTATCTTCCGCGACAAGAATTAATCTTACCGGTTGTATCCTGCCTTCGCCTTTTCATTTCTCTTCATGACACCTGTCATAGGACAGTATCCGGATACCGCGGACAAGCCGCGGTACGCAGAATTAACCGCACCGCGCATGTCCTGTGTGTTACCGCGTCACTCCCCCGCCACCATCATTTGTGAAATTAAAATCGACCCGCAACGGGTAGCGATATTCGGATTGATGTCCGTTCCTACCGCCGCAATGGCCAGGAACATGTCTTTTAAATTGCTGGCAATGGTGATTTCCTCCACGGGATGTTGAATTTCACCATCCTTGACCCAGAAACCGGTCGCCCCCCGGGAGTAATCGCCTGTTAAGCCGTTAACGCCCTGTCCCATGAGCTCGGTGACCAGCAGGCCGGTTCCCATTTGTTTGAGCAGCGACTGCAAATCACCCGCGTTGGCATCCACGGTGAGATTATGTACCCCGTCACTGTTCGCGGTGGTTTTTAACCCCAAACGGCGCGCGGAATAGCTGCCAAGCACGTATTGACAGACCCGGCCGTCCTCCACCAGCACATTGTTTCGGGTCGGCACACCTTCCCCGTCAAAAGCTGAACTGCCCAAGGCCCTTAACAAGCGCGGTTGTTCATAAATTCGAAACCCCTTCGGAAACACCTGCTTGTCAATGGAATCGAGCAAAAACGAACTTTTTCGGTATAAATTGGAACCGCTTATCGCCCCCACGAAGCTTGAAATTAACCCGCTGGAGACCCTGGAAGAAAAAATCACCGGCAGTTTCTGTGTTTTGATTTTACGGGCGCCGAGGCGACTCACTGCACGCTGCACCGCACTTTCAGCCAGTTCTTTAGGGGATTTCAATTCACTGGCATGACGGGCCGTGGTGTAATCATAATCGCGCTGCATGCCCTCGCCCTCTCTGGAAATCAGGGAACAGCTCAAGCTGTGGCGCGACCCCCGCATGACGCCTTCCCCGCCGTAGGTGTTGGCATAGCCGTAACTGTAAGTGTAGGTGCCGAAATTGACGCCATCGGAGTTGGCAATGCGCTTGTCCAGCGACAGGGCGTGCGTTTCACAGGCCAAGGCGCGCTCAATGGCTTCCACTGGCGTAATGTCCCAGGGATGATAGAGATCAAGGTCCGGGTGCTCGTTGGTCATTAACTCTCTGTCCGCAAGGCCAAAACAGGGATCAGCGGCGCTGACTCTGGCAATGTCGCAGGCGGCATTGACCATGGCATCCAGGGCTTTGGGGGATGTGTCGGTACTGCTCGCTGACCCCTTGCGATGCCCAAAATAGACGGTCAGGCTTACTCCCTTGTCTTCATTGAACGAGACCGTTTCAACATCCCTCATGCGCACGTCAACGGAAAAACCGCTGTCATGATTGACTGAAACTGCCGCATCGCTCGCCCCTTTTGCTTTTGCCAGCGCCAAGACCTCCTGCATTAATGCCTTTAAATTCCCGGTTGACTGTTCCTGTAATCTTTTGTTATTTTGCGTTGATATTTCCATTGGCAGTCCCCTTACTGCTGAAGTTTTGTTTCAAGGATACAAGTTTACTATGCTCAAGAAAACCATTGCACCCTTTAAATGGCTGACGCGAGCTTCGAAAACAGCATTTACCCTGCTGATGGTGGTTCTGGTGCTCAATTTTGCCGTGGCGGCCAGCGACTGGCAGCAATTGTCTCCCGGCATTGACTACCAGGATATAGGCAGCGGCTACCTGACTCCCTGGTCGCATATTCATGCCTTCCGTATTCATTTGAAAGACAACCGCCTGTCGCTGGTGATGGCGCGGGATTTATCGCAGCAGTATGCGTCAGTCGATGAATTTGCAGCCTTCAGCAAGGCGCTGCTGGCGATTAATGGCGGCTTTTTTGATGACAATTACAATTCCTTAGGGCTTCGTATCAAGGACAAAAAGCAGCTTAACCCGCTTAAGCCAATCAGCTGGTGGGGTGTTTTCTACATTAAAAACAACCACGCCTACTTAGCGAGCGCCCGCCAGTTCTACCCCAGCGCCCAGATTGATTTTGCCGTACAAAGCGGTCCGCGCCTTCTGGTCAATGGCAAGATTCCACCGCTTAAAGCAGGCCGCGCAGAGCGCACCGCCTTGGGGATTACCCAGGATGGGCATGTCATCATCCTGGTCACCGACCATGCCGCCATGTCCACCACGGAGTTGGCGCAACTCATGAAAGCCCCGCCGCTTAACTGCTTGAACGCGCTCAATCTCGATGGCGGAAACTCCACGCAGCTGTACGCTAAGCTGAATAATTTCCGTTTGAATGTCCATGGCTTTTCCAACGTCAGCGATGCCATCATCGTCAAGGCGAAGAAGTAGCTCCAACGTGCTTGTTTTCTTAAGACACTAAGCATCGCTTACGCCTGGTTTTTTGCGAATTAACAACAATTTATCCACAGCTTATTCCCTTGCTTTCCACAAGAAAAACACAATATCTTGAGCTAGAATTATAGAATACACACTAGATATTGGGTTGGTTTTACTTTACTATGAATGAAGCGTCAGAGAAAAATAACAAGAAAAATATCTCGGGAGAAACCATGTCAGAACTTCTTGAGCCGGTAAAAGATGTGCCGCCTATCAGTCAGCTGGAATTGACAGCCAATGCCCCTGGGTTGCTTAAAACCATCAAGCGCAACGGCAAAGTGGTTAGTTATGATGAGAACAAGATTAAAGTAGCGATTACCAAAGCCTTTATCGCTGAGGAAGGGGCCAATGCGGCAGCGTCCAATCGCATTCACGAATTGATTGAAGGCATTGCAAGACAGGTCACGCAGGCCTTTAAACGCCGTATGCCAAGCGGTGGCACCATCCACATTGAAGACATTCAGGATCAGGTGGAATTAGCCCTGATGCGCAGCAGCCAGTATAAGGTGGCGCGCGCTTATGTCCTCTACCGTGAAGAACACCGCAAAGCCCGTGAAGCCAAGCTGCAGCAACAGGCTGCTGAGAGCAAGGTGCCCCTCATTACCATGCCGGACGGCGAATTAAGACCGCTGGACATGGATCGGTTGCGCACCATCGTGGAAGAAGCCTGCCGTGATCTCGAAGCCGTCAGTGCCGAACCCGTCATTAAAGATGCCCTGCGTAACCTCTACAATCAGGCCAAGCTTGATGACGTGCACAAAGCGCTGATCATGGCCGCTCGCACCCTGGTGGAAAAAGAACCCAATTACACCTACGTCAGCGCCCGCCTCCTGCTCGACAGTCTGCGCAGCCAGGCATTGAACAAATTAGCCCTTAAGACGGAAGCGACCTTTGACGAGATGGCCGAGCTCTACCCTACTTATTTCAAAACCTACCTGAATCAAGGTATTGCTCAAGGCATTCTGGACACCAAACTGGCTGAATTTGATTGGGACAAACTGGCCGCCGCTCTGTTGCCTGAACGCGACATGAAGTTCACCTACCTCAGTCTGCAAACCCTTTATGACCGCTATTTCATTCATGAGAAAGGCGTTCGTTATGAATTGCCGCAAGCCTTCTTCATGCGCGTGGCCATGGGTTTAGCCCTGCGTGAAAAAGATCGTGAAGCCAAGGCCATTGAGTTTTATCAATTGCTGTCCTCCTTTGATTACATGGCTTCCACGCCCACACTGTTTAACTCAGGAACAGTCAGACCGCAATTATCCAGTTGCTATTTAACCACCATTCCCGACAACCTGGACGGCATTTACAGCGCCATCAAAGACAATGCCCTGTTGTCCAAATTTGCCGGCGGTCTGGGCAATGACTGGACGCCTGTTCGCGCCATGGGTTCGCACATCAAAGGCACCAATGGCAAATCACAAGGGGTTGTGCCCTTCATGAAGGTGGCGGATGTGACCGCGGTCGCTGTTAATCAGGGTGGAAAACGCAAAGGGGCAGTGTGCGGTTACCTGGAGTGCTGGCACCGTGATGTCGAGGAATTCCTTGAGCTGCGTAAAAACACCGGCGACGACCGACGCCGTACCCATGACATGAATACCGCCCTGTGGATTCCTGACTTGTTCATGAAGCGGGTCAATGAAGACGGCGAGTGGACTTTATTCTCACCGGACGAAGTGCCTGAGTTGCATGATCAATACGGTAAAGCCTTCGATGCCTTGTACATGGACTATGAAGAAAAAGCCCGCCAAGGCAAAATCAAAAACGTAAAAACGCTTTCGGCCCAGAAGCTGTGGCGCAAGATGTTGTCCATGCTGTTTGAAACCGGCCATCCCTGGCTCACCTTTAAAGATCCCTGCAACCTGCGTTCACCGCAGCAGCATGCCGGCGTCATCCACAGTTCCAACCTGTGTACCGAGATCACACTCAACACGTCTCAGGAAGAAATTGCGGTCTGTAACTTAGGCAGTATCAACCTACCCGCGCACATCAGCAATGGGCAGATCGATCGCGCCAAATTAAAGCGCACCATTACCACCGCGGTTCGCATGCTGGATAACGTCATTGACATTAACTATTATTCAGTGCCTCAGGCCCGCCATTCCAACCTGCAACACCGACCGGTCGGTTTGGGATTAATGGGCTTCCAGGATGCGCTTTACGAACTGAAAGTGGACTATGCTTCACAAAAGGCCGTTGAATTTGCGGATGAGTCCATGGAGTTGATTAGTTATTATGCCATCGAAGCCTCTTCTGATTTAGCCAAAGAGCGCGGCAGCTACTCCACTTACGAGGGGTCCTTGTGGAGCAAAGGCATTCTGCCGATTGATTCCATTAATCTGCTGCAACAGGCCCGTAACCAATACCTCGATCAAGATCGTTCACAGCGGCTTGATTGGGAGCCATTACGTGTTAAAGTACGCACCCAGGGCATGCGCAACTCCAATGTGATGGCGATTGCACCGACAGCCACGATATCCAATATCTGCGGTGTCGCCCAGTCGATTGAGCCGACTTATCAGAACCTGTACGTGAAATCCAACCTTTCCGGTGAATTCACGGTCATTAACCCTTACCTGGTGGCTGATTTGAAAGCGCTGAATCTCTGGGATGAAGTGATGGTCAATGATTTAAAATATTTCAATGGCAGCGTTCAACCCATTAACCGTATCCCGGATGAGTTGAAAGCCCGCTATGCGACTGCTTTTGAAATTGATCCACTGTGGTTGGTGGAGGCCGGTTCCCGCCGTCAGAAATGGATTGATCAGGCGCAGTCATTGAATATTTACATGGCCAAGCCTTCCGGTAAGAAGCTGGATGAGTTATATAAGCATGCCTGGAAACGCGGTTTAAAAACAACCTATTATCTACGCAGCTTGGGTGCCAGTAACGCTGAGAAGTCAACGGTTACTGACGGTGCTCTCAATGCCGTATCGATCGATGAACCCAAAGTGTGTTCGATTCTCGATCCGGATTGTGAAGCCTGCCAATAAATTGAGGAGAACCCAATGTCAGTATTAGAACAACATGTCAGCGCACCCGGTCATACGGGTGCCACCGGTTTGGAATCCTTAGAGATGGGAGCCAGCCGTATTCAGGTTGATGATAAGCAAATCATTAACTGCCGTGCTGATTTAAACCAACTGGTTCCCTTTAAATACAAATGGGCCTGGGATAAATATTTAACTGCCTGTGCCAACCACTGGATGCCTAACGAAATCAACATGAGCGCGGATGTGGCATTATGGCAGGATCCCAATGGCTTGACCGCGGATGAGCGCCTGATTGTTTTGCGTAATCTAGGCTTCTTTTCCACAGCGGATTCGTTAGTCGCCAACAACCTGGTCCTGGCTGTCTACCGCCACATCACCAATCCGGAATGCCGTCAGTATCTGCTGCGTCAGGCCTTCGAGGAAGCATTGCATACCCACGCTTATCAGTACATCATTGAAAGCCTGCGTCTCGATGAAGCCGCTGTCTTTAACATGTATCGCGAAATTCCTGCGGTAGCCAACAAAGCGGCCTGGGCCCTGCCCTTCACCCAAAGCCTTGGCGATCCCACCTTCCATACAGGCACCCTTGAAGCGGATCAGCGTTTGCTGCGTGATTTAATCGCTTTCTATGTAGTTTTTGAAGGGATCTTCTTCTATGTCGGCTTTACTCAGATTTTGTCCATGGGACGACGCAACAAGATGGTTGGAACCTCTGAGCAATTCCAATACATTCTGCGCGATGAATCCATGCACATGAATTTTGGTATCGATGTCATCAACCAGATTAAGATTGAAAATCCTCACTTATGGACACCGGCCTTTAAAGAAGAAATCATTGCGTTGATTAAAGAAGGGGTCATTCTCGAATATCAATACGCTAAAGACACCATGCCGCATGGAATTCTGGGTATGAATGCCGAGATGTTTGAAGAATACCTGCATTTCATTGCCAACCGCCGTCTCGCGCAAATTGGCCTACCAGAGCAATACCCAGGCGCAGAAAATCCCTTCCCCTGGATGAGTGAAATGATGGACTTGAAGAAAGAAAAAAACTTCTTTGAAACCCGTGTCATTGAATACCAGGCAGGTGGTACTTTAAGCTGGGATGAGGATTAACTAAACGGGCCGCAAGGCCCGTTTTTATTATTACCGCGCAAAATGGAGTGACCCATTCGTAGTACAATTCCAGAAGCCATTAACTCCTTTGTTTAAGCAGAAAACGCGAGGAAGCAATGGCAGTCAAGCCAATTACACCACCCGCAATGACATGGGAAAGTCTTTCAAAGGCTATGGTTTTCGAATGCGTGAGCAGCATGACCGCAGTAGCCACTAAAAAACAACGACAGGTATAGGCGATCACATAACGACGAAAAGCGACCAAGGTCAAAAAAAGACAAACGGTTACCACGATTAAATCAAACGGTGTTGAAGGGATGACGTATCCACCAAAGACAATACCGAGAGGAACACCGATTGAAACTCCGAGAAGACGTTCCTTGAATTTCTTAGTCGAACTGTCCTTGTGACCTGTAATCACACTGGCAACACCCCAAATCATCCATTGCCCATTCTCCATTGGTAAATACTCAACAAAACAGGCAGAAACAATAATTCCCAGCGCCATGGCCAGCATGGCCTCCACATTATTTTTCTTTTCCCCAAAATCCGATAGAGAAGACAATTGCAGCAGGTTAAAACGAGACTCTCTTTTTATCATTTTAATTTGCTCATACAAACTGATACACAGCGTGGGCAATAAAGCAGCTATCAAATACGGGAAAATTAGTTTGCTTTCCTCCAATAGTCCATGCTTTGATTCAGAGGCTAACTCTATCGAAAGAATAATTGCAGGAATAAAAGTCCAATTTCCCAATGTGCGTAGCTGCTCACCCTGAGTGGTAACCCAAATAATCGCTGTGGCAGACATTGTGCAGACTATTACAAAAATAAAGGGTTGGAATTGAGTTAGAAACAGGACATTAAAAAGAATAATGATGCCTAAGCCATGCAGCAAAACGCCGGGAACTGTGAGTTTAAGCCTTTCCTCAACAATCAGAGTAGACATACTGACCACTGATATTTGCATCCAGGAATAATTTCCAGTTAACCCAAACAAACAGGCAAAGGGCAGGAGAACTAAAACACCACGCAACAGCAAGTTGCCTCTGATTTCATTTTTAATCCGTTTAAACCCTTTTGATAGAATCGCATTAAAAATTTTTTAAATCCTCGACAGTGATTACCTTTGCAATTCTGCTCATTAAATCGATTGATGTTTGATGTTCGTGCCTATCCGCAGCGGCGCACAGATCCTCAATAATGCACACTTGGTAGTCGTAATCATGCGCCGCACGCACCGTACTTTGTACAGCCCAGGCAGTACTCACCCCGCTGATCAACAGACGCTCAATTTTATTAGCGCGCAATACCACGTCGAGATTTGTTCCATGAAATGCACTGACTCTCGGCTTTACGACAATCAGACAGTCAGAGGTATTCAAGGACGGATGGAAGTCAGTGCCCTTAGAGTCAAGCCTTAAAGCCCCCAACTCATTGACTTTACCAAACATGGGCGAATGCTTGGGTTGCTCAACATAGTTTTCGCTAAAACCGACCTTGACAAGAATTTTTAACCATCCCTTCTGAGTAATAATTTCCAAAGCGTCATTCGTTTTAGTAATGATGTCACGCTCTGCCGCCTGTTCAGCACACCGTGCTATTTTACCTTCAGGATGCATGATGTCGATGATGTAATCCAACCCTATAAATGCTGTGCGCATGCCTCGCCCCTCTCTACAGTGCCATAATACAGTATACCCACGACTTCTATAAACACACCACCATTATTCTCAGGGATTCATTCAGCGAAGGATCCATTTTTAAGATTTCATCCCACTCGCTTCCTCTTTGGCTCAGTCTGACCCGTCACTGCCATTTTAACTCGTTTTTTGGAGGCTTCATGAGGTTCAATAAAATGCTTTCTTTCCCCTTCTGTCACCTTGGCTTGGCGGATACTTCGGAAGTATAGGCCGTGTCATTTGCTATCTCTGCCAGTGCTTCTTTAAAATCCTGGGTACTGGACGGTCTGCCGTCAAATTCACTGATGGCTTTATCCAGCGCCCCTTGCAGGTTTTTTAAGACCCGTTCGGTTTCGCTGTACAGTCTGTGGGTATAACCATGCTCTTTTAATGCCTTGATTTTGAAATCAATATTCTCTCTTAACGCCATTAAACTGTCCTTGCTGGGAGAATTTAAATCCTTAAGGACGATTTCAATGCCTTTGAGCACATTGATTTTTGCCTGTAGTTTTTCTATCTCTTCCGGAGACAGTTTGCCGCTTTTTAGGCCGGCATCCAACCCTTCTTGCAATTTCAAATGACGGTTTACGATGGCGTCCAAAGCCACCTTGATGTCAATTTCCGCCGACGTTTTGATGTGCGGTTTAAGAATCACTTTTTTGCTGTACTCTTCAAGGCTTAGCTGGCTGTCGAGAAGATTTTTCTTATCCCCCTCACTTAAGTGGCCCTCCTGACTTTCAAGCAGCCATTGTGAACTATTGTCCTGCAGAAATCGCCATTGGTCATATACCCGCCGGGAAACCAGTAATGCCCCCTGGTCATGGATAGGGGCCGCAAGCCATCGTCTGGGGTGTTCAGGATCGGGTTTTACACGAATCAAATCGTCAGGGCGGGTTATTTCTTTGCAAAACCGTTTAAAATCCAGGCTGGCATAATATTTATCAGAAATGCTTAACGAATTCCCATCCGTTGTTTGCTGTAAAAACTGCCAGTAATCAAAAACCCGTTGTGAAATCAATTCGACACCCGGTTCACCGGGTTCTGCTTTCTGCCAATGCTCGGAGCCGGGTGGATGTTCCTTCACCAGCATCAAATCATTGGTAATGGTCATTGAAAGTTTGTCCTTGCTGTGTCTCTTAAACCATTTTTCTGCCTTCTCAGACCCGCTTACACCAAAACTGAAACCACTTGCCCCGTAAGCCTTGGATTCCGAGATGCGCTGATTATTGAGATCCAGGGTGGGTTGTTCTTCAAACCCCTCCCGCTTCCAGGCCCGCCTGTTACCCATAAAATTAACAATTTTCTGAAACAACGAGGGTTCTTCACCGACGACACGGCTAAAGAGTTGCTTGGTGCCAGGTAAGACATCAATTTTTTTCATCAAATCATGGATTTTGTGAAAAGGAATACTCCAGGTTGAAAAGGTTTCAGGAATGACAAAGCCCAAATCGGATTTAATCACTGCTTCACGCATACTGCCCTTGGCTTTTTCAAGGATGTCGCTTTGTTTGTGTAAATCCTTAATGCCTGAAAATCCTTTGTGGTTAGCTGCCTGGATGACCAACTTGCGCATTTGCGATACCTCACGCGCTTTACCCCCGTCAATGGCAACGACATCATTGCCAGAAAAATCCTGAGGCGTGGCTTTGGGTAAAAAGCGTGTCGCCTGCTCAACAGCAGCCTGAGTGGCTACAGTTTTGCCACTGGCTGAAGGCCCGGAAACAATGATCGCCGGTCTTTCTGCCCATTTCTCGCCAGGGTAATGGTCGGTTGAGGCATAAAACAGGGCATTGCGGTATTCCCTGCTGTTTAATTCTTCTTCCAGTGCCAGACGATAGAGTTTAACCCCGTTCGCTCCCAGAAAATCCTGCATCGAGATGGTTGCGGAAGCCGGATCCACCGCCCGCTTGTGAGCATCGCCCTTGTAAGAGGGTTCCTTACCCGCCTCAATGGCAGCAATATGGGCAATCAGTTTTTTACGAAAATACTGCGGGTCATAGAGTCCCTCATCATTCGGCGGTGCGAGAGGATGGTGGGAGTCCGGTGGAACGCCCCGGTATAATTCAGCCTGAGCGTCTTCATTTAGACGTGAACTCACGAAGTGTTGCGTATCAATGTCAGTATAATGAGCAATTTGTGAATTTAATCGCTGTTGAATGGCCTCTTTGTCTTCATTCAACGACTCACGCAGCTTGTCTTTATCAACGGCCAAAATATCACTCGCTACAACGGGACCATTGTATAAATATAGACCAAATGCACAATAAAAAAGCGGCCATAAGGCCGCTTTTCATCTCTTGATTCACGTTAACGGAATAGCCGGATTGTCGGCAACATGGTATGGATTAAACCAAAGAATTGTAAGATATAAAGAATTAATACAATCAACACCAATACATTAAGCAAGGTTTTAATCGCCCCTGGCATGGGAATAAAGACATTGACGAGCCACATTAATACACCGGCGATAATAATCACCGCGATTAAATTAAGTAGTTCAGCCATGATAATTTCCTATCAGTGAACACATTGTAAGTATAGCAAAGAAGCAAGGGGATCGTTGAAAGGGGTTAGGAATAAACTGACTTTTGCACACGTGGATAGACATCCTGAGAGGGCGTCCATTGCGCATCCGCCGGAGAAGCTCAAGCTTGCGGAGTTAGGTAAAAATAAACGCAAGACCTTCAGCTAATCCGCGGACCGTGTCCCCTTTTGGCTCAGCAAATCCCGGATCTCGATTAAAATGGCCGCTTCCCGACTCAACTTTTCCGGGGCTTCGTCCTTTTTTTTCTGCAACAAATTGATGAGCTTAATCACCACGAAAATGGCAAAGGCGATGAGGGTAAAATCAATGACGGTTTGTAAAAAAGCCCCCCACTTGAGCACCGCATCCCCAATTTGAAAGGATTTATTCGCGACATTAACACCACCCAGCAGCAAACCGATAAGCGGCATGATGATGCCATCCACCAGCGAAGAAACGATTTTTCCGAAGGCGGCACCAATAATTACCGCAACGGCCAAATCAACCACATTGCCGCGCATGGCAAATTCTTTAAATTCACTGAAAAAACGCATCATCAATTCCCTTTCGTGCAGGCATGGCCATTTTAACGCATAAAATGGCCAGAGAGGTTAAAGGGTAGCCGATTTCACAGCATCCCCTACCATGTTTTTAATTTCTGCCAGTTTAGCTGTCAAATCATCCGGAACCAGACCGCCTCCCTGGGCCATGTCGTCACGGCCGCCGCCTTTACCGCACAGGTGCTTGACCAATAATCCCGCACTGGGCACCTGGCCTATCAGATTTTTGCTAATCCCTGCCACCACATTCATTTTTTCCTGATCAATGGCATACAGGAGGATGACGGCATTGTCCAATTTGGATTTCAATTGATCCAGGGTTGTACGCAAGCCCTGGCTGTCGGCATTGTCCAGTTTTTTAACCAGCAAATTCACTTTGCCGATTTTTACTGCCTCTGACAACAGATCGTCACCGGATTTTGCAGCCAACTTCGTTTGCAGGCGGGTCAATTCCTTCTCCTGCTGCCGCGTCTCATTTAACAATTGCGAGAGTTTTTCAACCGCCTGTGGCGTTGTAGTTTTTAATTTCCGGGCCACCTCATCCAGGCTGTCCAGCTGGCTGTTAATCCAGTTTAAGGCATGGCCGCCGGTCATCATTTCAATGCGACGTACGCCGCTGGCAATCCCGTATTCCGCTATGATCTTAAACAGACCGATGTCCCCTGTTCGGATGGCATGCGTACCGCCGCAGAGCTCTTTGGAAAATTCACCCAACGACAATACCCGGACTTCGTCACTGTATTTTTCACCAAACAAGGCCACCGCCCCGCTGTTCCTGGCCTTCTCAACATCCATTAATTCCGTCACGACGGGATGATTGGCACGGATTTGCTCATTCACCAGGCATTCGATCTGATGAATTTGTTCTGCCGTTAACGATTCGTAATGAGAAAAATCAAACCGCGCCCGCTCCGCGTCAACCAGGGACCCTTTCTGCTGCACATGGCCGCCAATGATCTGCTTTAATGCGGCATGCAATAAATGGGTGGCGGTGTGGTTTAAACGAATGGCGCCGCGACGAACAGAATCCACCTTCGCTTCGACGGCTTGTCCTACAACAAAGCGCCCTTTGAGAACCTCGCCGTAATGGACGATGGCCTGACCGACTCGTTGCGTGTCATCCACTCGAAACAAGGCATCGGGGCTGAGTAACTGACCTTTATCACCCACCTGACCGCCGCTTTCGGCATAGAAGGGTGTAGCCGCCAGCGCAATGGCGCCTTTCATCCCAGCCACCAGCACGTCGGTTGCTTTGCCTTCGCTTAACAAGGCCGTCACTGTGCTGGCCATTGCCTCCACCTCGTAGCCATGAAATGTGGATGTTTCCTGCAGTGGCGGCGATTGAGAATAATCGGTGGTGAACTGGCTCGCTGATTGGGATTGTTCCCGCTGCTGTTGCATGCAGCGATTAAATCCTTCAATGTCCACCGTTAAATCCTGCTCGCGGGCAATGTCCTGAGTCAAATCCAGAGGGAAGCCGTAAGTATCATAGAGCTTAAAGGCCACCTCCCCATTGATTTCGCGGCCGCTCATGGTTTGAATCTGATCCTTAAGCAAACGCAGCCCCTGTTCAAGCGTCCGGGCAAACTGATTTTCTTCCTGGGCAAGAACCCGTTCGATGGTTTCGCGCGTGTCAATCAATTCGGGGTAAGCATCACCCATCACGTCAATTAATGGCACCACCAGGCTTGAGAAAAAGGGCGATTGCAAGCCCAGTTTATTCCCATGCCGAACCGCGCGGCGGATAATGCGTCTTAACACATAACCCCGTCCTTCATTACCCGGCAAAACGCCATCGGCAATCAGGAATGAACAGGCGCGAATGTGATCCGCTATCACTTTAAGGGATGGGTGCGTGGTTTTGGTTGTCGGCGTTAATTTTTGTATGGCGCAGATGATGTGCTGGAAACTGTCGATTTCGTAATTGGTGTGAACGCCCTGCACCACAGCGGCAATGCGCTCAAGGCCCATGCCGGTATCCACCGAAGGCTTGGGCAGAGGATGCAACTCGCCCTGTTTATCGCGGTTGTATTGCATGAAAACCAGATTCCAGATTTCAATGTAGCGGTCGCCGTCAGCATCGGGACTGCCTGGCGGCCCGCCCGGAATGGATGGTCCATGATCATAAAAAATTTCAGTGCAGGGGCCGCAGGGTCCTGTATCGCCCATGGACCAGAAATTATCCTTCTCACCGCATCGTGAAAAGCGCTCCGGCGATACCCCCATTTCCTTTAACCAGATGTCCGCCGCCTCATCGTCGTCTTCAAACACGGTCACCCAGAGTTTTTCTGCGGGAAGCTTTAACACCCCGGTAAGAAATTCCCAGGCATAGCGAATGGCTTCGCGCTTGAAGTAATCGCCAAAACTGAAATTGCCAAGCATTTCAAAAAAGGTATGGTGTCTGGCCGTGTAGCCGACATTTTCAAGGTCATTGTGTTTACCCCCGGCCCGCACACACCGTTGTGAACTCACCGCCCGCGTATACGGGCGCGGCTCGAGACCTAAAAAGGTGTCTTTGAACTGCACCATGCCGGCATTGGTAAATAACAGGGTGGGATCATTACCGGGTACCAGTGAACTCGACGCCACAGCCTGATGACCTCGTTGAGAAAAATACTCAATAAATGCTTTTCTAATGTCTGAACTTTTCATGCTCTCACAACGTTTAAATTATCTTTAAAAACTCGAGCGATCATATCGCCAGGGAATCCACGGTACAGTAAAAATCGCTGCTGCTTTTTAAGCTCAGCTAACGAGGCAGGCCTCTGGGCCTTAAATTTTTTAAGCCAGACAGCCTGAGCATGGTCTGGCCAATTACCCTCTTCTTCTGCCAACACCTGGGCAATGATGTCCTCACTGACCCGCTGCGCCTCCAGTTCCTGGCGAATGCGCAAAGGGCCGTACCCTTGATTGATTCGGGTGCGGCATAACTGCTCGGCAAAACGAGCATCGCTTTGCAACTGCTGGTGTTGGCACACACGAAGCGCGTCTTCTGCTTCTTCCCGGCTGTACGCCTTTTGAATCAACTTGCCAACCAACTCCTGCGCACTGTGCTCCCGCCTGGCCAGCAGACGCAAGGCACAGTCGAACGCCTTAGTCATCGACCGTCTCAACCTCTTCTTCCACGGCAGCAACCGGCAGTTTCTTCACCAGCAGTTCAGCCCGAATTTGCTGTTCCAGTGTCTTGGCAATGGCAGGATTTTCTTTCAGAAAAACGCGAACGTTGTCTTTGCCCTGACCAATTTTTTCCTGCTTGTAGCTGTACCAGGCCCCTGATTTCTCAATCAGACCCAATTGCGTACCGAGATTGATGATTTCACTCTCGCGGGAAATCCCTTCATTATAAAGAATATCAAAATCAGTGGTGCGGAAAGGCGGAGCCACTTTATTTTTAACGACCTTAACGCGTGTCTCGCTGCCAAGCACCTCTTCTCCCTTTTTAATGGAGCCGACGCGGCGAATATCAAGGCGCACGGAAGAATAGAACTTCAACGCATTACCGCCGGTGGTGGTTTCAGGATTACCGAACATCACACCGATCTTCATGCGGATCTGATTGATGAAAATCACCAGGGTATTGGAGCGCTTAATATTGGCGGTCAGTTTACGCAGCGCCTGCGACATCAAACGCGCCTGCAGACCGACATGGGTATCCCCCATTTCGCCTTCAATTTCTGCCTTCGGCGTTAAAGCGGCAACCGAGTCGATGATGATGACATCCACAGCTGCGGAACGAACCAGCATGTCCGTGATTTCCAGTGCCTGCTCCCCGGTATCGGGTTGAGAAACCAGAAGCTCATCGACATTGACACCTAATTTGGCAGCATAGCTGGGATCCAGGGCATGTTCCGCATCGACAAACGCGGCGGTACCGCCCATTTTCTGGCACTCGGCAATCACTTGCAGGGTCAGCGTGGTTTTACCGGATGATTCCGGGCCGTAAATTTCAACAACACGCCCTTTCGGCAGACCGCCAATGCCGAGAGCAATATCCAGACCCAACGAGCCGGTGGAAATCGCCTCGATGTCCCGCTCTGCACTGCTGTCGCCCATGCGCATGACCGAGCCCTTGCCGAACTGGCGTTCAATTTGAGCCAGTGCAGCGCTCAGCGCTTTTTGTTTATTCTCTTCCATAGTTCATCACCTAGTATTCAAAGGGCAAATTATCACACAGATGGCCACTTGCAGCAAACGTCGCAATTACGCTTGAGGGTAGGCTTGATTCAACAAAAAAATCATGCCATGCAGGGCCTCGATACAGGACAGAAAACGAATCTGACTGCGGGAAGACGGCGAGTAAAGGCAGGAGCGGGACTGCATGAGGCCATTGCGCTCAGTAAAGGCAAAACAAACCGTCCCTACCGGCTTGGCTTCGGTACCGCCATCCGGCCCGGCAATGCCGGTGACCGCAAGGGCGACATGGGCATGACTGTGCTTCAAGGCACCGGCAGCCATGGCTTCTGCGGTTTGCAGGCTGACTGCACCGTATTGGGCCAGCAACCCGGCTTCAACCCCCAGTAACTCCTGTTTGGCCTCATTGCTGTAAGTGACAAACCCCCGATCAAACCAGGCCGAACTTCCCGGCAATTCCGTCAGCAGCGAGGCAATCAACCCGCCGGTACAGGACTCCGCCGTGGCAATGATTATTTTTTTGTCTTGCAGCAAGGCAGTGAGGGATTTCAGCAAAGGCTCTATGACTTCATTCATGTTCTCTATGCCTCAAAAAAAACCCCGCATGGTTGCGGGGCTTCTAATCCTTAGACACCATTACTCAGGCTTGGAGGCATCAGTAGCGGCATTATTGTCAGTCGGAGTGGTGGTGGTTTGGTTGTTGTTTTGATCAGCAGGCGCTGGCGCAGGCGTGGTTGTGGTGGTTTGCTCAACATTGGTCGCGGCATTGTCTTCCGCTTTTTTCTCAGCGTTATCACCGCACGCAGTCAGTAAGACAGCCAGGAATGAAGATACAGCCAAAAGGGCTAAACGTTTCATAGTTATTCTCCGTGTTTTTAACATTATTGTTATTCTAGATCACCAGCTATAGTCTAACAAAAATTTATCTTAAGTGAAGAAGTTAGCGTTGATTTACCGCAAATATGTTGATTCTGGATTGATTCCTTAACCCGTTAGCAGGCCAATACGGAATTCTTTGCACAGCACGATTTTAAAATAGCCTGATGACCGCCTTGACCCGCAGCATGAATTCACTGAAGCGGTAAGCGCCAATGACTGCCAGATTGACTAAATTCAGATCAGTTTTTTGCAATTTTTCCATCAATTAAGCTTTAGTTAATCCTAAAGAATTAAAATGACGCCAGATGATAAAAATTAAAACCAATCACGCGTTTGTGAAACGGTATTCTTCAAAGGTAACTTATGCATCCTGCCACTCATCAAGGCAATATTATTCGTCATCTTAACCGCTACCTTGATTGGCATAACAACCCCGTACGGATGAACAGGCAAGGGATTTGCAATGGCCTGGCCGCCGTGTACGTTAAATATGCGCTGCAGGGGCAGGTGGAAAAATTTCAGGCCCTGTTAAATTCCATCGCCAACCTGCCTGCGACGGGCGAATGGAATGAAGAAATTCATCTTTTCGCCAAACAAGTTGCCAAAAGCTTCATGCCTGAAGAGTATGATAAAACCTTAAATCAATTACAGAGCATTACCACCCTTGAGATTGCCGGCAAGCCTCTGACGCCGTCTTTTGAATTGGCCATAACCACCAGCGACACGCACTGGATTCAAATTTTAAAAGACCTTGCATTGAGAGACGACGAAGCCATGATTATCCGCAGCGTCAATCATGCCGCGTCCATCAGTAAAAAAGAAGGCAAATACATCCTTTATGACCCCAATTACCGTGAAGGGTTTAAAGTATTCCAGAGTGAAAAGGATGTCATTCATGAACTGCACTTTAATGTGTTCCGATACACCGGCATGCTGGGCCTGCTCACTGATCCATTGGATTTAAGCGAAACGCTGAGCCCCATTGCCGTACCGCTTGAACTGTATGGCCCTTTAGGTTTGCATGTTCAGGTGATCAGGCATCCTGAACGAAATAACACGCCAAGGCCTTTTCCTGCCGTGGACGAATTATTTAAAAGATACCTCACAACCGACCAGACGGCATTAAGCAGCGCCGGCGACTATGGGATTACCAACCTGTTTTGGGCCATCCAAATGGACAACAAAGAAGCAGTCAAGGTCCTGTATGATAAAGGATTTAGCAATGACAGGCATGTAGTCACCGCCTGCATTGTGGCCGCCTCGATGAATGCCACTCAGGTATTGCCCCTCTTCCTTTCACAGATAAAAAAAGAGAAAGACATCCGTCAAATCCCTGACATTTTCAGGGAAGCCCTGCGTGAAGGCCGTAAAGAAGCCCTGGATTGTCTCCTGGAGGATGACAATGGCAGTGCCTGCTTTAGAGACATTATCCTGATGCGAGGCAATGCCGCCACATTCCTTCATCATGCCGCTGCCGGCGGTAATCCGGATATTCTGCAGCTCATGCTTGACGCTTACCAGAATGAAGGCTCGCCAGAGTTAAGTGAAAAAGACATTGCACAAACCATTCTTGCAGGCGATGCCATCAAGGCAGCCCTGCGCAGTAAATCCTTAGCCTGCATCAACCTTCTTTACCAACAGTTAAAAAAAGTGCCCGGCCTCGTGGATGAAACGCTGATATTGACCCATTTGCTGCAGGCCATTCGCTCCAATCAACTGCCCATGGTTCAATTTTTTATCGAAGAAATTTATAAACTTCCCGAGCATCAGGACCTGATCTTTGAGGCCCTTACGCTAAGTCCCGGCTTAGTTGCCCAAACCGACATTTCCATTTTGCGGCTTTTACAGGCAAACCGTGTTCATTTTTCACCCGCATCCCAGGCCATTATTGACAAAAAGGAGAAGGGAGAGGCTCCTGGTTTTCCATCCATCGGCGACTTTTTATATCAATTGGCTGATTTTATTAAAAAAACGCTGTTACAGCGCGATGAGAGCCAGGAAAGCATCAGCCATTTTAAAACCATGAAAAACAGGTTATTCAAGGTGAACCATTCCGATAGCCCTGAAGACATTGAGCTTATGCCTCTAAATCCTGAGAGTGGAATAAGCCCTTAAAAAAAGTCTGTTTTTTACAGACCGCTCTGAATTAATACACATGACTTCCGGGCTTTTACTGACTTGCTGTGGCGCATTTGTTAAAATCGCACTATTTACCCGCTTGGGATTGCCTATGTCAGCCACCCATACCCCCATGATGCAGCAATATTTACGCATTAAGTCTGACTACCCAGACATGCTGCTGTTTTATCGTATGGGTGATTTTTACGAATTGTTTTTTGACGATGCCCGACGCGCCGCCGAGCTTCTCGATCTGACCCTCACCCATCGCGGCCAGTCGGCTGACAAGCCCATTCCCATGGCGGGTGTTCCGTATCATGCGGTCGAGAATTACCTGGCTCGATTGCTAAAAAAAGGGGAATCGGTTGCCATTTGTGAGCAGATTGGCGACCCGGCGACCAGCAAAGGGCCGGTTGAACGTGAAGTAACCCGTATTGTCACCCCAGGAACCATCACTGACGAAGCCTTGCTTGAAGCCCGCCGCGACACCCTGCTTTTAGCCATTTACCGGCAAAAATCCCACTACGGTCTCGCCTGGGTGGATTTAAGCGGCGGACGCTTTCATTTAATGCAGGTAGCGGATGACTCGGCGCTCGAGGCGGCGTTAGGTCATTTGCAACCCGCAGAAATTTTGATTCCCGAACAAAGTCAGTACGGCGGTTTGGGTGATTACCCGGTCAAAACCCGTCCCGCCTGGGAGTTTGATTTACAACAGGCCTACCGCCTGCTTTGCGAGCAATTTGCCGTCAGTCATCTGGAGGGCATCGCAGGCAAAGAGTACCTGATAAGCTATCCGGCCGCCGGTTGCCTTTTAACCTACCTGCACACCACCCAACGGCAAGCCCTTCCTCACCTTAAACAGTTGACGCTTGAAAAAAACGACGACTACCTGCAGGTCGACGCCGCCACCCAAAAGCACTTGGAATTGTTTGAAAACTACCAGGGCGGCCAGGACAACACGCTGCTTGATGTGCTCGATCACACCAGCAACCCCATGGGCAGCCGTTTATTGAAACGCTGGCTGGGCCGGCCTTTAAGCCAACATGCGCTTATCCAGGAACGCCAGAATGCGGTGAAGGAATTAATGCACAACCGGCAGGAGGCCGTCTTAAAGCCCCTCTTGCGCCAGCTCGGCGATATTGAACGCATTGCCTCACGCATCGCCTTAAAATCCGCAAGGCCGCGCGACCTGACGCAACTGCGCCAGGCGCTTCGCCTACTGCCGGATCTTCACAGCGCCCTGGCCAATCATTCCTCGCCGCTTGGCGTTAAAATCCGCGATGATCTGACGCCGAAGCCCGCGTTGCTGGCTTTATTAACTCAGGCGCTGGTCGATAATCCCCCCATGCTGATTCGCGATGGCGGCGTGATTGCCACCGGCTTTGATGACGAACTCGACGAACTCCGCCTGCTCAGCGACAATGCCAACAGTCAATTGGCCGAACTGGAACAGCAGGAGAAAGCCCGCTCAGGCCTCTCCTCATTAAAATTGGGTTACAATCGCGTGCAGGGGTACTACATTGAACTGTCCCGTCTGCAGGCCGAGAAAGCACCCGATTATTATCAACGCAAACAGACTTTAAAGAACGTCGAGCGCTACATCACGCCGGAACTGAAACGCTTTGAGGAAAAAGTCTTGTCCGCCGGGGTGAAAGCCCTGGCTCGCGAGAAATGGTTGTATGAGAACCTGCTCGACGAAATCCTTCAGTACCTGCCGGAATTGACCACCCTCGCGCAAGGCATTGCGCAATTGGATGTCTTGACCAATTTCGCCGAACGCGCCGCCTGCCTCGGTTGGTGCTGTCCCGAAATGACCACCGAAGCGGGGCTTGACATTCAGGATGGCCGCCACCCGGTCATTGAGCAGATATTGCAAGAACAATTCATTGCCAACGATCTCTGCCTTAAGCCTGAGCAATCCATGTGGCTCATCACCGGCCCGAACATGGGGGGCAAATCAACGTTTATGCGCCAAAACGCCCTGATCGTTCTGCTGGCCCATACCGGCAGTTTCGTCCCTGCCAAAAAAGCACGCCTTGGCCGCATTGATAAACTGTTTACCCGCATCGGGGCCAGTGATGATCTGGCCTCAGGCCGTTCAACCTTCATGGTGGAAATGACCGAAACCGCGCGTATCTTAAGGCAGGCGACCGCGCACAGTCTGGTCCTGATTGATGAAATAGGCCGCGGCACCAGCACCTACGATGGCATTGCTCTGGCGTATGCCACCTGCTCTTACCTGGCCGGCACCCTCAAAGCCTACACGCTGTTTTCCACCCATTACTTTGAATTGACCACGCTGCCTGAGCACTATCCCGGCATTCGCAATAAACATTTACAGGCCGCATTGAATGCCAACCGCATTGCCTTTCTGTACCGTGTTGAAGAAGGTCCCACCGACCGCAGTTACGGCCTTGAGGTCGCACGCCTGGCCGGCATGCCAGAGGCCGTCCTGGCCATTGCCACAGAGCACCTGCAACAGGCTACGCATGCCGCAGCTGCGCCGGTTGCCACGCAGCCCCTTAAGGCCGCTCCCTCGCCAGCCACGGCGCTGCTGGCGTCGATTAACCCCGATGAGTTGTCCGCGCGGGAAGCCCTGGACTTGATTTACACACTGAAAAACCTGGCGGAATCTTCTTTTTCAGTAACCAGCACGTTGACCGTACCATGAAAAAACTGGTTTGCCTTTTACTTTTCGCAGGCAGCCTTACCCTGCTTTTTGCTGCCAAAGGCCCTGAGCAGGTTCAAATCAAAGGCGTCCGCGGCAAAGTGCTGGATAATATTCAGATGCGCCTGCTCGAATACGCAAAATCCAAACCGCTGCTCAGCGACACCAATGAAAACCTCGAAAAACAAGTGGCCCAGGCTGTTTACGCTTACGGCTACCTGCGTCCCGCCATTCAGGTCAGCCGCACAGCCGGCGGCAAAAGCATCCTCATTAACGTCAACCCGGGACCGCCGCTGCTTGTCACCCGCCTGTCCATTCAACTGCAGGGAGAAGGGGCTGATAATGCTAAAATTAAGCGAAAACTTCATCATTTACCGATTCAACAGGGCAAGCCGCTTAACAGCGTAAAATACGAAGAGAGTAAACAGATGCTCATTGATGCCGCCGAACAGGAAGGCTACCTGCATGCCCATTTTCAAAAGGCTGAAATCCTAATCGACCAGGCCAGCTACACCTCTGTTATCACCCTGGTTTTTGATACCGGCCCGCAGTTTTATTTTGGCCAGGTCCGTTTTGAACCGACCTACATTTCACCGGAGTTGTTGCGCCGTTACATTCCCTTTGACTATGGCCAACCCTATTCCACCGAACAATTGCTTGAGCTCAGCAACAGCCTAGCCGGCAGTGGTTATTTCAGTCAGGTCAATGCCAAACCGGACATGAACAGCAGCCGCACCATCCCGGTCAATGTTTACCTTAAGGCGGCGGCCCGCATTAATTACTCGCTGGGCTTAGGCTTTGGTACTGACACCGGGATTCGCGGGCGCGTAGGTTACCACGTGGTGCCTGTGAATCGCGCCGGTCATAAATTCAATGCCATTGCTTTAGGCTCTTTTAATCAGAATACGCTGCAGGCGCAGTATATCATCCCGGGTAAAAACCCGCTGACCGATGAATACGACATTACCGGCAGCCTGTCCAATCTCGATTATGGCGCAGGCTACAGTAATTCGCTGCTGCTTTCCATGGGGCAACGCCACAACAAGGACCAGTTTCAGCGAATGCTCACGGTAAATGGCTTGTATGAGCGGTTCAACTATGACAATGCGCCCAAACTTGAAAAACTGACTTTTTTCCCAAAAGCCACGCTGGGATGGAAAAACACTTCCAACCAGCTCTTTTCACCGACGGGTTATCACATCACCGTAAATGCCTTGGGTGCCAGTCGCGCAGTATTGTCGGAAGTGAGCTTTGCTCAGGCCTCGGTGGACGCCCGCGCGGCGATCACCCTGCCCTTTATCCGCACCCGATTTTACTTTCATACCCTGCAGGGGATTACCGACATTAATGACGTGAATCAATTGCCACTCTCTCTGGCCCTGTTGCTTGGGGGATCGGACAATTTGAAAGCCTTCACCTTTAACGCCATTGGCCCGGGTAAAATTCTCACCTATGGGGGTTTTGAAATCCAAAAGGAAACGGTGGAGCACTGGTATCTCACCGGTTTTTTTGATACCGGCGATGTGTATGATCCCAGCCCCCGGGTATTGCAAAATGACTTAGGCATCGGCTTGATGTGGGTTTCACCGGTAGGCCCCATTAAAATCGGCATTGCCCAGGCCGTGGACAGCCACTTTAACCGCATCAAAGACAGAAAACCGCGCTTTGTTGTCAATATGGGACCGGATTTATGATGCCTTTTCTAAAAAAACTCAGCAAGTCAATCACTTACAGCCTGCTTCTTGCCTTTGTGATGCTGACCAGCATCCTCGTTTTTTTAGCAACGACAACGCCAGGCCTGTACCTGACAGTCAAACTGGCGCATGCTTTTTTACCCGGCCAGCTTCACATTCGTCAGGCCGGCGGTCATATAAGCGGCAGATTGACCATCGGTCAATTAACCTATGAAGACAAAGGTCTGCTTATCGAGGGTCAGGGTGTCACCCTCCGATGCTCGCTCAGGCAGTTGCTTTTTCATCACCGTCTGACTTTTAAGACCCTTAAGGCGAAACAAGTCCTCATTCATCCCGAACCAACAACTCAGACAGGGCCAGGTTCCTTCGCGCTTCCTGAATTCCCTGTGGCGATCATGGCAACCCAGGCGCGCATCGACCGTCTGGTCATTGGTAATCCCGGCGGCGATGCGGTCCTTAAGCAGGTAAGCCTTAAGGCCTCGTTGTCGAATGACAACTGGCAATTAAGTGGCGTTGACTTTAATTACCAGGGTCATCAATGGCACATCACGGCCAAGGCGAAACCGCGTTTCCCCTACCCGCTGCAGGCCCGCATTGAATTAAGCGCGGTCAAGCCAGGCCAGGGACTTAAGGGCTCTCTTGCAATGACCGGGGATCTCACCGCTTATCGCTGGCACGGGAAGTTTCAGGGTTTAGGCACTCTGGAGCTCACCGGCACGCTGAAAAACGGTCAGCAACTGGATACCCGGCTGCAATGGCAATCACTGCAATGGCCACCGCTCCCGGGTTTAACGCAGCTCGCCAGTGCGAAAGGGCAACTGCTCATCCGCGGTACTCTCCCTGAACTGACCATGCAGGTCGACACCCAACTCACAGCCCCCCTACCGTCCCACCTGACCATCAAAGCCCACTCCACCGGTGGCGAACGGCTTGACGCGAAAGGAGTCCTTACTTTCCCTCATCATCAGGTGCAGTTTAGCGGGGGTTATGACACGCAGCGCAGCCCTAAAATCCAGGGCAACCTGACTGCCCGATCACTGGCCGAAAGCGCCAGTGATTTGTTGATTCAGCACCTCAAAGCCGACGCTTCTTTTATGGGCAATACCCTTAACTCCTTGGAAGCAACCGGTTCGCTTACCGCACAATACAATGCCGAACCGCTCAAACTGACGGCCAATTATCAACACCAGGGGCTGAACGCGACGCTCCTTCTGGCTAACAATCGCCTGAGCCTCAATGGCTCCCCCTTATCCAACTGGCAGGTCAAGGCCACCCTACCCAATCCCGCCGTACTGCACCCCGCGCTGAAGGATTTGACCTCCACCCTGTCGCTGACGGCGGAACTGAACAAGGCCGACAGCGGCCGGCTGGTTGTCACAATGGGTGAAGGACATTACCAGGATCCTGCACTTCAACCACTGGCGTTTAAAGGCGGGGAGTTACGGGCGGAATTGACGGGGCATGAACTGAAAGCCAAAGGCCAGTTTAAGATTGATGCGAATAAAAACGCCGCCTTCAAACTCACTTTACCGCAATTTCAGTGGGCGCAGCTCATCACCCGGCAACAGACGCTTGACAGTGAGTTGACCATCAACATCAACTCCCTGGATTTTTTAAAGGAGGTGAGCAGTGCCCTGAGTGAACCCGCCGGCCAGTTGCAGGCTCATTTGCAGGCCAGCGGCCCCTTGCATCGTCCGATTGTGAAGGGCAAATTGGCCTTAAGTCATGGCCGGGTTGCGTTACCGAAATTGGGGATCCATCTTGATCCCATTGAACTGACCATGGAAACCCATGAACAACGATGGGTTATTGAAGGCGCCCTGTTCAGCAATAATCAACCGCTGCACGTCAAAGGTCAGGGGCAATTTGCACCGCATTTCACCGGCTCGCTCCATTTTAACGGCGACCATGTCCAGGTCCTTAATCTGGATGAATACCAAATGGAATTATCGCCTAAACTCACGTTTGATTTTAAACCATCCTCCTATGCCTTAAGCGGCGAACTGCTCGTTCCTAAAGCCAGTATCAAACCGCATACTTTCGATAGCAGCGCCAGTTTATCGAGTGATGTGGTCTTCGCCGGGCAAAAACAACCCGAACCTAACCCATTGCATATCGACAGCAACGTGCGTCTGGACATGGGGCAGGATGTGGCAATCGACATCAAGGGCTTAAAAGGTTACCTGGATGGCAGCCTGCAACTGCGCCAGCTGCCTGAAGGCCCGATGCGGGCAACCGGCGAATTGACGGTTCGGGATGGAAAATACCATGCTTATGGCCAGGATTTACTGATTCAACAGGGTCAGCTCATCTACACCGGCAGCCTGATTGACAATCCCGACATGAAAGTGCGCGCTATTCGTCAATTTAATAATGCCAGCGCGTCTTTTGCAGGCTCTAATCGATTGTTTGATTTCAATACGGAAAACCTGCAATCCTATGATTTCGGCAGCAAAACCACGGTCGGCATCGAGGTCAGCGGCCATTTAAACCGGCCAAAAACGCAGCTTTTCTCCATTCCCTCCAACCTCTCACAGGCTGACATTCTGTCCATGCTCCTCCTGGGCAAGCCCGCAAGTCAGGCCAATAAATCGGGAGGACAGCTTCTGCTTGCCGCCATTTCATCCATGAATCTGGATTCCGGCAGCAAAGGCACACAACTTCTTGAACAATTGAAAAATAACCTTGGCTTTGATGTCAATGTGGAAAATAATACGGAATACAATCGTAAAACGAATGAATCAACGGACACGACGTCCTTTGTCGTTGGAAAATCATTATCTAATCGCCTGTACTTAAGCTATAACATGGGCTTTTCGCAAGGAAGCAATAATTTGTTAACCCTTAAATACCTGTTAAATAAATTTTTCAGTATTCAAGTCAGCGCCAGCTTAAGCGGCAGCAGCGGTGTTGATCTTCTTTACACTCATCAAAAGGATTCAGAATGACTACCCCAGCTTATCATTTACCCTTAAGGCTTAAACGGTTAAGAAAAACGCCCGCAGTGCGTGACATGCTGCAGGAAACCCGTCTGCATCCCAGGCAATTCATTGCCCCGCTGTTTATCAGTGAAACCCTGCCGCAAAAAAAAGAAATAAAAAGCATGCCCGGCCAATTTCAACTGCCCCTGCATGCACTGACCGAAGAACTCGACAGCTTAAGCGCGCTTGGTCTGCCCGCCGTTCTTCTGTTTGGTCTTCCAGCCCACAAGGATGCCCGAGGCAGCGACTCGCTTAAGGACGACGGCATTATTCAGCGCGCCGTTCAGAGCATTAAACAGAGTCATCCCGACATGCTGGTGATCACCGACGTCTGTTTTTGCGAATACACGGATCATGGCCACTGCGGTGTGGTGCACGGCGAGCAGATTGATAATGACGAGACCCTGTATTTACTCGGCCAACAGGCAGTCAGCCACGCCAGAGCCGGTGCCGATTGGGTGGCACCAAGCAGCATGACCGACGGCATGGTTTTAGCCATTCGTGAAGCCTTGGACAGCGAAGGGTATCAGGATACGGCGATTTTGAGTTACGCTGTCAAATACAGTTCGAGTTTTTATGGGCCTTTCCGTGAAGCGGCTGAGGGCGCTCCGAAATTTGGCGATCGTAAAACCTATCAGATGAACCCGGCCAATTCGGCAGAAGCCCTGCGCGAAGCCGCGCTTGATATAGAGGAAGGCGCCGACCTGCTGATGGTTAAACCGGCGATGAATTACCTCGATATTATTCACCTGTTAAAGCAGCATTACCCGGAAATACCGCTTTGTGCCTACCAGGTCAGCGGTGAGTATTCCATGTTGAAAATGGCGGCTCAACACGGGTTAATTCAGGAAGAGGCGGCCATGCTTGAAAGCTTGATGGCCATTAAACGGGCGGGGGCTGATTTGCTGATTTCCTATTTTGCCAAAGATTTTGCCCGATTAGTTAACCGCCTATAAAGCTTGAGTCCCACGCACGCTTCGCCTATAGTGTCATCGGTTGGTTGGTTTTGGAGTACTCAATCAACCGATAACTGGTTGTATATTAACAACTTCATCAACTAAGGAGTGAAATGTGAATGCTTTATTAAAAGGTGTAGCGGCAATAACCTTAGGCTTAACCACCGCAATCGCCTTTGCTGCCCCGAGCCATCTGACGACCGATAACCAAACGAATTATCAATCCAATGCGTTTATCAATGGCACTGTACAATCCCCCTACCCCACACCTAAAAAGACTAAAAAGAGTCTGTTGTGGTCTTTGGTTCAACTCGCTTGTGCCCCTTATGTCGATAGCCAAAAGCAATGCGGTGCTTTAATCAAAATGGGTACCGACACCTCAAACCCGGTTGAAGTGGGTTGGCTTAAAATGAACATGAGCACAGGTGATATCACGCCGAAGAAGCTCAGCGCCAACGGCTTTACCATTACCGTAGTTAATGCGGGCGAAGTCATCATTACCGAAGACAAAAACTGAGTTATTTAAAAGAAAAAAAAGCCACGCAATGCGTGGCTTTTTTATTCCGCCGAGTTATTTTCCGGCTGGAACAGGAGCAGGTTGATCAATCATCCACACCAGCTGCGCGCCCAGGAGATCGGCACGGGCTTTACCTGTGGCATTGACGTTGAAGGTGCTGCCAGGACCGGCTATGACTGTTTTGTTAATGAGCACATCATCAGCAAACAGATGGGTATACCCCACATCCACACCCAGATTAGGACGCCATTGATAATGAGCACCCACAGACAAGGCCCAACGATCCGCATCCGGTAAACGAATGGTACGGAATGCATCCTGCGTTGGTGTCTCGTCATAACCGCCACCCACACGAATCATGAAGACATCATTGACGTGGTAGTTTGCACCGACTGCAAAACGCCAGGCATTGTCGTAATTCTCAGTGGACGTGGAATTGACCAGTACTTGTCTTTCCAGTGCCAGAGAGAAGGCTGCGACGTTATTCAATTGAATGTTTCTTACAGTATGCCATCCGGTGTAAACCACAGACGCCAGTAAATCGACTTTATCATTCAGATGATGGAAGCCTGACAGAGTAACCACATCGGGCAGCTCAATCGGATTACTGAAAAGAATGTCGCTGGTGAAGGAGGCATTATGGTTATCCAGGGCCGGGCCAGAAGCCAGACGTCCGGTCAACGTGCTGTAACCATGGAATTCATGATGCATGACGGATTGGTAGTTCAAACCAATGCGCGTGTTGTTTTCATTGAACATGGCCAACGCACCGACGTGGAAACCGGTACCAAATGAATCGCCTTTGTTGTAAGAATAAGAATCAAACAGCATGGGGTTTGCGCCGATGAACTGCAGGAAAGCCGGTGCACCGATAATGCTGTTGAATTTCACGCGGGCATATTGCAGGTCAACCCCGGCACCCAGAGCGAAATGTTCAGTGATTCTGCCGCCGATTTGTGGAGAGATATTGGTTGTGATCAACTCCGTGAACGTGGCCGCGTAACGCGTGGGGTAAAACGTGCTCCAGTCTGTAGCCAGACCATAAGGAGACGTGACGCTGACGCCAAAAGTCGCGTTTTCGCCTAAAGGCAGTGCATAGTGGAAAGAAGGAACCAACGCGTCAACTTCGCCCTTGATGTCACTGAATGATTGCCTGTAAGTGGACGTTAATCCGGGGGCAATCACCGTAGCAAACGTTGTATTACCGCTTAACTTGGCACCGGGAAATACACCAACGCCGCCAAAAACAGCCTGTTGATCGCGAATCAACACAAGCCCCGCAGGGTTATACCAGCCAATCGATGCATCGTAACCTTCGGCAGCGATACCTGCAGCGAAGTTACCTGTAGCCGCTGCGCTGCTTTCTGTGTACAGCGAAAAGCCCGCAGCATGAGCTCCGGTAGCCATTGCACTGAGAATGGCAGCACTAAGAATCGATTTCATGGGTTTTTGCATACCTTTCACTACACACTCCTTACTTTTTTAAATGCACCCAAATGTTATAAATCAAGATGATGATAAATGAATTAAACGTCTTTTCAAATGAAATTAGAGAAAAATTTATCAATAGAATCAGATAGTAGCCATTCAAAGCCCACTGTGAGCAGCTTATATACAGATTGACAATTTGACATCATCAATCGTTCGCTGTTCCCTTGTATTCAACGTCCAGTCCATGTTAACGTGTTCTTTTTTTGTGCGGGTATTTTATGCAACAGCTCATCACCAAATTTGGCGGTACCAGCGTCTCATCCCGGCAAACCTGGGACAATATCGCAAAAATTACCAGGCATCACATTGACCAGGGTGCTCAGCCGGTCATTGTCTGCTCCGCCATGACGCAGATATCGAACAAGCTGGAACAGGCCACCCACGCCGCGTTGCTGAATCAGCACCAGACCATCTACAGGGATATCTGTAACAGCCACTATGAGCTGGCAAAAGCGCTGGAGGTCCCGGATGAGCTGCTGGCAGGCGAACTCACACAGCTGGACCAACTGTTGACAGGCGTAGCCCTGCTCAGAGAAGCGCCGGCAAAAACCAAAGCGCAGATTATGAGCCTTGGTGAAATCATGATGACGCGTCTGGGTCATGCTTTTCTTAACAACAGGGGCATTCGATGCCAGTGGTTTGATGTGAAAGAAGCGTTGATCTCCACACCGATTGCCGGGGGAGATTCCATCAATTACCTCGCTGCACGCTGCGACAGCCTCCCGAATCCCGCCCTTAGCCAGCGGCTGCGTGATACGGGCGCGCAAGCCATCATTACCCAGGGCTTTTTTGCGGCCAATGAACAGGGCGATACCGTCCTGCTTGGCCGTGGCGGCTCCGACACTTCCGCGGCCCTGCTGGCTGCCATTCTCGAAGCGAGCCTGTGTGAAATCTGGACGGATGTGCCCGGGATTTACACCGCCAATCCCCACCAGTTACCTCATGCCCGCCTGCTGAAACAGTTAAACTACGACGAGGCACAGGAAATTGCCTCCATGGGTGCCAAGGTGCTGCATCCCAATTGCCTGCCGCCGGTACGCAAAGCCGGCATTCCCATGGTGGTGAAGTACACCCGCATGCCCGAACATTCCGGCACGCGCATTTCCAAGGAGAGCGATGATAATGCGCCGCCCATTAAAGCCATTGAGGTCAAGCACAGCATCATCCTCATCTCCATCGACACCCTGAACATGTGGCAACAGGTCGGTTTCTTGGCCGATGTGTTTACCGCCTTTAAAAAACACGGCTTTTCGGTGGATTTACTGTCCTCCTCTGAATTCAACGTCACCCTGTCTTTAGACAGCAACGCCAAACTGCAGGATCGTCGCACACTCGATGCCTTGATCAATGACTTGAACTGTTTTGGCCGCGCCCGTCTCATTGAACCCTGCAGCGCGGTCAGTCTTGTGGGTCATCACATCCGTACGGTATTGCCGCAATTAGGTCCGACGCTTGAAGTCTTTGAAGCCAAACAGATTTACCTCATGTCCCTGGCCTCCAATGATTTGAACTTAACTTTCGTGGTGGACGAATCACAGGCTGAAAAGCTGCGCCAGAAGCTGCATAATCTGCTGATTGAAAGCAACCCGCAGAGCTTTTACTATTCCAAAAGCTGGCACGAGGAATTCGGCGAGCCTTCCCTTCGCCCTGCCCCCTGGTGGGAAACGGAGCGCGAGCAATTACTGCAAATCGCCCAGACCGATTCCCCCTGTTATGTCTATCATCGCCCGACCTTGGCTTCCCGGGCCGATGAATTAACGGGGATGCAATCCATTGACACTCTCTTTTATGCCATGAAGGCCAACCCGCATCCGGATGTGTTGCGGACTTTTTACGACAAAGGCTTAGGCTTTGAATGCGTATCGATTAACGAACTTCAGTGTTTAATGGCTTTGTTTCCTGAAATAGACCCCAACCGGATTCTATTTACTCCCAATTTCGCCCCCCGCTTCGAATACGAGTTTGCCTTTAAACTCCAATGCCATGTCACGGTAGACAGCCTCTATCCCCTGCAAAACTGGCCTGAACTGTTTAAGAAGAAATCCGTTATTCTGCGCATTGACCCAGGCAGCGGCGCCGGTCATCATAAATTCGTGTCCACCGCCGGCAACGAATCCAAATTCGGTATTCCGCAAAGCGATCTCTCTGCGGCAGTGGAATTGGTCAAAACGCATCAAATCAAGGTGGTGGGTCTGCATTCCCATTCTGGCAGCGGTATTTTAACCACTGAACTCTGGCAGACCACGGCCTTGATGCTGACTGAATTAATCAGTCAATTCCCGGATGTGCAAATCATTAACCTGGGCGGCGGCATCGGCATTGCCGAAAAACCGGGACAACAGCCCTTTGACCTTGCCGCCCTGGATTCTTCGTTACAGGCCGTTAAATCGCGCTTTAACCATTTGTCTTTCTGGCTTGAGCCGGGACGCTTTTTAGTCGCTGACAGCGGCGCCATTCTGGCTAAAGTGACGCAATGCAAGGAAAAAGGCAAAGTGCGTTTTATCGGCATTGAAACCGGCATGAATTCTCTGGTACGGCCTGCCCTGTACGGCGCCTACCATGAAATTGTCAATTTAAGCCGTCTTCATGAGGAAAAAACAGGGTTTGCCCATGTGGTGGGCCCGATTTGCGAATCGAGCGATACGCTGGGCTATGATCGTCCCTTTCCGCACACCGAAGAAAACGACATTTTACTTATCGCCAATACCGGTGCCTACGGTCATTGCATGAGTTCCAATTACAATCTGCGCCCTGCCGCCCGTGAAATCATGGTGGGTTGAGTCCCATGCTTAAAGACAGTCGGCAACGCAGTCTGGCGATTGATCCCACGCAGTCATTCATTGTCCAGGCCCCGGCAGGGTCTGGCAAAACTGAAATTTTGACGCAGCGTTTTCTGCGGCTGCTCAGCACAGTGAATGCACCGGAACAGATTATCGCACTCACCTTCACCCGCAAGGCCGCCAGCGAAATGCGCGAGCGCATTCTCAGGGCGATCCAGCAGGTCGCTGACAACATTCCTCCTCAATCACCCCATCAACAGCAGACGTTTGCACTGGCAGGAGCGGCGTTGCAGCACGATAAGACGCTTGGCTGGCAACTCTTAAAACACCCGCAGCGTTTGCGCATCATGACCATTGATGCCCTGTGCCAGAGTATCACGCAGGCCATCCCGCTGCCCGAAAAGCAATTCCCCTATGCCACGATCACGGAGCAGCCACAGCGTTATTACGAACAGGCCGCACGTGCCTGCACAGAACATGCCTTGGCGGATGAGTCGCTGAACCCATGCCTTACGATTCTCTTGCAGCACCTCGATAACCGTCAGGATCGCTTGTATGAGCTGTTAAGCGGGCTTCTCGAAAAGCGCGATCAATGGCTTGAGATTCTCTTCAGCGCCAAAACACAGGATAGGGCTGGGTATGAACAGGGGTTAGCCTTGATCGAAGCCCATGCCCTGCAGCGATTAATCCGAAGTATTCCTTCTGAACTGGCAGATGAATTATGCCGTCTTTGTCAACAATTAGCCCAAGCGGAAAGCAACCCGCATTCGCCCCGCTACCCGCTTCACGAGTGGTATTCCTTTGAGCAAATGAACAACCATCAGGCGGCAGCGCTGGCTGGGGTTTTGTTAAAATCGGACCATCAGTTACGCCAGGGATTTGATCACCACGTCGGTCTGCAAAAAAGCACGGTCGATGCCGTGCTTTACCGTGAGCTTAAAGAAAGAAGTAAAGCCTTGCTTGAGGCCCTGCAGGACTTTCCTGACTTTCGCGAGGCACTGGTGCGGGTCGCGAACCTTCCGCCGCCGCAGTATGATCGGGAGCAATGGGAGGTTCTTCAGGCCTTGATGACCCTGTTGCCGCTTTTGGCCGCTCACCTGCAACTGCTTTTTAAAGAAGCCAATGCCTGTGATTTTACCGCCATTACCGAGCAGAGCCTTTTGGCCTTAGGCGATGAAGACAATCCCACGGATTTGACCCTGCATCTGGACAATGCAATCCACCACCTGCTGGTGGATGAATTCCAGGATACCTCCATTCAACAATACCGGCTGCTTGAAAAACTCACGCAGGGGTGGCAACCGGATGAGGGTAAAACCCTGTTTTTGGTGGGCGACCCCATGCAATCCATTTACCGCTTCAGGCAGGCGGAGGTCGGATTATTCATTAAAGCCAAACATCAGGGCATTGGGGCAATCAAGCTGACTCCACTGGAATTAAGCTGCAATTTCCGTTCGTCAGCCACCCTTGTCAACTGGGTGAACGCCCGTTTTCAATCCATTTTCCCAGCCCTGGATGACATGGAATCCGGCGCGGTGTCCTTTCATCCATCAACGTCTGTTCATGCCGCGGGGGAAGACAGCACCATCACCGCCTGGCAATGCGCCAACCGCGAACAGGAAGCAAACACGCTGCTGCAATTGATTGAGCACGAGCGTTCAGTCTATCCCGACGCAGATATCGCCATTCTGGTGCGTTCCCGCAGCCAGTTAAAAGAAATCGTAAGCCTGCTCTCCCGCAAAAACATCCCTTTTCAGGGCGTGGAGATTCAACAATTAACAGCCTTACCTCATATTCAGGATATCGCCTCGCTGACCAAAGCCCTGCTCTACCCTGCCGATCGCATCGCCTGGTTAGCCCTGTTGCGAAGCCCATGGTGCGGCTTACCCATAGCCGATTTGTACCATCTGGCTAACCATGACCGCAAAAAATCAATTTACTACGCCTTGCAGCATCTTCATGAATTACCGCAACTCAGTGAAGAAGGACTGCTTCGCGCCCGCTTTGTGAGTCAGGTACTGACGGACGCCCTGGAAAACCGCCACCAGCAGTCATTGGTTGACTGGATTCGCGCGACTGCAAAACGCCTGCATGCCGATCGCCTACTGAATGACAATCAAAGAAAGGACCTTGAACAGTTCTGGTGTCTGCTGGAGAGTCACAGTGAACAGGGGCAACTTGTGGACATGGGCCGCTTTAAAACGGCGATGAAACAATTGTATTCCGAGCAGGCGAGTCCCTCGCGTCTGCAAATCATGACCATCCATAAATCCAAAGGATTGGAGTTCGACAGCGTCATTCTTCCCGGTCTTGGCAGTAAAGCAGTCAATTCCGATCAGCCTTTGCTGCGATGGCTCACGCTGCCAAGCGAGCCCAAGAACCTGGTTCTTCTCTCGCCTTTACGCGCCGCTTATAAAAAAGAATGCCGCTTGTATAATTACCTGGCTTACCTCGATGCGGAAAAGGACGACTACGAATTGCAACGCCTATTGTACGTAGCCGCCACTCGCGCTAAAAAACGCCTGCATTTGCTGGACAATCAAGAAAACGACAGCCGTAAATCCACGTTCAGGGCATTGCTTAAGGCACAGGCGTTCAATGTTCAGGAGGACGAATCTCCCCGTGAATCAGTCGTTAAACCGCCGCCGGCCCTCACCCGCTTACCCCGCCATTATTATGAACAGGCGGCCCCGGAAGAAAAAAAGGAACGAAATGAAATTCAATTTCCTGAAACCAGTTCCCATGCAAGGCAACTCGGCATTGCCGCACACGAGCTGCTGCAATGGGTGTGTACTGCCCATCCGCAAACCATGGACGAACTGCCCTGGGTGTACATGGAAAACCAGCTGCTGCTGTCGGGACTAACCAAAGAGCAATGCCAGGACGCCCTGGACCGGCTTCGGCAACAGATTCGTCTGGTATTTGAAGAAGACACCATCGCCCACTGGATTTGCAAAGCCCATACCGGGGAAAAAAACGAATACGAGCTCCTTGCCAGAGAACAGGGCCGCATCCGAACCTACATTCTCGACCGAACCTTTATCGCGGATGGCTGCCGCTGGATTATTGACTTTAAGACAGGCAGCGATGACGATCTGGCCCGTGAGGCGCACCGCAAACAGGTTAACACGTATGCCTCACTCCTCCTGCAGGAGGAAAAACGGCCGATTCGTTGCGGCGTTTATTACCTGGCCAGCGGTCACTGGCTCAACTGGGATTTTCAACCGCAGCCCCTGCCTGCCTGATCGGCTCCTGAACAGCAAGCCGCCACGGAACTGAAAGACGCCGTTGCGACCATTGATAGATTAGTCCGCCAACCGCCAATCCGCCCACGAGCAGACCAACAAGCCAAAGCTCGTATTGCAGGATCTGTCGGGCGTCCATCTCCGAGGGCGGGATAAAACCAAAAGCAAAAGCCATCAGGCAGCTCAGACTTCCTACTCCGATAACCAGAGGCATCACCCAGGGTTTTCGACCGACACGAAAGGGCCTGGGGCGCTGCGTATGGCAGTACCTTAAACGCAACGCCGTCATGAAAATAACGACATAATACAGCAGAGCACATTGTGCCGCGGCCGCGGAAAACAACCAGAATGCACTATTGACGGAGGGAAGAAAAACAAAGGCAAAGGACAACACACTGAACAACACCCCCTGCAGGACCAGTAACCGAATGGGCATGTGTTCGCGATTTGTCTTTTGTAAAAAAGTCGGAAGCGAACCATCCTGAGCGGCCAGTAGCAAGCAGCGGGAGCTGGCTAAAAACCAGGTAAAGAAAATACCAAAACTGCCTAGAGCAACCGCCAGAATAACGATCGGCTTAAGCCAGGTCAAATCAAACGCCTTCAAAAAAGCGGTATAGGCATCAATGACCCCGGAGATTAAACTAATCTTCTTCGCCGGCACCACCATGGCGATGGCGAGTGACGCTGGAATAACCGTCGCCAGAATAATACCCGCAGAAATCAGCAGGGCGCGCGGAAAATTGGTTTGCGGATCACGCACATCACCGGCATGCGCTGCAATAATCTCCATCCCCATTAAACTGTACAGCAGCGTAATGTACAGACGGAGTTTATCGGACAGCGCAAGGGAACCGCCGCTAAAGGACAGCCCGTCGATTTCGGACGAATGGCCGCTCGCCACCCAACCAATGGCTAAGGCGATAAAAAACAGCATGGGGATAATTACGCCAATGACAGCGCTTAGGGTACTTAAGCGGCTCGATACCGTTAAGCCCTTACTGACCACCAGAATCGCCCCCCAGTGCAGCAACTGGATGGAGAAAAAAATATACACGGAATTAACTGCCAGTTCGGCGGAAATAAGATAAGCCAGCGTCGCGCTGATAAACGACAAAATGGCCGGATACCACGACATGGCCATCAACCATTGCATCCAGACGATGAGAAAGGCAGCGCCTTTGCCGAACGCCTCTCTTACCCAGACATAAATCCCGCCGGTCGCAGGCCAGGCAGTGGCCAATTCGGCAGTGACCAGCGCTGATGGGATAAAAAAAGTAAGGGTGGCGAGCAGGTAGAACATAATCAATTCAGAACCGTATTGCGCATTGGTCGGTAGGTTTTTCAAACTGTCAATCGCCACTACCGTCATCATGACCAGTTTAAAGAGGCTCAATTTAGCCTTGGACTGACTCATTTTCATACTCACTGTAACGAATGGATAAGCAACGAACCTGTAATTTTCAAGACAGCCAGTCTGCGCACCGGGTTTCGCCACTTAATGAAAAGGTATCCATAGTTCACTACAATCCGCTTGCCGTCAAGCCGCATTTTTCCGCCTTGACGTTTGCGAATAGCGAAAGGTAAGTTATTATCACCCGTTTTAATCGGTTATTGTTCATTATGAATATTCACGACACGGTCATCACCACCCTTGCGCCCTTAATTGATCCTTTTTCCGGACAGAGTCTGGAACAACTCGGTTTTGCTGCGGATATTGTCCCTGAGCAGTCCAAATTAAGCATTGCGCTGACTGCCGGCTTTCCAATCCAGCCCCTTCAAGACGCCCTGTTGTTAAAAATCAATCAGGAGCTAGCCCGGGTTTTTCCCGATACCGTGATTGAGACAGGTCTTGATTCTTTTATTCGCGCACACCGCACCCAATTACCCGGACGGGGGTTACGCGGCGTCAAAAACACCATCGCCATTGCATCCGGTAAAGGAGGAGTGGGTAAATCCACCGTGGCAGTGAATCTCGCTGCCGCCCTGGCCCGTGCCGGCGCACGTGTGGGTATTCTCGATGCCGACATTTATGGTCCCAGCATCCCCATGATGCTGGGTGGACACCATGACGTGGCCATCAAGGACGAACGCTACGTCCCGGTCAGCGCCCACGGTCTTCAGGCCATGTCCATCGGTTACCTGACTGACAGTGAGGAGGCATTAATCTGGCGAGGCCCCATGCTTGCCAAATCCCTGCTGCAAATGCTGGATATCACCGCCTGGGATGAGCTCGATTATCTCTTCATTGATTTACCGCCAGGCACGGGCGATATTCAATTAAGTCTGGTTCAGAAAATTCCCCTCACCGCTGCCATCGTGGTCACCACACCGCAGGCGATTGCCACGCTGGATGCGCAAAAAGCGATAAAAATGTTTGAAAAAACCGCCATTGACGTGTTGGGCCTGGTGGAAAACATGTCCCTGCACCGTTGCAGTGCCTGCGGCCATCAGGAAGCCATTTTTGGCGAGGGCGGCGCCCAGGAATTAAGCGAAAAATTCAATATCCCCCTGTTAGGTCAACTGCCTTTAAACAGCGAGATTCGACACTTAGCTGATGCCGGCTCACCTATCGCCCTGCAAGCCAGCGAAACGGGTCAATTATTCACCAAAACCGCCATGCAGGCCGCCATCGCTCTGGCAAAAAAACCGCTCAATTACGCCGACAAATTCCCTCCGATTGTGGTTGAGTAATTTCACCTTCCCGCGAAGGCGGGAAGCCAGAGTTCGTGCGGCAGAGAGGAGGATAAGAGGCGGCGAGGCGTCACGGGTTGTGTGAGTGTTGACCCTAAATCACCTTTTTTATGGTAAAATAGCAAGTTAAATGAACCCTGAAGTGATGGACAATGACTGAAAATTACACAGCTGAAGCGATTGAAGTTTTAAGCGGTCTGGAACCGGTACAACGCCGCCCAGGTATGTACACGGATACTTCTCGTCCCAATCATCTGGCTCAGGAAGTCATCGATAACAGTGTTGATGAAGTCATTGCCGGACATGCCACGTCCATTATCGTTACCCTTTTTGAAGACGGCTCCGTTCAGGTTGAAGACAATGGCCGCGGCATGCCTGTGGATTTACATCCGCAACTGGGCTTAAGCGGGGTAGAGGTTATTATGACCCGGCTGCATGCGGGCGGTAAATTTTCTGACAAGAATTACAGCTTTTCCGGTGGTTTGCACGGGGTGGGCGTCTCCGTAGTCAATGCCCTTTCGGAACGAGTCGAAGTCACCATTAAACGCAATGGTATTGTCTATTACATGACCTTTGCCAATGGCGACAAACAGCAGGAACTCAATGAAATCGGTACCACTAAAAAACGGGATACCGGCACCATCATTCGTTTCTGGCCCAATGCCAAGTATTTTGACACCACGCGCATTTCAGTCAAACAGTTAATGCACGTCCTGCGTGCCAAGGCCGTTCTGTGCTCCGGGCTGTCGATGACCTTTATTAATCAGGCCACCAAAGAAGAAACGCACTGGTGTTATGAAAAGGGCCTTACTGATTATTTAACCCAGGCCCTGCCGGCTGAGTATTTTCCCGAGGAGCCCTTTACCGGCGAATTCAGCAGCGACGAAGGCACCGTGGATTGGGCCTTGGCCTGGTGTCTCGATACAGCCTCAGCCAGCCTGAGTGAAAGCTACGTCAATTTAATTCCCACAGCCCAGGGCGGTACTCATGTCAATGGCCTTCGTTCCGGCCTCTTTGATGCCATGGCTGCCTTTTGCGAGCTTCGCAATCTTTTACCTCGAGGCGTTAAGCTCACAGCCGATGATTTGTGGGAACCCTGCCAGTACGTTTTGTCCATCAAAATGAAAGAGCCGCAATTTGCCGGACAAACCAAGGAGCGTTTAAGTTCCCGTCAAACCGCCGCCTTTGTCAGCAACGTGGTCCGCGATGCCTTCGCCCTCTGGCTAAACCAGCATCGCAGCCAGGGCGAGCAAATTGCTGCTTTAGCCATTGAGCGCGCCCATAAACGCTTAAAGCAAGCTAAGCAAGTGGCGCGTAAACGCGTCAGTCAGGGCCCTGCCCTGCCCGGGAAACTGGCTGATTGCCTGCAGCAGGATTTAAGCCAGGCCGAATTGTTTTTAGTTGAAGGGGATTCCGCCGGCGGTTCTGCCAAGCAGGCGCGCAACAAAGATTATCAGGCAATTCTGCCCCTGCGCGGCAAGATTCTCAACTCCTGGGAAGTGGAATCCAGTCAGGTCCTGGCCTCTCAGGAAATTCACGATATTTCCGTCGCCATTGGCGTGGATCCCGGCTCCGATGATTTAACCGGCCTTCGTTATGGCAAAATCTGCATTCTTGCCGATGCCGATTCCGACGGCGCCCACATCGCTACCTTAATCTGCGCCCTTTTCCTGCGTCATTTTAAACCTCTGGTGGAAGCAGGACATGTCTATGTCGCCATGCCGCCGCTCTATCGCATTGATCAGGGAAAAACCGTGCACTATGCCCTGGATGATGAAGAAAAAGAAAAAATCCTGGCCCATCTGGGTAAAAACAACAAAGGCAAACCCAATGTCCAACGTTTTAAAGGCTTAGGCGAAATGAATCCCATTCAGCTTCGCGAAACCACCATGGATCCTGACACACGCCGTCTGGTGCAATTAACCCTGGAAGACGAAGAAGCCACCATGTCCTTGATGGACATGATGCTGGCAAAAAAACGCGCCGCCGACCGCAAAACCTGGCTTGAAACCAAGGGCAATCTGGCAGAGGTTTAAGCCCTCTCTATGCTGTCAGGGCTTCGACAGCTTCGTTGTACAAGTCCTTGTACAAATCCACCGTGGTTTGATCGCGTCGACCTATGCCAAAAAAGCCCCAGGTTGTCACGCGCTTATGTTCTAATTCATCGCGGATAGTGGCCATGCACTGTTCATAAATCTGGAACGATAAATGTAAATTATCCCCGGTGAGAAAGCTTGCTAAAAATGCTTCAATGACGTAGGCCGATTTCGCATAAACCTTCTCCTTGATCTTGATGCCGCCACCATGGCATTGGAAGGCATGGCGGTTAATTTTATTGACCATCCCCTGCAAAGCCACCGTGTAATGGTCTGATTTTTTGGCAGTCACAGGAGCCGGAGCAACATCCACCGCTGTCTTCTGCACGTTTTTCGGCTTCTGTTGGTCAGCATAGCCCGGCAACTGACGTCGAATGTCATGGAGTTGGGAGAACAAAATCACCTCGATAGCTAAGTTTTCTTGAGCGAAATAATGCTGCAACTGCGCTTGATGGATCGGTGTATCAGTCGCCACCATGGTAATGTCCGCCCCCAGACACAAGGGTTTTGATGCGCGGTATTCATGAAAATGATCACTGAACGGCGTCATTTTTTCATCGTTGGCCGCCACCAGAATTATGGGAAACGGCTGCTTGAACAGGGCTTGTTCTTCTTCATTGAATTGAAGAGGGGCAAGCGATTCGGTTAGTAGTTTTTTCAGAGTGGCGCCGCGCTCACGAAGCAACTGGATATGACCTAAAAGAAGGTTCTCATGTTGAAGAAATTGGGCAGGATGGTAGTGACCCGTCAGGTAAAACCAAATCAGGTAACTCACCGACCAGGTACCCTGGTTGCTGACTAAATATTTATTAACCTGTTGTGCCGTTAACTCATTTCCCTTTTCCTTTTCATCCTCATTCTCTTCCTTTTTTAAGTCTGGCCGGCAGACAAGCGAAAGGGACGTGGATGGGCCGGAGGGATGTGGGATCGACAGCAGGCGCACGACGTGGTCAAGATTCTCCTGATTTGGATTCGTATATACCGCTTCAAGATTAAGGTTCAGCGTAATGAGCTGTTCAATGAGTTTTTCTGCAGAGAAATGGGTTTGAATGGCTCTATCAATCGGATTGTTCATTGAATACAAGCCACCCTTTTTAGCCATTTCAGCGACCTCGGGGTTCGGCACAAGGTATTTACCCAGGATTAAATACAGGTAAAAAAGATTAATTGCGGCATTCAATTCAGAGATTATTTTATCGCTCTTTATCTTGTTTACATCCCCGCCCAATTGCCGGTAACGGGCAGCATGGATTAACAGCAGATTGATATTACAATAGAGCGTTTGCGGGGCTTCGTCAGTCACACTGTGCAAGTCCCAGCTGGCAAGGTCCGTCGATGGGACTTCTCCCTTATTGGCATAGTCTGTAGTAATGCATTCCAAAGAATAAGCGTGTTGTGGAGCACCTAAGCGACCAAATGATGGTTGGCCTCGAGCCTGTGCATGGTTTAATCCGCCTTTTGACAATTCACCCGACAGCGGGGCCAGGCCATGCTGCTCCAGTAAGTCAAGTGGAGGCATCAGCATCCACTTGGTTTTTGACATCATCACCAGCGCCTGCGTGGTGGTGCCGTGTAAAAAAGGATTAAATTCAGGGCTATTGATGGATTGTCCTTCGCTTAAAGGCGCGGATTGATGCGTAATAAAAGAAAACGGCATGGGATGATCACAAGGGGTAAAATGCCGCAATTGTACAATTAAATAATACAGTTTGAAAATTGCTTACACACAAGGTCGCTTTCTGTTCCTCAGAGATCAACTAAACTTAACATAACCTCACCCTATTCGTTCATCAGCACAGGGAAAACAATGGAAACACTGTTTGGTTGGGAAGACCTTCTGGATTATGGACTCTACATTCGGGCGATCATCATTACCCTCTATGCCATTTTATTGTTTCGCACCACGTCTTCCCGTTTATTTGGGCAGCATTCGGCGCTGGATTTTATTATTTTTATTATCCTGGGGGCGATTCTTGGTGAAGCCATTGTCAACAATATTCCAATGTTGCCCTCCATGATTGCCTGTGCCCTGATTGTCATCATCCATCGCTTTTTAGCTTTTCTCACGTACAGAAACCATCGCATCGGCAAATACATCAAGGGTGAAAAAGTCTGCCTGATTAAAAACGGCCGCTTTGTCCAAAAAAATTTGCGCTGCTGCCGCATCACGCGTAACGACATTGAACAGGCCCTGCGGCTGCAGCATGGCACCCAGAAGCTCAATCAAATCAAAGAAGCCATTTTAGAACGCGGCGGGCAAATTTCATTCATTCTGAAAAATTCGCCCTAGGCTTCAGTGTAAAAGAGGATTCCTGCCTTTTTTCTCTGATTAATTCAATCCCGGGACATGGCTCGCTTTCTCCGATTCGTCTTCTTCATCCACTGAAAAAACCAAATCAGCAAATTCATCCGCCTCACTTTGCGTTTCCTTTGTATCGTTGGCATTTTCAAAAGTACGCGGGTTGAATGCATCGCTGTTTATAAATTCCATCATTTTACTCATCAGGGATGTGCATTCATTAAGGGATTTTTGTATTTCCATGATACGATTCAAAGGCGACTGCTCTTCAAAAACAGGCAAGGATTTTGCGAACGGATTTGATTTACTGAGTTCCCTGATTTCCTGAGACAACTTTTGGCATCGGGCACTGTCCCTTCTCGCGGCTTTGGTCGGTATTCGGGTTCTTTTAAGCTGCTCAGTTAAAAGCAAGGCCTCATCCTTTTTCTGGATAATCGATAACGTATTCTTAAGCAGGGAAATGACTTCCTTCCTAAATGACTCATAATTTAACTGGCTGAAATCCACCTGATTCACTAATTGTTTAAATCCCTCTTCCCATCGAGAGGCCTGATGTACACTGGCAGTTAATTGATTCGGTTTTAAGCGCTGTAGAAGAAGTTGGGAAGCCATATCCAGCTGGGCCAGTAAGGAGATTATGGTTGAGTCTTTTTTCAGCTTAAGGAGTACTTCATTCTTATCCAACTGTTCAAACGCCGAGATATTCGTACGAAGTTTTTTCAAACTCGGTGTTAACTTCATGTTTTGCCACAGTTGGATGTCCTTGGTGAGTTTCTCAATGACACCGAGGATTAGCATTTTTTCTGTGCTTTCTACCTTACCGTTCTTCAAATAGTTTTCCAACAGGGAAACCATCGATTTCAGGAAGGGCAGTGAATCAAGGGTCTTGTCGCGGTTAGCAAGCAAGGATTGCTTAAGCGGATGAGCATTGTCAATTAAAACAGGCAGGATAACCGGCTTGCCCTGCTCATCCACCTCAAGCAGTGAATGCCCCTCTTTAATCAGGCGCGAAAAACAAGCGCTCATGTTTTTATGGCTGCTTAAGGCGATGCAGGCATGCATCGCGGACGAAAACGTTTGTTTACCGACAGTGATGGCCTGATGACTGACATCCATATCAGCATGAGACACCACAAAGTCCAGAAGCGCTTCTTTTTCCAATTGCAGAGCCAGGGCGAGGTAAGCCGGCGTTAAACGGTGGTAAAAGGAGGGCATGTCTTTGGCTAAATCAAACTGCTCGCCGATGACCAACCGTTTAAAGAGTACGTCGCCTTTTGAAAAGACCTTCACTCTCAACTCTTCAAGCGCCTTTAAGCAGGTCCAGTCAACCTGATCACCATGAATGAGATTGAATTCGGCAATAAGCTGCAATAAGGCTTCTACTTTTTTAATTTGTTGCGGTATGGCGTCGTTATCATTTAATGCTCGCCAGTGATCCTGGATTGTTGCAAAAGCGTTTAAATGGCTTACAGAAGGGGCTTGCTCACCCTTGCGCGAGGCATTATGGCTCACTCGCGGCAAAAACATCTCCGGATCGCCTGGCGAATCGGTCATTTCATCCACTTCCACGTCGGGGACTTCCGATTTCATTGTTTGCAAAGACGGCTTTATCGGTTCCTTCAACGCTTTTTTCATAACGTCAAGGAAACGATGTTCTTTCGACAGGGCTTTGCTTTTGACCAACAAGAGCAGCTGGGTCGATAATTCGAATGCCGCATCGACGAGGTATTGCGTTTCTTTTGACTTCATCTGATCACTAAATAAGGCTTTCTCCAGAACAGCCATGTGACTGTCGTATTTCTCACGCAATGCACTAGTACGATCATACTGCTGCTTTTTTAAACCATTAATGATCGGATAGGTCCATTGCATCGCCAATGCGGTGAACTGCTTTTCCTGTGCCGTGATATCGATGGGTTCACTGCCAGTATCCGGTAAATACTTTTCCAGAGTCGGATTCCTGGTCAATTGATTATGACCATCAAAATAAACATGCAAACAGTACTTAACGCCCTTTTCGTCATCAAGATACGCCGTGTAGTGGTATTGACTCAAATTGGGGTTGTCCTTGCTTTCATTGGCATACACGCTGATGTGATGCTCCGTGAGTAACAGCAATCCCTGCCCGCATGCCACGTTGATTTTCTCTGTCATGGTCAAGGGGATAAGATAATAGTCTGTGCTATTACTGTTCTTCTTTAAGACAAATTCTTGGTCAGTGGTTGGGTTGTTTTGTTTCAGGAAGGTAATAAAATTAAACAAGGTGTTTTTTGGCATTTTGGTTTTTATTTGGAAATTTTGACCAAATATATCAAAAAAAACCCTCGATGAAAATATTTAACTCATTTTGTTTTTTCAATGATAATCCGTCAATCAGGGATGAATCGATGACTCAGGCGACTTATTGTCTTCCTGTAGAGCATGCAAACGCTCTTTCATTGACGCAAAGCGTTCGCGGAAAGCCTGACGGCTCTTGCCCAGTTCCATGGGTTTGAAGGCCGAAAAGAGAGCCTCAATTCGTCTAATGATCGGATTGGAGTGCGACAGCCTTGCCAGTGCCGTTTCCGTGGCTGCAACATGATTGGACATAAATTGGTGTTGCCCCGTCTTTAATTCGTAATTGTCCATCAATTCATTTTGTGCAATCCGCAATGTTTCAATGTTTTTCTGATCCCCTTTGGATAATTTTTTCCCGCCCTTTTGCTGAATGCGATCGATCTCTTCGGTATAGTAATTATGCAGTACATGAACATTATTTTTAAATTTATCTTTAACCAAAGGCTCAGTATGGGCTTGCTGCAGGGTTGTTGTTACCCGATCCATCTCCTGGCGGTTAAATGCCTGCAACTGGTCTGCCAAAATCGCTTTCTGTTTTCTTACTTCATCGTAATTATAGGAAGCAAGGGCCTTCTTAATCGCCTTAAACGTAGCAGATAATTTTTCATCGCTGACAATTTTTTCTGCACTACTGATTATTTCCTGTAATTTTTTATCATAAAACCCCTGATTGAAGGTCCCCTTGTTTTTCTCCACGCGCTCAGGATCCAAATCCTTCAACGCATTCACGACGTTATCAAGGTAGGTCAGCTCCTTCACCACGGCGATGGGATTGCCCTTGGTAATTTCCTGCTTAAGATCACTCAGCAACGTATCCGGCGGAACACCGCCAGGGTAATTATACGCTTTATCTGACAGGGCTTCGTCTTTGATGTAGGCAAGGTAATCATAGCCGGCGAATACTTTGGCCGTGCTGTCATTGAATTGGGCGCCAAGTTGGAAGTTTTTCCTCTTATCCGCTTCTTCATTTAATAGCTCGCCTTCCAGACGATAAGCCACGCCTATGTCCCTTTCTTTTAATGTTTGCAGTATGGGTAATGCTTTCTTTTTATAATCAAAATCACCTTCAGCCGCATTCAATACCCAGGAGCCATCGGTCCTGGCACTTGCATCGATTAGCAGATGGGCTTTCAACACGTGCACTAAAACAGCCTCCTGGTTTTCAAAACGCGAAAACAAACCGTCCATTTTCTCTTTAACCTGGTTGAGTTTTTTTTCATACGCCGCTTTCTGACTATCCCGTTGTGGCAAGGCAAAAAAATCATTTTCTATTTTTTTCCTTTCGCGTTGCAGAGTAAAGTATTGCCGCAGCAAAGGATGGGTTGTTGGAGCAGCAAGAAGTGCGCGCAAAGCGTGTTCATGCCTGGATTCAGAAGCCAATTGTTCCAGTAAGCTGAATCGCTCCAGATCAGCCTCTTGTGACAATGCCATGACCTTCTCCATTGTTCTCAATAATTTGAGTATAGGTTATTCCATGCTGACCTGAATATTCTTTTGCAGCGTGACACTGTCTAATACTTCCCGGGCCCTTTTTTCATCCAGTGTCCCCTGCCATTTGGCAATGATTAACGTGGAAATGCTGTTGCCAATGACATTGGTCAGTGCACGCCCATCGGACATAAAACGGTCAATTCCCAGAATAAGGACAATTCCAGCCACCGGCACGTGTCCGACAGCCGCCAATGAGCTGGCTAACACGATAAAGCCGCTACCAGCCACACCGGCGGCCCCCTTGGAACTGACAATCATCACCGCAAGCAGCGACAGTTGCTGCCAGACGCTTAAATCGGTATTGGTCGCCTGGGCAATGAACAGTGCGGCGAGTGTCAGGTAAATGGCCGTCCCGTCAAGATTAAACGAATACCCCAGGGGCAGGACCAGACCCACGGTTGATTTTTTGCAGCCCAGTTTTTCCAGTTTTTCGAGAAGATTGGGCAGCACGGTTTCGGAAGACGAGGTGCCAAGGACGATTAACAATTCAGTTTTGATGTAGGCTAACAGTTTAAACACACTCATCTGACAATAAAGCTTTAGAATGAGGCCTAGAATACCCACCACAAACACCAGACAGGTCACGTAAAAACAAAGCAGCAGCCCCATCATGTTAAGCAAGGGTTTCAAGCCGTATTTTCCGATGGTAAAGGCCATGGCAGCAAACGCGGCGATGGGAGCCAGGTGCATCACCAGATGAATGATTTTAAAAAAAATCCGCGCAAGCACCTGCACGCCGTCCAACACGATGCGTCCCTCTTTTCCCACCAGGATTAAACCAATGGCAAACAACATCGCCACCAGCAATACCTGCAGAATTTCCCCATCGACAAACGCACTGAGGAAGGTTTGAGGGATAATGTTTAATAAAAAGTCACTGGGAGTAGCCGCCGTCGTGGCTTTACCGAGATAGGGTTCTGCGGTTTTGACATCCAGCGTGGCCGGATCGATGTTCAACCCGGCGCCGGGTTGAACCAGATCGCCCACAAGCAGTCCCACCACCAGGGCAAACGCCGTGGTGATAATAAAATACACCAGGGCAGCCCCCCCGATTTTGCCGACCGTCTCTAAGTTATTCATCGCCGCAATGCCTGAGACCAACGATAAAAAAATGATGGGCGCAATGAGCATTTTGATGAGTTTAATGAAGGCATCCGATAAGGGTTTAAGGGATGAGGCGGTTTCCGGCAGGCAAAAGCCAAGGATGATGCCGAGAAGAATACCAAGAAGGACCTGCACATATAATGGTTTTATATAGTTCATCAAACTCTCTCAAGTTGATCAAACTGCGGTCTTATAGTCCACTATAGGCGAAGTTACATCCAAGGTAAACCACCGTTTTTTGTCCATGGTATTAATTTGCTGGTATGATGGCAAGCATTGCATTCATTCAGGAGCCCGCACACAATGAATTTAAGGACCATGGCTTTAAGCTGTCTGTTTGTTTCGCCCGTTTTTGCCGCCCCCCATTTTGTGGAAGAAGCACCCTCAACCCAAAGTCATTATCAGGTCGATGGCAAAGCCCTCTGTGAAACCGCCAAGCAGACGCTGGCCTACCTAAACCACGACCCCAGTTACGATCCGCAGGTGCTGCATGAGGGCCAGGTTTTACCGATTCCCATGTGGCGAATCAAAGCCACCCTGGTTTTCATCTGCAAACATCAGGCTGAACTCAATGATCCTGAGTTCGTTAAGAAACAGTTTGAATTTGTCCGCTGGTTGCCTGATGTGAAGCATGCCCGCCGTTACCGCAGTAAAGCCAAATTGCGCGGCATCCCTGACAATCAGATTGTCATGACAGAGTATTATGTGCATCTCGCCAAAGCTTCAGCCAAACCCACGCCATTAACCCCTTATGCCATCCACGGGCTTCCTGCCGATGAGCAATACCTGTCCCTGGAAGAGGCCAATGCCAAACCCAAGTTGACCCGTTTTCAATACGGTAAGCAAGCCATTCTTGCCGGGGCCTTAAAAGATAAAAACGTACCGGTTCTTGCGTATGTCAGCCGTACGGATCTCGAAGCCGCCCTGCTGCAAGGCACCCTCGTGGCTGACTTTGGCAATGGCAAACCCCGTTATTTTAACGTGCACCGCAACAACAACATTCCCTACAATACGGTGAAGAAACCCGAGGATCAGGAGCGTTACTGGTATTTTAAAGAAGTGGACGGAGTGAAAGGGTACGGTAAAGACGCTGATCACAAGATCACGGTCAATTACGAGGTGACGTTTGCGGCCGATCTGGCGCAATTCGGCCTTGGAAAATTGCTGCTGATTCAATACCGCGATAAACGGGGTAACGACATTAGCCGCATGGGCATCATGGCTGACACCGGCGGTGCCTTTGCCGATAATCTCTACCAGATTGACTTTTTAACGGGTGCCTACACTGGAAAAGACACCTTTTATCAAGCCAATCACACCCTTCCTGACTATGTGAATGCCTATTTCATGGTGCTTAAAAGCAAGGAAAAGACGGAGAAAAAAACCTTAGCCGGCCTGTTTAAACGGGATTCGGATCACCATTTCAACAATGACACGATGTTTGAGTAATTGTCTGTCCACAGGATGCTTTCATTCTCGGTGACAAAACGCCAGCCGTCCCGGTCCATCAAGGACCGGGCCAACGGTTCGTTGGCCGTCAGCAAGACCCATTCGGCAGGAAATTTCCCTGCTTTCGCATCCCCGGGATAAAGGGCATGCAGCACAATTAAATCAAGCGCCCTGCCTATGCCGTTTAATACCGGTAGAAGCCTTAAGTGACGATTGCTGATATTCACCAGAATAACTCCCTCTTTATGGAGCTTCCGCTGATACAATAAAAAGGCTTCCCGGGTCAGCAGGTGGGTCGGGATTGCATCGGATGAAAAAGCATCGATGATCACTAAATCAGCCTGATGATCCGCTTTTTGCCCAAGAACTCGCCGCCCGTCGCCTTCGCTCAGGAAAATGCGGGGCGGACAATCCCTCAGGTAGGTGAAATAACGGGTATCCTTGGCAATGCCAATCACCTGTGCATCGATGTCAATGATATCCACTGCATCACTGGGTCTGAACTGACAAGTCAACATGCCCGTCCCAAGACCGACCAGAAGGGTCTGTAATGAAGGTTCCCTGGCCTGCAGGGCTTTAAGCACGGGCTGCACCGGCGCATAATAAGCCATCGAACCACTGCTCACGCTTAAGGCGCCCGGAGACTGGAAACCATGCACTGTACTCTGGCTTAACAGCGCATAGACGCCTGACATAAACGTCACCTGCTTCACGCCATAGAAATTACGCTGCAAATCCAACGCCGGCAACAGTTTAAACCAAGGGCTGAATAGAAAAAGAAACAACACTGCGAGGCTCGCAAACAAATTGATTTTTTCTTTACCATTTAAAAGAATGGCCACCAGCACCCCTATCTCCACCACCCGATTAGCCCGGATCCAGGCATACCAGGGGTAGGCGCTCAAAAAATAATTGGCTGTCAGAACAAAGACCAGGGCAAAGGGCATCCAGGTAAAACGCCGGCTGACCGCTAATGGAATGCAGAGTGTGGCAAAAACAAACGTGATAGGGTACTCGTAAGCGCCATTGAACAGTCGCGGCGCCAACAGCCCATTAAACAGGCCCGCCAGCACCCCGCCCAACGCCAGGCAGAAATAAAAGCTGGTGAGGCGGTGAGCCGCAGGCCGCAACCGCACCAGTTCGCCATGGCACAAGAGCGCGAACATCATAAAACAGGCTAAATGAAAAGCAATCAACTGCCAGGCGGACAGCAGGTTAGCACCAAAAATAAACCCGATAACTGGGAAAATAATAAACAATAAACTGTTACGAACCAACCAATCCTGCGAAATCATGGGTTTTTGCGCAAACGTAATGACAAACGAGAGCAGGTACAAGGCGAGTGGAATGACCCAGAACAGGGGCGTGGATGCAATGTCGGTCGAAATATAAAAAGTAACACCCAGCATCAGGCTGCAGGGAATAAAGCTATAGCCTATCCATAAGGCCTTGGTTTGCCAGGCAACTGGCTCTGATGGATGATGGCCATTCAATGCGGGTTGGCGGTAAGGCAGGCATAAAATAACTGCCAATAGAAAGCAGTAGCCCCCGAATAAATAATTCCAATACACGAATTGCTGTTTCAGCCCAATCCATCGCTCAATCAGCCAGGGGTAGCTTAAAAGCGCCGACAGGCTGCCGATGTTGCTGGCCACGTATAAAAAATAGGGATCATGCGCCTGTTTGCCGCGACTTAAGCTGTAGGCAAACTGCAAAAGGGGTGCAGAAGCCGCGACCATCAACAGGGGCAAGCCCAGTTGACCAATCAAATCACGCAGAATACCCAGATCAGGCGCGTCAGCGGCATGGGTGGGAATGAGCGTTAACGGCAGAAAAAACAGGGCAATCGCCACTACACCGGCATGCACAAACCGCCAGTGCCTACCGCAAAAATAACTGAGAACCCAAGCATACCCGTAGGCGATTAACAAGAGAAATTGAAAAAAAAGCATGCAGACTGTCCACACGGCTGGCGTACCGCCATACACTGGGAGCAGCATTTTTGCCACCATGGGTTGGATAACAAAAAGCAAGACAGCGCTTGCAAACAAGCTTAAAGAAAAAAGAATGTGAATCACAACTCATGGCCTGCCTGCGTTCTGCCGATTGGAAAATCAGCAGAACGTCTGTTGGTATTATTCTTATCCGGCTGATTAACGCTCCGCAGAAGCGGCCAGCATCCAGTGCGCTTTTTCATGCGCGGCGATACGATCCCCAAGCAACGTCGCCGTCCCCTCATCATTCTGCTCCTGGGCAAGGGCCAGCGCGCGATTCAAGTCTTTCACCAGCGTACTGTGATCTTGAGCCAATTCGATCACCATCTGATTGGCATCCAGGCTTGAATCGCCGTCCTTGATGCGTTTTAAGCTTTCAAACTCTTTAAAGGTCGCCGGCGCTTTATTGCCGGTTATTAATAATCGCTCCGCAACCTCATCGACAGCCTCCGCCAATTCGGTGTATTGCGTTTCAAACAGGCCATGCAGGGATTTAAATTGCGGGCCGCGCACATGCCAGTGGTAATTTTGCGTTTTCAGATACAGGGCATAGGTATCGGCTAAAATGATGGATAATTCTTTCGCTATACTCATGTTCACACCTCCTCATCGGTTATGCTTTTACCATAGTCGAAAAATAACGATTTTTAAAATCAATCGTTTATATGGAATTGATTGGTTTAAACTATGATTGCCTGAGTGTCACTTATCCTTTTCAAAATAGCACGAATACTTGCTAGAATCGATGAGTTTTTATTGAAAGAGAATACCATGGTACAACCGCTTTTTACTGTTGAGAACCCGGATTTAAGCCAGTCAGATGCCTCAACCCTGGCTCAGGCCCTGGCAGCTCTGGAATCCGGTCAGGTTGTTTTTCTGCCACGCTGTTTTTACAGTTCCAACGAGGGTCTTGAGCAGGATTTGTTATCCGACACCATCCTTGACAGTAAGCATAAAAATGTCAGCTTTAATTTTAAAACCCAGGCATTGGGCGCCTTCAATCAGCAGCATGTTAACCCGGACCTGTCAAACAGGCTGACCGCTTTTATGCGCGGCTATGCCCTGTTTGCGAGGGAATTGATAGAAACCCTGTTCCCCCCTTACCGTTCGCATCTGCTGTGGGGGAGAACGAGTTACCGGCCGGCGGAAATTGAGGGGCGGGCTTACAGTAAACGCAAGGATGATACCCGCCTGCATGTCGACTCTTTCTCCGCTTCACCCGTCTACGGGCAGCGTATTTTGCGGGTCTTTTGCAACATCAATCCCTCCGGTCTGCCACGTGTCTGGCACCTGGGTGAACCTTTTCCTGCAGTCATGGCGCGTTTTTCCCCACGCATCCCCAATTACAACTACCTGAAAGCGCTGATCCTGAAAGGGGTAAAAACCACCAAAACCCTGCGCTCTGCTTATGATCATTATCAATTGCAATTGCATGATCGCATGAAACGCGATGATCAATACCAGCAAAGTGTGGAAAAAATACGCTTTGATTTCCCAGCCTTAAGTACCTGGGTTGTGTTTACCGATCAGGTGTCTCATGCCGCATTAAGTGGGCAATACCTTTTAGAACAGACCTTTTATTTACCCGTATCGGCCATGGCCAAACCGGAATTGTCACCGCTCAAACAGTGGGAAGCAGAGAAAAAAAGGCAATTGGTGTAAATAAAAAACCCGCCATTCGGCGGGTTTTTTACGGGAACAGGAGCAGATTACATCATGCCCATGCCGCCCATACCGCCCATGCCGCCCATGTCGCCGGCACCAGCGCTTTCTTCTTTCTTAGGCAGTTCAGCCACCATGCACTCGGTCGTGAGCATCAGGCTCGCAACAGACGATGCATTTTGCAGTGCTGTACGGGTTACTTTGGTTGGATCAAGAATACCCATTTCAACCATGTCGCCGTATTGGCCAGTGGCTGCGTTGAAACCAAAGTTGCCTTTGTTTTCTGCTACTTTGTTGACGATAACAGAAGACTCGTAACCTGCGTTGGCAACAATTTGTCGCAGAGGTGATTCGATGGCGCGACGCAGGATGTTGATACCCATTTCCTGATCCGCATTATCGCCTTTGAGATTATCCAGGGCTTTTTGAGCACGGATTAAGGCAACACCACCACCGGCAACGATACCTTCTTCAACAGCCGCACGGGTTGCATGCAGAGCATCTTCAACGCGGGCTTTCTTCTCTTTCATTTCAACTTCAGTTGCAGCACCGACTTTGATCACAGCAACACCGCCAGCCAGTTTGGCTACGCGCTCTTGCAGTTTTTCACGATCGTAGTCAGAGGTTGTCTCTTCCATTTGCGCACGGATTTGAGCAATGCGTTCGTTGATGTCTTTTTCTTTGCCTTCGCCATCAATGATCGTTGTGGTTTCTTTAGTCACTACAACGCGTTTCGCAGTACCCAGATCGTCTAAAGAAGCGCCTTCAAGGTTCTTGCCCACTTCTTCAGAAATGACCTGACCATTGGTCAGAATAGCAATATCCTGAAGCATGGCTTTACGTCGATCGCCAAAACCAGGGGCTTTAACCGCACAGACTTTGACAATGCCGCGCATGTTGTTGACAACCAGAGTAGCCAGGGCTTCGCCTTCAACGTCTTCTGCAATGATCAGTAAAGGACGGCCGGATTTGGCAACGCCTTCCAGAACAGACAGCATGTCGCGAATGCTTGAAATTTTCTTGTCAACCAGGAGGATGAATGGGTGCTCAAGCTCAGCACTCATGTTTTGCTGGTTGTTGATGAAGTAAGGAGAAATGTAACCGCGGTCAAACTGCATCCCTTCAACCACAGACAGTTCGTTCTCCAGGCTGTTACCGTCTTCGACAGTGATAACACCTTCTTTACCCACTTTTTCCATGGCTTCAGCAATGATGGAACCGATTGCTTCATCAGAGTTGGCAGAAATAGTACCAACCTGAGCAATGGCTTTACCGTCTTTGCAGGGCTTGGACATGGATTGCAGTTCTTTAGTGATCGCAATGACCGCTTTGTCGATACCGCGCTTTAAATCCATGGGGTTCATGCCGGCAGCAACGGCTTTGTGGCCTTCCACCAGAATAGCACGAGCCAGCACAGTCGCTGTCGTTGTACCATCCCCTGCGGTATCGGAAGTTTTGGAAGCCACTTCTTTAACCATCTGTGCACCCATGTTTCTGAAACGGGATTCCAGTTCGATTTCTTTGGCAACGGAAACACCGTCTTTCGTGACAGTGGGAGCACCAAATGATTTTTCAAGGACCACATTACGGCCGCGAGGACCCATCGTGACTTGTACGGCGTCTGCCAGAGCATTGACACCAGCGAGCATTTCCTGGCGAGCACTGTCGCCAAAACGTAATTCTTTAGCCATTCTTACTATCTCCTTCGATTCGTTAGATTACTTCTCAATCACACCCATGATGTCGTCTTCACGCATCACAACCAATTCCTGACCCGCTACTTTCACTTCAGTACCAGAATATTTACCAAACAAAACCGTATCGCCGACTTTAACAGCCAGGGCACGAACATCACCGTTGTCTAACACTTTTCCAGCACCGACGGCAATGACTTCACCGCGCATGGGTTTTTCAGTGGCGCTGTCTGGAATTAAAATCCCGCCGGCTGATGTTTTTTCTTCTTCCATACGACGGACAACAACGCGATCGTGTAACGGACGAATTTTCATACTTGTTTTCTCCTGGTTATTTATTCATCACTATCAATAGTCAGAATTCTCTGATTCGGGCATTCAATGCCTGACAATGAATACCGATGTCAGGCATATGGGGACGGTAAATTTAGTTTCAAGGGGTTTTTAAAAAAAAATTTTGGTTTTCTCAAGCCTGGTTCTACAATGCAACTATAGAGAGTAATTAACAGGTATTGCATGAAGAAGTGGGCTTTGTTTGTGGCTCTGGCTCTGGCCTTGGCCTTTTTAAACGGCCACGCCGCCCCTCCCCCGGCTGCGGAGGTGTTTAAGGTTTCCGTAAAAACCGTCGACCCCAATACATTTGCCGTCACCTGGCAGATAGAACCCGGTTATTTTCTCTACGCCGATCGCATCAAACTCGACGAAAGCCCGGACAGCAATGTTCATATCGGGACCCTGCGTTTTCCAGAGGCCTTGAGCAAAACCGACAAACAGGGCCGCACCTACCGCGTTTACCGCGACACAATCACCCTGCCCATCGCTATTCTCGGCAAGGAAGCAGGTGAATCGCTGCTGACCCTCCATTACCAGGGCTGTGCCGATGACGGGTTCTGTTATCCGCCGGAAACACAGGCAATCAAATTAACCATTGATCCACAGCTGGCGCTCGTGGGTACCACCCTGGAATCGGACGTTACAACGGCAGAGCCGGCCCCTCTGAAGCCCGATGAGACGCAGGGATTGTTTGACAATGCCCATTGGACCATGATCATCTTAAGTTTCTTCAGCTTTGGCTTATTGCTTTCGTTTACCCCCTGCGTATTACCCATGGTGCCGGTTCTTTCAGGGATCATTGTCGGCCACAGCGGCTCCATGACCACGCGCAAAGCCTTTCTGTTGTCCTTAAGTTATGTCTTAAGCATGGCGGTAACCTATGCCGCCGTGGGCGCCGTTGTGGCTGTTTTAGGCAGCAACTTGCAGATTGCCATGCAGGCACCGCCCATTATTATTCTGTTCAGCCTGGTGTTTGTGCTTTTAGCCCTCTCCATGTTTGGTTTTTTTGAATTAAAACTCCCGGTAAGCTGGCAGGCGGCCCTGGCTAAGGTCAGCCGCAATCAGAGCAGCGGCCATTACCTGGGCGCGGCCATCATGGGCTGCCTGTCCACCCTCATCCTTTCACCCTGCGTCACGGCCCCTCTGATTGGCGCCCTGGGTTACATCGCCCACACCGGCAATGTCACCTTAGGCAGTCTGGCCTTGTTTTTCTTAGGCCTTGGCATGGGCACCCCGTTACTGGTTATCGGCACCTCAGCGGGAAAGTGGCTTCCCAAAGCCGGCAGCTGGATGAATGCCGTTAAATCCTTTTTTGGCGTCATGCTGCTTGCTGTCGCTATTTATCTCGTAAGCCGCATTATCCCGGCTGCCGTCAGCATGAGCCTTTGGGCGGCTCTGCTGGTATTCTGCGGCGTCTTCATCGGTGCCTTTCTTCCGGCTGAAACCAAAACCGCACAATTTCATAAAGCGCTGGGTATCCTCCTTTTGGTTTACGGCCTACTGATTTTAATCGGCGCCAGCATGGGTGAAACCAACCCCCTGCAACCCCTGGCACGCTTTCACATGACGACAGCCAGTCATGCCGCCGCCCCCGTCACCCTGGTCAAAAACATCAATGACGTCGAGTTGGCGGTGAGCAAGGCACAGGGCAAACCGGTCATGATCGATTTCTATGCGGATTGGTGTGCCTCCTGCAAAATCATGGAAAACACCACGTTCAAGGATCCGGCGGTCACCAGTAAACTCAAACAATTCATTATTTTAAAAGCTGATGTAACCGCCAACAACCAGGCGGATCAATTGCTGATGAAAAAATTTGGTGTGGTGGCGCCGCCTACCTTTGTCTTTTTCAACCCTCATGGAAAAGAATTAACGAACCTGCAATTGGTCGGCGAACAATCACCGCAACGTTTTTTACAGCAATTGCAACAGATCACGACAGGCACGAATTAGCATTTAGAATTAGACAAATTACCCTCTACAAGCGTATAATTAGCCCACTTTTTTTACAGTTAGCCAATTGCCTATCAGGTTGCCTTGGGAAAAGGCAACCCGCCGCTACAGTATTGAGGAATAAGCATGAATCATCGCGTGGGTTTTGTCAGTCTGGGTTGTCCAAAAGCCTTAGTGGACTCTGAGCGTATCATCACCCAGCTACGGGCCCAGGGCTATGATCTGGTTTCCACTTACGAAGACGCGGGTGTTGTGGTCGTCAATACCTGCGGTTTTATCGATGCCGCCGTGACGGAATCGCTGGATACCATTAAAGAAGCCATGGCTGAAAATGGCCGGGTGATTGTTACGGGCTGTCTGGGCGCCAAAGCGGATTTAATTCGTGAAGCCTGCCCCGATGTGCTTCACATCAGCGGCGCGCATGCTTATGAAGACGTGGTGCGTGCTGTCCATCGTCACTTGCCGCCGCCCGCGGATCCTTTTACCCAATTGGTGCCTCCGCAAGGCATTAAATTAACCCCACGTCATTACGCCTATTTAAAAATTTCAGAAGGCTGCAATCAGAAATGCACCTTCTGCATCATCCCGACCATGCGCGGCAAATTGCAAAGCTACCCCCTGGCTCAGGTTTTATCCGAAGCCAAACGCCTCAAAGACGCCGGCGTTCAGGAATTGCTGGTGATTTCTCAGGACACCAGCGCTTATGGCGTCGATACCCGTTACCAGGAAATCGAATGGCAGGGCCAAACGGTGCAGACCCGTTTTTATGATCTGTGCCAGCAATTGGGTGAGCTGGGGTTGTGGGTTCGCCTGCATTATGTTTACCCTTACCCCCACGTCGATGACATCATTCCCCTGATGCGTGACGGGCTGATTCTCCCTTACCTCGATATCCCCTTGCAGCACGCCAGCACGCGGGTTTTAAAAGCCATGAAACGCCCGGCCAGCAGTGAAAACACCTTGGCCCGCATTAAAAAATGGCGGGAAATTTGCCCGGACATTACGTTGCGATCCACCTTCATTGTTGGTTTCCCGGGTGAAACAGAGGAAGAGTTCGAGGAGCTGCTTGATTTTCTTAAAGAGGCGCAGCTGGATCGCGTAGGCTGTTTCCAGTACTCTCCCGTTGAAGGCGCAGCAGCCAATCAGTTGCCTCAGCCGATACCCGATGAGATTAAAGAAGAACGTTATCACCGCTTCATGCAGGTTCAGGCTGAAATCAGCCGTGAAAAACTGGCCGCCAAAATTGGCACTCGCCAGACCGTCCTTATCGACAGCATCGAAGACGATCAAATCATCGCCCGCAGCAAAAGCGACGCACCTGAAATTGACGGCCTTGTTTACCTGCCCTTTGATGAATCCATGAAAACCGGAAACCTTGTCGACGTCACCATTGTTGACAGTGATGATTATGATTTGTATGCAGAGTATTGATTAATCCCGAGACTGCAATTGTCCTGTAACAGGGAGCCATCGCTCCCTGGTCTTTAGTGTAGAAAACTTGTCATCACTGAGGCATAACCGGTTTCGGCTTTCACACCTTCTTCCTTTTTCAACGATTGAGCGAACCACATCCCAGGGACGCTGCCGGGTTTTATTACCATGGCAGACGCGCTTAGACTGGGCGCTAAAAATTCGCCTTCAAAGGCAAGTTGATCGATGTCTTTAAGAAAAGGGCCGGGACCTAACGTTCTCATAATGCTTCTGACGGAATTGTCCTTCATTAAGTGCAGTTGTGTGGGTTCGCCCTGCTGTAAATTCGTCTGAATGGACAGCACGGGCTGTAACAGGTTAACGCAGCGAGCCACGTCTTTTTGGGTTTTTAAATCGTGGATGCAATGAATAATATTGGAAGGGTAAGCCACAATATCCATATCCTTATAAACGTCCCGTATCTGCTGAAACGTTGCTTCATGCCCCCAACTTTGTTTAAGAATCACCGCTTCAATGACGAGTTGCTTAAAACGCACAAGCCCGTATTGCTCAATCAGCCCCAGCAAGAAAGCACGTAAATCGTCTGAATCGCCATCCATGGAAAACTCATTGGGTCGATTCGTCTGTAACAGGTCCCAAAACCCTTTCACCGCCAGTTCAGGGTTGGTTTCTGCGCTGGTCATAAAATAGGATTTAATCAAATCCCAGCTTTTAACCACCTGATGACTTAAGTCAACAATAACGACTTGTGGAGGCGCACTCAACTGTTCGCCCAAATGGCAGGCAATGGCAATCGCCCCAAAAATGGACGTGCCAACCAACACAAACGGTTTGGTCGCCTGATAAGGGGTTAAATCGGATTTCCTTATTGGATCATTGCCCATAAAAAACGAGAAACAATCCATTAATTCGTCTGAATGTAACTGCGTCACTGTTGACAAAAGCTGTTCACAGCGACTGGCTTTATCGAGACTTAATAAATCAGAAATGTGGGATGAAACGCTCATAATATTCGCTCTTTATACCAACACAAGAGGCATATTATAAACTATTTGTTCAAAAAACTTCTATAAATCACCCTGAAAACTGCGTCATGGTGCGCCAGTATTAAATCCTGTTTGTAAAATCAAGGAGTTAATCCCGGCTCAATCGATAAATCGCAGCGCTGATGTCCCGGACGTGACGCTGATGGCCTGACAAGCCTTTATGGTCAGCGTGCAATCCCAGCATTTGATGGTGCAACCATTTGTGGTAGGTTTTGTACGCCTCTTTCAGCCGGTTAAATCGACTAGGGGTTATTTTTTTAGCAATGGCCAGTTGCTGAAGAAGCTGCAAGGTGTTGGTGTAGCGGGCTAAGGAACATTCGGTGCTGCATAACACTAAAAATTGCACCAGAAACTCCAAATCAATAAGCCCGCCCCGGGCGTGTTTAATGTCCCTTCCTTCCACTTTCGCCAGATTGCGGCTCATCTTTTCGCGCATGGTCTGCACTTCCTCTGCTGTTTTCTGCCATTCACGCGGCAATAACAGGATGTCTTTTTTCAATTGCAGAAACGCGTGGCGGCTTTTTCTGTTACCATAGAGCAGGCGGCATCGAACCAGCGCCTGATGTTCCCAAGTCCAGGCCTGTCTGCGTTGATACTCCAGAAAAGCTGTCAAAGGACTTACCAGCAAACCGGCAGAACCCGAAGGTCTCAGACGGGTATCCACGGCATAAAGAATACCGAACTGTGACCGCGTCGTTAACATGTGGATGATTTTTTGCGACAGGCGATTAACCAGTCCCTCCTGTTCAAAGGGAACATCATGAACAAAAACCAAGTCGAGATCGGAATTGTAATTCATTTCCATGCTGCCCAGTTTACCGTAGGCAATTACATCAAATCGATGGGTGATCCCGGCCATTTCAGGGTAACGAAGGCTCAACTCGCGACAGGCGTGATTAATCACCTGGATCACAATCACTTCCGCCACATCGGCTAAAAAGCGGCCGGCCTTAACCCCATCCATGCGACCATCCATTTCCGCACGGGCTGCCAACAGCCATTGTGTTAATTTAAATTGACGTAAAACATCCTCCTGAAGGTCAATTTCACTGACGTGGCTTAATTGATTTTGAAGTTGCTGAGCCAATTGATTGCGGCTGGGCGCACGCCAATTGCGTTCTTTATCCAACAGCACTTCCATTAAGAAAGGATAATTCACCAGCAGGGAAGTAATAAACGGGCTTTCTGCAAACCAGTGGAGCAACTCCTTCAACGCCTGCGGATTTTCAGCCAGCAGCGCAAGGTAAGCGCTGCGGCCTACAATGTTTTCGAGAAGGTGCATGACCTGCAATAAAACCGACTCGGCATCAGGAACCTGGGTTAATTCCTGCAGAAGCAGCACCATAAAACGATCAAGCCGCATGCGTGCAGCCTGATTGAGACGCCGGCATCGCGGCGCATGACGAAAGGCATGGATCATCTGATAGCAGCGTTCTGCATTGCGATAGCCTAAACTGGACAACAGATTCACCGCCATCGCGCTTTCCACATGCCCCTGCCAAAGGCTGGTCAACTGATGGCTTAACAGGCGTTCCCGATCTTCATACGCATCGCCCTTGCCCATGGCAGTATGAAAGGTGGTACTGACAATCCGTTGGAATTGATGCAGACGATTCAGCAGTTCATCGTAACTTTCATACTCCATGGCCAGGGCGATTTGATCCTGTTTAACCGGATTAGTCGGTAAGGCATGGGTTTGTTGATCATTCTCGCTTTGCAGACAATTTTCCAGTTTGCGTAAAAAAAGATAGGCTTCCCGTAAAATACCGGTACGCGGCAACAACTTGCAGCGCCGCAACGCGTCCAATGCGTTCAGCGCATTGGGTTGGCGCAGAGGTGGGAGGCGTCCGCCGCGAATCAACTGGATATTCTGAATCACAAATTCAATTTCGCGTATTCCCCCAAGGCCCCGTTTAATGTCATTCAGTCTGGGGTTCAATTGAATTTCCCTCTCAATCAAAGCCTTCATGCTGCGCAAGGATTCAATCACGGAAAAATCCACATAGCGGCGATAAACAAAAGGGACTATCAGCCGCTCAAACCAGGCTGGTGGTTCGTCTTCCGGTGCACAGATAACGCGCGCTTTAGCCATGGCATAGCGCTCCCAATCCCGTCCCTGCTCCTGATAATAGGTTTCAAGCGCCGTCAAGGAACTGACCAATGCCCCGCTTTCACCGTTGGGCCGCAGACGCAAATCCACACGAAACACGAATCCCTCAGGCGTGGGTTCCTGAAACAATTGCATGAACATCTGCACGATTTTGGTGAAGTACTGCTGATTACTGATTGATTGCGGGCCCTGGGTATGGCCGGCCGCGGAGTAGGCAAAAATCAAATCGATGTCGGAAGAATAATTGAGTTCCTGCCCGCCTAATTTACCCATGGCAATCGTATAGAGACAGACAGGATTGCCTCCGGCATCGCAGGGCATGCCGTACCGTTCCACCAAGTCCTGATGGCAAAACCGCAGGGTGGTTAAAATAAGCGCATCAGCACAATGAGACCAACTGGCCATGGTGTTTGCGGTAGTCGCAAAACCGGCGTACTCGCGAAGCAGGAGACGCAGAAAATGCCGGTGGCGGAACTGGCGAAGCTGCCGTGAAAACGACGCCGGCCTTGCCTGCGTCAGCAATTCATTGGCCAACCGATGATAGTCCTCACAGGAAAGGGCGTTCATGCCCTCGTCCGTTTTTAATAACTGCGTCAAGGTATCCAGCTGATGACAGGCATAATCGCTAACGACCAGCAATTTGCATACCGCGGCACGCAGAGGGTGATTGAGCGAGGCAAAATGCCGTTCAAATAAAGCCGTCCTGTGCTGCAGCGATTGGGGAATGCCGCAGGAAAGCGCGCGATCGGCCTCCACGCTCAATCCGGCTTTTTCATGGGGTCCGGCATGGCGTTCATGTCCATGTAGAAGGGTTCCCACACATGGCCATCAATGTCCTGAAAGGCACAACCGTACATCCATCCCATGTCCTGCCTGGGACGATACTCTTTACCGCCAGCGGCGATCGCCTGTTTCATCATGGTGTCTACCGCTTCACGGCTCTCTAAGGACACCGCCACCAGGACTTCCTTGCTCCGTGCTGCATCGGCTATCTCGTGGTGGGGCGTAAATCCCTTGAAAAAGGGCTCCGTCAGAAGCATGGCAAAATTATGCTTGCCAATCACCATGCAGGTTGCCTTTTCATCACTGAATTGAGGATTGAATTCAAATCCCAGCTGCTTGAAAAAGTGAATGGTTCTGGACAAATCCTTAACCGGCAAATTCACAAACATCTGACGTTCCTGCGCGCTTTCCATCGCCTCTGCCTCCTGGCTATTTTCGACATTCAAAAAGGATAGACGCATCCTCTTGACCCGGTTTTTCATTGCGATCGTAGGCTTTCATTAGTTTAATTTTTTTAAAGCCAACCTGCCTTAAAATCTCAATCAAAATGGAGGGATTATCATAAAGCCTGAGTTTAAATTCTTCGATTTCAGTATGGGTAATGGAATTCATTTCCACCAATTCATAACGTCCAACGGCATGGCAGATGGAATTGTTCAGAGTGACCAGTTGGCTGGCAATGATTGAGTTGCCATCGGGTCTTTCCCAAATGGAGCCGCGCCAGATGCCCAAAGGCGGCAGGGAAAACGAGGTTTCGACTTCAAACAGTAAAATGCCCTTGTCTTCGAGATGCTCGTAGAGGGTTTTGAGTGACCGTTCAATTTTATCAATCGGTGTAATCAATCCAAAGGAACCCGCGGGAATAAAAATGAGGTTGTATTGGGTCGGGCGCGACAAGGTCTCGACAAAATCCATCCACACAAACGGTTCGAGGTTTTTCATCTGTGCCTTGGCATTTAACGCGGTCACCATGTGTTCGCTGGCATCAAAACCATGGACATTGAATCCTTCTTCTATGAGAGGCAGTAAAAAGCGTCCGGAACCACACATCGGCTCGAGAATAAGCCCTTTCGCTTCTTTCACATAGGAGCGGTAAAATTGATAGGCCTTCTCCGGGGGAGAAGGTCGGCTTAAATCATAAAATTGCGTGCAAAGATTCAGGTAAGCTTCACGGTTTGGTTTTAGCATAAATTCCTTGATGTCAGTTGCAGTTCGCTTTGCATGTCAGCGAAAAAAGATTATTGTAAATCAAACAACAATTTACAAAATCTCCCCGTCAAAAATCAAGCTGTAAAGCAGGAAATTTATTGCAAGCCTCCGACAAGATGAATGCCGGGTCATGCGATGCGATTAGTCAGCGCGTCACGATTTTTTACCAGAACCGCTTTATCGCTGAAGCCTTTTCCGCGCCCTCCCGTTGCGGCGTTATTTTTGCATGCGTTTTCACATGGTACAGCCTTTAAGATAACGCTATACTGACTACAGGATGAGTCAACGGAGTTGAAACAGATGATGGCCCGATTACTACTTGCTTTATTGCTGCTGCTGGCATTGCCTGTTCACTCGGCAGGCCCTCCTTTGGTGGTCGCCGTGGATAATTTTTCTCCGCCTTTTGTTCTTCGCGGAGCCAATTCGCAATTGTACGGTTTTGACATTGCCATGATGGAAAACATTTGTCAGCGAATCAATCGAACCTGTCAATACAAACCCATGCCCTTTAACCGCTTACTGGATGCCGTCGAAAGCGGGCAGGCCGAGGCGGCTGTGGGCTCCATTATTATCACTTCCGAGCGCTTGACCCAAGTGAATTTTTCCATCCCCTACCTCATCAGTGAATCACGTTTTCTAGGCCGCACGGAACTGGCGAAGGAACCCTTTGAAATTGCCTTATTCAAGAATCGTAAAATTGGCGTGGAGGGAGGAACGGTATTCCCGGATGTCCTGGCCAGTCTTATCAGCAATCCCCAAATTGCCCTCTATGATAATCTGGATGATGTGATTGTCGCCCTTCATGATGGCGACATTGAATTGGCTTTAATGGACGCACCCACGGCCCTCTACTGGCAAAGCCAATCCTCCGGCACCCTGACGGCCTTAGGTAAACCGTTTGCTTATGGTTTTGGTTTGGGCGTGGCCGTTAACCGCAACAATTCGGTTTTGTTAAACCAAATTAACCGGGCAATCACAGACTACGCAGCAAGCGAGGCTTTCAAGAGTGATTATCAGAAATACATGAGCTTTTTTTAACAGGGTCCTGGCCCAGCCAATCAGGCAATATCCCACTGACAGGATGCCAGGGCAGCATCCTGTCAGCCTTAATGCACAGTCTGACCTTGCGTCAAACAGCGTGTAATGACCTGACGAGTCACAAAATCCCCCTGCGTGTCGCCATAAAGGGACTTAAAATGTTCAGCTAAGGTTAATACCCAGGCAGACAAGCGAAAATTCATTCGTTTCTCTTCCTGATTAACGACCAACTCAAACAATCCTAAGGAATCGCTGTTCTGCTCATTGGCATATTGTTCCATGATTTGTTGCGCAATGTGCATGTCCCGGTCGCGTGTGGGCCAATCTTTATTCATATTTACCTCTTGAAACCATTGAACGCAGAAGCATTCGCCCCCTTTCTCTACACCCTACATGGGGGTTGGCGTGTAAATTACAAGGGCTTGTCCGCTAATTCTGGTCCTGCATTACGCGCGTGCAAGGCCTGGGGTTCCTGCCACAGAGTAATAAACAACACCATGATCATCGGTCCGATAAACAATCCCAGCAGGCCTAAGGTTTCGACTCCGCCAAGGATGCCAAAGAGAACCGCCAGAAAGGGAAGTTCTATCGCACCGCCAATGAGTACCGGTTTAACAAAATGGTCTGCGACAAACATGACAAGGGTGCCCCAAACCAGCACAATGATGGCGCTGACCATGCTGCCGCTGGCAATCAAAACCAGAGCGACCACGACAAAAACCACAGGGGCTACAAAAGGGATCATCGCCGCAAGTGCGGTAACAAATCCAATGAGCGTGGGGGCCGGGAAATCAACCAGTTCGTAACAGATGCCCATTAAAACACCAACACCCAAACCCACGACGATAGTCCCGTTGACTGTTCCCCTAAGCGCGGACGGCAGACGGGCTGAGAAACGAAACCAGCGCGCCCCCAGACAGTATTCGCCAATCTGGCTGATCTGTTTATACAGCGTGTCACCATCACGGAAAAAGAAAAACAAAGTCAACAGGGTAAAACCCACCTGAAAACCACGATGCGCCAGATTGATGCCGATTTGTTTGATGTAATAACTCGCGGGAGTCAAGGACAGGTGCATGTTGGACAGCAGGTTTCGGACACTCCCCGGCTTACCGATGTTGTCATTCCAGTAAGTGGTCAATTCATTGCCAATGATTGGAATTTGCTTTAGCATGCCCGGCGCGGCTCCGCCGTCTTTGTTCAGTGTCTGGAGGTAATTGATGAATAATTGCGATTCCTTCACCAGCAGACTGACTAACCAGCTTAAAGGCAGGATGAACAGCAAAGCCAACAGGGTGGTAAACAACAAGGCAGCCCAGGTATCCTGGGAAGCAAAAAAATGGCGCCACCGCTTGTAAAGGGGGTAAGTGGCGATGGCAATAATCGCTGCCCAGACAATCGACGGGATAAAGCGGTGAATAATAAAAAGCGCCAACAGCACAATACTGATAGTCAAACCAATACTGATTAATTCTTTGTGATTATCATTCATGCTTTAAATACCCAAACGAATGCCTGCATCACCAGCCAGGCTGGAATGGCCGCCAGTGCATCATCGAGCATGACGCCAAAACCGCCTTTAACCCGTTCATCAAAAAACCGGATAGGCCAGGGTTTTACAATATCAAACAGGCGAAATAACAAAAAACCGGCAATAATCCAGTAAGTTCCCACAGGAACGGCGATCATGGTGAGTAAAAACCCAACGACCTCATCCCAGACAATGCCGCCAAAGTCCTCCACACCCAATTCTTTCGAGACGATGTCGCTGACCCAGACGCCAAGAATAAAAGCGAGGACGGTAAACCCTAAATAAAACCCCAATGGCGATGCGGCGATAAGCAGGTAAACGGGAATGGCCGCCAACGTTCCCCAGGTTCCCGGAGCGACGGGCATAAGACCGCTGCCGAAGCCAAAAGCGATAAAATAAGCGGGATTCTGCCAGACTTTATTGCCAAGTTCGATTCTATCCATGCGCTTTTCCTTAAAAGTGGCTATAGCCGCGGGGCGTTAATACCCTGAGCTGACCATCGCCTGTCGTGTAGAGTCCCTCACCTTCCTCAATCACGCCAATGGGGAAACAGGCAAGGCCCGCTTGCTGCAGTGCCTGGCTGAAGCCTGCTTCATTCTCCCTGGGAATGGTGAAACAGAGTTCATAATCGTCGCCGCCGCCAATAGCAAAATCAATGGCTTTGTCCTGTTGATACTTTACTACCAAAGGATGCACGGGTATAGCATCCAGACTAAGTAAAGCACGGACACCGCTTTGGGTGCAGATGTGATTTAAATCCGCACTTAACCCATCCGAAATATCAATGGCTGCCGACGCATAGGTTCGTAACAAGGGTGCCAGATCGACACGGGGTCTGGGGTGCATCAGGAGGCGCATCATCGTCTGCTTATCCTGGCTATCGATGCCCTCCTGGTGTAAAAAGGCAACCGCCTGCGCGGCAGCGCCAAGCGGGCCGCTGACAAAAATCCGATCGCCAGGCTTAGCCCCCGAGCGTTTAACCGCCTTCCCTCTTTCGACTAAACCGTGAATGGTTAAAGTCATGCTGAGCGGGCCATGCGTGGTATCGCCGCCGATCAGCATGATGTTGTATTGTTTTAATGAGTCATGAAACCCCTGAGAAAAACGCGTCAACCACCGCTCATCCAGCGACGGCATCGTTAAGGCAAGACTCATCCAGCAGGGTTCCGCTCCCATGGCCGCCATGTCGCTGACGTTAACCATCACCGCCTTGCAGGCGATATCATAAGCATCCCATTCGCTTAAAAAATGGACTTCTGCAACCAGGGTATCGGTACTGACCAGCAACTGGCAATGGGGAGGAATCTCCATGCAGGCCGCATCGTCGCCAATACCAATTATCACCTCTGGCCGCTGAATGGCAGGCTGTTTAAAATAGACATCAATGAGGGAAAATTCATTCATTGCCAGCGTTAATTTCAATGGCTCTGGCTTGCCGTGCCAGATTATTCAGCACGCCGTTGACATAACGGTGGCCATCCTGGGAGCCAAATTCCCTGGCTAAAGAAATGGCTTCGTCCAGTACAACCTTGTAAGGGATTTCGAGGCAATACAACAACTCAAAGGCGCCCAGACGCAAAACCGCCAGTTCAACCGGGTTTAGTGTGGTAATCGGCCTATCCAATAGAGGCTCAATCCCGGATTCTATCGCGGTGATTTTTTCAGGGATGCCGTATAAAAGACGGCAGAAATAATCGCTGTCCACTTTGTCCATGTTATTCGCCACACGGAATTGAGTTTCTATTTCCGAGAGTTCATGGCCTGACATGGACCATTGATACAACGCCTGCACCGCTAATTTACGGGCACGCCGCTTACCGCTTATTGATTGTTTTTCCACAGCTACCTCATGACGAGTGGTCGTCTTTCATTTCATCAATGGTTTGTCTGAAATCACTGACGTCTTTAAAACGTTTGTACACGGAAGCAAATCGGACATAAGCAACATGATCAAGACGATACAGCTGTTTCATGACCCATTCACCAACCTGACGGGAGTCGATTTCCCGCTCCCCGCTGCGGCGGATATCCTGCATAATGCTTTCTACCGCCTCGTCCAGCGCATCGACACTGACTGGTCTTTTTTCCAGTGCCCTGAGCATTCCTGAGCGCAGATTATTGATATTGAAAGGTTCACGCCGCCCATCGCGCTTGACAATCAGCGGCATGATTAATTCTGCCGTCTCAAAGGTTGTGAAGCGCTCGTGACACTCGAGACACTGACGCCGCCTTCGTACCTGAGCGCCCTCGGCGATCAGGCGCGAATCGATCACTTTGGTTTCTTCTGCCTGGCAAAATGGACAATACATGATTAACGATACACCGGGAATTCATGGCATAAATGAATCACTTTGGATTTCACCAGCGAAATCAAGCTTTCATTCTGAATGTCGTCGAGAATATCACAAATCCATTCCGACAAGACTTTGATTTCCCTTTCTTTAAATCCTCGAGTCGTTACTGCCGGTGTACCCAAACGCAGGCCGCTGGTCACAAACGGTGAGCGCGGATCATTAGGGACTGCGTTTTTGTTCACCGTGATGTTGGCACGACCCAACGCGGCATCGGCCTCTTTGCCCGTGATGCCTTTGTCAATCAGATTCACAAGAAGCAGGTGGTTTTCCGTGCCGCCTGACACAATAGGATAACCGCGGCTTGTTAGAACTTCCGCCATGACTCTGGCATTGGCTAAAACTTGTTCCTGATACGCTTTGAATTCAGGTTGCAAGGCTTCAGCAAATGCAACCGCCTTGGCCGAAATCACATGCATCAGGGGGCCACCCTGCATGCCGGGAAAAACAGACGAATTCAGTTTCTTTTCAATGTCTTCATTGGCACGGGCTAAAATCATACCACCGCGGGGGCCGCGCAGGGTTTTATGGGTTGTCGTGGTCACCACGTCGGCAAACGGAACGGGTGAGGGATAAAGACCTGCCGCAATGAGTCCCGCCACATGGGCGACATCGGCCATCAGGTATGCCCCGACCTTGTCAGCAATGGCTCTGAAACGCGCCCAATCAAGAATCCGTGAGTAGGCCGAAAAACCGGCAATGATCATTTTGGGTTTATGAGTCAGCGCGAGCTGTTCCAGCGCATCATAATCAATTAAACCGGTATTGGCATCCACACCGTAACCGATCGCCTCATAAAGTTTGCCGGAAAAATTAACTTTGGAGCCGTGCGTCAAATGACCGCCATCAGGCAGGGACATGCCTAAAATCACATCGCCCGGGTTAAGCAGCGCCATCATTACCGCCGCATTGGCCTGAGAACCGGAATGAGGCTGCACGTTGACATAATCCGCGCCGAACAACTGCCTGGCTCGGGTGATGGCTAAATTTTCCGCCACGTCCACCCATTCGCACCCGCCATAATACCGTTTGCCCGGATAACCTTCAGCGTATTTGTTAGTCAGCACAGAGCCTTGCGCTTCAAGGACACGCGGGCTGGCATAATTTTCCGAGGCAATCAGCTCAATGTGATCTTCCTGACGCTGTTTTTCCGCCTGGATGGCCTGCCACAGTTCGTCATCAAATCCTGCGATAGTAAACTGGTTATCAAACATTCGTTGTCCTCAATATTAATGATTAGACTATTATAGCCGCTGTTTTTTAAAGCACCTATGCCTCATCCACTGCATGAGTATTTTCACTCATTTGAGACTGAATTTACGACAAACCCCACCAACCGTTATCTGACGATGATATCGTTTCGTACATGCCTGACGCCATTTAAGCTGTCAGCAATCTGGCCAGCGCGCAGTTTGATGCGTTGACTGTCAACAAACCCGCTCAACTGCACTTCATCCTTAAAGGTTTTCACCTGAATGGAAAAGCCTTTGGTTCCCAATTCATCAATCAGGCTGGCCTTGACTTTGGCCGTCAATGCCGAGCTGTCTAAATATTCGCCAGTGCTTTCACTGCCTGGTGTCGAAGAACAGGCGACAATCATTGCGGCAGAGAAAACCAGAATCAGTTGCTTTGCTGTCTTAAACATCCATTCCTCCATTGCTTTACAATTACAAAAGAGTACCACACGGCAATGAACTAGTCATGGCCGTAAATGGTATTTACCCGATTGTCATTTGCAGGGGTAACAACGGCCTGGCCAGCCTGCCCCTGAGCCGTGTTTGCGGCTTGCGGCTGATAGCTTCCGTAGGGATTCCACGCCCTGCCGCGGGAACTGCGCACACCACCCTGACCGGGGTGGCCGTGGGTATTGTCGGCCTGATTCTGGCTTGGGTGACCGTGCGTGTTGCCGCCCTGACTTTCATCCGGGTGACCATGCGTGTTACCGGCCTGATTTTGGCTGGGATGACCATGGGTGTTACCGGCCTGATTTTGGCTCGGGTGACCATGGGTGTTATCGCCTGGCTGTCCCTGACTGGAATGACCATGCACATTGGCAGGTCCACCGGGACGGTAATTGCGCGGCGTTTGTACAATGACGGGATTATTATTGCCATAGTGTCCATGATAACGGCGATAACTGCTTTGATGACCGTGGTAATGGCCAGCCCCCGACTCGTAGGGAGCCGAATAATACGGTGTTTCCACACGGGCCTGCGGCGGCGGATAACGATAATCATTCATGTAATAATCATCTTCTATGCCGCATGAGCTCAGCACGGGCAACGCCAGTAACAACCAAAATGAACGCTTCATAAAACCCCCTGCTTTAAAAAAAAAGAAAGGCACGATTGGATTAATCATGCCTTTCCGATACAACATACGAACCTCAGCTTACTTGGCGCTGACTTCAGCCTTGATTTGGTCCTTGAGATAAGGAACAACATGGATTGTTCTGTTGACTGGCGTGTAGCCGGCGTAAACAGAATAACCGCTGAATGTCTTGATATACAGGTTCATCCAGGCATGGCAGTAACCATAGTAATACAGACTCACGTAGTGGGGCGCATCAAAACGGTAAATGTTGAAGCTGTTCATATAACTGCCATCATCGAACTGCCCAAACACAGAAAGATTGTCGTAACTATCATTGATGATCTCAATTTCACAATAACCGGGCACCATCGCGTTTTTCGCGCCGGCAACGGCTTTTACATCAGCAGGCTTGGCTTGCGGATGAACATGGCGGTTTTGAGCAAAGGCAGAAGACAACAAACCCAAACAACAAACGAACAGCAATGACTTTAACTTCATGGTAACTCCATTCATGGATTGGAGAGCAAATGGTAACAAAGGATTGTATTTAGTCAACAGGTTTTTTAAATGTTCATGACCTTCGCCGTTCAAACAGGAATAAACGCATTATAACGGCTTCTCTCTATTGCCATTTTTTCCTGACGGGGAGAGAATTGATCGTTTCCACAGGTAATGCCATGACTTCAATCACAGGCTTAATCAACATCGAGCTTCAGGGGACGCCGCATGAAAAAACGCATGACCATAATGATCACTGCCCTCGTCATTGTTTTCGGAGGCATCGTTGCGTTTAATCTGTTTAAAAATTTCATGATTAAACGCTTTTTCGCCACCTATGAACCCCCTGCAGTCAGCGTGTCCTCTGTCACGGCTGTTAAACGCGAATGGCGTCCCACCCTTCCTGCCGTCGGCAATTTCGTGGCGACCAACGGGGTGGAAGTCAACTCGGAAGCCTCTGGAAATGTGGTTAAAATCCATTTTGAATCCGGACAATACGTTTCGGAAGGCAGCAAGCTTATCGACATTGATGACAGCGTGGACCAGGCAACCCTTAAATTCAACAAGGCGCAACTGGCACTGCGGCAGCTCAGTTACCAGCGTCAGGTGGATTTGAATAAAAAAGGGGCCGCTCCCGTTTCCAATGTGGATGAAGCGAAGGCCAACCTCGAGCAAAGTGAAGCCGACGTGGAAAAAACCGAGGCGCAAATCCGGCAGAAACACATCACCGCCCCCTTTGCCGGTAAACTCGGTATCCGCCAGGTGAACCTCGGCCAATACATTACGCCGGGACAGACCTCGATTGTTACCCTGCAGTCCTTAGATCCCCTTTATCTGCAATTCTATCTGCCTGAGCAATACTATAAACGCCTGTACATCAATCAGGGCATTGAGTTTAATGTGGAAGAATTTGAAGGACTGGCTTTCCAGGCCAAGATTACGGCCATCAACGCCAAAGTCGACCCCAACACCCACAACGTGCTGGTTCAGGCGACATTGCCCAATTGCCCCGCCGAGGCACTAAGCGATTTGAAAAAGACCACGCTGGTAAAAACATCAAAGGACATTGACACCGGGAAAACCATTGTCACCTGCAGCACAAAAGACAACTTAAAAAACCACATTTCGCATTTTGTCTTCATCCCCGGGATGTTCGCTTCCATCGCGGTTGAACAACCGGCGATCTCTGAGGTTATTGTTCTGCCCTCCACGGCCATTTCTTACAGCCTGTATGGTCATTCTGTTTACCTCATTGAAAAAGGCACCAAAGGCGAAAAGGATGAAAACGGCAAGGATAAACTCTATGTCAAGCGCGTGTTTGTCACTACGGGAGAACAATCCGGTAATTTCACGGTCATTAATTCCGGCGTCAAGGCAGGCGATATAGTCGTCAGTTCCGGGGAGCTTAAGCTGCAGAACGGCACGCGCGTGGTGATTAATAACAGCGTCAAGCTCAATGCCGTCAGCAATCCTGACACCATAGGGCAATAATACTGGTTTTGTGTGAAGCAGCCTTCGTGCGGGCTTCACGCGCATTGCAATCGTCAGCAGGTATATTATGAAATTTACTGATATTTTCATTAAGCGGCCCGTTTTAGCCACTGTCGTGAGTCTGTTAATTTTCCTCTTTGGTCTTAATTCCATAATGACCATGCAAATCCGTCAGTACCCTAAAATGGACAACACGGTGATTACCATCACCACCGCCTACCCCGGCGCGGATGCCAACCTGATTGCAGGATTTATCACCACCCCGCTTGAAGCCGCAGTGGCCAGTGCGGAGGGGATTGACTACATGACGTCGTCCAGTACGCAAAGTGTCAGTACCATTACTCTGACCATCAAACTCAATTTTGATCCACAGGTCGCTTTTACCGATGTGATGAGCAAGGTTCAACAAACGTTAAACCAGTTACCCCCCGAATCCCAACAACCCGTGATTGTAAAAAGCTCAGACACCTCTACCCCGCTGATGTACATCAGCCTTGACAGTACGGCCATGACACCGCAGCAGATCACCGACTACGCTGTGCGGGTCGTGCAGCCCCAGCTTGAAACCGTGGACGGCGTGGCCAAGGCCGAACTGCTGGGGGGGGCAACTTACTCCATGCGTATATTCCTTGATCCCATCAAAATGGCGGCCTTGAAAATCACACCGGCCGATGTGTCTGCCGTACTTGCCCGCAACAACTTCTTAACTGCAGCCGGCAGCACCAAGAGTGAATACGTGGCCATCAACATGACAGCGAAAACGGATTTGAATAATGCCGAGGAATTCAGCCGCCTGATTGTCCGCAGCAACAACAACTCCATTATCCGCCTGCGCGACATCGGCAAAGTCATTTTAGGCTCCCAGGATTACAACACGACAGTAACCTTTAACGGGAAAAAGGCCGTTTTTCTGGCCATCACGCCCACGCCAACCGCCAACCCGCTGACGGTGATCACCGACGTCAGAAAACTGTTTCCTTCGGTCCAGCGCGAATTCCCGCCCTCCCTGACCGGCACCATTGTGTATGATGCCACCGACTTTATCCGCGCTTCCATTAATGAGGTCATCACCACCATCATTGAAGCGGCATTAATCGTTATTGTTGTTATTTTTCTTTTCTTAGGCTCTGTGCGGTCGGTGATTATTCCCGTGGTGACCATACCCTTGTCGTTGATCGGGGTCTGTACCCTGATGATGGCGCTGGGCTATTCGATCAATCTGCTGACCCTGCTTGCTTTTGTGCTTGCCATTGGCCTTGTGGTGGATGATGCCATCGTCGTGGTGGAGAATGTGCACCGGCATCTGGAGGAAGGCAAAACACCGTTTCAGGCAGCGCTTATCGGCGCGCGCGAAATTGCCCTGCCGGTTATCGCCATGACCATTACACTGGCGGCAGTGTATGCCCCCATTGGTTTCATGGGTGGACTGACGGGCGCGCTTTTTAAGGAATTCGCTTTTACTTTGGCGTCTGCCGTTATTATTTCGGGGATTATCGCGCTGACGTTAAGTCCCATGATGTGCTCCAAGATTCTCAGCGCAGACACCAACAGCAGCCGCTTTGTCAGATTTCTCGATGACAAATTCGCCAAGCTTAAGGATCGGTATAAACGAAGTCTCCACAGTTTGCTGAATACACGCAGCATCATGCTTGTCTTTTCGGCGGTAGTCCTGTTAATGCTTCCTTACCTCTACAGCACGACGCCCACAGAAACAGCGCCGGAAGAAGATCAGGGCTTTTTCTTTGTCATTGCAACAGCGCCTCAGTATGCCACCATCAACTACATTGAAGCGTTTACCAATGAATTTAACAAAATTTATCGAAGTTTCCCGGAAACCGAATACTATTTTGCCATCAACGCCAGCACGCCAATGTCGGGGATGGTATTAAAGCCCTGGGATGAGCGCAAGGGAACCCAATTTAAAATGAAAGAACCCTTGCAGAAAAAACTCGACATGGTCACAGGCCTTTCTGCTTTTGCAGTGATACCGCCCCCTCTACCCGGCGGGGGCTCAGGAACGCCCATTCAATTCGTGATCAAAACCACCAATGATTTCCAGACCCTGTTTGATGTTTCTAACCAGCTTATCGAAAAAGCCAGGCAAAGCGGGCTGTTTATTTTCCTCGACAATAGCCTTAAATTTAACCAACCGGAAGTCGAATTCCAAATTAACCGCTCCAAGGCATCCGATTTGGGCCTTGATATGCAGGCCATAGGCAGCAGCCTCACCAGTGCCTTGTCGGGCAATTATGTCAATTACTTTAACCTGCAGGGCCGAAGCTATGAAGTCATTCCGCAACTTGACCGGCGTTTCCGCCTCACCCCGGAACAGCTCGGTGAAATTTATGTGCGAACCGCCAGTAGCGACATGGTACCTCTGTCCACCGTGGTCACTGCCAAAGAGGTGACGCAGCCGAACGCGGTCTCCCACTTCCAACAGCTCAATTCCGCCACCATTCAAGGGGTAATGATGCCTGGCGTAACCCTGGGTCAAGGAATTGCTTACCTTCAGCAGCAGGCAGATGAATTGTTGCCGCGTGGCTTTACTTATGACTATGGCGGCCAGTCGCGTCAGTTTATTCAGGAAGGGAATGCGCTGATTTTTGCCTTCTTCCTGGCGGTTATCGTGATTTTCCTGGTGCTTGCCGCACAATATGAAAGTTTCAGGGATCCGCTCATCGTGTTAATCAGCGTGCCCATGTCGATTTGCGGCGCCTTGATTCCTTTAAATCTGGGAGCCGCGTCCATCAACATTTACACGCAGGTGGGGTTAATTACCTTAATTGGTTTAATCAGTAAGCACGGCATCCTTATTGTTGACTTTGCCAATCAGCTGCAACGCGAAAAAGGCCTTGACCGACGGGCCGCGGTGGAAGAAGCCGCCTCCATTCGCCTTCGTCCCATTCTGATGACGACGGCTGCCATGGTGTTTGGGGTCTTTCCTCTCCTTATCGCTACCGGTGCAGGGGCCGTCAGTCGCTTTGATATCGGTTTGGTGATTTCAGCCGGTCTGCTTGTGGGAACCTGCTTTACCTTGTTCGTGGTACCGACAATGTACACCTACATTGCCGCGGATCATCGGCATGACCGGGACACAGAACTGGCTGAAGCAACCGAAGAAGAGCAGGCAGCCAGACCGCATTAGAAGAAGCTCCCTTCAAGGCGGCCGATGCCGCCTTGAACTCAAAGCAGACTGGCTAAGGCCTTATCCAGGGTAGCCACCAGAGTATCGGCTTGCGCACAGCCAAAAACCAACGGCGGTTTTATTTTTAATACATTGTGATGAGGGCCGTCACGGCTTAATAACACGCCGAGATCTTTCATTCGGTTCACAAGCACCCCCGCGAGTTCCCCGTCAGGTTCCACACCGCCGTTTTTTGTCAGCTCCACACCTAAAAAAAGACCCAGGCCACGTACGTCGGCAATGCAGTCATAGCGGTTTTTAAGACCCAGCAATTGATGTTTTAAGTACTGGCCGGTTGACCAGGCCTTCGCCTGCAGGCCTTCCTCTTCCAGCACATCAAGCACGGACAGGCCAATGGCGCAAGAGACCGGATTACCGCCGAATGTACTGAAATACTCCATGCCATTATTGAACGAGGCGGCAATCGCCCGCGTAGTGACCACCGCACCTAGGGGATGACCATTGCCCAGGGGTTTGCCCATGGTCACGATATCCGGTACCACACCCTGTGTTTCAAAGCCCCAGACATGGGAACCCACCCGTCCCAACCCCACCTGAACCTCATCGGCGATGCACACCCCGCCTGTCGAGCGAATGGCTGAGTAAATGGAGTCGAGATAGCCGGGTGGCAACTCAATCTGTCCGCCGCAACTGAGCAGGGACTCGGCAATGAATACCGTCGGTTCTACGGGGAGAGAAAACAAAGGATTCATGGGACCGCGCAATGGATCCGGCATGGGGAGAACAGTAACCCAATCCGGTTTTCCCCCTCCTCCTCGCTGCTTGAATTTATAGGGGCTGATGTTGATTAAGGTGGTGGTATTGCCGTGGTAAGCCTGATCAATGACCCAGGTTTTTCGGCTGCGTGTATGGCTATAGGCCAACCGTAACGCCAGTTCATTGGCTTCACTCCCGGATGAGACAAAAAAGCAAACATCAAGGGGCAACGGCAAGGTGGCCAGCAGGCGTTGCGCGTAATCCTGCAGGTAGCGATGCAGATACCGCGTATTGGTATTCAATACCGCCATTTGCTGCTGGCCAGCCTGTACCACCCGGGGATGGCAATGGCCCACATGGCATACGTTATTAACACAGTCGAGGTAGGCCCGTCCCGTCTCGTCATAAAGGTAAACCCCTTCACCGCGAACAATTTCCAGGGGTTGTCGATAAGACAGACCGACATTGTCGGCAATGACTTTTTTGCGAAGCGATAACAGCGCTTCTTTATCGGATAAGTGCTTATCCATAAAACCGCACGCCTGTCTGAAACAGAGCAGGGCCCAATGCGGATCGATGCTCCGCCATTGTTTTAACAGGTGCCAGGCCGGTTGTTCTGACACCGTCAGGTAGGCGTTGTCGGGGTGTTCCTTTTTGCGCAAAGCCGAATTCACCACGCTGACACAAAGCCTCATGGCCACGAGAGAGTAAAGAACTTCCATTTCCCGCTCTTCTAAAGGAAAAACGCGGTGATAGCTGCGAATCATTTCCATGGCCGCCGCCAACGCATCGGAGCGATGCATCAACGCGTAAGCCAAGGCAATTGCCAATTCGCAGATGGTGGCCGTTTGCAGTAGATCACCAAAGTCAATGAAACCGATCTGACGAGACTGAACGACGATGTTGTAATCGTTCAAATCGCCATGAATGATGCTCTGACGTAAATCAGGTAAACGGGGCGCGGTATCCCGCTTAAACTCGGCCAGAAAATCCGAGACAAGTCGCCGATCGTCCGGATGGTCAATGGCCTGCACCTCGTTTTCAATCCATTCAGCCTGCCTTAAATCCCATTTCAATGGGCGGGCGGCGGCCGGATGCCTGAACTCCGCAAGTGCCTGGGTCAAATGCCCGGCCGCACGCCCCAGCTGATGCAAAAGCGCCGTCGAACAGGGTGTATTTGCCAACAGTTGGCCTTGAACAAACGTAAACAGCCGAAGGTGGCAGCGTTCGCCCTGAGACGAAAACACACGGCCCGTCTCTTCACCCGCGGCCAAAGGCACGAGTTGCGGAAACCCAAAGGGCCGTGGAAAACGCTGCAAGCATGCCAACGCACTGTTCTGTAACTCGATGACCGCTTCCTGATCCTCCGCTCTGGATATTTTTAACAGGTACTCGTCCCCTGCATCGGTCTTGATATGAAAATTACAATCACTCTCACCGGGCAACGGGGCGGCGACGGCAGGTAAGCGGTAGTACTCGAGGAGCAGCTGTTGGGCATCAGAGGGAGTAAACATGCTTTTCCTTTTTATCCTTAAAAGGCGTTTACGATACCACTGCCTTCTCAGCATGGGTAGCCTTAAGTCTTCATTTCCCGATGGACTATGTTAAAATCCATGATTTTATCAGTAACAGGCAAAAGCAATGGATAAGACGTATTCCCCCCAGGCGATCGAGCAGGCTTGCTATGAGAAATGGGAAAGCCACCATTATTTCAAACCCCAGGGAGACGGGAAGAGTTATTGCATCATGTTGCCTCCGCCCAATGTCACCGGCAGTTTGCACATGGGCCATGGCTTTCAACACACGTTGATGGATACCCTGACTCGCTATCAACGCATGCGGGGAGCAAAAACCCTGTGGCAGCCGGGGACGGATCACGCCGGCATTTCCACCCAGTTGGTGGTTGAGCGGCAATTGGAAAGTCAGGGCCTTTCCCGCAAAGACATGACCCGGGAGCAATTCCTTGAAAAGGTCTGGCAATGGAAAGAAGAATCCGGCAGCCAGATTACCCGGCAAATGCGCCGCATCGGCTCCTCCGTGGATTGGACACGCGAACGTTTTACCATGGACGAAGGCTTGTCTGCCGCTGTGCAAAAAGTATTTATTCAATTGCATGACGAGGGATTGATTTATCGCGGCACCCGCTTGGTCAACTGGGATCCCAAACTGGGCACTGCCGTGTCTGATCTCGAGGTGCTTTCCGAAGAAGAAGATGGCTTTTTGTGGCATATCCGCTACCCCGTGGTCAATTCCAACGAATCCTTAGTCGTTGCCACAACCCGCCCGGAAACCCTGTTGGGAGATGCCGCCGTGGCCGTTCATCCTGACGATGAACGCTACCGTCACTTAATCGGTCAATCCGTGCATTTACCCCTGTGCAATCGGGACATCCCGGTTATCGCCGACGACTACGTGGAAAAAGACTTTGGCAGCGGCTGTGTAAAAATCACGCCTGCTCATGATTTTAACGATCATGAAGTCGGCAAGCGCCACGACCTGCCTTTAATTAACATTTTCACCCGCAAAGCCACCATTAATAAAAATGCGCCAGTCGCTTATCAGGGCATGGACCGTTTTGTCGCCCGCGAGCAAATCATTAAAGACTTGCAGGAAGCCGGTTTATTAGTAAAAACAGAACCGCATAAGCTCAAAGTTCCGCGCGGTGAGAAATCAGGCGTCATTATTGAACCCCTGCTAACCGATCAATGGTATGTCAAAACCAAACCCCTGGCTGAGCCCGCCATCGAAGTCGTGAAACGAGGTGAAATCCGTTTTGTGCCTGAGGCCTGGAATAAAACCTACTTCCAGTGGATGGAAAACATCGAAGACTGGTGCATCAGCCGCCAGCTTTGGTGGGGGCACCGTATTCCAGCCTGGTATGACAGCCATGGTCATGTGTATGTGGGTTACAGTGAGAATGATGTTCGCTTTAAATACAAAATCGATGAATCCATGCCCTTGAAACAGGATGAAGACGTCCTGGATACCTGGTTTTCTTCCGCCCTGTGGCCTTTTTCAACCCTGGGCTGGCCGGAGCGCACGCCTGAGTTTGAACAATTTTACCCCACTTCGGTCTTAGTCACCGGATTTGACATCATTTTCTTCTGGGTAGCCCGCATGATCATGATGGGCTTAAAGTTCACCGGCAAAGTTCCCTTTAAGGATGTGATCATCACCGGCTTAATTCGCGACAGCGAAGGCAAGAAAATGTCCAAATCCAAGGGTAACGTCCTCGATCCGATTGATATCATCGACGGCATTGATTTGGAAAGCCTGGTTGCCAAGCGCACGTCCAACATGATGCTCCCGTCCCTGCGCGATAAAATCGCCAGGGCCACCCGCAAGGAATTTCCGGAGGGCATAAGCGCCTACGGCACCGATGCGCTGCGCTTCACCTTCTGTTCGCTGGCTTCCACGGGACGTAATGTCCGTTTTGATATGGGCCGCGTGGAAGGGTATCGTAATTTCTGTAATAAACTATGGAATGCCGCGCGCTACGTGCTGCTGAATACCGACGAAGATCAGATTGATCTCGGTGACGGCGCGTTTCAATACAGCCCGGCGGACTTATGGATTTTGTCACGCCTGCAACGCACCATTGCAGAGACGAATCACTATTATGAAACCTTCCGTTTCGATCTGCTGGCGAATACCCTGTATGAATTTGTCTGGCACGAATACTGCGACTGGTATCTGGAATTATCCAAGCCCGTCCTCTATGCAGAACAGGCTTTGGCAGCCATGAAACGCGGCACCCGCCGTACCTTAATTCATGTTCTGGATCAAATCCTTCGTTTGCTGCATCCCATTATGCCTTTTATTACCGAAGAAATATGGCAGCGCACCAGCAAATTAATCAGTCAAAACGGTGAAAATGGCGAAAGCCTGATGCTGAGCGCATACCCGCAGGTGGTGGAAAGCTACATCAACGACGAATTGGAAGCAGAACTGGACTGGCTTAAAGAAGTCATTCAATCGATTCGTACCATCCGCAGCGAAATGTCGATTTCACCGGCTAAATTAATTTCACTTCATTTAAAAAATGCCGATGACAAGGTCAAAGGTCGAATTGAAAAATACACGTCCATTCTTTTGTCGTTAGGCAAACTGACGAACATTCACTTTTTAAGTGACAAGGACCCTGTCCCTGCGTCTGCCTCCGCGGTCGTCGGTAACCTGGAATTGCTAATCCCTATGGCTGGTTTGATTGATAAAAATGCCGAATTGTCGCGACTGCACAAGGAAATCACCAAGCTGGACAAGGACATTCATCTTGCTGAGAGCAAACTTAATAATCCCAATTTTGCAGACAAGGCACCGGCTGACATCATTGCCAAGGAAAAGGAAAAGCTCACCCAGGCCAAAATGGCGAAAGACAAGCTGCTTGCTCATCAAAAAACAATAGAGACCTTATAGAACCCTTTTCGGGGTTCACGCCTTGATGCATAACCGGTTCAAGGCGTGCCCCTTAAAACCGTACAAAGGTAATTCGACCGCCTCCTTCAAGATAGGCCCGTTTGATTTGATTAAGGTCATCGGAATGGAGCTGGCTTCGCAATTCACTTAAGAGATCTTCTCTGGTGATGTGCATGCGCTGCAATTCTCTTTCACACAATTGGCCCTGCTCAATTAATAAGCGCGGTCTTCCCTTAAAGAAGCGTTCCAGGTTAGTGGAGTGACAAGTCACCACTGCAATGAGGCGATGTAACAAAATGAGCGTGAATAACGCGGTCACTGTGGATAATAAGGCAGGGGAACCATTAATGCCCCGGCTGATAATCCCTCCGAGGATAATGATGAGCAGGTAATCAAACGTGGTGCGCAGACTATATCGCCTGTTACCGTAACGGATAATGAGAATGCCGGACAGGAATAAAATGATGGTTCGGCCTATCACATAAATAAAAGCAGGATTGGTATTGAGGTTACCCATCAACTGTGCAACTGTCATCCTTAATTCCTTTTAACGAAAAATCATCTTATTTTATAGTGAGAATAGAGTGCAATAAAAGCAAATGGTTAGCTCTTTTTCACCCTATTTTAACCCGTTTTTGGCAAAAGAATATGTACTTTTTTTGGACAAATTCAATCCTGTGATCTATACTTAAAATGAAGAACACGCGAGACTTTCTGTCTTGGCGAGCTTCACAAAAGCCACCCCGTGTGGCTTTTGTCTTATTAAGAAAGGCCATTCATTCAAGCGGTTACCTGAAGGTTGGCTGTTATTTCGCTAAAAAATCATAAAAGAAATAACAGAAAAAAAACAGGAGATAATCATGGATAATTTTTTGGTGCTGATTGCCAATGCCTCGAAAGCTAATTTTTATGCACTGAAATTGCAGAATTCCAACACGACTTTTACCTTAAGGGATGTGTTTGTGCATCCGGAAAGTCAGGAAAAACGAAGCGAATTAATTGCCGATCGCTCCGGACAATATCAAAGCGAGCATGGGGTGGGAGGCGCGTATGAATTCAGAAGCGATCCCAAAAAGGTAGAAAAAAATAAATTTGCCCAGGAATTGGGCCATTACATCAATGAAACCGTTCACAACGGTATCAAATTAATCGTCATCGCCCCATCCACATTTTGGGGCATGCTGGATAAAGTGTTAAATAAAACAGCCTTAAACGCACTCTTTCGTCTGATACAAAAGGATTATACCCAATACAGCGAACAGGAGCTTAAAGAACTTGTCCTTCATGCGGTCAAAACGCCGGCGTTATAACCACAAGGAGAAACACATGGATCAGTGTATCGTTTGCGGTAACCATTACCACAATTGCTTTGAGATTCGTCAAAAAGGCGCCCGCTATCTGTTTGATTCCTTTGAATGTGCCATTCAAAAACTAGCGCCGGTGTGTTCGCATTGTTCTTGCCGCATCATCGGCCACGGCTTGGAAGCGGACGGTAATTATTATTGTTGCGCCCATTGTGCGCATGAGAGCGACGTGACCAAGGCGCAGGATCACGTGGTGGAACACGAAGAATAAGCGTTTGTATTCATTGGTATCTGCCGAAGCGTTGCGGGCTGAATGGTGTCGGGTCCAATAGTAATTCTTCGCCAGTCAGCATTTCAGCCAGCAATCGACCCGTCACCGGGCCTAAGGTCAGGCCATGATGCCCATGGCCAAACGCGAGCCACAGCCGGGCATGACGGGGAGCGGGGCCAATGATTGGCAACATGTCCGGTGTGCAGGGCCGGCTTCCCATCCAGGGGGATGCTTCCAGCCTGTCCTTAATGGGGAACAGTTGGCGGGCAATGGGTTCTACTGCATTCAGTTGCCGAGGCGTTCTTTGCGCATCCAGGCGGGCAAATTCAGCCCCGGTAGTCAAACGAATACCCCGAGTCATGGGAGCAAGCAAATACCCTCGCTCTACATCCAGCACCGGGTGATGAAGAAAAGCCCCCTCTTCCTTCGCGTAATGCATGTGGTAGCCTCGTTTTACTGCCAGCGGGAAACGGTAGCCTAAACGGGCACAAAAAGGTTGCGACCAGGGACCTAAACAAATCACCACAGAATCGGCGTGGATAATGCCCTCGTCTGCCTGCATCTGCCAACCCTCTGACAGCGAAAACGCATCCCCCAGAAAAAAACGACCGCCCAATTGTTTAAAATAGGCGGCATAGCCTGATACCAGCGCAGCGGGATCATTGACTGTTTCTGCACCGCCATAGCGCAAGGCCCCCTGTAGTGACGGATTGAGGTGTGGTTCAAGACCTTGCAGAGCGGCAGCATCCAGGGCGTCAAATTGGACCCCAAACTCAGCCATGAGGTGTTCACTGAACCGGGTTTCGCGGTCTTGTCGTTCGGCCGTTCTGAACAGTTTAAGCCAGCCGCCGCTTTTTAATACGTGACGGCAACCGGCACTGTCAGCCAGGGCATGATGTTCTCTCACGCTATGCTCAATGAGAGTCGCATAATCACGGGCAATACCGGCATGGCGGGAAGGTTTGGAATAAAACCAGTACTTGAACAAAAAGGGAGCGAGTTTGGCGAGATCCCGCCAATGATAATGCACCTCGGGCGAGCGATTAAAGGCATATTTGGCGAGCAGCGTCCACTCGCGGGGAAAGGCATAAGGGTAAACCCCTTCCCGCTGAATTAATCCCGCATTGCCAAACGAGGTTTCACTGCCTGGACATTTGACATCCACCAAGGCCACCGCACGTCCCCGCTTCTGCAGATGGGCCGCCACAGAAACCCCAATGATTCCAGCACCCAGCACCAAACAATCAAACTTCATCAGCCTACTGACGACCAAATCTCCATTTTTAAATTATATACCTGGCCTTCCAGCGATGAAACCAATAAGGATTACTTGCAGGCATTTATTCATTTCATGGTGAATTTAACGGGCAAAATGTTTAAAATACCGTCTTTTAAATCGAGTACCTCATGCAAGACAAGCAAGAAGAAAAAACAGAGGGTCTGTCCCCCCTCGTTTATACACCGGCTGCCTTTTTAACCCTTTCATTGGCCGCATACAGTTCTATGCGAAAGGGAAATTATCGTTTTGCGCTTGAATTTTACAAACGTGGCGGCGGCGGCTTGAATTTTTATCAGGGTAGGAAACGCCTGGCGGGAGTGGATTACCATCCGTTCTGGGACAAAAAATCAGGCGAACTGGTGACCCGTTTCCATTATCATCGCGGCGAAGGGGACGAGATTAAAAAACACCGTCCCTTTGATGGCTGGTAAAAGAATTACCTGTCTCCACCGCTGATGTACCTCTGATTTAACTTAATCACCATCGAACTGATGAGGATAAGGATTACGCCAATAAGAATTAGGGTGATAGGCCAACCCAGGGTATCGGGGAAATGCTTACCGGTAAAATAGCCAATGTACAATAAAGTCGCCAGGGTGGAAATGACCAACAGCGTGCGGTTTTTAGCGGCAATGGCCAGAAAAATCATGGCACAGGTCAATCCCAAATAGAAAATTTCGTAGGGCTGATTCCTAACAATATCGAACGTAACCGTAAAAAAAGCCAGCGAAGCAATAAAAAACAGCACGGACGCAATGGCCTGATACGGCGAGTGATTGATAACCCAGGTGACGCAAAGCAGCGAGACACTGAGCACCAGCCAGGCTGTTCGATAAGGCACTTCCAGCAAATCAAAAGCGGCCACGAAAAAACTCAGGCTGAATAACACGGTAGTGAATAACAGCACGGTTTTTCTAGTGGCTAAAAAAACCAACCCCTGTTGCAGCATGAAAATCAGGCTGACAATCAATACCCCTTTGGATGGATTGTCCACTTTCGCGTATTCGCTTAAGAAAACGGCCATGCCAATGGGTTGAAGTAAGGCTGCAATCAAGAACAGGGGGGTAGACGCCCGTTCATAGTGGGCGTAACGCGTGCAGGTAATGCCCATGATAAACAGACAAAAACCAACCCCTAAGGTCAGCATGATGCGGCTTGGAACCGTGATGTCCGCCCATTTCATGGCGATGAAAATACAAATCCCGGCAAAAATTAAAATCCCGCCTAAATAACCGAGCATGTTTTTAAGGAGTTGACTGGAGGCTTCTTCCCTTTGCTGAGTGGGCGACGCGTTAAATGCAGCGGCTATTTCCTCGGGCGTTAAGTGATGGCGTTTGGCCATCGTTACAATTTCGACTAAGGCCTCATCACGGTTCATGGTATGACCCACCCAATAAACTGCACATAGCCGGGGTAATAATACCCGCGGTTATCATTGCCCATGAGTTTAATGCACTGGCTTCCCTTACGAAGACACGCCTGATTATTGTAACTGCCTCCCCATAGCAGCTGCCCAAATAACCCGCCTGAATTGGAATGGCCACGATAAGACAATTGATAACCGTCGGGTGATTCCAGAGTCGTATCCAGTTTCATTCCCTTTGTTGCTTCAACGGGTTGCTCCACCATGCCCTGCATGGTTCCTGAGTCGCTGGGGAAAGCGAAGGGTAGTTCGCGTACTTTCTGAGTTTTTGCCTCATACAGGTACAGTTTTTTCCAGCCGTAGGCATTGACGTTAGGGCTTTTGGTGTATTGCGCCGTCAGAACCCCCTGTTTAACCACCAGGTTAACGTTGACGGGCGCCGCAACACTGGAGGAATAATCCTGAATGGCGAAAACCATGTCGTAACGGGGCGGATTGCTGACAACCGTTGGAATCAGGGTTGACAGCATGAAGACAACCATCAGCAAGACTGGCAATACCAGACCAATGATTAACAGCAGATTGTGTTTAACCCATTCGCCACGGTTTGCCATGTCATTATCCTGGCTGTCCTTACCCAAGTTACTATCAGTATATGATCAAATCTTTTATTCTGCTTTTGCAGCAGGGCCTTTTCTGACAACCCGATGCTGTATCCACCAGGCCAACAGCAAGCTTGACACCATCCCAAGCACAACGCCATAGCTTTGCCAACCGTCGCTGACGACACTTAAGGCATCAGGCGTATGGAGTATGGAGAATGGAACGGCTAAAAGCACATCGACTAAAGCAGAACCCGCCACCAGCCCGCAGGCAATCAGAACGCCCGTTTGTTTGCGCTGACTTCGTTCTTCTCCGACAAAGGCCTTTCGGGTTAATTGCCAGCGTACAAACAACGCAATCATTCCGCCCAGGAACAGGGGAAACGACGAAGCAATGGGTAAATACATGCCAATCGCTACGCCCAGAATGGAAATCCGGATAAACCGTTCCAGACGAAACACGCGGTTAATGACGATGAGGGACAGAATAATGGCGGCACCGACAAACATCATTGTCCATGGCAGTGTGTTACGAAACACCGCCTCGGTAATCGCGGCCATCAGTGCGGCAGTGGGCGCCGGCAAAGATTGACTGGGATCCATGCCTTCATGAGGCATCACACCGGCAATGCCATACACATCAAAGAGGATTTGCATCACCGGCGGGATCACCAATGACGAAACCACCACCCCCAATAACAACATCACCTGTTGCCGCCAGGGCGTCGCGCCAACCAGTTGGCCCACTTTTAAATCCTGAGTATTGTCATTGGCAATGGCTGCAATGCCTGTCACCACGGAGCCAATAATGATGGTAATGGCTTCCGCCGCGCGAATTTGTCCATTAGTGAGCGGCAACGGCAGTGTATGGTTGACAATGGTTAACAGCAACCAGGCTGCAAAAAGCATCCCCGCGATCACCACTGAACTCCCGGGACTCGCCGTCACACCGACCATGCCGGAAAAATACCCGGTAATCACTGAAAACAAAAAACCGATGACTAGGACATAAATGACGGCTGCAAAAACCAGTGTCGGGGCAAAATCACTGTCAAGACCCGCTTCTCCCAAAGGAAAAATAAACTGGAAAAATAAAAACAGCACGGCGGCCATAATGAGGATGCCGATTAAAATATAAGGCATGGGGATGTCGCGATCCGTGCGCGGCAACTGGGACTCCGCGTGATTTTTAGCCATGAAGGCACGGAAAGAAATGCGCATGCTTTTCGCCAAAGGCTTAATCAACTTGAGGAAAGTCCAAGTGCCTGCAAACAGCATGGCGCCAATACCCATGTAACGCATCTCGCTGTTCCACAACATGACAGCGGCCTTCTGCGCAGGGTGATGCGCCACGAACTGGGGATAAAACTGGCTGGCGATGGGTAAAGCCACCAACCAGGAAATAATGGCGCCGAGGAAAATACAAATGGCCATTTCATGCCCTACCAGGTAGCCGGCACCAATCATTGTTGCTGAAAAACCGGCCCCGAACCCAAACAGCGAACGCTTGGCGACGAACCAGAAACTCCAACTGCTGGCAATGATTTTGAAGCCGATTTGTAAGAGTTCCAGCAAGCCGCCAATGGCCCCGCCGATAAAAATGTCTTTGATGCCTGAGCGCTCGGCGGATGATTTTAAGACTTCTGCAATGGCACGGCCTTCAGGAAATCGCAAGACCGGCTCATTGACCAATACGCGGCGAAGAGGAATTGAAAACAGCACACCGAGTATGCCGCCGCAGACGGCGATAAAAAAATTAGTCAGGTAATCAAACCCTTGCCAGTACTGGATAATAATCAACGCCGGGATGGTATAAACAATGCCCCCCGCCACCGCCTCGCCAGCCGAAGCGGCCGTCTGCACAGCATTGTTTTCCAGAATGGTGGCATTTTTAAACAGACGCAAAATGCCCATGGAAATAATGGCCGCAGGAATGGATGCCGACGTTAAAATGCCCAACTTTAATGCAAGATACGCATTAGACATCGCCAGAAGCACCGTTAAGACGATAGCCAGAATGACGCTGCGCAAAGTCAATTCAGCAATTTTTTCATCAGCACGGATATACGGACCATTTGTTGTCATTAATTACCCCACACCGCTTTAATTACATCCGAACGCAGGGCGTCTTGAATAACTGCCCGAGGAATGGTAACTGTTTGTGGTCCATACACATAGGCGGCCACCTGATAAGGATCAAACGCAATAGAAATACCCTTTGAACTGAAATACCAGTTTTTATAATTCTCTACTGTCGCTTTGGTGCCTTCTCTTAGCCACTGCTCATCGTCATTAATGGCCTTCTTTTTAATTGCTTCATAAGAAAAGTCAGCCATTTTTTGCAGGGCATTGGTATTCTCTTTAAACAATTCACCCAGTACCACAGGCTTGCCGTTAATGAAATTCAAGGTTTGAACGGTATTGTTGGGGTGAGCCGCGCCACGACGATACGCGGAGACATTGAACAGGACGCTGACCGCCTGCTGGTTGTCAAACATTACTTTATAGGTAATGGTTAATCCATCTTTGCCGGGGACATCCGCGGGCAGATTTTGTGCATCCGGATCCGCTTTGTCAAACGATTGCCTGATGGATTGAATGAGAAGCTCAATGGCCTGGTTAATCTGTGGATTGGCAAACCCCTGAGGATACTGGATATCAATGACCTGTTTGGTATTTTCAGTTTTTATGGTCACCGCTTTCAGTGTCACTGCATGCAAGTGCGGGGAAGCAGCTCCAGCCGTGCCTGCGGCTAACAACGCAATAAGAATAAATTTTTTCATGCCTGAAGCTCCTGTGTCGTTGTTGAATGGGTAAGCCACGTTCCCGCAATCATGGTTCGTTGCGGTACAGGGGAACCAAAATGATAACATAAAACGGCGCTGTCCTTGACGGACCATTGCACCAGATCCGCCTGCAAGCCGCTTTGAATACTGCCGATTTTATCGGCTAAGCCCAAGGCTTTGGCTGCCTGATGCGTCACGCCAGCCAAAGCCTCCTGCACCGTCAGTGAAAAAAACCGACAGGCCATGCTTAACATGAGCAACAGCGACGTTGTCGGCGACGAGCCCGGGTTACAGTCCGTGGCCACCGCCATGCCCACGCCGGCCTGCCGCAGAAGATCCACTGGCGGCGCTTTCTTTTCGCCGAGAAAATAGTAGGCTCCCGGCAGCAGGACCGCCACGGTACCCTGACGCGCCAGCGCCGCCGCACCGTCGTTATCCAGGTATTCGAGATGATCACAGGACAACGCGCCCATGCTGGCCGCCAGTTGGCTGGCGCCAAGCCGGGACAATTGTTCTGCATGGCATTTAATGGGCAACCCCACTTGCTGGGCTTTTAAGAAAATCTGTTCAGTCTGCTGAAGCGTAAAGCCGATGGTTTCACAAAACACGTCGACGGCATCCACCAGACCCGACTCCACTGCCGCAGGCAATACCCGATTGAGGAGGTAATCTACGTACCCCTGAGCATTCCCTTTGTATTCCACAGGAACGGCATGGGCGCCTAAAAACGTGGTCTTTACCCGCACGCCGGTCAATTGCCCGAGGCGGCGGGCCACCCGTAGCATTTTCAGTTCATTGTCCAAATCAAGTCCATAACCGGACTTGATTTCCACCGTGGTCACTCCCTGCTGCTGCATGACCTGCAGACGCGGCAGGGATTGTTCAAGCAATTCCATTTCAGAAACCGCGCGGGTTTGCCTAACCGTTGATACAATACCGCCGCCGGCTGCTGCAATGTCTGCATAGGTTGCACCCTGCAGACGCTTTTTAAATTCATCTGCACGATTTCCGGCGTAAACCAGATGGGTATGGCAATCGATTAAACCCGGAGTGATCAATTGCCCCTGACAATCCTCGACTTGCCTTGCTTTAAGGTAGTGGGCAGGCAAGGTGTCTGCCGCACCGCACCAGAGTATGCGCCCTTCGGCAATGGCAATGGCCTGAGCCGCTTGCTCTTCGCCGGCGGGGTTAATCGTTGTGGCATTCATTAACAGGGTATCGCAGGTCATGGTTATTCCCACTCGGGCACATGATGCGGCGCAAACAGCCAGGACGGGTGATGGGATTTATCATAAATATCCCACTCCTGTGAGGCATACGTGCGGGGATTGACTTCAAGCAACAGCCAGGCAAGAAACGCAGCGACTGTTTCCACGGAAACCAATCGATTCTGCTGATGCAGGTTTTTAAAGAATTCGACTTTGTCGCTTTCCATGAATTGCGATTCACGAATGAGCCGCTGCATGTCCGTGTCAATGATGCCCGGCATGACGCTCGCAAAAGCCGTTTTTTCACATTCAAGCTGCCAGCAACGCGTTAACATGGAAAGCCCGGCTTTGGAAACGCAATACGCTGCCCAGCCGCTCACCGGAAAATAAGCCACGCCTGAGCCAATGTGCAAAACCCGTCCGCCCTGAAGTTTATGCAACAAGGCCTGGCTTAGAAAAAGCGGCGCATTGAGGTTAGTCGCCATGGTTTGCTCCCAGGCGGCTTCATCAATGACCGACATTGGCATAATCGGATCAATAATGCCGGCATTATGAACAAGGCCCTCAATCAGTGGCGCCTGGTTTAAAGCCGCGACGATACGGGCACGGCCCTCACGGGTCGACACATCAGCCGTGCAACCGATAATCAGAGAGGAGAACTGCGCCGTTTCGGATAGCTGCTGCTCTCGCCGCCCTATGGCCAAAACCGATTTGCCACGACTGGCCAATTCCCAGGCCAGGGCACGGCCAATGCCGCTGCTGGCCCCTGTAATGACAAACATGGTCCTCTCCGGAGGTAAGTAAATTGCAGATGATACCAGACCTGGTGTGGCTAAGCACGAACTCCCTCGTCTTTTAAAGCCGCAATTTAAAAAAAAAACCATACCCGTTATGATGGGAGAAACACGGCGTTTAAGGAGAAAGGATGTTAGCCGGCATTTCCCATTATCTACCCCCCAACCCATCCCTCTGGCGAGGACGTGACGACAGTTTACCCAACGAACGCTTTTTTCAGCGCGTGACCTGCATTGACATCCAGTCGCAGCCGCTTCCCGGCGAGGGATCCGGTACGGTAATTGCCGGTTTTGCCAGTGACGAAGGCATCCGCAGAAATCTTGGACGCACGGGAGCAGCCGCCGGCCCCCAATCCCTCCGTCAGGAACTGGCTAAACTGGCCAGCCACTTTTCCGCCTCACTCATCGACATCGGCGACATCGTTCCCAATGACGCACTGGAACAGGGCCAGGAGGAATTGGCGACTGTGCTTGATCATTGCCATCAACGGGGTTTTAAAACCTTAGTCTTCGGCGGCGGCCATGAAATAGCCTGGGGACATTACCTTGGCTTGAGCCAGCGTTACCCCCGGCTGGGCATCATTAACTTCGACGCCCATTTTGATTTGCGTTTTCCCCACCAGGGCAGCACGTCGGGCACGCCCTTTCAGCAAATGGCAGAATTTTGTCAGCAAAAACAACGTTCCTTTGATTATTGCTGTCTCGGCATTCAATCCTCCTCGAATACGGAAAGCTTGTTTAGCCTGGCCAATAAGTATAAAGTTTCCTATCTGACGGCGGCACAGATGAATCAAAACAGTTTCGCCTGGCAAACGGCTTTTCTGGATGACTTTATGCTGAATCATGAAGCGATTTATTTAACCGTTTGTCTTGATGTGTTTGCCGAAAGTTTTGCTCCCGGGGTCAGTGCGCCTCAGGCCCTGGGTTTAACCCCATGGCAAGTTTTACCCCTGTTGAAATACATTACGCAAACTGGCAAAGTGGTAAGTATCGATATAGCCGAATTATCGCCCCCGCTTGATCAGGGACAAAAAACGGCCCGATTGGCCGCAGCACTTGCGGCTCAGCTTCTCGAATTTAATTAATGCAAGGAGTGTTACGAATGAAAAAATCCATGCTGTGTGCAGGATTACTGACTATTTTAGGCGCCTCAGATTACGTGAATGCGGCCGATCCGGCTGCCGTAACCACGACGACGCCGGTCCAAGGCTCGAATACACCCACTGAAGGGACGACCCAACCCAATACCAACATCACGCAACCCACAAGCTCCGGCGTCCCGCAACCGACTACTCCGGGCGCTACCCAGCCGACCACCTCGGGAACTCAACAGCCACTGCCGACACAGGCCACGCAACCAACCACGTCAGGCACGCCACAACCCACAACCCCAGGTGCTACACAACCGACCACATCGGGTTATCCCCAATCCACGACGCAACCAGCGGTCCAGCCCAACACTCAAAACACAACGACGCAGCCTGTGACGGTGACGCAACCGTCTGCCGCTGTAGCACCGACCAATCTGGACTGCAATTATAAAATTCCAGCGACGACCACCACCATTGAAGAAGCGCTGGTATCCAAGTGGGCTGAAAACGCGGCCGAACAGGCGTTTGACTTTGATTTCAATACCATTGACACACAATTGTCAGCACTGAAAAACTGTTTCACTGACCAAGGATGGCAAAGTTTCAATGATGCCCTGCAAAAATCCGGTAACCTCAATGCCATCAAAACAGAAAAACTGACCGTCAGCAGCATGGTGGATGGAACCCCCACCGTGACCGCGATAAAAGACAATCAATGGAAAGTGACACTGCCTTTGCAGGTCGTTTATCAAAATGAGAAAGAGAAGCTCAATCAGCCTTTGACCTTGAGCCTGATCGTGGGCCGTAAAATCACCGGCGACCTTGGCATTATGCAGATGATTGCCATGCCGCGACAGCCCATGACCAATGCACCAACCAACACGGCCACGGATGCCGCCACCCCGGCGCCTCAGCCTGCTCAAACCACCAATCCAAACCCTAATCAATAAGAGTAATCTCGAAGCGCATTCCGGATGAATGCGCTTCCCTTTTTATGAGATCATTATGCGCTATCCAATCATTACTGTTTGTTGTTTAGCCAGTTTCAGTGCTCATGCCAACGTGTTGCAATATTTTGCCGGCATCAGCTACAGCAACCCTGCCGAGTTGTTCAAAGTCAAAAAAAATGAGGTCATTATAGGCGGCAGCGGCTTTTACATCGATGCCCGCTTTTCAGGAAGCGTGTTAAATTTCAATACTTTTCAATATGGCAATGGCAGCAGCGACTCGAAACGGGTCAGTCTTCTTCCCTATGGCCGCATTGCCAAGCGTGTCGACAGTAAAATGGTTTTTGCGGTGGATATCACCGAGCCGTTCCATTCCAACCTGGTTTGGGGAGCCCGTGACTTTACCCGCTATGCTTCCACTGAAACGCTGATGACCGATGTCGACGTCAGCCCCCGTTTCTCTTACAGCATTACGCCCAAACTGTATGCAGGCGGCGGCTTGAACTTCAATTTCCTGAAAAACAATGAAACCAACTGGGCACTGCCCATTAGCCCCACCCAATCGAGCACCCTGATTAACCGCACCGCCGGTTTTGGGGTTGGTTATAACACCGGTCTGTATTACATGATTAACCAGACCAATTTCTTTGGTCTTGCCTATTACGCGTCGATCAAACAAAAAACCAAAGGCGAGAGTTTGCTTAATGGCATGGTCAATCCCAACCTGCAATTTAATTTCCGCATGCCGGCGACGACCATTATCAATTACGTGCACATTTTCAATCCCAAGTGGCTGGTGAGTTTGCAGGCTTTTCGTACGGAATGGAATGCGAATCAGTTTGCTAAAATACGCAATACCGCCGCCCCGCCGCCCATAGGTCCTGATTTCACCTTTGTCATGAAATACGATCCGTCCTGGGCTTTTGCCGGCGCACTGCGTCGTCAGATGTCTGAGAAACTGGGTTTAACGTTCATTGCCATTCAGGATAACGGGCCTGAGCAGGATCGCCTGCGGACCATTAATTTTCCGTCCGATACCATTTACTTTGGCGGATTAGCCGCTGATTACCGAATTGGTAAAAATGCGACGGTGGAATTGTTGTACGCCCGGGTCTTTTCCAAAACCCTGTTTAATAATACGGTCAACGTGAATAACCAACCCATCCCATTTACGACTGGACGGGTCCGCATCCACGCTGACGTGGTGGATTTAAGACTGAAAATTCAGGCTTAATTTACTTTTTTCTCATCTTCATCGGCATACGGCAGAATGGTAACCTGTGTGCCGATAGTCATAAATTGCTCATTCAACCACTTGGCCGCACTGGGGAATACACGAACGCAACCATGGCTGGAGTTGCCATAGGGAACTTCATACGCCGCATGGACAGTGTAGCCTTGGTAGAAGTACATGCAATAAGGCATTTTTGCCCCGCCCTTGGTGTCCACAGGGTATTCACCGGAACGGCATTCCAGACCGCGCTTATTGTAAACCCGGAAAGTGCCTGTCACCGTACGGCAAGGCTCACCCACGTCTTCACAGAAATCCTGACCACCCGAAGCGGCGCCGGTCATCACACGGTTGCCCTCTTCATCATAAGCGGCCCAGGCATACGCTTTGGGGTCAAAAATAAATTGTTTTTTGCCGGTAGCCGGGGCTTTTAAAGGAAAATAATCACGGCCGCGCTTATCCCTTAAATAATGAATGGTGCGATGCACATAACCATTATCATCGGTGATCAAAGTGGACTCATCCATTTCCACGCACCCGGTGAGTGCCACAGAGGCAACAGACAGGCCTGCCCAAAACAACTTATTCATGGTAAACGATTCTCCCGCTTGGAATCAGGCCTGTTTTTCAGGCCCGGTTAGACTAATTTTTCTTATTACACCTGTCAGGCACTTAAACGACGGTACTTGATACGGGTGGGTCTGACAGCCTCATCGCCCAGGCGGCGCTTTCTGTCCGCTTCGTAGTCGCTGTAATTGCCTTCAAAAAAGACAACCTGGGAATCCCCTTCGAACGCCATCAGGTGAGTGCAGATCCGGTCCAGGAACCAGCGATCGTGAGACACGACAATCGCACATCCCGGGAAATTTAAAATGGCTTCTTCCAGTGAGCGCAGGGTTTCCACATCCAAATCGTTACTGGGTTCGTCAAGCAGAAGCACGTTGCCGCCGCTCTTAAGCAATTTAGCCAAATGCACCCGATTTCGTTCCCCTCCGGAAAGCTGGAACATTTTTTTCTGCTGGTCGGAGCCTTTGAAATTAAACCGCCCCACGTAGGCACGCGACGGCATCTGGAAACTGCCAATCTGCATGATGTCGTGACCATTGGAGATCTCTTCCCAGACTGTCTTGTTATCATCGAGGTGATCACGCATCTGATCGACGTAAGCAAGATTCACCGTGTCACCCACGATGATTTCACCGCTGTCGGGGGTTTCTCTGCCGGTGAGCATTTTTAAGAAAGTGGATTTACCCGCGCCATTAGGACCGATGATACCTAAAATACCGCCTTTGGGCAGTTTGAAATTCAAATCGTCAATCAACAACCGATCGCCAAAGGCTTTACGGACGTGGTTGGCTTCGATAACCAGTTCGCCCAAGCGTTCGCCCGGCGGAATGTACAATTCGTTGGTTTCGTTGCGCTTCTGGAATTCTTTGGAATTCATTTCCTCAAATCGGGCCAGGCGCGCTTTGTTTTTAGCATGACGGCCTTTGGGTGAGGTGCGAACCCATTCCAGTTCGGCTTTGATGGCGCGCTCATGAGCGGCCTGCTGTTTTTCTTCCATCGCCAGACGAGCTTCTTTCTGCTCAAGCCAGGCGGTGTAATTGCCTTTGTAAGGAATGCCTTCCCCTCTATCCAACTCAAGAATCCATTCCGCCGCATTATCGAGGAAATAGCGATCGTGAGTGATGGCCACGACCGTACCAGGGAATTCTTCAAGGTAACGCTCAAGCCAGGCCACGCTTTCCGCGTCGAGGTGGTTGGTCGGCTCATCGAGAAGCAGCATGTCGGGGTTGGATAGCAACAATCGGCAAAGGGCCACGCGGCGGCGCTCTCCTCCTGACAATTTATCGATGACTGCGTTCCAGTCCGGCAGGCGTAACGCGTCAGCAGCCACATCAAGACGTCGGTCTAAATCCCAGCCGCCGTGCGTTTCAATGTAATTCTGCAAATCGCCTTGTTTAGCCAGCAGATCATTCATTTCGTCATCGCTCATGGGTTCGGCAAAGCGCATGCTGATTTCATCAAATTGACGCAATTTTTCTTTGATCTCGCCCACACCCTCTTCCACGATTTCGCGCACGGTTTTGGTTAAATCAAGTTCTGGTTCCTGGGCTAAGTAACCAATTTTGGTGCCGGGTTTTGGCCGTGCCTCGCCATTAAACTGGGTATCCACCCCCGCCATGATGCGCAACAAGGTGGATTTACCAGAGCCGTTTAATCCAAGGACGCCAATCTTAGCGCCCGGGAAAAAGCTCAAGGAAATGTCCTTGAGAATAATCCGCTGGTTATCAACGACTTTGGTGACCCGATTCATTGTAAAAATATAATCCGACATTCATTCCCCGCTTATTATCAAACGCTGGCCCGCACGTTAAACCAAAAACCTCAATTACTCAAGCCATACACCTGTGAATGGCTTAATTCCAGTCCAGGATGACTTTGCCCGATTGGCCTGACGCCATAATCTGGAACGCATCCTGGTATTGATCAACACGGAAGTGGTGAGTAATCACCGGCGCAATGTTCAAACCGCTTTGCAGCATGGCTATCATCTTGTACCAGGTTTCAAACATTTCACGACCATAAATACCCTTCATCACCAAGCCTTTAAAAATCACCTGATTCCAATCAATCGGGGTCTCCTGCGGCGGTATACCCAGGATCGCCACATGACCGCCATGGTTCATGGCGCGAACCATGTCATTTAAAGCCATGGGATTGCCTGACATTTCAAGGCCGACATCAAACCCTTCGGTCATGCCAAGCTCCTCCATCACATCCTTGATGTTCTGGTATTTCACATTGACAGCTCGCGTAGCGCCCATTTTGCGGGCTAATTCCAGACGATGATCATTCACGTCGGTAATCACCACGTGACGCGCCCCGATGTGGCGAGCGATAGCGACCGCCATAATGCCAATAGGGCCCGCGCCGGTGATTAATACATCTTCGCCAACCATATCAAACGCCAGGGCGCAATGGGTGGCATTGCCGAACGGGTCGAGAATGGCCGCCTGATCCGCCGTAATATTGTCCGGCAGAACCAGCACGTTGCTGGCAGGCAGGGAAAGGTATTCGGCAAAACACCCGGGACGATTGACACCGACACCCAGGGTATTGCGGCAAAGGTGACGCTTGCCCGCACGGCAATTACGGCACATGCCGCAGGTAATGTGGCCTTCACCCGAGACACGCTGCCCCGCTTTCAAGCCCTTCACTTCTGAACCGACTTCCGCAATGACCCCATAAAATTCATGACCGACTGTCATGGGGACAGGGATGGTGGCCTGAGCCCATTCATCCCAGGAATAAATATGAATGTCGGTGCCGCAAATGGCTGTTTTTTCAATTTTGATTAATACGTCATTGACACCGTACTCCGGCACGGGTACATCTTCCATCCAGATACCGGGTTCTCTTTTTGCCTTGACTAATGATTTCATCGACCTTCACCTAATGCGTTAACAACACAAACTGATTAAATAACCCCTAATTCCTTACCCACCTTTCCAAAGGCTGCAATGGCTTTATCCAGATGCGCGATTTCATGGGCTGCGGACATTTGGGTGCGGATTCTTGCTTTGCCTTTCGGCACTACCGGGTAAGAAAAGCCAACGACATAAATGCCTTCCTTAAGCAGGCGTGCAGCCATTTCACCCGCCAGGGCAGCATCGCCCAGCATGACCGGAATAATGGGGTGTTCGCCGGGTACCAGGGTAAAGCCTAGCTGACTCATTCCGTCGCGGAAATAGCGGGCGTTACGTTTAAGCCTGTTGGCTAAATCCTGATTGGCCGAGAGCAGTTCCAGCACCTTGATGGACGTGTCGGCAATGACTGGCGCCAGGGTGTTGGAAAACAGGTAAGGCCGCGAACGCTGACGCAGCCAGTCGACAATGACGGCATTCGCGCTGGTGTACCCGCCAGACGCGCCGCCCAGGGCTTTTCCGAGCGTACCGGTGACAATGTCGATTCGATCAGCCACGCCGCAATACTCCGGAGTGCCGCGCCCAGTCTCGCCCATGAAACCGACGGCATGGGAATCGTCGACCATCACCATGGCATCGTAACGATCCGCCAGCTCACAAATGGCCTGCAGATTTGCAATAATGCCATCCATTGAAAAGACGCCGTCCGTCGCAATCAGGCGGAAACGTGCATTTTTGGCCTCAATGAGCTTGGCTTCAAGATCGCGCATGTCGTTGTTTTCATAGCGGTAGCGGGCGGCCTTGCATAAACGGATACCGTCAATGATGCTGGCATGATTCAACGCGTCGCTGATAATGGCATCTTCCGGGCCAAGCAGGGTTTCAAACAGCCCGGTATTGGCATCAAAACAGGAGGAATAAAGAATAGTGTCTTCCTTGCCAAGAAAACGGCTGATGGCGTGCTCAAGTTGCTTATGCGGGGTTTGGGTGCCGCAGATAAAACGCACGGACGCCATGCCGTAGCCGTATTTTTCCAAGGCCTTTTGACCTTCGGCTATCAACTGCGGATGATTGGCCAACCCCAGGTAATTGTTGGCACATAAATTAATGACTTCTCTGTCTTGTACTTCAACGGCTGCCTGCTGCTGACTGCTGATCACACGTTCTGATTTGTACAACCCTTCTTTTTTTAGCGTATCAAGCTCGGATTGCAGGTATTCAGTAAATTGTTCAAGCACAACACTCTCCCAAGTTTAAAAAATTGAGAAATGATAGCAAATTTTAGACAAATTCACCATGAAATCATGCGGAATTTGTTCATAAACAACACGGATGCGGGTGAAGGCGCTGACCTTAAACCGTCGAACTGAGGCTGTATAGCCGCATTGGCCAACCCTGCCATACCCTGCGGTCATTAATAATGACGCAGCCTTCCATACAATTTCAAATAGTATAACGGAGGGTAAACCCTAATCTCATGTCAAAAACTACTTAATAATTCAAATAGACACCTGAACCATCGCACCTTGTCGCAATTCTTGCTAAAATGTCTGCAACGCTTTAACCTAAACAGCTAAGGTAATGGTAAGTACTGATGAGCAGCCAAAACGCACGAATTAATATGGTCAAACAGCAGCTTCGCACGGGCGATGTCCTTGAAGAAGCCATTCTCGATCTTTTTGACATGTTTCCGCGACACGAGTTCGTGCCGCCAGCCATGAAAGAATTCGCGTATTCCGATATGCAGATACCACTGGCTCACGGACAAAATATGATGACCCCGCTGGAAGAAGGCACCCTGCTGCAGGCATTAGCCCTGGATGGTCACGAAACCGTCCTGGAAGTGGGAACGGGTTCCGGATACCTGACAGCACTGTTAAGCCGCCGTTGCCAGAAGGTCATCAGTGTGGATTATTATGCCGATTTCACTAATGACGCCCGTGCAAAACTCGAAAAATACCATTGCCATAATGTTGAACTCATCACCGGCGATGGCAGCCGCGGCTGGCTGGATAAAGCCCCGTATGATGTTGTCCTGCTGACCGGTGCAGTTGACGCGGTGACCGAAACACATCGCCTCCAGGTGTTACCGGGCGGCAAACTCTTTGCCATTGTTGGCCGGGCTCCGGTCATGCAGGGCCGCCTGTACACGCTGGATCATCAGGGCAACTGGTCGGATCGGTTATTGTTTGAAACCAATCTTCCACCATTAATTGACAAATTAAAACCCAAAGAATTTGTTTTCTAGGACGCTGAACGCATGAAGAAAAAATTACTTTTATGCTTGACGTTGGTTACCGGTATCACTCAATCCGTTCACGCCACGGATTTGATGGATATCTACCAGCAGGCTCTGGAGAATGATCCAACCTTTAAAGAAGCATACAGTACTTACATGTCCAGCAGCGAGGCCATTCCACAGGCACGCGCCGCCTTGTATCCTCAGGTAACTGTTGGCGGCACGACGGGCCGAAACGTCCAGGATGTGACAACAGTGGCCCGCATTCAGGAAACCTTTAACAGCAATCAATGGACGGTAAGAGCCTCCCAGGCGGTATTCAATTACCAGGCCTGGTCTCGTGTGCAGCAGGCCAAAGCGTCTGTTAAAGCGGCGCAGGCCACGTTTAATGACGCAGCCCAAGACCTGATCGTACGTACGGCCAAAGCCTATTTTGATGTCCTGTTTGCCAAGGACACGCTGAATTTTGCTGAAGCCAAAAAGCGCGCTAACAAACGCCAGCTTGAGCAGGCAGAGCAACGGTTTAAAGTGGGTCTCGACGCCATTACCTCCGTCTATGAAGCGAAAGCTGCTTACGATCAATCCGTCGCCGAAGTCATTTCCGCACGCAACAACCAGATAAATCAGAACGAGAATCTGCGGAAATTAACCAATCACGTGTACGAATTTTTAGCCCCTCTGCGTGACAGCCGTATTCCTTTGATAAGACCGGAACCTGACAATGTGGATGAATGGGTGGATACCGGACTCAAACAAAATTATCGCCTGTTTTCTGCCAAATTCGGTTTGCAGGCTGCCCATGAAAACATCCGCGCCAATGCAGCAGGCGCCTGGCCTACGCTCGCAATCCAGAGCAATGCCCTTCAAACCCACAACAGCGGCGGTTCAACGTCTTTCTTTGTGCCGCAACGCCAAACGACGGCCAATGTCGCCCTGGCCCTGAATTTTCCTGTTTTTCAAGGCGGTCTTGTTCAATCGCAAACGCGTCAGGCTCAATACGATTATCAAACCTCCAGTGAACAACTGGAGCAGACTTACCGTGACGTCGTAGTCAACAGCCGCATTGCTTTTAACACCATTGTCGACGGCATCAGCAAGGTGAAGGCTGACCGCCAGACTGTGATCTCTCAACAGAATTCGCTGGAAAGTACCGAAGCCCAGTTCCAAGTAGGAACACGGACCATGGTGGACGTTGTTAACGCTCAACAACGCCTGTTCGAAGCTCAGGAGCAATTAGCCCGGGATCAATACAATCTGATTAATGCCATGCTGCAGCTTAAGTACCTGGCCGGCACGCTGAACGTGAATGATCTGGAGGAAATCAATTCCTGGCTCTCCACTCCGCGTGTTGCCGGCTTCCCGCCGTCGCAAACGGTTCCAGATACCCACCACTAGTTATTATTAGGTTGTTAAATGATGTCCTCCACTCCGTCTCAAGTTGAAAAAAAATTATTGCATTACACAGGCAAGGCTATTGCTGATTTTAATATGATCCAACGCGGCGATCGTGTGATGGTCTGCCTGTCAGGCGGTAAAGATTCCTTCACTCTGCTGACCCTACTCCATACCCTGCGCAAACGCTCAAACAATAAATTTGATGTCTTTGCTTTTACGCTTGATCAGGCCCAGCCTGGCTGGGATGACAGCCGCCTACGCCAATGGCTCGCCGACAGAAACATTCCGCACGAAATCCTTACCCGTGACACATACAGCATCGTCAAGGAAAAAATCCCGGAAGGAAAAACCTATTGTTCACTGTGTTCGCGTTTAAGGCGAGGAATTATTTACCGTTACGCAGAAGAGCAGGGTTACACCAAAATCGCCCTCGGCCATCATCGTGATGATTTAATCCGCACATTGCTGATGTCCATTCTTTACAATGGCGATACACGCTCCATGCCGCCCAAATTGTTAAGCGACAATAAAAAACACATTGTTATCCGTCCCCTCTGTTATGTTCAGGAACGCGACATCATTGCCTTTGCCAAAGAGCAGGCTTACCCCATTATCCCCTGCAACCTGTGCGGTTCTCAGGAAAACTTAATGCGCAAGCGGGTAGGCAGACTGATTGATGAGCTGGCTGAAGAAAACCCCAAAGTACCCAGTAATATTCTGCATGCCCTGCAAAGCATCAAGCCCAGCCAACTGATGGATCAGGATTTATGGCAGTTTAAACACCTGGAGAACGAATTAGTCACTGACGCGGTAAGGGAAACAGAAGCTGTTTTTTCTCATGATGAACTCCCGAGCGAAGAAGCGATTGAAACGGCGCTTTAAGCATGACAACCGTTGCTTTTCCCTGTAACCTGTTGATTGAAGTGTCATTCGTATGTAAAGAAATTTTTCTTTACTGTAAAGTTCTTTAATTATACACTTCGGGTTATTTTGGGTTAATTTGACGAGGTTTAAGCATATGACTGAAGCAATGACAAACGGCCTGCGCAAGTTCCGCGTGTATAAAAGCAGACATCTCAAATTTGATTTTGTTGCAGCGATTGTTGTCTTTCTAGTAGCGGTTCCTTTATGTCTGGGGATTGCTCTGGCTTCAGGAGCGCCTCTTTTTTCCGGTATTTTAAGCGGCATCATCGGCGGTATTGTCGTAGGCTCATTAAGCGGCTCGCAAGTGAGCGTCAGCGGGCCTGCTGCCGGTATGGCCGCTGTCGTATTGACCGCCATTTCACAACTGGGCGATTTTAATACCTTTCTCCTGGCCCTGACCTTAGCCGGGATTTTACAAATCATCGTTGGCGGTCTGCGCGCTGGACTTGTCGCGGATTATGTGCCGTCCAATGTCGTTCAGGGCTTATTGTGTGCTATTGGTATTCTGCTCATCATCAAACAACTGCCCTTAACCTTTACCCACTCCACGGACTTGACTGAATTAAAAGCACACCTGCTTGAAACCACCGAGGGCTTTAACTTAAATCCGTTTTACGACTTGTCGTATCACATTAATTACGGGGCCTGTCTGATTTCCCTGATTTCCTTTGCCATCCTGATTTTTTTCGATAAGACAAAATTTAAGTTGCTGCAAAATGTACCCGCACCGATTATTGTGGTGGCCGCCGGCATCCTCATCAATGAATTGTTCAATCTGACGCAGTCATCCTTGGTGCAGGATAACCCGCACCTGGTGAACATCCCTCATACCAACGGCTACACGAACCTCTTCAGTCAGTTTACTTTCCCTGACTGGGCGTCCTGGAAAAACCCCAAAGTTTATCTGTATGCCTTTGTCATCGCCATCGTCGCGTCACTGGAAAGTCTTTTGAACGTCAAAGCCGGGGAAAGGCTGGATAAAAAACACCGCTATTGCTCCAAGGATCAGGAATTGATTGCCCAGGGCGCAGGAAATTTAGTCGCAGGCTTAGTGGGCGGCATCCCGGTTACTTCGGTTATTGTCAGAACATCGGTTAACATTCAAGCGGGCGCCCGCTCGAAATTGTCCACCATTTTTCACGGCTTTTTCCTTCTTTTTGCGGTCGTGTTAATCCCTGAATTACTCAACAAAATCCCCTTGTCATCCCTGGCCGTTATTCTGATTTTTACCGGTTACAAATTAACCAAGCCGGCCATCTACCGTCAGATTTATGCTCAGGGAATGGATCGATTCATTCCGTTTATTGCCACCGTGTTCAGTATTGTGGTGTTCAATCTGTTGGCCGGTATCATGATCGGGTTGGCAGTGAGCCTTTACTACATCCTTAAGTCCAACAGCCAGGCACGCCTTGACATCGTCAAGGAGTTTTATCCCAATGGCGTCACCAGCCGCCTTATCCTGCCCCAGCAGATAAGCTTCCTGAACAAAGCCTCGCTGATTGCCGAATTAGACTCCATCCCCCGCAATTCACAATTGATTATTGATGCCCGTCATTCCACTTACATCGACAAGGAAATCATTGAACTCATCAAGGAATTTCAACAGGAACAGGCTCCTTTAAAGCAAATCTCCCTGAATTTGACTGGCTTTAAAGATCATTACGACATTCATAATTACATTGACTTTATTAATGTCACGACCTATGACGTACAAAGCAACCTTTCTCCCGCCGAAGTGCTGGTGGTGTTGCGTGAAGGTAATCAGCGTTTCTTAAGCGATACCCGCATCCATCGTACCACCAAGATTGATATCCAATACACAGCCAAGACCCAGCACCCCATTGCCGTTGTTCTTGGTTGCATTGATTCACGCGTTCCGGTGGAAACCATTTTTGACATGAGCTTTGGCGACTTATTCTGTATTCGCATTGCCGGCAATGTCATTAATAATGATATTTTAGCCAGCATGGAATACGCCTGTAATGTCGTGGGTGCAAAGCTCATTGTCGTACTGGGCCATACCCGCTGCGGGGCAATCCAGTCCGCCTGCGATGGCGTTAAGAAAGGCCATATCACGGAATTACTCGATAAAATCAAACCCGCTGTCGAGGCAGAGTCGGTTACCCGCGAACTACGAAATGGACAGAACGGTGAATTTGTGAGGCACGTGACGACATTAAACATCGCCAATACCCTGCAACAGGTCTATACCCGCAGCGACATCCTGCGCGGCATGATTGATGAAGACAGCATCGCTCTGATTGGCGCGGTGTATGATGTGGAAAGTGGCCAGGTCCAGTTTGACGATTTTGGCACTGAGTTATTGCAGCTCAGCCACAAATCCGGTCCCGTTCTTGGTGAAAAAATTAAACAATTACTTCACGATGCCGACACTGCACATGCTAGAGAAACGCAGGAATATCACGAGTCATCGCCTCAACCCACGACTTAATCTTGGGCTGTAAAAAGCGGCCCGGATGATAGTAAAGAAAGACCGCAATGACGGGGAGCCTTTGCTCAGGCAATACCTCAAGCAACTGCCCGTCTGCCAACTGTTGAGCCACCTGATAATGATGCAAAAACGCAAGACCCATCCCCCTCACAGCTAAGGCCGCCATGGTGGCCGCGTCATTAACGTACACGGCCGGTTCAAAAACCACGGTTTCGCCACCCGGAAAAGTCCAACTGCCATTCGGCGTCCTCATTTTATGGGTAATAAAACGATGCAGCTTTAAATCATCAATCCGCTTCGGATGACCGTATTGCTGTAAGTAATGCGGTGAAGCGCACAACACATAGCGCGTGGTGGTGATTTTTTTCTGCACCGCATTGGAGGCCACGGCGGTTGACATGCCAAACACCACGTCCAGACCTTCCTGAAGCAGATGCGGTACTTCTTCCGCAATCTGCAAATCAAGACGTACTTTGGGGTATTGCTGACTAAAGGACGGCATACGGGGTAAAATGATGTGCTCAGCAAAATAGCGCGAACTCATGACCCGCAGTAATCCCTCCGGCTGCGCTTTGTATCCGGCAATCAGGTTATTTGATTGCTCAAGCGCCAGAAGCACAGCCTGCGCCTCGGCATAATACGCTTCCCCGATGACCGTTAAGGCCACTTTACGCGTGGTGCGCTCAAACAGAGTCACCCCCAGGGCGTCTTCGAGCGAGGTAATCTGTTTACTGACTGCCGCCGGTGAAATACCCAGCGCATTGGCCGCCGCATGAAAGCTGCGGTATTCTGCCACCTTGCAAAAAGTCTGCATTAGCAGTAGGGTGTTCATTCATTTTCTCCGTGGCTAGGGTTATTGCCTGTGGGAGTATATAATGACCGTTTTTAAATTAATCGTCATCAGGAGTTGCTATGCGTGTGTCGCAATGGTATTTAAACACCCTAAGGGAAACCCCGAACGATGCAGAAATTGTCTCTCATCAATTAATGCTTAGAGCCGGCCTCATCCGCAAACTGGGATCAGGACTCTACACCTGGATGCCGCTTGGTTTAAAGGTCATGCGCAAGGTAGAACAGATTGTGCGTGAAGAAATGAATCGCAGCAAGGCCATGGAAGTATTGATGCCGGCCATTCAACCGGCCGAACTCTGGCAGGAAACCGGGCGATGGGATACCTTTGGCGGCCTGCTGTTAACCATGACAGACAGCAACGGCCGGGATTATTGCTATGGCCCGACACACGAAGAAGTCATCACCGACATCATGCGCAACGAGTTACGTTCTTACAAGCAGTTACCGGTCAACTTTTACCAGATTCAAACCAAATTCCGCGATGAAATCAGGCCGCGATTTGGGGTGATGCGCGCGCGTGAATTCATCATGAAGGATGCCTATTCATTCCACCTGACGCAGGAATCATTGCAACAGACATACGATGACATGTATTTTGCCTATTGCCGAATTTTTGACCGCCTTGGTTTGAAATACCGTGCGGTCGAGGCCGACACCGGCGCTATTGGCGGCTCCGCGTCGCATGAATTCCAGGTGCTGGCGGATTCCGGTGAAGATTTAATTTTCTACAGTGATCAAAGCGACTATGCAGCCAACGTCGAACAAGCGACCAGTTTAACACCCGACCCTGTACGGCATGCGCACACGGAAGCCCTTCGGCTGGTGGATACCGTGGGCAAAAAGACCATTGACGAGGTGGCGGCCCTGCTTGGCATTCAACCGGAAGAAATGGTCAAAACCTTGATTGTTGAAGGCCATGACCATCCGTTGGTGGCCCTGGTGCTACGGGGCGATGATGAACTGAATGAAATCAAGGCGGCCAAGCATCCCCTGGTTAAATCGCCGCTTCGCTTTGCTGATGATGAAACCATTAAACAACAATTAAAAACCCCGGTTGGATCCTTAGGACCGATTAATCTATCCATCCCCGTCATTGTGGATCATCACGCGTTTGCACTGCCCTCGTTTGCCTGTGGTGCGAATCATGCCGACAAGCATTACCTCAATGCCTCCTGGGCGCGTGATGCGGCGTCGGTCGAAACGTTTGATTTGCGCAACGTCAAAGAAGGCGATTTAAGTCCCGATGGTAAAGGCCGCCTGCGTGCCTGCCGCGGCATTGAAGTCGGTCATGTGTTCCAGTTGGGCGACAAATACGCGAAAGCGATGAAAGCAGCGGTATTGAATGAAGAAGGGCAATTACAGACCATGATCATGGGTTGTTACGGGCTTGGCGTGTCCCGCGTGGTCGCCGCTGCCATCGAACAACACCATGACGAACGCGGCATCATTTGGCCGCCCTCCATGGCCCCTTTCCAACTGGTTCTTATCCCAGTCAATGCCAACCGATCCGAACAGGTTCGTGAAACCGCGGAGAGATTATACGAGGAATTTAAGGCAAAAGGCGTTGATGTCTTACTGGATGACCGCAACGAGCGGCCCGGCGTTTTGTTCGCCGACAGCGACTTAATTGGCATTCCGCACCGTTTAGTCATCAGTGAACGTCACCTGCAAGACGAATCGGTGGAATACAAGGCCCGCAACAGCGAGACCATTTCCACCATTAAATTACAGGACTTGCCTGCGTTCATTACGCAATTAATCAGTCACTGATTACCCTGCCGTACCGGTCTATCCCGGTACGGCCTGATGTTTTATTTTCATTTTTTGGGGCTTATTTTACACTATTGATTCATCATCCGGGTTTAAATTCTAATATACTTTAACTACCGTATTAATACCTTAAGAGCAACCATGCCACCGCGCTTGCATCCGCTTTTCCCAACACTTGATGAAGTACAGAAAAATCCGGACCTTGCTTACTCGGATCATTTACCCATTCTGACCCAGGTTCCATTGGGTAAGGGCAAAAAACCCTTGGTCATGATATCGCTTAATATTCTTGGGACTTCAGCGTGTTCGGGTATTCATGCAAAAGATGCTAAAGAAGACACACCCAAACGTCATCAGCGGATTATTACCGGTTTAGCCAAGGGGATAAAAAAACACAAGGCGGAGGTTCTATTCCTGCAAGAGGCCGGTGAGTCGGTGGTCGAGGATTTACGCGCCGCGCTGGGGGACGACTGGGAGATCAAGGCTGAGTTTAACACCGGACTGGTCACATGCTACTCCAAAAAACGTTTTGAAGAACAGTCCACTCAACTGGATCGTAAAACGAGAATACGCTCAGTGACGGTTAAAGATAAGGATAACAAGGGGTTAACCCTTGATTTTCACAATACCTGGGGTATTTACAGTGCTTTCCCTGACGGTCACGAAAAAACATATGAAGCGTTGTTAACCAATACACGCAGTGACGTATCCATTATTCTCGGCGACACCAACTCCCGTCTAGCTCCCCTGGATGATGCCCCCCGTAATATCATGACCGGCGTCATACCTAACGAACTGAATCAAGCTGACGGATTGCCGCCCGATGCCCAGAATGGGGACCATCCAGACGGCGGATTCTATCGCGATGCCACCGGTATCCATCAATTAGAAACCCATGTGCTTGATTTTAACTCAGGCAATGTGGTTGTCGATTCGCGCCCTGTCGACGAAATCAAGCCCCATCTTGAATTCCGTATGATCATGTGTCTGGATGACAGCTACAAAAAGAGTAAGGAAATCAATGATGAAACAATCTTTGAGTATGAAAAGGGTTTACGCGAGCGATTAGGAAAACCAGACATTTTAGTGCGTATGGCCGCTGACACATTCAATCATAAAGCCATTGCCATTCGTTTTCCTCAATACACTGTCGGTCAGCAATCCTTGCCTTGCAACGATTTTACCTTTATTAAAACCACGCTGCCTGACTGTCAATTCCAAACCATCGAGGATCAAGGGCAGCGTTTTGACTGCGTCTTTGTGCCTCTCGATCAGGCCGATACACTTCATTCAGCGATAGAGGCCATTTCTCTACCGGCCCAAACCAAAAAAATGGACGCAATGGAAGCCATAAGCAGACGGATTGCTGAGCTTGGTCAGTGGCATCAGCACCTCATGCTGGATCCCTCGGCCAAGATTGAAAGCTTAAAAGCCCTGCATGCCAAAATTAAAGAGTCAGACATTACTTCTCTGGATGGCATTCGAGGCCTTGTTGAGCAATGGGAAAAAGAAAAGTCCACGTTAGAAATTAATGGCAAAAAAATAGACAATGGCGCGTTGATGAGCATGCATCGCAATCGTTTTTTCTCGTCTCATCGCCCGGATACCAGCACCAAAAGCGCCGATTTATTGCAAAGCATTAAGAAATGATCGATTCTGAGCGTTACAGCAGAATGTTTTTCAGGAAATAATGCGTGGTGAAAAACCACCTGCCACATTGCTGATTCCCGGCAAAACGGGTGGCTGGTTCAATGCCCCTTAACACTTTAAATTTGCAACACACTGGCTAACAATTGCCGAGTATACGCCTGCTGCGGGTGCTTAAAGATCGCTTCGCAGGATCCCTCTTCCACGCAGCGCCCCTTACGCATGACCATGACGTCATCGGCCATGTAGGACACCACGGCCATGTTATGGGTAATAAACAAATAAGCCATGCCCAACTCCTGCTGCAACTCTTTGAGCAGATTTAAAATCTGAGCCTGGACTGAAACATCGAGCGCGCTGGTCGGCTCGTCACAGATGACAACGTCAGGTTCAGTGGCTAACGCACGGGCGATGCAGATGCGTTGCCGCTGACCGCCTGAAAATTGATGCGGGTAACGATCGAGGCTCTGCTGCGGCAAATTCACCCGCTCCAGTAGCCAACGCTGCCTCTCTGCAATTCGTTTAGCCGCCATTCCCTGAGCCTGCATGCCCTCCGCGATGATTTCCCCGACCGTCATGCGCGGGTTCATGGATGAAAACGGATCCTGAAAGACTATCTGCACCTTTTTACGGTAATCGCGTAATGCCTTGCCCCGCAGCGCACGGATATCCTGATCACGGTAAACTATTTCGCCTGAAGTAATCGGCAACAGCCGCAACAAGGCACGGCTCGCCGTTGTTTTACCGCAACCGGATTCGCCGACCAAGGCCAGGGTTTTACCACGGCGCAAGGTCAGCGACAGATTATCCACGGCATGAAGCACCTGACTTTTATGAAAAAGGCGCTTGCCCAGAATAAAGTCCACACGGAGGTTTTCAGCACGAAGAATCACCTCGTCCGCCACCGTCTGTTTTTCCCAGCGTTGCTGCACGTCCTGAAGCGGCGGCGGCTCATGGTGCTCAGGATACAGATGGCAACGCACCAATCGCTGATCCACTTCCTGCAGGGCAGGCTCAATGACATCACAAGGGGCAAAACGATGAGCGCAACGCGGGTGAAAACGGCAGCCAGAGGGCATGGCATCGAGAGTCGGTACACTCCCCGCAATCGTCTGTAAACGATGCCCCCGCTTATTAAACTCCGGTAAAGAAGCAAACAATTGCTGCGAATAAGGGTGTTTAATCTGGCTAAAAAACTCATCAACCGTGGCTTGTTCAACCAATTGACCCGCATACATCACACTCACACGATCCGCCACGGCCTTCACCACGCTTAAATCGTGTGTGATGAGCAACATGCTCATCTGATGCTCCTGTTGAAGTTTTTTAAGCAATTGCAGGATCTGCGCCTGGATGGTGACATCCAGCGCGGTTGTGGGTTCGTCAGCAATCAGGATTTCAGGATGATTAGCCAGTGCCATGGCGATGACAACCCGTTGCTTTTGTCCGCCTGACAATTGATGAGGGTATTGGTTTAAGCGTAACTCGGGTTCTGGAATTTCGACTTCTTTCAACAGCGACACCATGCGCTTTTGCAAGGACGCGTGGTTACATTTTTTATTACTTTGCCGCAAGGCTTCAGCCAATTGTTCTCCTATTTTCAGTACGGGATTTAACGCCGTCATCGGTTCCTGAAAAATGATCGCCAATCGCCGTCCCCGTAACTGCCGCATCATGGATTCCGGTAGCCTTAGCAAATCCTCGCCCTGCACCTGCACCTCGCTGCCCTGACCATACACCCCATAAGGCGGCAACAGACGCATAAGTGCCAGCGACGTTAAGGATTTACCGCAACCTGACTCGCCAAGCAGAGCCATGGTCTCGCCGGGAATTAGATTAAAACTGATGTCATCGACCGCCGTAATGGTCGTTTCAGCCGTCTCAAAGCCAACGCGAAGATGTTTAATTTCAGCAGGTTGCGACATAGAAAATCAGCAAAGAAAGGGAGCTTCCACTCTAGCAAGAGAAGGCGTCAGACAGCAACAGGTGTTTTGAAAAATCACGGGCGCTCAATCGGCAGGATCGCGGTCATTCTGTCATGAATCACCTCAGCCATGGCCGCAAGGCAACGTCGTTTGGCGCTACTGCCGCGCCAGAATAACGCCATGCGGCGAGAAGCGTTGGCGTTGGCGAAAGGCAGAATTTTTAATTCGCTCTCGGCAACACCCAGCACCGCCAGAGCGGGCATCAGGGTGACGCCTCGGCCTGCCTGCACCATAAGCCTCAGGGTTTCAAGGCTAGTAGCGGTAAAATCAACCGTGGTTTCTGCTTTGACGGTCTGGCAAATCGACATGGCCTGTTCACGCAGGCAATGCCCTTCTTCAAGAAGCATGATCGGCTGCCCGGCTAACTGCTCAAGTTGGACAGGCCGTCCGGTGGGTAAAGGATAATCGGGCGAACAGGCAAAATAAAAGGGTTCTTCGAAAAGCAAGTGATGCTCGAAATCCCCGGGCACTGGCAAAGCCATGATGGCGGCATCGAGCGTTCCTTCCTGCAGGCGCTGTACTAAATGATGGGTTTTATCCTCAATCAGCCAGATTTTTAATTGCGGGAAATGGCTTTGAATACCCGGCATAATCAGCGGCAACAGGTAAGGCGCCACTGTAGGAATAGCGCCCAGATGCAATTCACCAGCGAAGGGATCGCGCGCGGCATTAGCCATCTCTTTCATTTCGGCAACCTGCGAGAGAATAGCCTTAGCCCGCCCAAGCAGCAAACGTCCAGAATCGGTGAGCATCACCCGCTTGTTATCGCGCTCAAACAACTGCACGCCCAACTCTTCCTCCAGCTTCTTAATCTGCATGCTTAACGTCGGCTGGCTGACAAAACATTGCCTTGCGGCTTCGCCAAAATGCTCGGTTTTGGCTAAAACCACAAAATACTGCAGATCACGTAAGTTCATATTTCCTCGTAAACATTGCTCGATGCCAAGTTAGGGGGTATATTCAGCACTTTTTTAATCTGAATTGAGATTAATGTCTTCTCTTAGTATACCGCTTTCCCTGTCGACCCGGCGCATTTTAATCTGGCTGGTAGGGGTTTCCTTTGTATTGTTTCAATTTTTTCTGCAATTGTCATCGGGCGTCATCATCGGTGCCATCATGGTGGAAATGAAACTATCAGCCCTCATGGCAGGTTTCTTGAGCAGTTCGTTTTACTATGTTTACACCAGCCTGCAGATACCGGTCGGCATTCTTTTTGACCGGGCTAACCCTCGTTTCCTTTTAACCGTCAATGCCCTGCTCTGCAGTCTTGGATGCTTTCTTTTTGCTCATAGCGAACAATTATGGGCACTGGTTTTGAGCCGTCTGATGATTGGAGCCGGCTCTTCCTTTGCTTTTGTGGGGCTTTCCCTTTTGCTGCGCGAGCATTTCCCAATCCGGCAATTTGCCTTCATGATTGGCCTTTCAGAAACCTTAGGCTTTTTAATGACCATGCTCGGCATGATATGCCTTGGGGGGCTCATTACGCATTGGGGCTGGCGTTTTTTTGTTAACTGCGCAGGCACGGGCGGGATAGTCATTGCATTCTGCTGCTGGCAGCTTATTCCACCGAAACCTCGGCAAGCCATCCGCTTAGCCCAACTGAAACCGCTGCTTTTTATTCTTAAATCGCCCAAAGCCTGGTTTAATGGGTTGTTTGTAGGGTTAAGCTTTACTGTCATCACCGTTTTTGGGGCATTGTGGGCTATTCCGTTTTTACAAATCAAATTGAATTTAACCCTTAAGGAAGCCAGTTTCGTTGATGCCTTTGTTTTTCTTGGCGCGGCGGTGAGTTGCCCGCTTTTCGGCTACCTGGCCGGTTATTTTCATCGCCGAACCCCGCTCATGTTGTTTTCCTGCCTGTCCACCGCCGTCTTTTTACTCATTGCCCTGTTCATGCCCATCCAGTCTTCAGTGAGCATGGCGTGGCTTATGTTTTTGATTGGTGTCTGCTGCGGCGCTTACATGCTGTCTTATTCCATTGCCAATGAGTTGGCTCCACAGAACACCTTATCCACCTGCACAGGCTTTACCAATACCCTGGCCATGTTAACCGCGCCCTTACTGCAACCGCTGGTGGGGTATTTTCTTGATTTTCTGCGTGGCAGCCGCGAGACCTACACCCTGGCTGATTACCAATGGGCCTTGGTCATTGTACCCTGCGGCTTAATCATTGCCGCAGGACTTGCGTTGTTACTACCGGATAAAAACGGGGTCTAAGCCGTTTTTTGAGGAAGTGAGGCAGGGGTTTGCCCGATGTCCTGCAGGCTGATGGCGCAAAAACCAGGCTTTACCCCTTTCACCAGACCGGCGACCAATTGATGACCGGTATTGAGTTGCTCCAGCATGTCCTTCAGCGTTAACGTCAGCTTCGGCGAAGGAATATGAATAACCCATAAGCCGCTTTTGTCTTTTTTGACTGTCACAAATTGCGACACCGGCACGGCAGTGCCTTCTTCATTTCGAAAACCAGCCACTGCACCGCGTAGGGCATCGGCCTCTTTAAGATTGACCGCGTAAAACCCGCCGCCGTCATTGAATTCACACAGCACCGCGGTCATGGGATGGCCAAGGGTTTGCGGCTTGCTGACCCACACTTGCCTAAACCAGGCTTTTTTCGCCGTGACGAACTGCTCCTGATTGTTTTCACCGGTTTGTAAATGACCGTTTAAACGACCCGTCTGATTAATCAGCAATTCAATGCCGTTGCGGATGTCCTGTTGCCTGGAATAATTGGTGCCGGAAAGCCCCAGCATGTCCACTTTGAAATTAAACCCTCTGTCTTTCCCTTTGACCCCGAAAATCCAACTGTTATTGATGGCATTAAAGCGCAGAAACGCCTTGCCTACCCGCCATTGGCTGCTCTCAGGATCGTCAATTAAGCTGTCGCTTTGCTCATGCAGCACCAGTTCGCCGCTCTGGGCATCGACTAAAATCGCCTGGGCATGGAATTGCTGGTCATTCCGTTGCAACTCAAAGTAATAATTGTAGCGATCGCCGCTTTCATTGGTCACGGCGCCGGAAAACACCCAGTCAGCCTGCTTGGCGCTTAAGGAGAGAATATTGGCCACCGGCGTTTCAGGCGGCGCGGCTTCCTCCGGCTTGGGTGCGGCCGTCTTGTCGCTTGGGAATGCGGCGGTCATGAATAACCCAAGAAGCAGGAATCCATATAATTTAACGTGTCTCATGTGGAAATTAACCCTTTTAATTGTTCTTGTGACCACAAGGCTTGCCAGAATAAATCAGGTAAGGTGGCTTCAACCGGTAAGACATACCAGCCTTCCCTTGCGAAGGAATGGCATTTCACCGCATCCTTTTCAGTCATGATGACCGATGATTCGGAGAATTGTAGCTCATTTGCCGTAAAAAAGTGATGATCAGGGAAAGAATATTGCTGAAAAATCAAGCCCATTTGTTGCAGAGTTGAAAAAAAGCGCTGCGGGTTGCCAATGGCGGCCATGGCGGCGATGGGCAGGGTAAGTTCCTCTTTTGCAACGGGCCGTCTGGAAACCAGGTGGGTTAAGGCGCCGGGCGTCAGCGTCATGGGGTAAGCATTGGGCCAGCTTCCCTGATTAACGACCACCAGCTGGGCTTCCTTGAGTCGGCCTGGCGGCTCACGCAACGGCCCTGCCGGCAGACACCAGCCATTACCCAGACCGCGCTGGCCATCGATGACTGCGATTTCAATGGCGCGACCCATGGCATAATGCTGCAACCCGTCATCGCTTACAATCACCTGCGGGTGGTGGTGTTGCAGCAGGTAACGAACGGCTTCAACCCGTTTCGGGGCAATCACGACGGGACACCCGGTTTTTTCTCGGATAAGCAGGGGCTCATCCCCTACCTCTGCCGCGGTGTTGTCGGGTGTCACTTCATGAGGGAAAGCAGCCAGGCGGGCACCGTAACCGCGGCTGACAATGCCGACTTTGATGCCTTTGTCCTGCAATTGCCGGGCTATGGCAATCACTAACGGGGTTTTACCCACGCCCCCGACGGAAAGATTCCCCACAACGATGACAGGAACCTGAAACTGCTGCTGGCGAAACCGTTGCAAAAAAAAGCGGCGGCAGGCACTGGCAGCTTGATAAAGCCAGGCGAAGGGAACCAGTAACCAGTAGGCTCGGTACCCCCCATACCATAGTTTTTCAAGCATGGCCGGCATTAAGTCACCCTGTCTTCGTGCGCATGGTGCAAGGTCTGCGCACGATAGAGTTGCGCATAATGGCCATTGCGTTCAAGCAGTTCCTGATGGGTTCCCTGTTCCACAATACGACCTTTATCCAATACCACGATTTTGTGCGCACGCTGAATGGTGGACAGGCGATGGGCGATGACCAGCGTGGTGCGGTTTTTCATAACATGCTCCAGCGCGGACTGAATCGCCTGCTCCGACTGGCTGTCGAGCGCGGAAGTGGCCTCATCAAGAATGAGAATGGGTGCGTTTTTTAAAATGGCCCGGGCAATGGCCAGACGCTGACGCTGTCCGCCTGAAAGTAGGAAGCCGTTTTCGCCCACCCGCGTGTCATACCCTTCCGGCAGGCGCTGGATAAATTCATCAGCAAACGCCAGTCTGGCTGCCGCCACAATGTCATCACGGCTCACATCAAAACGGCCGTAGGCAATGTTATTGGCCAGGGTGTCGTTGAATAAAGTCACATGCTGGCTGACCAGAGCCATCTGCTCACGCAGGCTGCTCAGCTTCAATTGATGGATGGGTTCGCCATCCAGGCAGATCTGCCCTTCAGTCACTTCATAAAAGCGAGGCAGGAGGCTCGCCAACGTGGTTTTACCGCTACCGGAATGTCCCACCAGCGCCACAGTCTGGCCCGCTGGGATAAGGAGATTGATGTTATTGAGAATCACCTGACCCTGGCGGTAGGCAAAACCCACCTTCTCAAAGCGTATTTCACCCTGTGCCCTTGACGTCAATGCCCTGCCTTGCTCCGTTTCAACCGGACTGTCTAACATGGCAAAAACGCTCTCAGCACCGGCGAGTCCCTTTTGAATGGTGGCATTGAGCGTGGTCAGGGTTTTCATCGGCTTGATTAATTGCAGCATGGCCGCGATAATCGCCACAAACGAGCCGGCAGAAATGGGGATCACCGCCGCCAGGTGAATGGCTGTATACAGAATGGCAGTAATGCCAATCGCCAGCACAAATTGCACACCGGACACATTGATGGCCTTGCTGACGGCCACTTTCATGTCATTGACCCGCGAGGCTTCGGTGGCACGATTGAATTTGGCCATTTCATACGCTTCACCGCCAAAAATACGCACCACCCGGTACCCGTCAATCGCTTCACTGGCAATTTCAGTCACTTCCCCCATGGATTTCTGCACTCTGTGACTGATACGCCTGACCCGCTTGTTGGTGTAATTGACAATCAGCCCCACGAAAGGCACGGTGAGCAGGAACATCAGGGAAAACTGCCAGCAAATGACCATCATCACGGTTAAAAGCCCGACGACTAAAAAAGCGTTTTGGATAAAATCAGTGAGTGCATCGGCACTGACCTGGGCCACCTGCTCCACGTTGTAGAGAATTTTGGATAGAAGTTGACCGGACGTGGCTTCATCGTAATAATCCGCCGGCAAACGGATAATATGAGCAAACACCCGCTGCCTTAAGACCTGCACGACGGATCGGGATACCCAGGTCATGCAATAGCTGCCAAGCGAACTGACCACGGCCCGTGATAAAACCCCCAGCAGAACGAGTAAAGGGATTTGCCGAACAAAAGCCATATCCACATTGATAAAACTTTTATCAAGAAAGGGACGCATAAGGTAGGTAAAGGTGGCATCGATGCCTGAGTATAAAATGTTTGCAATGATCCCCAGCGCCAACACCATCCAGTAGGGTTTAACATAAGTCAGGAGGCGGCGGTACAAGGCTTTGGAACTGGCAGGCGCTTGATTATTCATGGAGATGGACTGTTTTTGACCTTAAAAAAGCCAAATTGTACCCTTAAACCCGAGCCTGCGCCAAGTATTCCACGGTTTTATCGCCATTAGCGCCTTTTTTTCAAGCGGTTATGGATATCCGTTGCCGCAATGGCTGCCTGTCCTTGCGCGACAACCAGTTGATTTAAACCGGCCGTAATATCCCCTGCTGCATACAGGCCCGGAACGGAGGTTTCCTGGTGCCGGTTGACCAGCAGATCACCCTTGTTTTCACGCGCACCGAGATCAAGGGCCAGTTTATTCTGCTGAATGGTCCCCAGGGCCGCGTAGAGGGTGTCGATACGGAGGGTTGGTTCCGCTTGAATCTCAATGGAACGGTGCTTGAAATCCAAATGAATGTCAGGTTGAGACAGCAGCCGGATACCCGCCTGCCTCATGCGCCGTTTGTCGTAGTCTGTCAGAACGGTGTTTTTTTGCGTCAGCACCAGCACGTCGTCCGAGTAATGCCTCACAAACAAGGCTTCGTTCAACCCTTTTCTATCCTGAACAATCACACCAATGCGCTTGTTTTTGACTTCATAGGCATCGCAGACCGGGCAATAGCGCAATAATCCTTCGGCAATGGCTTTTTCCGTATGCGGTAAATCAGGGCTGATATCGATAACCCCGGTCGCTAAAAGGACCGTGCTGGCGAGATAGCAGGCACTGTCTGTAAAGACTTCAAATGACCCGTCCTTCTTTTTTAGTTGCCTCACTTTCTCAGTTGTGACCGTGGTTTCATAGCAGGCCAGCTGCGCTTTCAATAACGCCAGTAACCTGACGCCCGCTACCCCCTCTACAAATGCCGGGTAGTTATGAGAAACAGGAATCAGGGCCGCCCGGCTTTCGCCGCTGTCAAAAATTTTAAAATCACGGCGAAAGCGGGCTAAATAGAGTGCTGCCGTTAAACCCGCTGGCCCGCCGCCAATGATTACGCAATCATAACAATCCCTGTTTTGTTTCAAGATGGCATCCTCGTTGCTGTGCATGAGTATAGCCGCCCCACAAGGCTATTCCCAGCCACAGGCTCGATGAGCTACTGCATGCCGATGGTGCATGGGGCTCATTCAGCTCATTTGGTTTTGATGTTGCGTTTTTCCAAAGCCGCTTTGTCACGTTTCCGATCCTCAATTTCACTGCCGTCGAGCCGGCTTTTTGGTTTGTCGTCGCTTTTGTCCTTGCGATCAACGGCATAAGGCTGAGGGTTGCTGGTATAGCGGGTCATGGGAACCTCCTTTTGCTTTTTCCCCTTCCTCTTAAGTGTAGCAGTCTGCCTAAGCATCCAGGGCGGTCGCCAGACGGCTGACTAACCCTGGCCCCTGATAAATCAAGCCAGTGTAAACCTGCAGCAATGAAGCGCCCGCCGCCAGCTTTTCCCGTGCTATTTCACCGCTGTCGATGCCGCCAACACCAATCAAACAGACGTCTTTGCCGACCACTTCGTTTAAAAGGCGTAAACAGGCGGTCGAACGCGAAGCCAGGGGCTGCCCGCTTAAGCCGCCTGCTTCCTGACCATGGGGTAGGGACGCCACTGCCTCTCGCCCAGATGTTGTATTAGTGGCGATGATGCCATTCATTCCCCGACTGACCACCACGTCAGCCATCTGTTTCAACGCGTCGTCGCTTTCATCCGGAGACACTTTAACCAGCAGCGGGACGCTGCGCTGGTATTGATCTTCCAGACGCTTGCGTTCGTCGGTCAACTGCGTCAGTAAATCAATAAAAAAATCCCCACGCTGGAGCAGACGTAAATCGGGTGTGTTGGGGGATGAGATGTTAATGGTCACATAGGATGCCTGCTTAAACACCTTTTGCAGGCAGTACCGGTAATCCTGTGCAGCCTGTGTCAGCGGCGTGTCTTTATTTTTACCAATATTGATGCCGAGAATGCCTTGATAGCGCGCCCGGGCAACATGCCCAACCAAGGCATCCACTCCCTGGTTATTAAACCCCATGCGGTTAATGATGGCCTTGGCTTTAGGCAGGCGAAAAAGACGGGGCGCTGGGTTACCCGGTTGCGGCCTGGGCGTTACCGTGCCCAATTCAATAAAGGAAAAACCCAGTTTAGCCAGTGCGTCGAGGTGTTCGCCATTTTTATCAAACCCAGCCGCCAGGCCAATGGGGTGAGGAAAATCAAGACCTAAGGCCTTAATGGGCCTGGGTTTTGGTTTTTTAAAACAAGCGGAAGGCAGCCAATGCAGGGCATGCAGGGCCAGCGCATGCGCACGCTCAGTGTCCAGTTTAAACAACAGTGGACGAAGCAGGGAATACATTTAATCAAACTCCAGTCATTCAATCGAAGGCAAAACAAGGTAATATAATACCCCCTTTAAGACCACGCCAGAAACCCTGGCTTAAAAACAGGATACCCATGATTACGATTGATCCCACCCAACTCAATGCTGCTGGCAAAAAATTGCTTTTTGATTTAATGACTCAGGCCGAGGATACTCAAATCGCCGCTGGGAAACACGTGTTGTCTTATGGGGAAAACACCGAGGAGATTTTTTTGGTGCACCCGCTGCTCATTACTGAAAAAACTGCCACCTGCATTCATGCGGAGGTATTGGATGCACCGTTTGAAAACGGCAGTTATGGGTTAGTGATGTTAAGCCTTGGCAAGATTAAGAGCGAAAATGACATGTCGTTTAAGGAACGGGCGCCGGAAAAGCAACAAGTCATCAAACGCATTGCCCTAAGCCGGATGCCGGAAAAGCGGATTCATAAAGAAGCGCTGCGTACGCAGCTGGGCGATGAGTCTTTACGGTGTAAAGAACCGGTATTCAGCAAGGCGTTTGGATTCCTGCGCATGCGAAAGGCGGGCGACATGGACTTATTTAAACTGCAAGGGCGTCTTATCAAGGGCAAAATTGAATTAAGCCTGCTTGAATACCTGGAACTGTCGTTAGCCATGGTCAAAGCCGTCAATGAACTCCACGCGAAAGGCCGTATTCATCGGGATATTAAACCCGAAAACATCATGGTTTCCCTCTCGCCCCTGACCGTCAAATTAATTGATTTTGCCTTTTCCTGCCCCAGCAGTAAAACCCAGGGTAAAACCATCAAAGGCAGCCTTCCCTTTCTACCGCCAGAGGCATTCTTTAAAATTAAAATCAGTGTGGCGGGCGATGTTTTTTCACTGGGCATGGCTCTGGCCGATTTTTGGGGCGACAGTTCCATGGATCACATCGATGAAAAAAAAGCCGACAGTTTTGAAAAACACTACCAACACCGTAAGAAACAAAAGCTTAAGCTGTTTACCGGGATGTCCGTGCCCTCCGACATAGCGGCCCCCTTAGACGAGATGCTGCATGGCATGATTCGTTTTAATCCGGACGAACGGACCCCCCTTAAAAACGTCATGGACACCCTGACCAGTCTCATTGAACTGGAAAAGCAATGCCAGGCGCAATTGTCAGACAGTGAGGGCGATGTGCAGGAGGAAGGCCACGAAGACGAAACGCTTCGGGCTGAATTGCCTGCACGGGTCGGTTAAACAGGGCATTCCTGTGCCCAGACGCGAAGCATGGCATTGCCGCTGGGTTGCAGGTGATAATTGACGCTGCGAACCTCCACGCCAAAGTTGTGCTGCTGCAGCTCAAGCAGCACGGGGCCAAGCAGAGGCGAAGGCTGGCCGTGGCGATCAATTAAAGGGAAAATACGCACTTCTTTGGCGACTCGCGCCAGTTCCTGAATGGCCTGAGCATGAAACGCAACATCTTGATTCTCCAGTTCGGCGAAAAGATAATGCGAACTTAAGGCATAGTCGAAGGTGAAATCGTTAAAAGGCAGCCGGATTTCTGTAATGCCGATGTAGCGTTTTTCTTCTTTGCCTCGCAAGTAATCCGCGAAAAACGCAGACAGACCGCTTCGCCTTTTTTCAACCAGTTCTTCGAGATTGTTTTCATAACGGCTGAAATCAAACTTTTCCTTTTCCTCAGTCACCTTGTTAAGCATGTCGGCAAAAATCAACGCCACTTTGGAATTAAGCGTATCCATGTCCAGGCTAAAGAGGGGATCGCAGCTGACGCATTGTTTGGCTTTCCCTGTCAATTCAGCGTTGATGGCACTGGGGCCGCAGCCAAATTCAAGGATTTTCCCCTGAAGATCCGTGTCAGTTAAATCAAACATTTCCTTGTATTCATCGACATGATGGCCCCAGATTACCAGCTTGTTCATAACTCCTGCCCCTTAATGCACAATGCCTGCTAAAAATGAAGTTGCAACTTGAATTTGATTGGGTATAGTCTAGCCTATTTGTTTAAGTAACAGGAAGTCAACTATGCATACTGGATTACACCACGCCCTTGGCGAGACTTATGATCTGTTACGCGACAGCGTTTATCAGTTCGCGCAACATGAAATCGCCCCCATTGCCGCGCAGATTGACGCGGAAAACACCTTTCCCAATCACCTCTGGCGAAAACTGGGCGACATGGGCCTGCTAGGCATTACGGTCAGTGAGGAATACGGCGGGGCGAACATGGGTTATCTGGCTCACGCCATTGCCATGGAAGAAATTTCGCGCGCCTCAGCCTCGGTCGGCTTAAGTTACGGCGCTCATTCCAACCTCTGCGTCAACCAGATTTATCTGAACGGCAACCGCGAGCAAAAGCGTCATTATTTGCCTAAACTTATAAGTGGGGAGTTTGTCGGCGCGCTGGCCATGAGTGAGTCCAACTCCGGTTCTGATGTCGTCAGCATGCAGTTGCACGCCCAGTCTCAAGGTGATCATTTTATTCTCAATGGCACTAAAATGTGGATTACCAATGGCCCGGATGCCGATGTTCTGGTGGTTTATGCCAAAACAGACAAGCAGGCTGGCAGCAAAGGCATTACCGCCTTTCTGATTGAGAAAGGCATGAAGGGATTCAAAACGGCGCAAAAACTCGATAAATTGGGAATGCGCGGTTCCAACACCTGCGAGCTGGTGTTTGAAGATTGCCAGGTACCGGCTGAAAATATTCTTGGCGAACTGAATAAGGGCGCCAAAGTGCTGATGAGCGGTCTTGACTATGAGCGGACCATCCTGGCGGCCGGACCCGTAGGCATCATGCAGGCGTGTTTGGATGTGGTCATACCCTACGTCCATGAGCGTAAACAATTTGGGCAGCCGATTGGCGAATTCCAGTTTATTCAGGGTAAACTGGCTGACATGTACACGGAATTAAGCGCCTCGCGATCCTACCTTTATGCCGTAGCAAAGGCCTGTGATCAGGGGTTGGTCAACCGCATCGATGCCGCCGGCGTGATCCTTTATACTGCCGAGAAGGCCACACAAATGGCACTGCAGGCTATTCAAACTCTGGGCGGGAATGGCTATATTAATGAATACCCCACAGGGCGTTTGTTACGGGATGCCAAATTGTACGAAATTGGCGCAGGTACCTCCGAGATACGGCGCATGTTAATTGGCCGTGAACTATTTAAAGAAACTTCATAAGGAAAAGGAAAATGAGTATGGATCAGAATGATATCGTCATCGTTGCTGCCAAACGCACCCCCATGGGTAACATGCTGGGCGCTTTGTCAGCATTGACAGCACCGGAATTAGGGGCCATTGCTCATCGTGCAGCACTCGAACAGGCTGGCATTTCTCCCTCTGATATTGATGAAGTCATCACCGGCTGCGTATTACAGGCAGGCATCGGGCAGGCGCCTGGACGCCAAGCCGCCATTGGCGCAGGCATTCCTGATTCCACGGGGGCAACCACCATTAATAAAATGTGCGGCTCTGGCATGAAAGCGGTGATGCTGGGTCATGATTTAATCAAAGCCGGCTCCGCCAATGTCGTGCTGGCCAGCGGCATGGAAAGCATGAGCAATGCACCTTACCTGCTTGAAAAAGCCCGCTCCGGCTACCGTCTTGGCCATGGTCAGCTGAAAGATCACATGTTCCTCGATGGGTTGGAAGATGCCTATGAGCGCGGCCAGTTAATGGGTTGTTTTGCCGAGCAGACAGCTGAACATTTTGGTTTTACCCGGGCTCAGCAGGATGACTACGCATCCCGTTCATTGACTCGTGCCCTGCAGGCGCAACAGGACAATGGCTTTGCTGACGAAATCGCACCTGTTACTATCACAGACCGTAAAGGGGAAGTCACCGTATCCAAAGATGAAAGCCCCGATGCTGGCAAATTAAACAAGATTCCCACGCTGCGTCCGGCGTTTAAAGCAGACGGCACGGTGACTGCGGCCAACTCAAGTTCCATCTCCGATGGCGCGGCAAGCCTTATCCTCATGACCGCTGAACAGGCTAAAAAACGTGGCGTAAAGCCCTTGGCCCGAATCCTTGCTCACGCAACCCATGCTCAGGCACCCGAGTGGTTTACCACCGCTCCCGTGGATGCGATTCGTAAAGTCATGAACAAAGCCGGCTGGACTAAAAATGAAGTTGACCTTTTTGAAATCAACGAAGCCTTTGCGGTAGTCGCCATGGCGGCCATTACCCAGCTTGAACTGGATGACAATAAAGTCAATATTCACGGCGGCGCCTGTGCTTTGGGCCACCCCATTGGCGCATCCGGTGCACGCATTTTAGTCACGCTCATCCATGCGCTGAAACAACGCCAGAAGACCCGCGGCATTGCCGCTCTCTGCATTGGCGGCGGAGAAGCAACGGCCATGGCCATTGAACTGGTTTAGTGGCTGCCCTACTCCACTGGATGATGCCCGCATCGGTTTGACGGTTGCGGGCATCGTCAAAATAAAAATAACAAAGGATGTACATGCTTCGTCAAAGTCTTATCTATCTTGCTTTAAGCATTCTGGTCATTGTCTTTGCCAAATACGCCCATCTGCTGATTGTGTATATCGACATGTTTTATGCCTACGTGAATTTCAAGCTCGCCGCCGTGTTTAGTCACACCGGCATCGGTTTATTGATTCGCAAGGTGATTCTGCTGACCTTGATTCCTATCCTTTTAGCCTCAGTCCCAGCACTCATTTATCGTCCGATTCGAGGCAAACCCATGCCTTATCTGCTTGAGCTGACCTGGTGTCTTTGGTTAATTATTGTATTGAGCAACATACTGATTCATTAAGGATTATCATGGCAAAAATTGTCAGTCAGATTAATACGGCAAGCACGGAGTTTAAACAAAACGCAGCCGCTATGGACGCCCTGGTTTTGCAGTTACGCGGTCTTGTCGAGCAAATCGCCCGGGGCGGCGATGACAAGGCGCGTGCCAGGCATTTAAAGCATGGCAAGCTGTTGCCACGCGAGAGGCTGCAGCAATTGCTGGATCCCGGCAGCCCGTTCCTGGAGTTATCGCAGCTTGCAGCCTATCAGGTGTATGACGACGTCGTCCCCGCGGCCGGCATCATTACCGGCATTGGACGAATCAATGGCACAGAATGCATCATTGTGGTCAATGATGCCACCGTGAAAGGCGGCACCTATTATCCGCTTACGGTTAAAAAGCATTTAAGGGCTCAGGACATCGCACGCACCAACCACCTGCCCTGCGTTTATCTGGTGGATTCCGGCGGCGCCTTTTTACCACGGCAGGATGACGTGTTCCCTGATCGCGATCATTTTGGCCGCATTTTTTATAATCAGGCCACGTTGTCTGCCGAAAACATCCCGCAGATTGCCGTGGTTATGGGTTCGTGTACCGCAGGCGGCGCTTACGTCCCGGCCATGGCCGACGAATCCATCATGGTCCGCAATCAAGCCACCATTTTTTTAGGTGGCCCGCCGCTGGTCAAAGCGGCGACCGGTGAAGTGATCAGCGCCGAAGAACTGGGCGGCGCCGATGTCCATTGCCGTCAATCCGGTGTGGCTGATCATTACGCTGAAAACGATGCCCATGCCCTGTTTCTGGCGCGTCAGGCCATTGCCTTTTTGAATCGCAAAAAGCCGGAGCAGTTAGCCCGCATTGACAGTCGCGAACCCCTGTATGCCGCCCACGAACTCAACGGCATCGTCCCTGCGGACCCGCGCAAACCTTTTGATATCCGTGAAATCATTGCCCGTCTCGTCGATGCCTCCGAATTCGATGAATTCAAAGCCTTGTACGGCACCACCCTGGTTTGCGGTTTTGCCCATCTGTATGGTTACCCTATTGGCATTGTGGCCAACAACGGCATTTTATTCGGTGAAAGCGCATTAAAAGGCGCTCATTTTATCGAACTGTGTGCCCAGCGCGGTATTCCCCTGCTGTTTTTACAGAACATCACCGGCTTTATGGTAGGCAGCAAATACGAAGCCGGCGGCATCGCCAAACATGGGGCCAAAATGGTGACTGCCGTTGCCAATGCCAATGTGCCCAAATTCACTGTCCTTGTCGGCGGCAGTTTTGGTGCCGGCAACTACGCCATGTGCGGACGCGCCTACGAGCCGAGGTTTTTATGGAGCTGGCCCAATGCCCGCATTTCGGTCATGGGCGGCGAGCAGGCCGCCAATGTGCTGGCGCAGGTGAATCGCGACAAGCATGCCAAACAAGGCACCCCCTGGTCAGAGGAGGCTGAAGAAGCCTTTAAAGCTGAACTTCGCGCCCAGTATGAAACGCAGGGCCATCCCTATTATGCCAGCGCCCGTTTATGGGATGACGGGGTCATCGCCCCTGAAGACACCCGGATGGTGTTGGGCTTAAGTCTGTCCGCGGCATTGAATGCCCCCATTTCAGCGACGCGCTTTGGCGTATTTCGCATGTAAGGATAAAACCATGAGCCACCTGTTGCATGAATGCCAGGATCACGTGTCGGTGATCACGTTAAACCGCGTCGAGAAACACAATGCGTTCGATGACACGCTGCTCCACGATTTGCAGAAAACCCTGGATGAGGCCATCGCCAACCCTGACACCCGGGCCCTTATTTTAAAGGCCAACGGCAAGCATTTTTCAGCCGGTGCCGATGCTCACTGGATGCAGCGAATGGCTCATTACACCGAAGAGGAAAACGTCAAGGATGCCCTGGTCCTTGCCCGCGTGATGAACACCCTCTACACGAGCAATAAGCCCACCATCGCCATGGTCCAGGGGGCCGCTTTTGGCGGCGGTGCCGGTTTAGTGGCGGCCTGTGATATTGCTATCGCAGCACAATCCGCGCGCTTTTGCTTTTCCGAGGTTAAGCTTGGCCTGATCCCCGCGGTCATCAGCCCTTACGTCGTCAACGCCGTCGGCGCACGCGTGGCCAAATGGTTGTTCATGAGTGCGGAAATGATCGATGCCGAGCGCGCCAAACAGCTTAATCTGGTCCATCATTGTATTAATGAGGATCAATTGTGGGATTATACCCTGACTTATGCCCAAACGATGACAACACTGGCCCCGCTAGCTGTCTCAGAATGCAAAACACTGATTGACTGCGTTGACGGCAAACCCATCGATGAGGCATTAATCGAAAAAACAGCTGCAATCATTGCAAAAAAACGGGTTTCTGCGGAAGGTCAGCGCGGGCTTCGCGCCTTCCTTAACAAAGAAACCCCCAACTGGAATTAAGGATTTTCATGTTTAACAGAATTCTTATCGCTAACCGCGGCGAAATTGCCTGTCGGGTGATTCGAACCGCTAAAAAAATGGGCATTGAAACCATTGCCGTTTATTCGCTTGCCGATCAAAACAGCCCGTTTGTGCGTCTCGCGGATAAAGCCTATTGCGTGGGTGAGGCCAGCGCCAAAAGCAGTTATTTAAATATCGATGCCATTATCGAAGCCGCCAAAGCATCGGGTGCTGAAGCCATTCATCCCGGTTACGGTTTTCTATCAGAAAATCCGCAATTTGCCCGTGCCTGCGAACAGGCCGGTATTGTGTTCATTGGCCCGAGTGTTTCGGCCATGGAAGCCATGGCATCCAAACAGCTGGCCAAGCAGTTACTGGAAAAAACCTCCGTGCCCCTGACGCCGGGCTATCACGGCAGCGAGCAAAACGATGCGCACCTGCTGAACGAAGCCCGACGCATTGGCTTTCCGGTATTGCTTAAAGCCGCAAGCGGGGGCGGCGGCAAAGGCATGCGTGCCGTGCATCAGGACACTGATTTTCTGCAGGCGCTGGCCGGCGCCCGCCGTGAAGCCATGGCCAGTTTTGCCGACGACACGATGATCATCGAAAAACTGGTGTTAAACCCGCGTCACGTGGAAGTGCAGGTGATGGCCGACAATCATGGGGGAGTCGTCCATCTTTTTGAGCGCGATTGCTCCATTCAAAGGCGTCATCAAAAAATCATTGAAGAAGCCCCGGCCCCCCGTTTAAATGATGACTTGCGTCAACGACTGGCGACAGCGGCCTGTGAGGTGGCGCGCTCCATTGATTATCGTGGCGCAGGCACGGTTGAATTCCTGGTGGATGGCGACAGCGATTTTTATTTTATGGAAATGAATACCCGCCTGCAGGTGGAACATCCGGTCACCGAAAAAATCACCGGTTTTGATCTGGTGGAATGGCAGATTAAAATTGCCGCCAACGCCCCCCTTCCAGCAGCTCAGGACGCCATTCGCCACTCGGGTCATGCGCTGGAATGCCGCATCTATGCGGAAGATCCGCATCAGGGTTTTATTCCCTCCATCGGCGAAATTCATTTTCTAAAAGAGCCTGACGGGAACAACATCCGTATCGACAGTGGTGTGACCTGCGGGTCCAGCATTACCATGTATTACGACCCCATGATTGCCAAATTAATTACCTGGGGAAACACGCGGGATGAAGCCATTCAACACATGCAGCGGGCATTAAGCCATTATGCCATTGGTGGCGTTAAGACCAACATTCCCTTTCTGCAGGCCATTGTTGCCAATGACGCGTTCATTGCTGCCAACCTAAGCACGGATTTCCTGCAACAGCAAGCCATTCATCTGACCGCACCGGATAAAAAACAGGCTTTACTCATGGCTGCCGCCTATGACTATCTGCAATTGCATGGTCATCAGGATCCCTTACTGCGTCAAAGTGTTGCCTGGCAGTCCAATTTACGCAGCCACTGGTACTGCCGTTACGTGACAGGCGAGCAGGCCTATTGCCTTAAAATCGAAGCCGTAAATGAAAGGCAGTTTCAGGTGACTCTGGAAAACGAGCCGCCCCTGACGTTAACCGCAGGTCTTGATGGTGATTGGTTAACATTGGACGACGGCAGACACCAGCAATCGGCCTGGATTAATCACTACCAGGGTAAGTTGTATTGCTACATCAACGGCGGTCCGGTGATTGTTAGTCCCTACCATTGGGACGATTTAGGCCAGCAGGCGGGTCCCAAGGGGCAACTGACTGCCCCCATGCCCGCCACGGTAGTCGCCATTCTTAAAAACAAGGGTGATAAGGTAAAAGAAGGCGAGCGCCTGATTGTGCTTGAAGCCATGAAAATGGAGCACACCATTCATGCACCGAAAAACGGCACCCTGGCGGAATTGTATTATGAAGTCGGTTCCCAGGTTCAGGAAGGCGCACAGTTACTGGCACTACAGGATTAATCAGGCATTTACAGGTCGGTTCGCTTCACTCAAAATGAAATGAACCGAGTTCATCATGTCTACAAAACCGGAATCAGCATGAACTACCCAAACCAAGTGACCCTCGTTGAGGTAGGTCCACGCGATGGACTGCAGAATGAAATTACCTTTGTGTCGACACGAAAAAAAATTGAATTGATTAACCAACTCAGTCAAAGCGGCTTAAAACGGATTGAAGCCACCAGTTTTGTCTCGCCCAAAGCCATTCCACAACTCTCTGACAACCTTGAAGTCTATGCCGGCATCGATAAACCCGCCGGCGTGCAATTTTCCGCGCTGGTTCCCAATACCCGGGGGCTGCAGCGTGCGATCGAGGCGGGAGTGACAGAAATTGCTGTCTTTACCGCAGCCAGCGAAGAATTCAATCGCCGGAACATCAATTGCTCCATCGCAGAAAGCCTCGCACGCATTGCCGAGATAATCCCCTTAGCCCAGGCCCATCAAATCAAAATCCGCGGGTATGTGTCCTGTGTTGTGGGTTGCCCCTACGAAGGGGCCATTGCCCCTGAAAAGGTGCTGGACGTCGCCCGCGAATTGGCACAGATGGGTATTTATGAAATCAGTCTGGGTGACACCATTGGTGTAGCAACCCCCAGACAAACCACTCTGCTGCTTGAGGCGATTCTAAAGCACCTGCCGGCGAAGCAAATCGCCATGCATTTCCATGATACCTACGGTCAGGCCATTGCCAACATCCATACCTCCCTGCAATGCGGCATTACCTGTTTTGACAGTTCCGTCGCCGGCCTCGGCGGCTGCCCTTATGCCCGCGGCGCCAGCGGCAATGTGGCCACCGAAGATGTGCTTTACCTGATGCACGGATTAGGCATTGAAACCGGAGTCGACATTTACAAAATCGTCCATGCCGGCGACATGATTTGCAAAGCCATGTCAAGAAAAAATCAGTCCAAGGTTGCCAATGCTCTTTTAGCCAATCCCTGTTAAAAAGACACCTGCGACAAAACAGCGCCTCTCATCAGGCTTATCGCCAAAGTGAACGACCTGAAGGCAAAAAACGCCGACTGGTTATTCAATAAACTTTTTTTTTATTCTAATATACCTCGCTTGGACGATAAAACACGACACAACAAAAACGACCGGCGCCCGCTTCACGCCCCACGCCGCCCCTCTTTGAACTATCTATCGGTGAGACATGATGACGAGTAACACATTGACAATTGGTTTGGTGCAGGAAAAATGGTATGAAAATCCAGACGAACACCGCGACCGCCTTGCTTCGGGCATCATCACGGCAGCCAAAAAAGGCGCCGAACTGGTTTGCCTGCAGGAATTAACCCTGTCGCCTTATTTCTGTACCCGCAACGACGTGGATGGCAAGCCATACATGGAAGACATTCACACAGGCCCCACGGCGCAGTTTGTCAGCGAGATGGCCAAAACAGCGGGGGTTTGCATTACCGCCTCACTGTTTGAACAAGCCGGGTACAATACCGCGGTGGCCTTCAATGAGCAGGGCAAGCTTATTGCCGTCACCCGCAAACAACACATTCCCAGCGGTGAAAAATACCATGAAGATTATTATTTTAAGCCGGGTGATTCCGACTATCCCATTCATGCCATTGCCGGGCATCGTTTCGGTTTGCCCACCTGCTACGATCAATGGTTTCCAGAATTATCGAGAATTTACGGCTTAAAAGGTGCAGAGGTCTTGGTTTACCCTACCGCCATCGGCGGCGAACCCACAGCCCCTGGATTTGACAGCCAGCCCATGTGGCAAAAAGTTATGGTGGCTCAGGGAATCATGGCCAATACCTTTATGGTGGCTGTGAACCGCATCGGCTGTGAAAACGAATTGGCATTTTATGGCAGCAGTTTCATCAGTAATCCGCTGGGCGAGATCCTGGTTCAAGCCCCTCGCAATGAGCCGGCCGTCCTGGTTGCCCAACTCGATTTCAGTCAGCGCGACTTGTGGGGCCGTCTGTTTCCTTTTCCCAATCAACGTGAACCGAACACTTACCATGCGCTGGCTAAGCCCCGCGGCTTTTTCAAAGGAGAATTAACCTGATGACACACCAAACCTCAACGGACAGCAATTTTTATAATATTTCACATTGGGGTGAAGGTTATTTCACAGTCAATCAGCAGGGTAACATCGAAATCAGTAAACACCCGGATGAAACCGGCGTTGAACTGAAAGCGATTGTGAATGCGGCGAACCGAGCCGGGCTGCAGTTGCCGCTGCTGATTCGCTTTACAGACATTCTCCACGATCGCGTGGCAAAAATTTATGAAGCATTCACACAGGCCATTGAAGAAATTGATTACCAGGGACGCTACACGCTGGTCTATCCCATCAAGGTCAATCAGGAATGTTCTGTGGTTAAGGAACTGCTTAAAGCCCCCGAGCATCAGGTCGGACTTGAGGCCGGCAGCAAACCCGAACTGGTGGCGGTCATCGGCCTGTTAGGCGAAACGCCGTCCACGATCATCTGCAACGGCTACAAAGACGCCTGCTACATCCGTACCGCCTTAATTGCCCAGCAGATGGGCCATCAGGTTTTTATCGTGATTGAAAAGCAATCCGAACTGGAAACCATTCTGAAGGAATCCGCCAAAATGGGCATTCGCCCAAGGATCGGCATCCGCATCCGCCTGGTGACCAAAGGCGCCGGTAAATGGGAAAACACCGGCGGTGCGAAGTCCAAGTTCGGTTTGAATGCGGAACAGGTCTTAACCATTGTCAATCAATTAAAAGACCGCGGTTACCTCGATTGCCTGCAATTAATGCACTGCCATCTGGGCTCACAGATTGCCAACATCCTCGATATCCGCCAGTGCATGCTGGAGGTGGCGCGTTATTATGTCGAGTTACGGCGAATGGGCGCCTTCATTGAAACCGTCGACGTCGGCGGCGGCCTGAGTGTGGATTACGAAGGCACGCGCTCCAGCACCGGCTGCTCGATGAACTACAGTCTTAAGGAATACGCGACCAATATCCTTTTAGCCATGCGTCATCTCTGCGAAGAAAGCGGCATGCCGGAACCCCACATCATTTCCGAATCAGGCCGTGCGCTAACCGCACACCATGCCACGCTGGTCACCAACATCACCGATGTGGAACAGATTAAACCAAAACCGACGCTGCCGCGCATTGCTCCCGATGACTCTCACGTCATCCACGACATCTGGAATACTTACCTCTCCATTGCCGACAGCACGCCAAGCGAAGTGTTTAACTACGCTTCTCATTCGCTCGATGAGGCGCACTCCATGTTCAAACACGGGGTCATGACGCTTGAAGAAAAAGCAAAAGTCGAAGAACTGTTCACTGCCATCTGCCTTGAAATTCAACAACAGCCGCTCGATGAAAATACCCCGGCCGACAGCGAATTGCTGGAAATGATTAATGAACGGTTGGCGGCAAAAATTTTCTGCAACCTGTCTTTCTTCCAATCGATGCCAGATGCCTGGGCTATAGGACAAATCTTCCCGGTGACACCGATCTCGCATCTTAACGAAGAACCGAGCATGCACAGCATTCTGCAGGATTTAACCTGTGACTCTGACGGCACCTTAAAGCAATACACCGGGCGCGACTGGATTTATACTACCCTGATGCTTCCGCCTTATGATCCCAATAATCCCTACGCCATTGCCTTTTTCCTGGTGGGTGCCTATCAGGAAATTTTAGGAAATCTTCATAATCTTTTCGGTGATACCAATTCACTGGACGTTAAACTAAACGGCAATGGTCAATTTGAAATCAAAGATTTAGTCAGCGGCGACACCGTGACCAACGTGCTCAATTACGCGCATTTTGACACTAAAAAACTGCTGCTGTCTTATGAAAAGCAATTACTGAATACCGATCTGCCGGATGAGACCATTCAATTGTATTTGAATGAATTACGCAGTATTTTTACCCAGCAAACGTATCTCGATGGCAATAAAAACAAAGGATAATTATGTCGACTCCAAAACATGATGGTTTCATGATGCCGCCTGAATGGTATCCTCATGCCGGTTGCTGGATGGCCTGGCCCTGCCACCTTCAAACCTGGGAAACGATAGGCCTTGAACGCGCCCGTCACGCCTATGCCAGAGTCGCCAATGCCATTGCCGCCTTTGAACCCCTGACGATGATTGTCAACCCCGGTGATGAAGCCGGGGCAAAGGTCCTTTGCGATAAAAAAATAAGATTGATGTCTTTACCCATCAATGACTCCTGGACCCGGGATACCGGACCGACTTTCCTGCTGGATGGCAATAAGCAATTGGCCGGTGTGGACTGGATTCACAATGCCTGGGGCGGCAATTACGACGAGTATACCCTGGATAACCGCATTGCCGGCGCCATCATCAACGCAACAACGGCCCGTTCATTTAAAGCCCCCTTCGTCATGGAAGGCGGCTCTTTTCATGTCGATGGCGAAGGGACGGTGCTGACCACCCGTGAGTGCCTGCTCAACACCAACCGCAATCCGCATCTGACTGAACAGGACATCGAATCGTACCTCCATGAATACCTCGGTACCCAAAAAGCCATTTGGCTCAACAAAGGCCTTGTGGGCGATGAGACCGATGGTCATGTGGATGAGATCGCCTGTTTTATTGCGCCCGGAAAAGTACTGTGTCTGATTACTCACGACCGCAATGATGAAAATTATCACATCCTGCATGACAATCTGGAAACGCTAAAAACAGCGGTTGACGCACAAGGACGCCGCCTTGACGTCTACACTGTGGAGCAACCCCCGGCCACCTGGATGAACGGTGAGCGCCTGACCTTGTCCTACATCAATTTTTATTTAGCGAATGGCGGCATTGTCATGCCGGCGTTTGGCCATGAAAAGCAGGATAAGGCAGCCTTTCGACTTTTTAGCGAACTTTTCCCCAACCATCGTATCAGCCAGATTGACGCACTCGATGTCTTTGCCGGCGGCGGTGGAATCCATTGCATTACCCAGCAACAACCACGCAGCCAATAATTTGGTTGAGAGGCCCGGAGTATCGTACCATGTTACTTCTGGCCTTGAGGACTTTACGAAAGGAAATCGAACATGAGCAGCATCGTCTGGCAGCCTAAACACCCTGAATCAAGCCGCCTGTGGCATTTCATGCGCTTTGCCGAAAAAAAGCATCAACAGCCCTTTAGCGATTACCAGGCGCTTCACCACTGGTCCATCACTGAACCGGCCCTGTTCTGGCCAACGCTGTGTGATTTTTTGGGGCTTGCGTTTGATACGCCGGCCACCCAAACAGTGAATGACTACGAGCAATTCCTCGATGCCCGCTGGTTTGAGGGCGCAACCTTTAATTTTGCAGAAAAACTGCTGCAACGCCGCGACGATCATCCTGCGTTAGTCAGCCTGAATGAACAGGGGGAACGGCAAGTCATCCGTTATCGGCAGCTTTATGATGCCGTCGCCCGCTGTGCCGCCGGCTTAAAACAAGCCGGCATCAAAACCGGGGATCGGGTCGCTGCCATCATGCCCAATGTGCCCATGACGATTATTGCCATGCTGGCTACGGCCTCCTTAGGCGCCATCTGGTCGTCCTGCTCTCCTGATTTTGGCGCCCAGGCAGCCATCGATCGCCTGGGTCAGGTGGAACCGCGGGTGTTATTCATCAGCGACGGCCATCAGTACATGGGCAAACAGCATGACGCTTCCGATAAAATCAAGGCTGTCTGCGATGCAATCCCTTCGCTAAAACAGGTTATCCTCTGCCCTGTTATCGGCAGCCAGCCTGTCGTTGAAACACCGGTTCCGATTGTCAACTGGGATGATTTTTTAGTGGAAAGCGCCCGTTGTGACTTTGTTTCCCTGCCTTTTGCCCACCCCTTGTATATTCTTTTTTCATCAGGAACAACCGGCAAACCCAAATGCATCGTCCATGGCGCAGGCGGAACGTTGTTGCAACACATGAAAGAATTGGCCCTGCATTGCAATCTCGATGAAAACAGCAACCTGTGTTTTTACACCACCTGCGGCTGGATGATGTGGAACTGGATGGTGTCAGTACTGGCGCTTGGCGCTACCCTGACTTTGTATGAAGGAGCGCCTTCCTACCCCAGCCCCTACCGCCTGTTTGAATTGATTTCGCAGGAAAAGATCACCGCCTTTGGTACCAGCGCCAAGTTTTTATCCGCGGTGGAAAAAGCAGATGCCAGGCCCAATCAACACTTGCAATTTCCCTCCCTGCAAATGATTCTGTCTACCGGCTCTCCCCTGTTGCCGAAAAATTATGATTTTGTGTATGAGTACATCAAAGCAGACGTACAACTTTGCTCCATTTCCGGCGGCACTGACATTGTCTCCTGCTTTGCTCTGGGCAATCCGCTGTTACCCGTTCATCGCGGTGAATTGCAATGCATTGGCTTAGGCATGGCGGTTGAAGTATTCAACGAAAACGGGAAAACCGTCACCGGCGAGCGCGGTGAATTGGTATGCACCAGGCCATTCCCCTCCATGCCGATTTATTTTTGGAACGATGCGGACAAAAAAGCCTATCGGCATGCCTATTTTGATCGCTTTGACAATGTCTGGGCGCATGGGGACTTCGCTGAAATAACCTCGCACCACGGGTTGATCATTTATGGACGCTCCGATGCCGTATTAAATCCCGGCGGTGTTCGCATTGGTACCGCAGAAATTTACCGTCAGGTCGAACGCATCCCCGAAGTCGTCGACAGCATTGTCATTGGCCAGACTTGGGAAGATGATGTGCGCGTCGTCCTCTTCGTCAAATTAAGGGAGGGTCTGACGCTGGATGAGGCACTGCAGGCTAAAATCAAACAAACCATTCGCCACCATGCCTCTCCCCGCCACGTGCCGGCGGTGATTCTTCAAGTCCCTGACATACCGAGAACCATGAGCGGTAAAATTGTCGAAGTGGCGGTCAGGCAAGTGGTGCATGGTCAAACCATTAATAACCTGCAGTCATTGGCCAATCCTGAAGCCTTAAGCTATTTTAAAAACCGGCCTGAGCTGAGTTAATCAGCCAGGGCCATTATGGTTAATTTTTCACCAGCATGATAACATCATTGAATACGCTCACATCAGGGGTCTTTAAATGCCTGAACTTCAATACAAGGGAGAGGCCGTGGTTGTGGCCAACGAGGAAACCACGGAAGCCGATTGGGTCAGCGACATTCCACCCAGGGAACTTTTTATTTCAAATGCCAATCCACTGGGTCAACGATTCGCTTTCAGTCTCGCTGAAATTGACGCCTATGTGAAAGAGCATAACCAACTGGTTAATTTTTACAATATACCCCGGTCTGCCTTTTCGGTCAGTGAAATGAGTGAACTCATTCAGCGAAGCGCGGTTATCGCCAGGTTTATTGAGCGCTTTGTTCATGAGAGCCAACGGTCAGCATCATTAATCAGCGCGGAAACCATTCACCACATGGCATTCCTGGTAAATCACAGCGCCCAGGTCATTGAGGATCCCCTCTTCATCAAGGAAATCAAACAGAAATACACCGAAGAAGAGTTAGAGGATTTACAGGACAACGGCATCAGTATCCATGATTTAGGGCGGGGAATGGCTTTTCAGCAGTTTAAAACCCATTACCAAACCTTATCCGCTGAAGAGCAACAGGCCATAGATCAATTTCCAGGCGTACCCCAGCAATTGCAGCACTACGGGCTTAAAAACAGCTTAAAGACCCTTTTTCAACTGCAGGGCGAGGCCTGCCTTGGCGGCTCTGCCGGTATCTGCCGCGAAATCATTGAGCGAATTAAGTTGTTTGAGCGGGCTAAAGAGGCCCTGATGCAAATGACTCCCGCCGACGAGGTAAAGGACAGCGACACTGAGGGTACAATTCGCTACCGGAATGCGCTCTAATTGTTTGTCAGTTCACCTGTGAAGACGTATCGAGCGAAATGGAATGAAATAGTAATGTGCATTTAAGACTCCCTTAATGTCTTTTCTTTACAATCTGAGCACTTACATTCAACCTGGAATTTCCTTATGGCCACTTATAATGCTCCAAAACCTCGGTACAGTGGTTGGACATGGGCTAAGTTTATTGCTGCCCGCCTTCTTTTTCCCCCTATTATTTGGTGGGACACACTCAAATTAGGAATGAATCATTTGCTGGGTGAATGGGCTGGCGAGCAAGTACTGCCGGCGCAAAAAAGGGAATTTAGTTCTGTAGCAGTAAGTGATGGGACTGTGAGTACTTATAATGATGTAGAGAATCAATTGACCTGTGAGAAGCACACAGTCATTACTCACGATAACGCCAAGTTGGATACATTTGAAATAAAACACGGTACGCAACAAAACAAAGCGCCCAAATACCAGAGGTATATTATCAATCTGGTAGGGAATGCAATGTGTTATGAAGACATCATTCCTGAGATGCAGAAAGATGCGAAGGCACTTCAAGCGAATGTCGTGGGCTTTAATCTTCGCGGTGTCAGGCAAAGCCAAGGCAAACCCAAGTCAAAAAGCGATTTGGTCACTGATGGCATTGCCCAGGTCCAACGGCTGTTGGATCAAGGTGTTTCACCACAAAACATTACCCTGAAGGGTCATTCATTGGGTGCGGGAATAGCCTCTTTGGTCGCCAAACATTTTCATCAACTGGGGCAACCCATCAATGTGTTCAATAGCCGTTCGTTCTCTTCCATTACCAATTTTGTCGTAGGGCAACTCCGTTTAAAGCGGAATGAACTAGGTAACCCAGAAAATGGTCATACAAACACCACAGGTGGAATAATAGCTGGATGGTTGCTTAAACCGTTCATAAAATTAGGCGTTTCTTTAGTTAAATGGGAAATGAATGCCGGTAGTGCATTTAATAGCATTCCTGAAGCCTATAGAGACTATATCGTCGTGAGAACGCGAAAAAATAGCCGGCATGACAGTCGTGATGACATCACCATTCCTCATTATGCCTCCATCCATAACGAGTTGAGTGCAGAACGTCGCAAGAAAAAAGCCGCGCTTGATAAAGAAATTAACACTCTCGATAAACTCATTCAGTCAGGCGATCCACTCGCTAAGCATCAGTTGCTCAGCGCAAAAGAAAAGTTGATTGAAGCCAGAGAACGAATCAAGAGCGATAGGAAAATGGAAGCAGCTCCACAGCAAAACGGTCATGTTACCCCTTGGGCAGATTTGACAAATCGCTCCGGTAAGAGTGCGCGGACTTTCTTTAGAGAGTTTGTTAAACGTACAGCAGAAGATCATGCTGTACAGATTGCACCAAACCATTAGAATGGATTGCCAGCATCTCCACTCCAGGGGTGGGGATGCTTCCTGTTCATAAACTCAACTGACATAAACCCTGACGTCCATCCCTTCTCGTCAACGAGTCAGCATTCCGTTTCCCAACTGCCGACTTATTTTACAAACACTTTAAATCCCTTGCCCAGCTCACAGCGCATTTGAAATTCTCGGACTTTGCTGTAATCGACAGCACGCATCAGCGTGATTTTGACCGTGGCAGTGCCGCTGGCATGGAGTTCAAATTTACTGTAGCCAAACACGGCTTCGCCCGGCAGAGAAGGATCATTTAAAGTAAAATGCCGATCCGAGGCGGTCACTTTGCTACCATTTACGAGCATGACGGCATTCGGCGTGATCGCGGTAGTGACATCGGCGGAAGGAATATCCGATTCGCAGGCATTTAATGCTGTGACAAAACTCAAGGCCTTCCCCTGCTTCACCGCGTCAGCCACCTCCGCAAAGGAAGACAAATCGGAAGCCTCGGCGGATAAAGCCAATAAGGCGGCTGCTAATCCTGTTGCGGTTTTCATTCAGTCATTCTCCCTATCACTTGAAGGGTCCTAGACTGCCAAAAAGTCGCAGTACTGTCAAACATTGAAAGAGGAATGATGCCCCTGACAATGGACACTTTCGTTAAAGGCAGGCTGGGTGTCCATTTCGGCAGGGACAGGCCTTTCGCTTCCGTTTAATTCGTTTAACAAATCCCTGACCATGGTTTTTTCAATCGTGGGCAGTTTATTTAACAACTGAATGACTTCCGCTATTCCCAGCCTGTTTTCAGGGTAGGGATTTAACAAGCCCGCAATGATTTTACGCATCAGCAAGGGGACATTGTTATTAACGAAGAGGTTTTGCAGTTCCTGTTTGATGCGCTGATGAAGCACCTCCATAAAGGAGGATAACTCATTTGGAAAATGCAGTTCCCCCCCCCAGTAAATGACATTGCCCGGGTAGGCGGACCTCAGCACATAATCCAGTGTTTGCGAACCCTCCAGGAAAGCAGATAACAGCATCCCCAGGCGCCATGCGTCGATGGAGCGGCTGGCATTGACATCGCCGAGATCGGTGTCCTTTTGGAATAATTCGGGTGCAAGCGGTTTCGATAATACCGAACTTTTATAAAAATCCTGTGACCCATAATGAACCGCACACCCAAAATCGGTTAACAACACCGCTGCCTCGCGGGTTAACAACACATTTTTAAGCTGTACATCGCGGTGATAAATATCGCGTGCGTGCAGGGTCGATAAGGTTCGGGTCAATTCCCTGGCAATGTAAATGAGCAGCAGATTACTCGTTTTCAAACGCAGGTTTTGATGAGAGGTCAAGCTGATTTCTGCCTGACATCCCCTCTCTATCCAGGGATCTTCGGCATGGGGATTAAAAAACGTGGCTGTATGCGGCTCACTGAATAATTTGATCAGATTCTCAGGCAGTTCATATTCCGTGACGATGTTAAAGTCGGGCGATGCGGTATTAACTCCGACGACAGGGGTCTTTGACGCTCTGATGGGATTGGCCTGATAATCGCAGCGTAGTAGTGCACTCTGCAGAGAGTGGGGTAAAGGACAACCCGCGCGTCCTCGTTTATAGAGGCGTTCCGTGAGATCTTCAGCATCGCCCAAATCGGCAAGCGGCATGATGCTGACAATCACCTCATTCCCCGTTTTATCATTCACAAGAAAAGTCTCCAAGGGAAAGATTACCCCATCAATGCCCTTCAGGTGCTCAATCAAATGATTCTCAAGCTCGGCAATTTCCATGACATTGAATTTGGACTGAGCACCGCCATAGCCCTTTTTCATTTTTTTAATGACAAGGTACCTGCCGTCTTCATCACGGACTAACCGAACCCGTCCAAATGAGCCGCGCCCCAACTCCACCTTTCCCGTTTTTTCCAAACCAGTTTGCTGGTGTAGCTGCCGCGCCTCCTCTGCATCGAGGGTACCCATGAATTCATAACGCCTGTCCGCTGGCGAAATGAAGCAGGTATGACGCATGCCTTCGTGTTTCCTTTTATCAAGACGCTCGCCTCGCTTAAGCGCAGGACAGGGCGTAAAAAATGTTCCTTTTTTCATTAAGCTTAACCATAAACGCATGCCTCGATGGATACACCACTTGGCAAGTTAGAAACCATTATGATCAAGTTGTATCACTGTATGGGTTGGATTTAAAGAGCCCGGTAACAAAATCCACCAAGTGGGCTTAGTTTGCCTGCTTCCTTTAGAAGGATTTCTGCCTCCGTCGCAATACGGTGTTTAAAGAGGATGAATTTATTTTTGATAATTTCAGCGTAGCGCTCGTTTTTATTAATTGAAGCAAATTTTCCTTGTTTCTGCAGGGTTATACTTGCTTCCCAATTGATCTTCAGCGCTATGAAATCCTGGTTCCTGCAGGATTGCTGCGGGTACTTTTCTTCAGTTTTTTATATTGTCTCGTAACAAACGCGCTTTCCATGGTCAAAAATGACTCTGCCCTAGCTAGTTACTGGGCGAGAGCCGTGGACCCTGCCCATCATAACGACTGTCATTAACAAATTTCAGCCTGCTGCAATATTTGAATAATCTGATTTTTTGATAATGTTCTTTTGAGTGACTCTTCGAGTTTATTTTTCATCTTAAGAAAATACCCTTCTACCGTTCGATGAGAAATATTGACCTCTTTAGCGATTTGCTTGGAGGTGTAACCTTTAACTAACAATGAGGCACATAAACCTTGTTTTCGGGTTAGATAAAGATCCTGAGATTCATTGAATAGAAAGTACCGATCCACTTTGGTTTCTTCAAGAAATTGTGCTCGTGCTTTATCGGAGAGACTGAGGTAATTTATTTTATTGGGACTGATGGATTGCTGTTCAGGGAGTACTATTCTATTTTTAGACGCTTCATCGATAAGTGGTTTTGCCTTATCGTTAAAGTAATGGATGAATCGTTGCAATAAGTCTATGTTGGCGATATAAAAATTATTCATCCCATATTGAGCAGGGGTGGAAGCAAAAATATAAATGTACGTTGCCTTGGCGGTTTTAGACACAAAACTGATGCCGTTATCAATATTAAAATCCCTACCCTGGAAATAAGCAGGATCTTTCTTGTCCAACTCCGTCCACAAATAAAACCCCTTGGGTAAAAGATGTTCTATATCCACAATACTGGAGGATTGAAATAAGGCATTTTCATAAAAATGCTTAATCCAGGGAGCATGACTCGCCAGCAATTCACGTGAGCAGTCGTCATTGTAAACTTTAATGTAATTAAAATACGATACGCCTAACAATTTAAGGGCTGGACTACAAATCTCCTGTACATTATGTGCACTTTGCAATGCATGATGCCGCTCTAAATTGATCCCCTTCATATATCTTCCTATTTTACAGATTAAGTCATTTGGATAGCGATGAAAAATTAAAAATACTTTATTTGATATATAGAAGCCTAATTTTCTAGTTTATTAGGTTCTGAACAAATAGAATAATCATAAACACGCCACTTACAAAAAAGTAAGTGAATCCTAAATTGTTTTTACTTTAATGTAAATAATATTTATTAAAAATATTACTAGATCGCCCCCAAACTCAAAAACAAGTAAGAAATATGGACAGACTTAAAGAATCAATTTGTCCGGAAAGGATTATAACTAACGCTATAATCATAAATTTCAATTCCTTCCCTTACTTTTAATTGATTTGCAAGGTAATTTGCAGGCCCTGAGATAACAATTGCGAATATAATTTTATAGGAATAGGCATATAGAATAAGAGTAATTATTTCCTTACAATTTAATGTCCCATATAAGGCTAATGGGACAGAAATAAATAACATAATTAATTCGCCAATTGCTGATGAGCAAATGCTTCTAAGCCAAAAAATTTTCCCATGTGTAATAATTTTCCATTTTGAAATAATTATGGAATTTATAAAGGCACCTGCTAATACACCAACCATTTCACTGGATAGAGAACGCCATAGTGAACCCAATACAATATTGTATGATTCTTCTTGATTTGGGATCGGTGAAGGTGCCTGAATAGCAAAAAAGACCAATAAAACAAAAAGATAATCACATAAGAATACAAACCAAATAATTTTTTTGGCTGTTCTGAATCCATACACCTCGGTAATAATATCATTCCATGTATAAGTAATGGGGAAGATCAATGAAGCCGCAGCACCAAAAAAAAATTTCAATTGAATAATTTTGAAAGATAAGACAAGGGAGGCTAACTCACACGCCAAATAAGTCATTGAAAGAAAAGTAATATATTTATACGAATTAATGCTATAAGCATCAGTATTTTTTATTTGAATTAATTGATTTAACATTTGAACTACTTATTCTTAATGAGTTTTAAAATAGGTTTGTTGGAAGTTCTTAGCTGGGGCTTTTTCCTTATGTCTTTTCCATTTTTTAAAGCAGCAAGGAATCCGATATAAAATGCTTGCGAAGCATTAAATAGCGTGATTTTTTTGCTTTTTGCCAACTCAATAGGATCCATTTTTGATACTAAACCAGTATATGAATTCTGATAAGTAATTTCTCCATATCGGTCTTGATAAATTATCCTATAGTCTGAGTTTTTATCACAATAAATTTCAGATTCATCAGTATATAGTTTATTCCCGAATTCTTTTCTTACATTCCAATTTTTCCCAAAATAATAGCCAAGCCAGCATGCTTGATGAGGTGGTAGAGAGCATATGATATATTTATCTTGCCCAATATCTTCTATGGTAGTAATTATTGTCACCCCTTTTCCATGACAGGATATTACAACTTGATTAGTACATTCATTTATCTCTTCAACTCTGTAAAGATAATTTTTTTCTGGAAAATATAATTTTATAAAATTTATAAAAAAATTAAAAAATTTAATCAAATACAACATATTAACTTCTTCTAAGATGGTGCATAGAAAGAACAACTACACCAATGATTTCGTGTTCAATCTCAATAAAATTGAGTGCTTCTGAATTTTGCATAAGAGGTAATAATTTTGTTGTTGGAGGGTCAATCATTAGTTCACGAAGAGAAACAGCATCGTTTGTTTTAATCTTAACCAGAACTAAATCTCCATCCATTGGATTACATACAGGATCAATTATGAAAAATGTTCCAATAGGAAATCTCGGTTGCATAGATGGACGACTTTCAAGTGCAAACGCATTAAAGCTAATATTATCTAAAGAAACCAAGGGGATTGGTAACCAATGAGTCCAATTCTGACTATTAATTGAATTTAAAAGAATATTGTCTGTAACCTGCTCCCATGTAATTATTGGAACGGCTTTTTGGTTATTATTGGATTTTGATAATTTGTGGGTTAACAAGGTATCTAGACTGACATTAAAATAAGCAGCAATTAACTTTAAAGTCGAAAGTCTTGGGTCAGTAGTATATCCACTAACTAACCTATGAATAGTGTTATAGGGAATTTGCAATGCTCGGGCTAAATCACTTTCAGAAACACCACTATTCTTCATTAATGCCGAGAGATTTTTTGATAAGCTTTCATTAGGATTTAAATGATTCTCTTTTATCAACTCTTTCAAAATGACTCTCTACCTTTGTACATATTACAAAATTAGCATCACTTTACTATAAAGTAAATAATAATGAGATAAATTACATTAATGTATAAACTTGTTTGGTTTCCTGTCACCAAAAAATACCTGCACCTTATACTGCATCAGGCCCCACAAATAAAGCGAAATGTCCGCAATATTTTGCCTCCTCCCCCAACTCATGGTATCATCGCCAATCGCGCCGATTTGAATAACTCAGCTTGCGGGCGCTCAAAAGTTAAAGTAGTACTTCAATTTTTGTAAACACGGCTAAAGCGGGCTTCAGTATACCCCCTTAGCATCCCCCGCTGCGCTACTTCGTTAGGTTATATAAATGATTGAATTAGTTGGATTAAATAAATCCTATGCGGACACCATCGCGCTCCGTGATATTAATCTTTTTATCCAGGAAGGCGAAATTTTTGGCATTATTGGCCGAAGCGGGGCTGGGAAATCGACCCTGTTGCGAACCATTAATTTACTGGAGCGGCCCGATCAGGGTGAAGTCATCATCGATAATCAAACGCTGACTAACCTCAACAATGCCCAATTACGTCAGGCGCGCCACAAAATGGCGATGATTTTTCAGCATTTCAATCTTCTGCAGTCCAAAACCGTCTACGACAACATTGCCCTGCCCATGCGTATTCAAGGCATGGATGAAGATCAAATCCGAATTAAAATTAATGAATTGTTGCCTTTAGTGGAATTGCAGGACAAAAAGGAGGCTTACCCCTCTCAATTAAGTGGTGGGCAAAAACAGCGGGTGGCCATTGCCAGAGCCTTAAGCTGCTCCCCCAAAATCCTGTTATGCGATGAAGCCACTTCCGCGCTGGATCCGGAAACCACCGACGCCATTCTCGAATTATTAAAAAAAATCAACAAACTCTATGGCATCACCATCGTCCTTATCACTCATGAAATGGAAGTGGTTAAACGCATTTGCCATCGCCTCGCGGTTATGGAAGGAGGCCAGATTATTGAGATGACAGCCTTGAATGAAGTCTTCAATAATCCCCTAAGCCAGGCGAGAAAAATGCTTTACGCCCAGTTAAGCCCGCCATTGCCCGCCTGCTTAACCAGCCATTTAAGCGCCGTAGAAAGCGACAAGCCGGTTATTCGTTTATTTTTCCATGGTGAGAGCGCCACGGTGCCTTTCATCAGTAAAACCAGCCGCGAGCTGCACATCGACATTAATATTCTGCTGGCCAATATTGACCGCTTCGATGCCGTCACCTGTGGCGTTCTGATTGTTGAATTGCATGCCAATCAGAGCCTGCTTCAGCAGTTTATCCAGCGATGCAATGATGCCAATTTAACCGTGGAGATTCTAGGTTATGTCACTGACACTATTTTATGATTTACTGCAAGCCAGTCTGGAAACCCTCTATATGGTGACCATCAGCACCCTGCTGGCTTTTGCCTTGGGCCTTCCTCTGGGGACCCTGCTGTTCAGCAGCAGCAAAATCAAACCGCACCCCCTGCTTCATAAAAGCATCAGTGGTTTGATTAATATGAGCCGTTCCATTCCATTTATTATTTTACTCGTGGCCTTAATTCCGTTCACCCGGTTACTGGTAGGCACCTCCATCGGCATTAACGCCGCCATCGTGCCCCTGACACTGGGTGCGACGCCTTTTTTTGCCAGACTGGTTGAAAACGTGTATCAGAATCTGCCTGCTGGCCTTATCGAAACCGGTTTTTCCATGGGGGCAACAACCTGGCAAATGATTCGTCACATTCTGATTCCCGAAGCCTTGCCTGCCTTAATTCAGGCCATTACGGTGACTGCCATTGCCCTGGTCAATTATTCCGCCATGGCCGGCACGGTCGGCGGCGGCGGTTTGGGTGATTTGGCCATTCGTTATGGTTATCAACGATTTAATGTGGGAATTATGTTGGCGACTGTCGTCATTCTGATTATGATTGTGCAACTGTTGCAAATGGGCGGTGATAAACTGGCCCGCCATCTCTCGCATCGATAGGTTTAAAAAGCATTTTAGGGAGTTCATGCCATGCGTTTATTGAGTATTCTGATTCTGGCTGTGGGTTTAGTCGCCTGCAACAAACCCTCACCCAACACATTAACCATCGGCACCATTGCCGGGCCGGAAACCGATCTGGTCGACGTGGCTAAAGAGCAGGCGCTTAAGGATTATGGCCTGACCATTAAAATTGTGGAATTTAATGACTACAACCTGCCCAATGAGGCCCTGCAGGACGGAAGTCTCGATGCCAACGTGTACCAGCATTTACCTTACCTGCAGGCTGCCATCAAAGCGCACGGTTATAATCTGGAAGCAATAGGCAAAACCTTTGTTTACCCCACGGGCATTTACTCATCCAAATACAAGTCACTGAAAAAGCTGCCCGAGAATGCCATTATCGCCATTCCCAATGATCCCAGTAACGAGGCCCGTGCGTTAATCCTTCTGCAAAAAGCCAAGCTGATTACGCTGAAACACACCACCACGGCGACCACCGATGACATCGCTTCCAATCCCAAACACCTGCAAATCAAAGAACTGGATGCCGCGCAGTTGCCTCGCGTCCTGAGTGATGTCGATGCCGCCGTGATCAATACCAATTTTGCAGTTCCCGCCGGTTTAAGCCCATCGCGTGATGCCCTCTTTCTGGAAGGCAAGGATTCTCCCTACGCCAACCTGATTGTCATCCGCCGTGACAGCGACAAACGAAGCCAATTGGAACAATTTGTCAAAGCCATGAACTCCAATCCAGTCAAAGAAAAAGCCAAGGAATTGTTTGGCGATGCGGCGATTCCAGCCTGGGATGAAAAAAATTAATCATCAGTTAAGCTTTAACTGATATAATTTTGATATGGATTAAAACGCGGAAGAGATTATGCCATTGCCGACCTTTGTTCCTTTTGGAAAATTACGCAATTACCTGAATGCGGAAAAAGAGCTTATCAAGCATTTTGGACCGCGCGCCGAAGAAGTCTATTTTGAAATGTACAGCGATAGCGTCAACTTCAATGCCGGGTTAACCGGCATTGGCGCTTTTGATGCATTCTCCCAATCCAGAATGCAAAAAGTCACGGACTTTGGCAAACTCAAATTACCCAACGGTTCCACGCTGGATGAAAAACTGAATGCCACAACCCCCGAAGTGACTGCGGTTAAAACTCAACTCGAAGACGCGCTGAAAGCAGACCAGAACCTGTCCAACGCCATCAAGGCATTTAACCGCCAAGCCAAGGCACTGAATGCCATTGTCACGGACAATCTCCCCAAGAATCTGGCGAAAAACAATGCCCAATCTGCCAGTTTTAACCCCGAAGCCGTGGGTTCTGAATTACATAAACTGCAAAGCGAGGCCACCAAGGCCATTAAAGCGCAGCATCAGCTGGAATTGAACAAGCTTGAAGCCCTGTTTAAAGACACTACCTTTGTCAATAACTTAAAAACAAGCCTGGGTGTAACCGATGTCGATCTTCCTGAAGTTCAGAAAGGGATGACTGACGCCCTTAAAAAGCGCCAGGGCGAGGATCTCGATAAATTTGAAAAAGCGGTCAAGGGTGATATGGACAAGCTCTATAAAGCCTCTCAGGATGAGTATTTTCGTATTTCCTTTTTAGCCGATCTGTACCGCAACAAGCAAAATAAGGCTGCCATCGATGCCCTGGCAGAAAAAAACCGCAAAACCCAGGAAAGCACCGCCATTCACGTTGGTATTGATGCCAATAAGGGCCTGGCAACGTTTAAAAACGTGCGCGTGGAAGATTTAAAAGGCTTTTTAAGTTATACCGGCCGTCAAATTAACATTGAAGAACAAAAAGGCAAAGACAACAAATCTGAAACCGTCCTGACAATGACTTTACCCAAGTGGGGTTTGAATTATTACTACGGTTCCGAAGACAAAGTCCTTGGCGACATGACTACCATTGCCGCGGCCGTACGAGCCTGCGGTCACGATTCCATTGTCATGGATGTCAATTACAAATCCTATCAAACCAACAGCAAGGGCGAACCGGACAATAAACACGTGATGGATCTGGCCCGCAAAGCTTACGAAGGCGCGCTCAAAGCCGGTTTTCCGCCGGATAAAATCACCATCAATGTCAATGGCGAAGCGAAAAAAGCGAATGAATTGTTCGCTGAGTATCCTAACCGCTTGAAGCTGATGGAGGATAAAGCCGTCACCGACAATCAACGCCGTGAACAGTACGTTAAACGCGCATCCGGTCCGGAAGCAACACGCGACTTCAAAGACAGAATAACTAAAATTGCCGAAGCCCAGGAAAAAGCCGAAGCCCAGCAGCAACAACAGCAGCAAACGACGCAACAGCTCCCCGCGCCCTGATCCAACGGATGTTGACTAAAAAATTCCACTGTTCCTCGCAGTGGAATTCTGTTACTTTGTTCCTGATGCCTTACTCGTCATAAATGGATTAGGTTGTCTTCTGTATCCAGTCTCTGGATTACCTCCCTTAGACAATCACACTCAGCAATGGAGAATGCAATGAGTTCACAAACTTTTGATGATTTTGAGACCGAGGTTGACGATTTCAGTGACAATCCTGATGCCATTCTTATTGAAAGCAGTCCCACTACCAAATTGGAAAGACGACGCCGTATTGAAGAATTGGCCGAAGAAAAGCGCCTGCGGGAAGAATTAGCCGAATACAATTACGTTTGACTGCACGTCCTCCCTCTCCGACGGGAGGGAGTATTGCACTGCGATTTCTCCGCGAAACAACACACACGCTCCGCTTATCTCAACCTCAGACTAGGGCAAATAAATATCAAACCGTACCGTTTTACCTTCAATGCGTCGAGAAGGCTTGACCAACGGCTCAGCGTGCTGCGGCCACTTAACCACCACCCGCTGCCTGACCCTGCGTCTTGCCAGAGTCAATAAAGCCAGGGCGTCTTTATCTTCGCCTATCAGTTGCTGCAAACTCTGCATGTCTTTTTTAACCAGCGCCGATTTGTCGCGCGGCGGATGCATGGGATCCATGTAAATAACGTCAGGGTATTCAGACTCCGTCAATTCATTCAAATACTGAAGGGCATCCTGATGCTGAATGTGCAAATGCAACACCTCCTGAGAGCGCAGATCACGACGCGCCAAGGCATCTGCCAGCAAAGCAGCCATCACAACATTGCGCTCCAGCATGTGCACGTCGGCGCCAAAACTGGCCAATATGGCCGCGTCACGCCCCCATCCTGCGGTCACATCCAGCAGGCGCATACCCGCAACGGGTTTACAGGCTTTCACCAACCCCTGCTGCTTACCGGCATCCCGCCGTCTCTGCCAGAGCCTGCTGCTGAAATCCGCATACTGGGGTTTAAACCCCTGAATGTGCAACTCCAGCCGCTCGGCGGTGAACACCAACCGATTGGGGGCTTGATTGTCAAGGGGTAAGTGCAATGATGCCGCCAACGCCTGCGCCTGCACGCGCAGGGCCTCTTCCGCGTAGCCTATGGCGAAGTCATGCATGGGATTGGACAAGGAATTCATCCACAAAAGCCGCCAGCGAAGGGTAAACAGGAACCTCCGGGTAGTGCATTAACAAAGCCCGGTCTGTCATGGGTGACAGTACCATGATGGGTGTCGCACCCACCGCCTGCGCGGCCTGAATGTCCGACACCCGATCACCGACAAACAATAAATTATCGGGCGTGCATTGGAAATAATCGGCCAGTTTCAGCAGCATACCCGGTTGGGGCTTGCGGCAGTCACAGCCGGAATCAGGCAAATGGATGCAGTATTCAATCGCCAGAATGTCCCCACCCGCTTCACGTACTGTCGCCAGCATTTTGGCGTGGATAGCCTGTAACTCGGCTTCGCTGTAGTAGCCGCGCGACACACCCGATTGATTGGTGGCCACACCAATTTGATACCCGGCCCGTGTTAAACGGGCAATGGCCTTGAGGCTTTCAGGGATAGGAATAAACTCATTCACCGACTTGATGTAGTGCAGAGAATCCTGGTTAATGATGCCATCCCTGTCCAAAATGATGCATTTCTTCATCCGTTGCTGCTGCCGGGCAATTGCAACAGTGAAATATCGGCAACGCCTTGTAACACCGTTTGCAGTTGTTTTAACAGATGGAGGCGATTCATGCGGATTTGCTCATCGTCAACCATCACCATAACCTGATCAAAAAAGGCATCCACTGGTTCCCGCAAGCGAGCGAGCTGATTTAGGATGGCACTGTAATCGCCCTTCTGATACAGCGGCTTAATGTGGTCTTCAATCTGATTCAAATGGGTGTAAAGCGCATGCTCAGCGCCCTCTTCCAATAAGGACACCATCAGGGCCGTACCGGCTGTCATGGGTTCTGCCTGTTGCAGAATGTTATTAACTCGCTTACAGGCGGCACTCAACACGGACGCTTCGGGCCGGGTGACAAAATCAGCCAGGGCCGTCACACGGCGATCAAAATCATACAACCAGTCATCCTGACGTGCTTTCACCGCCTGCACCAAATCGCCAGAAACACCCTTGGCTTGATAAAAGGATTGCAGACGCTCAAGAATGAAGCCTTTGATTTCATTGAGGCTTTCTTCCTGCTGGTTAATCACGTCCCCATACGCCGCTTTGCTTTGGTTGATTAATGCCTGCAAGGAAATGCGTGCAGGCGTGGACAGCAACAGGCGAACGACAGCCAGGGCATGACGGCGTAATTTAAATGGATCTTTGACGCCAGACGGCTTCTGTCCGATGGCAAAAATGCCCACCAGCGTGTCCAGGCGATCAGCAAGCGATAATGCCAGACCCAGGGGTGTGGCCGGTAAGGCATCCCCCGAAAAACGCGGCAGGTATTGTTCGTTTAAAGCCACCGCAACGTCACGATCTTCGCCATCATGCAAAGCGTAATAATACCCCATTAATCCCTGCAATTCCGGAAATTCACCGACCATCCCCGTCATTAAATCGCATTTACTGAGTTCGGCCGCTCGATGAGCCTGAGCCTCACGTAATTCCAATGGAGTAATGAGGTTGTTTATCAGCGACTGAATGCGCTGTGCCTTGTCAGCCAGGGTGCCCAAGCGCGCCTGGAAAACGACTTTTTCCGTGGCTGCCTTGTGCTGACTCAAGGCCTGCTTTTTATCCTGATCGAAAAAGAATGCCGCATCGCTTAAGCGGGCACGCATGACTTTTTCATTGCCGGCGATCACTTGTGAAGGATTGGTGCTGTTGATGTTGGCAACCGCGACAAAGTGCGGCAACAATTTCCCCTGACTGTCTGCCAGAGCAAAGCATTTCTGATGCGATTGCATGGATGCAATCAACGCTTCCGGCGGCACCTGTAAAAACTCAGGAGCAAAGCTGGCCAACAAGGGCTTGGGCCATTCGACAATGGCAGCCACTTCATCCAGCAGTGAATCGGACATGATGGCTTTAGCCTGGTGTTTTGTCGCCAGCGCCTCGACGTCGTCCTTTATCTGCTGGCGCCGTTTTTCAGGGTCCACCATAACCAGAGCCTTAGCCAGTGTTTCTTCGTAGGCGTCTGGCTTCGTTAAATGAATGGCTTCAGGGTGATGAAAACGGTGACCGTAAGTCGTTTGTCCCGCCGGCACGCCCAATACGGTGCAAGGAATCACCTCTTCACCCAAAAGCATGACTATCCAATGGACTGGCCGTGCAAATTCAACCTCGCCATCCCCCCAGCGCATGGGTTTGGCGATGGGCAGTGCGGCAACAGCCTGGTTTATCAATTCAGGCAACAGGTCTTTGGTTTTAGCCCCTTTGGCGACTGTGTCATGCACCAACCATTCGCCCTTGTCGGTTTTAAGCACAGTCAACTCACTGATGTCCACACCACAGGATTTAGCGAAGCCCAACAGGGCTTTGGTTGGCTGTCCCTGATTGTCGTAGGCGGCATTGAGGGCAGGTCCGCGACGCGATAACTGTTGTTGCGGCTGCTCTTCCGGCAATTGGGTAATGAGCAGCGCCAGACGTCTTGGGCTGGCAAAGGGATGGATCGCTTGATACGTCAGCTGCGCCTTATCGAAAGCCGCCTTGACGTTGTCCGCCAGCGCAGAGGCCAGATTTTTAACCGCTGCAAAGGGTAATTCTTCACACCCTATTTCAAATAAAAAATCATTCAACTTCATGTGACACCTTCAGCATGGGGAAACCCAGGGTTTCGCGCGCCTGATAATAAGCCTGGGCTACTGCTCTGGAAAGTTGCCTCACCCGTAAAATGTAACGTTGCCTTTCCGTCACCGAAATGGCGCGCCGCGCATCGAGGAGATTAAAGGCGTGCGAGGCCTTCATCACCATTTCATAGGCAGGCAACGGTAAATTCAAAGCAATCAGTTTTTCGGCTTCCTGTTCATAATAATCAAATTGTTGAAACAACGCGTCCACGTTGGCATGCTCAAAATTGAACGCCGACATTTCCACTTCATTCTGATGAAACACATCACCGTAAGTGACGAGCCCCTGTGCCGTATGCGCCCAGGGCAAATCAAAGAGATTATCGACCCCTAAAACGTACATGGCCAAACGCTCAAGGCCATAAGTCAACTCGCCCGTCACCGGCTTGCAGGGGAGTCCTCCCACCTGTTGAAAATACGTAAATTGCGACACTTCCATGCCGTTTTGCCAGACTTCCCAACCGAGGCCCCAGGCCCCAAGCGTTGGCGACTCCCAGTTGTCCTCGACAAAGCGGATATCATCCGCCAGAGGATCAACACCGAGAGCCCGCAGGGAATCAAGGTATTTGTCCTGAATATCCAGCGGCGATGGTTTTAAAATCACTTGAAACTGGTAGTAATGCTGTACTCGATTTGGATTTTCGCCATAGCGCCCATCCGCAGGCCGTCGCGACGGTTGCACGTAGGCTGCAGACCAGGGTTCAGGTCCAATCGCCCGAAGAAAGGTCGCGGGATGAAAGGTTCCGGCACCGACTTCCATGTCCAGGGGTTGCAATATTACGCAGCCTCTTGCTGCCCAGAATTGTTGCAACGTCAGAATAATATCCTGGAAAGTACTGGGTTTTGTCATAGTGTTCTCAACTAACTGATTGGCATCCTGAAATTCCGATGACACTGAATGGACTAAGGAATTTCCGGCAGACTGTCAGGCAATCTGCCGGCAAAAAGCATTAACTGGAGGAGGCTTTTTTAATCAGATCCTGCAGCGCCTGTTCGCTGGCAGCACCCGGGATAAACGCCGGCGTGGTTCCGGTTTTGAATTGACCCGCAGGTGTTGACGCAATGATAAACGCAGGCGTACCCATGAGTCGCAGTTTTTCAGCCAGCTCACGGTTCGCACTCAAGGCGTCTTTGACAGCCTGGCTGTCCATGTCCGTTTTAAATTTGGTCATGTCCAGACCGACAGATTTCGCCGTGTCCATAATGATTTTCTCATTCAGACGGCCTTCCTGCTTGAGCAGTGCTTCGTGCATGGGTTGGTATTTGCCCTGCAAAGCGGCTGCGAGTGCCGCGCGTGAAGCCATGTCCGAACTGCTGCCGAAAATGGGGAATTCCTTGAACACCACGCGCAGGTTGCTGTCTTTCTTAATCAAAGCGGCAACAATGGGCGCCATTTTTTTACAGTGAATGCACTGGTAATCAAAAAACTCAACCAGCGTCACATTGCCTTTTGGATTACCTAAAACGGTCATTTTATCGCTGAATAACTGCGAGGCATTTTCAAGGATAGCGGCCTGAGCCTGTTGCTGCATGCTGGCCTGTTGTTTTTCCTGTAAGGCTTTAGACGCTTCCAGCAACACTTCGGGATTATTGACCAAATAATCATGCACAACTTTTTCGATGGCTTTTTTCTGGTCATCTGACATGGTGTTATCAGCGGCCATTACAACGGGTGATGCGACTGCAGCCAGGAGTGCACCGGCAGTCATTAGACTTTTAAGCTTCACGTAATTCCCCTTAATTGATGTAATAAACTCAAAACCCAAGCGACGTCATTTATTTTTCGCCACACGAACCGTAGCACCGGATGGCCTGAAATTCAAGCCCAGGGATGCCATCCGCGCACATTCTTCTTGCAGATCTTTTAAAAAGAACAATTTTCAGCAAGGGTTAAATTGGCATAGGCTAACACCAGCCATTTCACGCCATGATCGGCAAATTTAATCTGCACACGCGTATGCGCGCCGCTGCCTTCCACAGAGATCACAACCCCTTGACCGAATTTCGCATGCGAAACATTCTGCCCGAGTTTCAATCCCGCCTCACTGGCTGCCACCGCTGCAACCGAAGACGACTTGGGCGATGAGGAAGGCGCTGACTGATAATGAGCCTTCACCCTGACTTCATCCAGCAATTCAGCGGGCAGTTCGCGGAGAAAACGGGATGGGCGGTGGTATTCTTCCCGTCCATACTGACGCCGGACTTCCGCATAGGAAAGCATGAGTTTCTCCATGGCGCGCGTCATTCCGACATAACACAGGCGGCGCTCCTCTTCCAGACGGCCGGGCTCTTCGATGGATTGCTTGCCGGGAAATACGCCTTCTTCCATGCCCGCGAGAAACACCATGGGAAATTCCAGTCCTTTGGCGGCATGCAGGGTCATTAAGTGCACGTAACGCTCATGTTCTGCCGCCTGCATTTCGCCGGCCTCTAATGAGGCATGGGCCAGGAAAGCAACCAGTAAAGGGAGTTCCTCATCGACATCCTGTTCATAACGGAACTGTTTGGCCGCGTTAATCAATTCCTGCAGGTTATCGAGACGCGATTCTGATTTATCCCCCTTGATCTTGGAGAAGTGCGCGTATAAACCACTGCCGTTAATCACTTCGGAGAGTTGCTCATCCAATTCCAGGTATTGCGTTTTAGCCTGCAATCCACGGATGAGCTGGATGAACTTTTCCAAGGCAGTGGCGGCCCGTTGCGGCAATCCACCCTGAGCCAGCAATTCGCCGGCGGCCTGCCAGAGAGACCCCTGACAGTTCCTGGCCAGCTGGCGCAATTCATCCAGCGTCTTTTCACCAATGCCCCGCGTGGGAAAATTCACCACGCGTTCAAAGGCGGTATCGTCATCCGGATTTGCCAGTAAGCGCAGGTAAGCCAGGGTGTCTTTAATCTCCGCCCGCTCAAAAAAGCGCACGCCGCCATAAATGCGGTACGCAATTCCGGCCCTTAATAAGGCTTCCTCAATGACTCGCGACTGGGCATTGGAGCGATAGAGAATGGCAATCTCGTCCGCGCTGCGCCCATCGTGAATGGCCATCTGGATGCGCTCGCTGATAAACCGGGCTTCATCCAATTCGTTAAACGCGGCGTAGACCATGATTTTTTCGCCGGCGCTGCCTTCGGTCCATAATTCCTTGCCCATGCGGGACTGGTTATTGTTAATTAACGCATTGGCGGCATCGAGGATGGTGGCGGTTGAACGGTAATTCTGTTCCAGACGCACAACCAGCGTGTTGTGGAAGTCCTGTGAGAATTGCTGAATGTTTTCAACTTTGGCCCCCCGCCAGCCGTAAATGGACTGGTCATCATCTCCCACAGCCATGACGGATGCGCCCTGCCCTGCCAGCAGACGGATCCAGGCGTATTGAATGGTGTTGGTATCCTGAAACTCATCCACCAGAATGGCGCGGAAACGGTGTTGGTAGTGTTGCAGAATGTCCGGGTTGTCACGCAGAAGCTCATGCGTACGCAGAAGCAATTCGGCAAAATCCACCACCCCGGCCGTCTGGCAGGCCTGCTCATACGCCTGATAAATCTGGATTAAGGTACGTGTAGGTCCAAAGGATTGCGCATGGATGTGCTGCGGGCGAAGCCCCTCGTCTTTCCTGCCGTTGATGAATGCCTGAGCCTGCTTGACAGGCCATTGATCGTCATCGAGATTCAGCGCCGCAATGACTCGTTTAATCACCCGCGCCTGGTCTTCACTGTCAAGAATATGAAACTCAGCGGGCAAACGGGCATCCTGATGATGACGGCGCAAAATTCGATGACAGAGACCATGGAAAGTTCCAACCCAGAATCCAGCCAGAGACACCGGCAGCAGATGGCTTAAACGCGCCTTCATTTCCCCAGCGGCCTTGTTGGTGAAGGTAACCGCCAGAATGGAATGGGGAGAGAAATGATGTTCCTGAATAAGCCAGGCTATGCGGCTGACCAGTACACGCGTTTTACCGCTCCCGGCACCGGCGAGTACCAGCGTATTACCCAAAGGCGCAACAACCGCCTGTCGTTGTCTGTCATTCAGCCCTTTCAGTAAAGCATCCACGGTCATTGATTCACTTCCAACAAAAGAAAGGCGTTATTATGTTAAATTTAGCAGTCAAACACCAGCTTGGACGGCGAACGGGCCAACGGCAAATAAATTCCCCGCGAATCTTTGCCAAGTTGCGCAGGTGAGGTATAAGATTAATAAAAATACCCGAGTCGTCTATGCATACTTTATATCCAGCAATCCAACCCTACAAACGGCATGAACTGGCCGTCAACCCCCTTCATACCCTGTACCTTGAAGAAACCGGCAATCCCGAAGGGTTGCCCGTGATGGTGCTTCATCCCGGTCCAGGAGCTGGTGGAAGCGCCTACTTACGCCGTTTTTTTGATCCGCAGGTTTACCGCATCATCATTTTTGATCAGCGCGGTTGCGGCCGTTCCGCCCCACATTCTGAAATCAGGGACAACACCACTCAGGACCTGCTGGATGACATCGATGCAATCCGAACCCATTTGGGCATTAGCCGGTTTATGCTTTTTGGTGGCGGTTGGGGCTCTCTGCTGGCGCTGCTTTATGCCGAGCTTTACCCTCAGCAAATCGGCGGTTTACTGTTGCACCGTATTTTTTTAGGCCGCCCCCGCGACGTGGCCTGGTTTTATCAACAGGGCGCCAGTCTGATTTACCCAGACTACTGGCAGGAATTCTTAAGCATCGTGCCCGTGGAAAGACGCGGGGAAATTCCCCAGTATTATGCCGAATGCCTCCAAGGCAATAATGAACTGGCGCGCATGAGCGCGGCTAAAAACTGGGCCCTGTGGCAGGCGCGCTGCAGCAGCCTGCAGCCGCATTTAAGTGTCATTGATCAATACAGCGAACCGCATTTTGCCCTCGCACTGGCGACACTGGAGTCGCACTACATTGTCAACCACTATTTTATTGAAGAAAATCAGGTGTTAAACAACGCCCAAAAAATCCGCCATGTCCCCACCTACCTCGTCCATGGCCGTTACGACATGGTCTGTCCACTGGCGGGCGCCTGGGATTTACATCGGGCTCTGCCCACGTCCAATTTGAGCATTGTCAGGGATGCGGGGCATTCCGATCGCGAGGCAGGCATCATTGATGCGCTGGTTTGTGCCGCCAAGGAAATGGCTCGTCAGGGGTCTGATGCATGCTGACTGTCATTCAACGCGTGAAGGAAGCCCGGGTGGAAGTCAACAACGCCACCATCGGCGCCATCAACCACGGCCTGTTAATCCTGTGTGGGTTTGAAATCACCGACAGCCTGACCACCTTAGCGGCCATGCTTGAGAAATGCCTGAACTACCGCCTGTTCAGTGACGAGCAGGGCAAAATGAATTTGAACCTTCGCCAGGTGGAAGGCGGCCTGCTGCTGGTACCGCAATTTACTTTAGTCGCAGACACCCGTAAGGGATTGCGACCCAGTTTTTCCAAAGCCGCGCCCCCCTCGCAGGGGCAAATGCTGTTTGAAGAACTGCTCATTCTGGCCAGACAACATTATTCCCTCGTCGCCAGCGGCCAATTCGGGGCAGACATGCAGGTTCATCTCTGCAACGACGGGCCGGTGACCTTTGTGATGCAATTTTAATTTTGAGGTGGTCTGCATCCGGATTCTGGTGTAACATCAGATTTACTCCCTCAAAAAACCGTTAAATTATGCGTTTAATTGCGAGTCTAACCACACTGGCAAGTGCTTTACTGTTGTCAGGCTGCTTTCATAAAGGTCCCAACCCAGATGACCCTTATGAATCGCTTAACCGCAAAATTTATCGTTTTAATAATGCCTTTGACGCCACCATTTTAAAACCGCCAGCCCGCCTTTATAAGGCCGTCCTGCCCGATCCGGTAAGGGCCAGCATCAATAATGCCTACAATAACATCAATATGATTCCTACTGTGGCCAACGACGTGCTGCAATGGGAATGGCGTTATGCGATTAAAGACACCTGGCGTTTTGTCGTTAACTCCACCTTTGGTATTGGCGGGTTATTTGATGTGGCTGATAAACGCTTTGGTTTGCCGCCCCACAGCAACGATCTGGGGCTCACGTTCGCCAAGTGGGGAGATAAAAAATCCCCCTTCATCATGATACCTTTGATGGGACCAAGCACCATTCGCGATGGCATGGGCATGTTGTTTGAATACACAGTGATAACCCCCTACCCCTACATCGGCAATGACGCGGTGATTTATGGTTTAATTGGCCTGCGTTATGTTGATTTACGCTCACAACTTTTTGAAACCGAACGCCTGATGAGCGAGGCGCTCGATCCTTACGCTTTCCTGCGCGATGCCTACCTGCAGCATCGTCATTACCGTATTACCGGCCAACAGGGAGCAGCCCTGGCGGCAAACGGCGATGACAGCAATGACGGCAGTGATTACGTGGATGATGAAGGCAGCGACGAGAATCTGGGTACTGATTACGTGGATGAAGACGAGGCTTAAGGCATTATGGCGTTGCATGTTGTTCTGTACCAACCGGAAATTCCTCCCAACACCGGGAACATTATTCGGCTTTGCGCCAATTCCGGCGCCCAATTGCATTTGATTCACCCCTTAGGCTTTACTCTCGATGACAAGCGCATGCGGCGTGCCGGCCTTGACTATCACGAGTGGGCTCAGGTCATTCATTATGCCAATGATGCCGAATTCATAGAAAAAAATCAGCATCGGCGTATTTTTGCCTGCTCCACCAAAGGCACCGCCGCTTATCACGAGATTGACTATCAACACGACGACATGCTGCTTTTTGGTCCTGAAACCCGCGGACTTCCCGAACAGGTGCGCGAACGGTATGCCGTTATCCGCATTCCCATGCAACCGAACAGCCGCAGTTTGAATTTGTCCAATTCGGTCGCCATTATCCTCTTTGAAGCGTTAAGACAGCTCAATTTCAGCGAGTAAACCAGCGTACAAAACACCATTGATTTATTTTTGCTCAAATCATTCTTGACACTCTTTAACCGCCATCTACACTTAAATAGCACAAAATTTGTTCTATTTGATGGGGTATAGCACATGAGTACAGTCATTCACCCTTCTGCGATCGTCGATGAAAAAGCCATCCTGGGTCAGCATGTTAGCATTGGACCTTACAGCATAATTGGCCCGGATGTGACCTTAGGCGATCATGTTCACATTGACTCCCACGTGGTCATCAAAGGCCATACGCAAATTGGCAGCCACACGTGCGTGCATCCCTTCGCCTGTCTGGGCGATGTGCCGCAGGTAAGAAATTACACCGAAGAAGACTCCCTGTTGGTTATTGGTGAGCACAACTACATCGGTCAGTATGTCACCATTAATGGCGGCACATCCAAGGATCAGGGCGTCACACGCATTGGCGATCACAACATGTTCATGGCTTGCGCGCATATCGCCCATGACTGCCAGATAGGGAATCATGTCACGCTGGCCAATGCCGTCTTGTTGGCAGGACACGTCCATATCGATGATTACGCGGTTCTGGGAGGCGCTTCCGTGGTTGCACAATATGTTCACATCGGTAAGGCCGCCATGATGTCCGGTGCGTCATCCATTGCCAATGATCTCATTCCTTATGGGTATGCAGAAGGTTTTCGCGCCGCGCTCGATTCCATTAACATCATCGGCATGAAACGTTTGGGAATCGACAGAAGCGAAATTCACGCGATGCTGTATTTTTTCAAAACCGTGTTTTTCCGAAAACACGACAACCATGAGTCGTTCCTGGACCGTCTGGAACGATACAAAACAGAGGACGCGATCCATTGGGACAGCATTATGGAGGTCCTTCGGTTCATCGAGCATCGTTCAAAAAAATCACTGTGCATGCCATCCGGTTCAGCGCATTAGCCTAAACTTTTTGTAAGAACACGGCCTGTCTCAGACAGGCCGTGCGTTAATTCAGTTTCTGTTTGATCTCAGCTAAACAACGCAGGTAATCACCGGTGATGTCTTCTGAGGTTTCCGCCATGATTTCGCGGGCGCAGGTGGGGCTGGTCACATTGATTTCGGTTAAATAATCACCAATCACATCGATGCCCACAAAATAAAGTCCTTTGGCTTTAAGCGTGGGGGCAATCTGTTCACATAACCAACGATCCCTCGCCGTAATCGCAACCACTTCACCGCGGGCGCCGGCAGCAAGATTACCCCGCAACTCCCCCTTGGCGGGAATACGAGCCAACGCGTAAGCCGCCGGTTCGCCATTGATCAACAAAATGCGTTTATCGCCGCCGGTGACAATGTCGGGAATGTATTGCTGTGCCATGATCATGGTGCTTTGCGAGTGGGTTAAGACCTCGAGGATGACCGATAAATTTTTTCCGTGTTTATCGACATGAAAGATGGAATTGCCCCCCATGCCTTCCAGGGGTTTGTAAATCACATCCCGGTGTTGCTCCCAAAACTGACGCAGTATAGCTATGTCGCGGCTGACTAAGGTCGGCGGACAACATTGCGGAAAATGAAGGGTGAAGAATTTTTCATTGGCGTCACGAAGGCTTTGCGGTTTATTCGCCACCAGGACACCGGTTTTTTCTGCCAGTTCCAGAGCATAGGTGGCATAGATGTATTCCATGTCAAAGGGGGGATCCTTTCGCATCAGAATCACATCAAACTCAGCAAGCGGCTTTTCCCCCAGCGGGGTGATTGTGGCCCAATCCGGTTTGGTGTCGTCATCGGCCACCTGAATGGAGGAGACCCGCGCATAGGCCTGCCCTTCACGGCAGAGCAACTCCTTAAGCGTAAAATAAACACAAGACCAGCCCAATTGCTGGGCACTGCGTATCATGCCGACTGTTGTGTCTTTATAGGGTTTTAATAAATGGGGCGCATCCATGACAACAGCCAGCTTCATTATTCACCTCCAACGGCAGCGATTTCACGGGCTGCCGCCAGCGCCGCCAGACGGGCAATGACGCCATAGGCATAAAAGCGGTTAGGGCACTCCACGGGATCCAGATCATCCCTTGGCATATTACAGGCCTGAGCAAAAGCCAGAGGCTCAAAATGCATGCCGGGCGCATTTAAATTTTCATCACTGCCCCGTCCCTGATGCACCCGATAAAAACCGCCAACCACAAAGGGGCCAATCATGTACACCACCGGCTCTGCGACAGCCCCATCCGGCATGGCTTCAAAACTGTAAACGCCTTCCTGAATGATGACTCGCTCGACTTTCTGGCTGCCTTTGCTCGCGGCCATTTTCGTGCGTTGCTTGCGATTTAATTGCCGCAATTGTTCCGCATCATGCACCATCATCACGCTCATGCCGTACGTGCCATTATCCGCCTTGACCACCACGAACGGTTTTTCTTCAATTCCATAGGTGGTGTATTTATCCTGAATGACTTTCAGCAATTGCTCCGTCTCATTTGCCAGGTTATCAACCCCTTCCTGCGCCATAAAATCAATGCGGTCCACCGCTTTGAAGTAGGGATTAATAAACCAGGGATCAAGATTCACAAGGTGTGAAAACTCCTGTGCAACTTCTTCAAAAAACGTGAAGTGGCTTGATTTCAGGCGACTGGACCACCCCAATTTCGCCGTAGGAACAATGCGCTGCTCCAGGCCCTTTAAACTGTCCGGCACACCGGTGGATAAATCATTATTCAACACCAGCAGGCAAGGATTGAAATCACGCAGCCCAAGACGATTGTTATCACGAATGACGGGTTCGATTAACAGCGTCACCCCATTGTCAGTTACTATTTCCTGCGGCGTAGTCACTTCCGGATCCAGGCTGCCAATACGGACGACAAAGCCCGACTTCACCAGGATATCGCGGAGGACACTCAGGCTTTGCATGTAAAAACGATTGCGCGTGTGGTTTTCGGGAAGCAATAAAATTTGTCGGCATTCAGGCTGATAATCCACCAGGGTTGCCTGAGCGGCCTGAATACAAAGCGGCAGAAAATCGCGGTTTAAATTATTAAATCCAGCCGGGAATAAATTGGTATCCACCGGAGCCAGTTTAAAACCGGCATGGCGCAAATCCACTGAAGAAGTAAGCGATGGCGGCGTGAGTTGCCACTGTTGGCGAAACCAGGATTCAATGGCCGCTACCTGGCTTAAAATGACTTTTTCAACATGGTACAGCGGGCCGCAATGGGCGGTGGTTAAATGAGGCACTGGGACATCGTGTGGGTGCATACTTTCTTCCTCGATCATGATGTGGGGGTAGACGATAGTAACGTAAGTGGGCGGCAGAATGAAGAATAGTCAGCCCCCGCCAAAAATGGCATAATGGTACTCTTTGGCCATTGGCAGGCTTGTCAGAACAGCTGAACAAGGCTTGTTGACTATAGCTTTTTACGCATAGCAACGCAAATTGCTGCCAACCGGCCTGACAGACTCGTTAGAATAAAGGATTCAATGAACTCATTTAATTCACTGAAAGCCCTGATGCTGCTCATTTTACTGGGATTCATCTGGGGTTCAGGCTATAGCCTTGCGCGCTACGCCATGACCCATGACGTCCCGCCCCTGGGTTATTCATTCTGGCAAGCGCTGGGGCCCGCGATCATTCTGACGTTGAGCGGCCTGTTTACTAAAAACAACCCGTTGTGGCAGAGGCAGCATTGGCCCTATTTTTTTGTCTGCGGTCTTTCAGGCATCGCCATTCCCAATACCAACATGTATTTTATTGCCAGCCATCTGCCGGCAGGCCTGCTCGCCGTCTTGGTCAACACGGTTCCACTGCTGGTCTATCCGCTGGCGCTGGTCACCCGGCAGGAGCGTTTTGATCGCTGGCGGATTCTAGCCTTGCTGATGGGTGTGGCCGGCATTGTCATGATCATCGCGCCAGGCAGCAGCGGCCTGATGTCCGGCTGGACACTGCTGGCTTTAATCAGTCCTTTAGGCTTTGCCCTCTGCTCCATTTACATTGGTGTGAGACAACCCGCCGAGCTCAATGCTATCCAGGCAGCGAGCGGCATGTTGCTGGCAGCTTCTCTGCTGTTAACGCCTCTGGTGATTCAACAGCACGCGTTCTATTCTCTGACGCCACCGTTTACGACGGCGAAGCAAGTGATTATTCTTGAAATTCTGCTTTCCAGCGCCGGCTATTTTATTTTCTTTAAACTCATTCGCCTCGCAGGCCCCGTTTTTTACAGTTTAACCGGCGGCGTCGTAGCCCTGACCGGGCTCTTCTGGGGCTTTGTCATTTTCGCAGAAGTACCGAATTCCGTGCAGCAGTTGGCCATGCTCTGTGTCATCGCCGCTATTTTTCTGCTGTCGTGGCGGCAATCAAGACAAACCCGGGAGGTGCAGCATGTTGAATGAATGGGCGCAGCAGTACAGTAATCAGATAGAGACCCTTCAATACCTGCTGTTGATTATCAATGCCTTGCTGCATCTTTTCTTTGCTGGGGCCGTGGCACGTGATGCAGGCAATCTTTATAAGCTCGGGCAGCGCACAGCGCTGGTTTCAGCCGGAACCTGGGCTTTTGCGACGTTATTGGGCGGGGTAGTGACTGCCGCCATTTACTGGTTCATTCACCACTCCACCTTGACAAGACCAACACTCAACTACAACAGGGAAATGCCATGACCGACAATCCGATTAAAACCATCAGCAGCCATGAATTGAAGAAGCGCTGGGACAATAACTCTTCTCTTTGCGTCATCGATGTACGGGAACTGGATGAATGGCAGGAAGTCCACATTCCTGGCGCGCACCACATTCCAAAAGATGAAATTGCCAGCCGCATCAAAGACGTAGCGCCCGATCTTGATTCCCCGGTGTATTTGCATTGCAAAGGCGGCGTGCGTTCGTTAACGGCTGCGCAAACGCTTAAAGATTTAGGCTACACAGCGCTTTATTCTCTGGATGGCGGGATTATGGATTGGATGAAAGCGGGATATCCGGTTGACCGATAAAGGAAACACCCCTCTGCGGAGGGGTGTCCTGGACTATCAGCTGTTGCTTGGTTGTGTAGTCACAACGTTTTTTTCTTCAGTTTTCTCTGCTTTGCTGTTTGCCCCCCAAATGAAAGAAGACAGATTACTTCTTACTGATTGCAGCATACTCGGGTGTTTTTCTCTCTCAGCTCTTTTCAGTTCCTCAGCCTCTGCCTGGAGTTCCTTTTCTGTTTTTGTATGGGCTGAGCTAAATACAGTCTGACTATAACGCTCTTTCAATGCCACCATGTGAGTATGGTATTTATTCACGTCAAGGCCATCTACTTTAAAAGCATGGTCTTTGCGCACTTTATCACCAACTTTTCCACTTTCATAAACTACGCTATTAAAGAACTGCCACGCAGCTAAAACCATGGAATCCGCAGCGGCTACATCCAGCAGGTTTTCAGTCTGGCCTTTTTCAAGTGTATCGCCTTTCTCTGTTTCACCAATCATGCTTTTTAAAAGACGGCTTAAATAACCTGATTGTTCCCTGGCCTCTTTAATTTCTTCTCGGAGGATATGTACAAAGCCAGTTATCACTTTGGCTCGACGCGTTGCGTCCATCTTTTCATTTTTATCAATTTCGGAAAAGACATTTTCGATCACTTCCAATTGAATTTGGCGATGCTTACGGGCCGGGGGCAAATGATGTATATCGGTGGCTTCATGGCGAGCACAGTAAAGACGTTTCGTTTCTGTCCAGTTGTCTTTCAATTCTGAGTATGATTTGTATTGAAAACCCATCTTCTTTCTCCTTAAACTCCATTAATAGGTTCCGGTGTCAAGATCGCACCGAAAAGTTAGTGTATACGAATTAAACCAATTCGTCATGGCTTTTCTTTAAACGGCTTAATCAATTTACAACCTGCTGATATAATGGAAAATCCTCCTTGAGTTTATATTTTTTAAAATCAAAATGAGCAAATATTAGACTAAATTTACATCCAGGAAAAGCCCAATCAATTGGTCTCCCTTCTTTCGTTTGAAGTAATAAAACCTCTTTACCCCTCAGCCAATCTCCTTTAGGATGCTGCAAGCTTTATTGCAGAAAGGATTGACCATGAAGAAAATCATTGCCGCCCTGTTGTTACTTCCCCTGCCCCTGATTGCGGCCCCCAAACCACCGCGTCTGATTGTTCAGTTGGTTGTTGATCAATTACGGGGTGATTTATTGCACCAGTACAGCAAGGATTTTGGCGACGGCGGTTTTCATTATTTATTGACGCACAGCCTAGACTACCAGAACGCCCACCACCCGCACGCCCACACCGTCACCTGCGTGGGGCATGCAACCATTGCCACCGGGGCTTACCCTACTCTGCACGGTGTGGTGGCCAATGACTGGTTTGATCCGGCACTTAAAAAAAGCGTTTACTGCATGGAAGATCCGGAAAGCCGCATTCTGCCAACGCCGCATACCACCAAGGCCGTTGACGGGCGTTCACCCCGCAATCTGCTGGCGTCAACTTTAAGCGACGAACTGGTTTTATCACAAAAAGGGCGTGCCTTCGGCGTCTCGTTTAAAGATCGCGCCGCCATCACCCTGGCCGGACACGCGGGTAAGGCCTTTTGGTTTGACAAGGAGAACGGCGGCTTTGTCACCAGTCAGCATTATTATTCGGCTTACCCGGGCTGGGTTGCCGATTGGAACAGCCGTTATCAACCCAAACAACAAATCTGGACTTTAAGCAAACGAATTGAACAATACCATTATGCCAAGGCCCCCGGACTGACTCACCGTTTCCCTGCGTATGGTTATCACTTTCCGCATGACTTGGGCCAACCAAACGCTGAAACCTACTACAAATTCCTGTCCATGAGTCCGTATGCGGATGAGTTGACGGCTGATTTCGCCATGCAACTCTTAAAAAGAGAAAAATTGGGAACCCGCCGTGATCAAGTCGATTATCTAGGCATCAGCTTTTCCGCAGTCGACGCAGTAGGCCATCAATTCGGCCCCAACAGCCTCGAATCGGAAGACAATTTACTGCGCTTAAATCAAACGCTAGGCCACTTGCTTAAGGCCATTGATGAGCAGGTCGGTCTTGAAAACACGCTGATTGTTTTAACCGCCGATCATGGCGTCAGCGACTCCCCCGCGTTCTTAGCCAGCCATCAGATGAAGGAAAACCAGCGTCTTGACGTGCCAGCCGTCAAACAGCAGATAACCCAGGCGTTGATCAAACACTTCCAATTACCGGCTGCTACGCTGCTTCAAGTCGACGGCCCCTATGTTTACCTTGATCATCAACTCATCCATGATCATGAGCTCAGCGTCAATACCGTCAGCACCTACCTCGCTGAATTACTGCGTCAGCGTCGGGATATTTTCCAGGCTTACCCTCTGCCTCTGCGCGGCACAGAATACGACTGGTTAAGCGCTAAAGTGGATAAAATGGCTTTCCCCGGACGGGCAGGGGATTTGTATCTGGTTCCGCCGCCCTATCAAGCCATGGAAAATAATGCAGAAGCCCGTGTGGATCATGGCTCGCCCTGGAATTATGACAGTTATGTGCCCCTGCTGTTTGTCAATCCGGGATTTAAGCCCCAGCGTCTGACCCGTCCGGTAGAAACCATTGACATAGCGCCAACCCTGGCTGCCTTGCTGCTCATAAAAGCACCGTCGGCCACCATTGGACACCGCCTGGAAGAAGTGACCAAAGCCTATGAAAATGACGCTTGAAAGCGGTGAAAACTGAACTAACCTGAAAGATAAATGCTGTTGGGGAGAATACAATGAATAACGTTAAAACATTTATTTTACTGGCAGCCTTAACCGCCCTGTTGATGATCATTGGGCGGCTGCTTGGCGGTCAAGTCGGCATGATGATAGCCCTGGTACTGGCTGTTGTCATGAATATGGGCGCCTATTGGTATTCTGATAAAATTGTGCTGCGCATGTACAATGCCCAGCCCCTTGATCCCTCCCACCCGGTGTACACCATCGTGTCGCAACTGGCGAAAAAAGCGCAGATACCCATGCCCCGGGTTTATCTCATCAATAATCCAACGCCCAACGCCTTCGCCACAGGCCGTAATCCTGAACATGCCAGCATTGCCGTCACCAGCGGCATTTTAACGCGAATGACCCCGGAGGAATTAACCGGCGTTCTCGCTCATGAGATGGCTCACGTGGTTCATCGGGACACGCTCATCAGCGCCATTGCCGCAACACTGGCCGGCGCCATTGGCAGTATCGCCAACATGTTCATGTGGACTTCCGTGGCCAACCACAACAGCGACAATGAAAACACACACCCCGTGGTTGGATTACTGATGATGATTCTGGCGCCATTGGCGGCCGGATTGATTCAAATGGCCGTGTCACGTTCGCGGGAATATGAAGCCGATGCGTTTGGCGCCCAGCTTACTGGCCATCCTTTATGGCTTGCCAGCGCCTTAGCCAAATTAGAAACCGCCAGTCAACAGGAAGAGTTTACCGAGGCCGATGCACATCCCAACACGGCGCATCTGTTTATAGTCAACCCGCTAAGTGGTCAGAAAATAGCCGAATTATTTTCTACTCATCCCATTACTGCCGAACGAATCAAACGTTTGCAGGCCATGGCGGCAGGTAATTAACAAGATGCCTTGCGTTATGCAGGCATTCTAAGGATAATTTGCTATTTTTAGATGAGACGGGTAAAGCATGGGACAGTTCAAAACGTTTATTATTCATCATTGGGCTATGGTGACAGCCTTGATTGTCGTCCTGATCATGATCTTTGTTAATGAACTGAAGGCACAGCGTAGCCGCGGCAAAGAACTGCCTCCGCAGGCAGCGATTAAATTAATTAACGATGACAATGCCGTCGTCATCGATCTGCGCGATGCCGAAAATTACCGCAAAGGCCACATCATCGACTCCATTCGCGCCAGCCAGGACGATTTTGAGCAGAATAAAATGGACAAGTACAAAGACAAACCCATCATTCTCGTTTGCGGACGCGGTTTGCAATCAGCGGCCCTGGCTGCTAAATTGCGTACACAAGGATTTGTCAATCCGGTGGTGCTGGCCGGCGGCATCAGTGCCTGGCAGGCTGCCGACTTACCTCTGGTAAAAGGAAAATAACAGATGACCACCATTGTCGTTTACAGCACCGGCTATTGCCCCTACTGTTCTCGCGCCAAGCAGCTGCTGGACAGCAAAGGCGTACACTATGACGAAATTCGCGTTGACGATAATCCCGCGCTTCGCGACGAAATGATTCACAAAAGCGGACGCCGCACCGTGCCGCAGATTTTTATCAATGGCCAGCATGTCGGTGGCTGTGATGATTTGTATGCCCTTGAACAACAGGGGCGTTTGGATAAACTTTTAAAAGGCTGACAACTATGACTGAACAGGCAAATCAACCGCAACACGCTGAAGCGCAATTTATGATTCAGCGCATTTACATGAAAGATTCGTCCTTCGAGACCCCAAACACGCCGGCTGTTTTTCAGCAAAAATGGGAGCCTGAACTGACGCTCGATTTAAATACAGCAAGCAGCCAGCTTGAAAGCAACATTTATGAAGTGGTTTTGACCGTTACCGCAACAGTCAAAAATCAAAATGCCGTGGCTTTTCTGGCGGAAGTCAAACAAGCCGGTATTTTTACGATTGAAGGCGCGCCCAAAGAGCAACTGGATCATCTGCTTGGCAGTTTCTGCCCCAACATCCTGTTCCCTTATGCACGCGAAACCATTACTGCTCAAGTGATTCGCGGCAGTTTCCCGCAGCTGGTCTTAGCGCCCATCAATTTTGACGCTCTGTACATGCAGCAATTACAGGAAAAACAAAACGCAGGCCAATCTCAGACAGAATCTGCACACTAATCATGACTGAAAAAACGATTGCCATTCTGGGAGCCGGCTCCTGGGGAACCGCAGTAGCCATTCATTTAGCCCGGCATGGCAATCGTGTTCTGCTTTGGGGGCAAAACAGCCAATACATGGCAACAATGCAGAGCGACCGCTGCAATTCGCGCTACCTTCCCGACACACTCTTTCCGGCAACATTAGAAGCCACAGCCGATTTAACGGCTTGTCAACAACGCGCGGACGAGGTGATTCTCGCCGTTCCCTCGCATGCGTTTGCCGCGTTGCTGGCTAAATTGCAGAGGCCTGAATCGGGCATTGCCTGGTTAACCAAAGGCATTGATCCGGCGAGTAATCGCTTGCTCTCTGAGTTAGTCACAGAACACTGGGGTAAAAACTACCCTCTTGCCATCCTTTCAGGCCCGTCGTTTGCCAGAGAACTGGCCCAGGGATTACCTACGGCGGTGACGCTCGCAGGCAACCACGGCGAGTATCAAAAAAGCCTGCAACAAGCCCTGCACCATGACAATCTGCGCGTTTATCTCGGCAATGACATCATTGGCGTGCAACTTTGTGGCGCGGTAAAAAATGTTCTGGCCATCGCCTGCGGCATCAGTGATGGTTTGGGGTTTGGTGCCAATGCCAAAGCGGCATTGATTACCCGTGGTTTAGCGGAAATGCGGCGTTTGGGCCTGGCGCTTGGCGCGCGGGAAGAGACCTTTATGGGACTTGCCGGCGTGGGCGATCTGGTATTGACCTGTACAGACAATCAATCCCGTAACCGACGCTTCGGTTTATATCTCGGCGAGGGAATGGATCTTGCCACGGCTGAGGCCACGATTGGCCAGGTGGTCGAAGGCAGGCACAATGCGGCTCAGGTCTGTAAATTAGCTGGCGATCATCAAGTCGACATGCCCATTTGCACCCAGATTAATACCTTGCTGCAATCGAAAATAACCCCTCGACAGGCCGTTACCAATCTCATGAGTCGGCGCGTAGGAGAGGAGTGACGATCCGTTTTTGGAGCGGGTGATGGGAATCGAACCCACGCCGTCAGCTTGGGAAGCTGAAGTTCTACCATTGAACTACACCCGCATGAGATAGGTCTCTAATGTATAGCAATCCAACTTTATTTTAAATGCTTTCTTGCATTTTTAATCGTCCGCGTCATGGCAATTGAATGGCTAACCCACAAACCATAATCTAAATCTATCTTTATTATCAATTTAATCGATTTTTATTATCGAATTGTTATATTTATAATCACTCTGTTCTTCTTTAGAATTAGAGGGTGATGATGCAAACGAAAGCCGAAGCAATCCAACGCGAGTTTAACAACCGAGGAATCGTACTGAGAGAATCAGTGACTGAGGCGAAATCCCATGCTTTTCAGGACGGCATAACCAATCAGTTTTTAATCCTGAACGATATGAGCGGCAAGCGTTATTTAATTCGCATTAATGGTAAATTATGGCCTCCCTTTACTCGCGAGGGTGAACACCACAACCTTGAGCAATTAAAGAAGCAGGGATTTGACACCGCTTTAGTCGCCAATAAGCCTGAGGAGGGATTTCAAATCTGCGATTTGCAGGATGAAACGAAGAATTTTACCCGAATCAATGTTAAAGGCCATCGGATAAGCGCGATCCAGGCTGTGGCAAAAACAATACAGAAATATCATCAACTGGCGCATTTTGAAAGCCATTATTCCTTTCAACAAACGTTAAGCAGTGCCAGCCGGCGCTTAAGAGCCAGTGGAAACATAGAAATGACTGCAATTTATCGTGTGGTTGTCAGTATTTTTTCTTTGATAACTCGCGATGATAAGGAGTTTGTCGCTTCCCATAATGATCTGCTGCCCTCCAGTATTTATTTCAATGGTGAAAAGACAATTATCGTTGATTGGGAATATTCCGGCAAAAATCATCGCAGCTACGATCTGGCGCTGTTTTCCCTCAAATCATGCCTCTCCCCAGTTGAAGAATCCCATTTGATAAAAAACTATGATCCTGAAGGCGATAACCGCATGGAATATTGGTTACCGTTAATGAAAGCGGGGGTTAATTTTCTGTTGCTACTTTGGGAGCTCAACTCCAGCCGCGATGAAGGAGTTCACAATGCCCTATTCCTGTTTAAAACCCTGCAAAGCAACCTGCAGGACGCTTTTATTCAGCAATCCGCCAAATTAGTGTTTACCGAAAAGCGCTGTCTTTTTTTTAAGCCGGAACGTAAAGAAGCAAAAAAACACAGGTTAACAAACAACAATCAGGAAAATACCGGCTTGGACAATGACGGATTGGTTTCTTTGGCCAGTTCATTATAAAATTCTTGGGGGAGGAGGTTTTCTAACGATGCAGCATCCCATGGCTCTTTACGATAAGGATTAACATGCCATTTTATTTTCCCAAGACGGTTAACATAAAATGCACCCAGAATTTCTTCCGAGCAAACAGTGCCGACGATGTTGACCTCTTTCTTATTGCCTGACAATTCAGCCGAGCTGTGTTTCTCTCTTAATTTAAATGTGGCTTTCAGATCGATGGCTGTCTTTCCTTTAAAATCGATGACGTAAATAAACGATTCAGCCCAAACGGGCTTGGTAGCCAGGATCACTTCATTGCGGGTAACAATGGTTGGCAACGCATAATTTTTTGCGACCTGAAAGGATTTGGTGGTGGATACACCAATCGCCCCATTCATATCCTGAATGTAATCCTCGAGATACTCCGATTGAGTGCTTTCTGTTATTCCGTATTGAAAGCAATGGGCGGTAGACTCTGCCGAACCCCTGAATAAAATTCCCTGATAATAGACAATTGGATTTGGATCAAAGGATTTCCATTCCTTTTCCCAATCCTCCGGAGACTCTACTTTATAGAGTTCATCCAGCAGGTAATGATTAAATGAATAGTTATTCCATTTATTCTTCTTATCCATAAAGTGAAGCTTGATAATGCCTTTGGCTGCCTCATCGCCTGCTTCGTCTAATTTTTTTTGTAATTGCTGCACTGCCGGATAAACGGTTTGACTGTGTCGAAAGAATCCCAAAAAATCGCTTTGATAAATATGCTTTTCGTTTGATTGAAACGAATAATGGGTACGTTTAGTTTGGTTGAGGTAATTGGATAATGCGCTTTTAAAAGGAATCAGGTACTTATTTGGCATGAGATCGATTGGTAATAAAATTAAATGGGTGACTAAAGTCAGAATCGAATTCAATCCCTAATTTCCCCTGACTTGTGCCATCGTATCAAATTTTAAGTGTTAAAAACAGACGTAATAGACACGCTTAAAATAAGCAGCTAATTTATGTACCATTTTATTGATCACTCTACTTAATATTGAACACACACTGTGAGATACAACCTGGTCACTCAAAACGATAAACCGTCCGGTAAAAAACATGACAACGTACAGGTTAAAAACCCAAAGACGGAGCGCCATGTAAAAATTGACCGTACCGAAGGGAAATTATCTCTCACAAGCAAAGCCCTGGGCTTTATAAGGGTGTGCCCGTTGGCAGAAAGCTTAAATGATTATACATAATCCCTTGATAGGGACGCGTTAATGTCATCGCTTCCAGGCAAGCCCCGTCATTGTTTCCAAATGACACGACTTGGCCATCCAGTCGATAAGGGCCGATCATTCTGAAGCAGTCTCTGATCAGCGAGAGCGCAATCCCGTTCTTGCCATTGATTACTTAAAAAGGGCTTTTTTAATGACTGGGAATGAGAAACTACGAATTAAAGCACACAACTTATTAGATGCGCCAGGTTAAACGACAGGGGAAAAACAGCGTTGAAATACTAGCGACATCTCTTTAATCGATTGGTGCCCAGGGCCGGAGTCGAACCGGCACGGGATTTAACTCCCGAGGGATTTTAAGTCCCTTGCGTCTACCTGTTTCGCCACCTGGGCATTTTTGGAGGCTGAGGCCGGAATCGAACCGGCGTACACGGCTTTGCAGGCCGCTGCATAACCACTCTGCCACACAGCCAGTGTTTCGCAGAAAAAAAAAGCGACGTTGGGTCGCTTTAATTTGGAGCGGGAAACGAGACTCGAACTCGCGACCCCAACCTTGGCAAGGTTGTGCTCTACCAACTGAGCTATTCCCGCATCTCTTGAGGTGGCATTCTACCTCAAATTCACTTCCTGTCAACTCATTCAATTAACTTTTTTTGTGAGTTCAGGCCAGGCAATGGACAAATAAATAACCATTGACCAAATCGTTAAAATCGCAGCCACATAAAGGAGTACAAAGCCTAAAACACCCCACCAGGATTGGGCAGGATAAAAGGCAATCAGCAACACCAAGGCAACCATTTGCACCGTGGTTTTTATCTTCCCGATGTAGCTCACGGTCACACTGGCCCGGCGCCCAATCTCAGCCATCCATTCGCGCAGGGCAGAAATGACGATTTCGCGACCGACGATGACGATGGCAGGCAAGGTAATGTAATCAATGTCCCTGGCTCCGACCAACAGCAACAACGAACTGGCCACCAGTAATTTATCCGCAACGGGATCTAAAAAAGCCCCGAAAGGCGACATTTGTTTTAATCGTCTTGCCAGATAACCATCCAGCCAGTCGGTAAAGCTCGCTAAAGCAAAAATGGCCGCCGCCAGGCCATGAGCCACCGGGGACGGCAGATAAAACGTCACAATAAAAACCGGGATTAACACGATTCGGGCCAGGGTAAGAAGATTAGGCAGGCTGGTTAACGTGGTCATAACTCGCTTTTCCTTGGAAACTCCGGTAAGTGGATAAATTCGGCGAATAATTGAAAGTCGTCGAAAACACAAAGCGCACCTGCGCCTTCCAGGGCCTCGCGTTGCTGGTGATAAAAATCAACCCCCACCGCATCCATGCCAATGCTTTTCGCCATTTCAATGTCCGTCACAGAATCCCCGACCATGATCGCGTCTTTCGGCGTCAGAGAGAATTCATCTAAAATTTCTTCAAGCATCTGCGGACAGGGCTTGGGCGGCGTCTGTCCCGCCGAGCGGGTGACTTTAATCAGGGCATCAAGCCCGGAAAGCTGCAAAGCCCGATGCAGAGACTGTTGGCCTTTATTGGTGGCAATCGCCACGTCCAAACCTGCCGCCGCGAGCCGTTCAACGATTAATTTAGCTCCGGGAATCAAATAAACATCCGCATGCCGCGAGACCAGGGATTGCTGAACCGCCTGCAACAATTGTTGATGCTGCTGCAGAGTCAGGTGAGGAAAAACAATTTTCATAGCCTTGACCAACCCCAACTCCACGGATTGGCGGGCCAGTTGTTCATCCAGTTCCCCAAAATTTAAACGGCGCGCCTCGACGGCCACATTGTTCAAAATTTGTCCTAGTGTATCACCTAAGGTTCCTTCCCAATCGAAAACTACCAAGCGGTATCGCTTACTCATGAGATAAAAAGCTCCTTGAGCGTAAATTTTTCAACGTGTTGGCAAAGCGTTCATCAAGATTGGCTTCAAACACGTGCTTAATGCCATTTAGGTTAAATTGAATTGCCCGCGCATGCAAATAAAGCCGGCTTTGATCCAATTCTACATCGCCTGTGCGGATGACTTCACCATATTTTTCATCACCGACGATGGGATGGCCAAGATGCGCACTGTGCACACGGATTTGATGGGTTCGCCCCGTTTTGGGGGATGCCTCCACCCAACAGGCGCAAGTGTAATTTTCAAGCAGTTTGAACTGAGTCTGTGAGGCTTTGCCTACCTCGTTGACCGTCACCATCCGCTCGCCGGATTTAAGCCGGTTTTTTTCAAGCGCGGCTTCAACAACCTGAATTTTTTTACCCGACCAGGGATGCGCCAGCAAAGCCCAATAGGTTTTAGTCACCTCCCTTGCTTCCAGCAAGGCCTGGATTGCACGTAACACACTGCGTTTTTTAGCCAGCAGCAGACAGCCTGAGGTTTCGCGATCCAGACGGTGAACCAGTTCAAGATAAGCTAAATCAGGACGCATTTTGCGCAACGCCTCAATCACCCCCAGGCTTAAGCCGCTGCCGCCATGCACGGCGATCCCAGCGGGTTTATTAATGACCAACAGTCGCTCGTCTTCAAAGATCACGCTGTCTTTCAGGCGTTGTTCCAGCTTTAACCCGACAAAAACCGGTTTATCCTGCGTTGTACGAACCGGTGGAATCCGCACCACGTCACCCGCAGCCAGACGGGTTGACACCTGGGCTCTTTTTTTATTGACCCTGACCTCCCCGCCGCGGATAATGCGGTAGATATGGCTTTTGGGCACGCCCTTGAGCACGCGCATCAGGTAGTTATCAAGTCGCTGCCCTGCTTCCTCAGCCTGGATTTCGGTGTATTTTACATCACTCATTCTGCTTAAACCTATTTGCTGTAGCCGATTTTTTTGCTATCATTAATGACTGCGGGGAATAATTTTTTCCGCGACCGAATTATAACGCATAAACGAATAAAAATATTCAGCAGCCGATGGTATCAACGCGGCTGTTTTAGGATTCACGAGTTTTTGTTGTTGAATTCTATAATTAAAACGCGCTTCCCTCAGGCTAAGACAGAAGGAAGCAACCCAATACAGAGCCAAATTGAAGACAAACTCATTCAGATACCCGCGCATGCCAGACATGCCTGACATTAGACATTACTTACCATGCAATCAATCCGCCAGGGATCACGACTGTACAGAACAGCGCGTGATGCCCCTGTTTTTTGCACAACCAGTAATGACTGATGATACCCATCAGCATGCACCGTACTACGAGTCGGTCGTATGCACGCGGTCTGTCCTTCGTATTGGGATGCTTAAAGAACTGGTTTGTGATGTAAGTAAGGCGGCAGAACAGTAAGGTTCAACTTGAACATGACTGTATCCTTTGTTCCATGACCCTGTTATGGGCAAGCCTGTCATGTGACGTCGTCGACTGTCACACAAACCCGAGGCCTTTGAACTGTCTTAATCTGTGTGTGTTGCGCCCTGATTGGGGTAACCGATGGAAAAAATGTTAATCAATGCAACGCAGGCCGAAGAGGTACGTGTTGCTCTGGTGAAAGACAATCATCTCTATGATTTGGATATTGATTGTCCTTCTGAAATTAAGAAAAAAGGCAATATTTACAAAGCCGTGGTCACGCGGCGCGAACCCAGCCTTGATGCGGTATTCGTTGAATACGGCGCCAAGCGTCAGGGTTTCCTTCCCTTAAAAGAAATTGCGCCGGAATACTTAAGCAAAAATTTAAACGACTACAATGATGACAACAAACCGCCGATTACTTCGCTGATTCGCGAAGGGCAGGAGCTTCTCATCCAGGTGGATAAGGAAGAACGCGGTAATAAAGGCGCCGCCCTGACTACGTTCATCACCTTAGCCGGTTGTTATTTAGTCCTGATGCCGAACAACCCCAATTCCGGCGGTATCTCACGCCGCATTGAAGGGGATGATCGCGATGAATTGAAAGAAACCTTAAACGCCCTGCAACTTCCGGACGACATGGGTCTCATCATTCGTACGGCCGGCGTCGGCAAAAATCTCGATGAGCTGCAAAGTGACCTGGACATGCTGTGCAACCAGTGGCAGGCAATACGCCAGGCGTATACAACGCAACTCGCCCCCTGCCTGATTCATCAGGAAGGCGATGTCATTATCCGCTCCATTCGCGACAACCTGCGCAAGTCCATTGGCGAAATCATCATTGATGATCAAATTTCTTACGTTAAGGCCAAGCAATACATTGAGCAGGTCAAGCCTGATTTTCTGCCTAACCTGAAGCTGTACAACAGCACCGTACCGCTGTTTAATTTTTATCAGATTGAAAGTCAAATCGAAACCGCTTACCAACGCGAAGTAATGCTGCCTTCCGGTGGTGCCCTGGTGATCGACAGAACCGAAGCGCTTGTGTCCATCGACGTGAACTCAGCCAAAGCCACCAGCGGTTCTGACATTGAAACCACCGCGTTAAATACCAACCTGGAGGCTGCGGATGAGATCGCAAGGCAACTTCGTCTGCGCGATTTGGGCGGCCTGGTCGTCATTGATTTCATTGACATGAGCTCCAGTAAAAACCAGCGCGACGTTGAAAACCGTTTAAAAGAAGCCTTAAAGGCGGATCGGGCCCGCATTCAGGTGGGACGCATTTCCCGCTTCGGCCTTCTGGAAATGTCACGTCAACGTTTAAGATTGTCATTAGGCGAAACGGCACAGGAAGTTTGTCCGCGCTGTGAAGGCCGCGGCACTGTCCGTAATATTCAGTCTCATGGACTGTCCCTTGTCCGTCTTATTGAAGAAGAAGCCTTAAAGGAAAAAACCGCTGAAGTGCAAGTGCAACTGCCGGTTGAAATGGCCACCTTCATCATTAACGAGAAGCGCGATTTTTTACTGAACATTGAAAAACGACATGGTGTTCAGGTTTTAATCATTGCCAACCCTTACATGCAGACGCCGCAGTATGAAATTACCCGACTGAAGGAAGACAATGTCGGTAAAAACAAAAAGCCAAGCTATTCCCTGATTCAGCCGCCTGAACTGACATTAGTCCGTACGGATCAAGACACTGTCAAAGTGGATGAACCGGCCGTGAAATCATTCACCTCGCACAAAGTAACCAAGGCGAATCAAAACGGGTTTATCAAACGTTTGTGGAAGAGTTTGTTTGGTGGCGAAGAAGTCGCTCCAGCCGCCAGTCATCGCACTGAAAAACAACCTCACAGCGGTCAACCCCGCCATCAGCATACTCTGCATAGCGGAGAGCGTCGAAGCCACAATCAAAGCAATCGCCGCCGCCGCCCTGCGGGGAATACGCAGCGAAATGCACAGCCGCAACAACAGCAGCAGCAACGCAAGAAAAATACGAGTGGCGGTCATCAAAATCAAAACGGACGGGTCCTACCCATAAAGCAGGAATCCGCAAAAAAAAAAGAACCAGTTAACCGAGAGTCAACAGACAATTGATTAACGCTTCGGCCATGGCGCCCACCATGGCCAGTTCTTTCTGCCGTGGCTAAACCGCGGCAGTTCAGTCAACGTGCCCCGCAAGGGGGACTATTTCACGAATCCTGTTATTAATCCGCACAATTTTATTCTCGTGGCTTGAGGCTTTAAGCCGCTTCAATCCGCTACGCTCAAGCTGTCCTTGTCCACAACCAAGGATGCCCGCTTCGTGAGCTCCCTCTTTTCTTACCCGCGAAGGCGGGTAACCATTCGGATTCCGGATGTTGGACACCTGCAACTGCAAGCCCGGTTGCAAAAGGCCCTGCCACTGAATGGATGCCCGCCTGCCCGGGCAAGACAGGGGGTGGATGCGATTCATTTTTCGGGCAGGCCCCCTTACCTAAAGCCCGCAAGGCAGATTGAGGGCTTTTTTCCCTGCCTAAGCCAATACACATCCTCGTCTCAACATATATTCATCAAATGGCCGGCTCTTTTAATCTTCCCTTAAGACTCAAGGAGTACTCTAGGTTTACCTAAATCGGAAATTAATATTATGGTTAAACCTGTTGCATTTCTTGATGTGGATCATACCCTTATTTTTCCTGATCCAAACAGTGATGACGGCGGCGCGATTTATAACGACACCCTTATTGAGGCTTTATTAAAAAAAGGCATTAAAGACGTCTACCTATTCACCGACATGGCCTTTAGGACCTCTTCTATTCGGGAGCGGAGGGAACTGATTCAACACCTTCAAGACAAAGGTCTTACTGTCCATGGTGTACTGACCCCCTGCGATATTCTGTGGTCGCAATTAACCGGTGACGAAGCGAAAAAGCTCAACAGGGCTCTGTTGGAAACCAAACTGTCAAGATATTCTGGTGCGGCATTTACTAAAGCAATTAGTGATCAACAATTCATAAGTAAAAATCCTTTCGTAACTGGATTGCAACAGTATTCTCCTGAAAAAAACCGCCCTGGATGCAGCTATGACGAAGCGAACGAGGCGTTTGATCCCGATGCCTCCGCACTCCCTAATAATTTAGAAACCAAAAGCACCATGGTAAAGGTTTTTACTGATTATCTGGCGGAGAACAAGGGGTATGTTGATCTGGACAAAAAATCCGGCGAGCAGCAAGGCCACACCAAGTCGCTGATGCTCGATTTCTTTCTGCATCACAAACCGGATTGGGTCAGCAGCATTTTAATTGTCGATGACAACATTAATGTCATTCAAGGGGTCGACATGTACAAGGCGACCCACAATCCTGAGCTCCCTATTGGTACATTGTATATTCAAAAAATGGAATCCGAAGAGGTGTATACAGCGGCTATGGAAACGCATGGGAAACACCTCGAGATACAACAATTAATCGACAGTCACATCAAGCACTTAAGCGCGACTCGATACAACCCGTTCTTAAGCAGTCCGCAAGCAAAAATTGAAGCCTTACAACTATTAAAAGAAGAAATTCTGAAGGCGTTCAATACGGCTGAGGATGTGAATATTCCATTGATCATCAACAACTGGCAAAACGCGGAGAAATTCAAAAGCGCGTCGAGCAACGTCATCGTGCCGGTCTCCAAAGTCCTTAGCCAGCACCGCAATCTCTTCTTCGTTGAGGACCGCAACAAGCCCACGTCAACCCAGTTGTTTATTGAACAGCTTAAAACGCAATTCAAATCTCAAAACAGCAAAGAAGAGGTCTTGATTAATCCTGAGTACACGATTAATTGACCTTGATACCTGCCTGGGCTTCAACAAGCTCAGGCAGGCTTAATTTGAATCCTCCAATCCCGTTGCAATCGGCGTGACGCCGATATTGGGATTAATGCCGCAGTCATCCAGAAGTTTCAGCAAATTATTACCGCGACGGGTTAAGCGTTTGATGCAATACGTTTCGAGGTAACTTTGCAGTATGTAATAATACTCCGGCAAATTGAGTATGGTTAATATTTTTTCGGCACGGGCAATGTGATGGGATTGGCTGTGATCACAGGCTTGAAAAAGCACAGCGCCTAACATGGCGGCAAAGCTGGCTTTGCGAACAGGATCGGCAAGGTAAAAGCGATGAACGCACTCATCAAGCGCCCGGTCTTTATCCCACTCAACCCAGGTATCATAAAGACTCATGGCTTCTTCGTCATCCAGGCGTCCGATTATAGCCATTTTCTGCAGGGCGTAACCCACAGCAACAACGGATTGAACGTTTGCCCACGAACAGTTGCCGCTGATTTGTGAACTGATGGGCATTTGTGCCGTCGGCACCAATCCCAGGTGTTGATTGATAGTCTGATGAAAATACTTTCGTCCCTGTTTTCGGTAGAGAAATTCCTTAAGGAATGCCAGATTAAAGGCGTCTGGCCGGGTGATGCGGTAAATATTGACACTGCCTTCTTTCAGGCTGTTCTCACCGCGATCAATTTTAGCCCACCATTGGCCATAACGAATAAAGGCCATGGCATGCCCCCGGCTGGCAGCGGGTAGAATTAACAGGGGAGCCTGCCTTAAGCGGTCAATCTGACGAAGCTGCTCTTCCTGCAGATGGGGATGGTGCTGAAACTTAAGCAATTCTGCCGCAGTGCCCAACGCATCCATGATTTCATGTAAAAAAGGAAAATGTTCCCGTAAATGCCGGGTGGAATAGCTGCTGGTAAAACGACGCAACGAATCCTTGATGACTGCCACGGTAAACTCAAGAATAAAGCCTTCGTAATCAAGCTCAATAAACTCGCCTTTGGCATTGACGATGTCGACATCACCCTTTAATTCATAACGATGACCCAGCAGTTTGCCATGAATGAAATCAAGGGCAAAATCCAGTTTGGCGCCGTATTGGTACAGTAAATGTTTTAGGGTGTCCTGACCACGAAGAACAGGATAAACCAGCACCGAAAGTCCGGAATGGGTATAGGCATTGGGATCGGCCTGATGTTCCAGCAGCAGCCGCGTCAGTTCGAGATCCTGATTATCGACAGCCCAGTGAAGCGGGGTTCGGCCAGTCACGTCCGCTTTATTGACATTCACTCCCCGGCTGATTAACTGCTCGGCAACAGCGGGCTGACGCGTAATCGCGCATTCAATCAACGGCGTGAACCCATACTCATCAATGTCATCGAGTGATTCACCCAATCGCAGGTAATGCTCAAAATCAGGCATACGGCAACTGATGATGTCATTGGCGATGGTCATGAATTATGGTCCCTGTGGTTTGGGTGCAGTGGTGAATTTGGGCATATTCCCCAGGCGCAACTGTTTCTCCATTTCCTGCTCTCGCCGTTCATTGTCAAATTCGCGGCGGGCTTCGGTATTGAGCGGCGGTTCCGGATTCAAATTCGGATCAATGCCATCAAAACGCTGGGCATCCAGCCAGGGATGTTGTTGAATGGAATTTTGCAACTCCCCTTCCGGCACATTGGACGGCTGTTCATCCGGGTGTTCACGCGCATGGACTCTGGCCAGCTGACGATGCCCTTCCTGCTCCATCAAACGGCGTTTGCGTTCCATGCTGCCGGTTTCATCGGCAAGGTAGGACCCGGTGCGCTTGACCTCCGGTAACTCACTGTAAGTAAACGCATCATGATGAACGATATTGCCCTGGCGGGTCACCACCACCACATCAACAATACCGCGCCCAGAGGGTGTAAGGGCCGTTACCGTGGTTGGATTGACCAGTTTAAAACGCATGGCGGCTTTGCCGCCAAAGGTTACCCCGATGGCAGCGCTTAAATTGGGACCCGTAATCGTGACTTCCGTACCGCCAGCCAGTGTCCCTAAGTCAGGAGACACGGTAATGCCGGCCGCCAGACGGCCAGTGAAGGCGTTAGGGATTTTTGGTTTAGTACTCATACTACACAGTATAAATTATAAATACTCACGTTGCAGTATTTCAGCAATCTGTACCGCGTTGGTGGCCGCTCCTTTGCGGATGTTGTCAGCAACCACCCATAAATTCAAGCCGCAGGGATCGGTGATGTCTTCCCGTATGCGACCCACAAACACCTCATCCTGTCCGATGGCATGGGAAAAGGGCGTCGGGTAACGCAATTTGGCTGGATCATCCACCACTTTGACCCCAGGCGCTTTGGCTAACAGTTTGCGTGCTTCGGATGCGCTCAGCGGCTTTTTCAATTCAAGATGAATGGCTTCGGAATGCCCATAGAGAACCGGAACCCTGACCGTGGTGGGGTTAACCAGAATGCTGTCATCTTCCATGATTTTTTTGGTTTCCCAGACCATTTTCATTTCTTCCCGGGTATAGCCGTTTTCCATAAACTCATCAATGTGCGGCAGGACATTGAAGGCAATCTGGTGTGGGTAAACCCGGGCATCCACCGGACGGCCATTCAATAACTCACCGGTTTGGTGGATAAGCTCACTGATTGCTTTTTTGCCCGTACCGGAAACCGCCTGATACGTGGCCACATTGATTCGCTTGATTCCCACAGCATCGTGCAGGGGTTTTAATGCCACCACCATCTGGATGGTGGAACAATTGGGATTGGCAATGATGCCGCGTTGGGTGTATTCGCGGATGCGATGCGCATTGACTTCAGGAACCACCAGCGGGATATCCTGTTCGTAACGGAAACAGGAGGTGTTGTCGACGACAACGCAGCCTGCAGCGGCAGCGATGGGCGCATACTGTTTAGACACCGACCCGCCCGCTGAAAATAAACCAATGTCCACCCCTGAAAAATCAAAATCAGCGAGGTTCAGCACTTCCAGTTCACGGTTATTGAATCGCACCGTTTTTCCTGCTGAACGCTCACTGGCCAGGGGATACAACTTATCCACGGGAAAGTCGCGTTCCTGAAGCACCGTCAGAAACGCTTCTCCCACAGCGCCTGTCGCCCCTACGATCGCCACATTCAGCCGTCTGCTCATAATAACCTCTTTCATTGTCTTGTTGTCTTCAAATCTTGGGGAAAGTTCATCGCCGCGTCAAGGCTCATGGAACGCCTTCATCAGCGATTCTGCGCTTTATGACGCAAATAATGATCCATGATGACTAAAGCCATCATCGCTTCCGCAATAGGAGCGGCGCGAATGCCCACACAGGGATCATGACGGCCTTTAGTCACAACAGTGACTTCTTCCCCCGCTGTGTTCAGTGTCTTACCCGGTTTGATGATGCTGGAGGTCGGTTTGAGGGCTAAGCTGACCTCCAGGTTCTGCCCGGTAGAGATACCGCCTAAAATTCCGCCGGCATGGTTGCTCAAAAAGCCGGTTTTATCCATTTCATCTCGATGCTCACTCCCCTTTTGGGTGACCACGGCAAATCCCGAACCAATTTCAACGCCCTTCACGGCATTAATCGACATCATGGCGGCGGCGAGCGTCGCATCGAGTTTATCAAAAACCGGATCACCCAGACCCGCCGGCATGTTTCGAGCGATGACGTTCACGCGGGCGCCAATGGAATCCCCTTCCCGGCGTAATTGATCAATGGTATTGGCCAGCGCGTCAATCTGATGCGTGTTAGGGCAAAAAAAAGCATTGCGAGCGATTTCGTTTTCGTCAACAAAATCGAGGATTAACTCCCCCATTTGCTGCAGGTAACCAACGATTTCAATCCCCGCTTCCTGCTTCAAATACAAACGAGCAATGGCGCCCGCCGCCACCCGGGCCGCGGTTTCACGCGCAGAAGAACGCCCCCCGCCGCGGTAATCGCGATGGCCGTACTTGTGATGGTACGTGTAATCGGCATGGCCTGGGCGAAAGACATGCTTTATTTCTTCATAGTCACTGCTGCGCTGATCCTGATTGCGAATCAGCAGGGCGATGGGTGTGCCGGTGGTCACTCCTTCAAAAACACCGGAGAGAATCTCCACAGCATCGGCCTCGCGCCGTTGCGTGGTGTATTTGGATTGGCCGGGTTTTCGTTTATCCAGAAAAGGCTGTATGGCCTCTTCACTTAAGGCAAAACCTGGGGGACAGCCATCGACAATACAGCCTAACGCCTTGCCATGACTTTCGCCAAACGTTGTCACTCGAAACAAATGGCCAAAGGTATTTCCGCTCATGTTGCTTCCTTTATTTGCCAAAATAGCGCTTAAGCTGGGTCTGAGTCAGCAGGAAAACCCCCTGGCCGCCATTTTCAAACTCCAGCCAGGTGAATTCCAGATCGGGAAAGGCATTCGAGAGCGCCTCCTCGCTGTTCCCTACTTCAACGACCAAAATGCCATGATCCGTCAGATAATGATGGGCATTGGCCAGTATTTTTTCAACCAGGGCCAGGCCATTGTTAGCCGCTTCAAGCGCCATCACGGGTTCATGACGGTATTCCGGCGGCAAAGTCTGCATTTCCTCCTCGCCTACATAGGGGGGATTGGACACAATGATGTCGTAGCGGACAGCCGGCACGTTTTCCCAACAATCGGATTGAATGAGACAGAGCGACTCGTGAAGCTCATGGCTATCCTGATTGATGGCAGCTACTGCCAGCGCGTCTTCGGACAGGTCAACCGCATCAATCTCCGCCTCGGGAAAAGCATAGCAGCAGGCAATGGCAATGCAGCCGCTGCCCGTGCATAGATCGAGGATGCGTTGTACCTTTGAACTGTCAATCCAGGGAGAAAATTGGTGATTGATTAATTCAGCAATGGGCGAACGCGGAATAAGCACCCGCTCATCCACATAAAAAGGCAAATCGCAAAACGTCATGTGCTGAATTAAATAAGGCACCGGGACGCGCTTGATAATTCGGCGTGACAATTGCTCGGTCACCTGCTCTTTTTCTGATTGAGTCAATCGTGCCTGCCAGAATCGGCTATCGTAATCAGCCGGCAGCCGCAAGCTGCCAAGCACCAGAGCAACCATTTCATCCCAGGCGTTGTCGGTGCCATGGCCATAATACAGATCGTGCGCATTCGCCTGGGTGACGCCAAAGCGAATGAAATCAAGAATCGTCACCAACTCGGAAGTGTCTGGTAAAGTCAGAGCAGTCATAGGTACCTTATGGTTAATTAATTGCGCAGAATTATCCTAAATTGTGCGTCAATTAAACCATATTCTGTTAGTGCCCGTCGAGAAAAAGCACACGCCGACGGCGTGTGGCAGTATAACCAGCGACTAAGGCCTGCTGTTTACCTGAAACCGTTTAACGAACGCTCTCTTACAATGAGGGGGTTATGCTCACTTCTTCCAATTCCATGGTATCCGGCAAGCGTCGTTTTGTTGGATCCTGATGCCATAAGGATTGAATGACCGTGGCTACTTTGACAGGACAGGATTCGGGAATACCATAACGCGCAGCCTTATTCACTCTGTTTTCAACCAATTCAGTCAAGTCGTTTTCCGGGGCTTCCTTGCGGGCGGCCAATTCCCAAAAGGGAATACCCAATGCAAAATAATCGCCGGCCCGCGTCACTTTCAACGAATGAGTGAGGGGCTTCTCCTGCCCTTCGACCCGGTTTTCCTTTAAGGATTCTTTTTGTAAAAACTCCAACAATTCAGGGGCACAGTAACTCGGCGATCCCACCTGTTCGACCTGACTGCCAATGGCTTTCGTTAAGCCAAAGTCACAGAACTTCGGTTCAAACGTTGACATTAACAGAATGTTTTGAGGTTTAATATCCCAATGGGCATACCCGGCGTTATGTAGGAATTGCATGCCTTTAATGCATTGCACAACGATGGGATAGCTTATTTTCCAATAGGCTTCCCATGACGTCACAGGAATCTGTTTATGATTTTTAAAAAACGCGTCGAGATTACCTTTCGGAGCATATTCCATACCCAGGTAGACCTGTTTTTTCAGGCTTAGTTTTCCCACTAAATCAATGATGTAATTCCCTGCCAGCGGGGTTTTATTTTTCTGTCGGGTGAGTTCTTTTAAAACCTGCACCTCATTGACGACGCTTTCATCATCGATTTTCTTAATGGCTATCCAACGATTAGCCTCGGTGTGTTGTATTTTGTAGACAACAGAAAAGGCGCCCATACCAATTTTGGTCTTGGTTTCCGGTTTATACTCTGTACTGCAGTCAATCAGCTCATCCTCACCGTCTGTTTTTTCTGACTTGTCAGCCGGCATTTGATTGGTCTCTTTCCCTTTATTGCCGCCTGACACTTCGATGGGAGCGCTGGCCTCGTTCTCCTTTGAAAAAGCATGAATTGCTTCATTCAAGTTCTGTTGAGTATTGGGCATAAAGACTCCAAAATAAGACAGACCTGGTATGGCCAAGGGATCGTATTTGATCGAAATTACAACTTATGAATTTTATAATAAACACATTAACGAATTATTAAACACAGATGATGCTCTCTCGGTAGCGGACTCGCATCGATGTTTAAGTTCAGCCTCGTCGGCTGATTTTGAATGGGCTGCCGCGGGCAAAGCCGCGGCGTATCGAGATTGAAACAATAGCGTCGGTTAAGTTATTTGGGAGACAAGTCTTTTTGTTCATCAAGACCAGTTGGTATATGCCGCTTGGCAGGATCCTGATACCATAAAGACTGGATGATGGTGGAAACCTTCACCGGGCAATTTTCGGGCAAGTCATAACGCTCACCCTTAACCACTCGATTTTGGTATAATTGTTCCATGTCGCCTTCATACACTTCGTCGCGAGCGGCCAATTCCCAGAAAGTCAGGCTCAAGGCAAAGTAATCGGCACTGGCTTCCACTTTCAAGTCACCGACGACTGACGCTTTTGCCCCTCTGCTTTGCTGACTTCGTCTGTGCAATTCGACAATTTCGGGGGCACAGTAAAGTGGCGACCCAACGGCCTCTGCTGGATTGCCCAATTTTCCCGCCAGACCAAAGTCACAGAATTTCGGTTCGTACGTTGCTGTTAATAGGATATTCGGCGGTTTGATGTCCCGATGAGCTATGCCCATACTGTGAATAAAATCCAGCCCTTTGAGGCAATGAAGCATGATTGGATAAGCGATTTTCCAATAAGCATCCCAGTTTTTCTTGGGAATCGCTTTAAAATTACTAAGAAACCCTTCCAGATCACCTTGCGGCATGTATTCCATTACCAGGTAAAATTTACCCTCAAGCCCAATACGGTCCAGAAAATCGACGGTATACTTTCCTTCAAGCGCTGTTGCTTTCTTTTTATGAGTGAGCGTCTTTAAGATTTTTGCATCATTTTCGACGGTTTTATCCTCATCAAATTCTTTGATGGCTGCCCACTTGCTGGTTTTGGCGTTCTGTATTTTATACACTAAAGAATAGGCACCGGAGCCAATTTTTACCTTGGTTTTTGGGTCATACCCCTCATCAGTTACTATCAGCTCAATGTCGACTTCTTTTTTTTCAGGTTTGCCATACGATAATGCGGTGGCTTGGTCATCTTCAGGCGATTCAAAATAAGGGGGCAGGCTTTCTGACTCAGTCCTTACACTCCCATGGGTTTGACTCCTGTTAATGAGTTCAAAATAAGGCAGGTCTTGCGATACATCGCTCTTTTTTGAAGAGGATAGGTTTAGCTCAACCACAGTAAAGGGATTAGTATTAGGCATAAAGACTCCAAAGAGATCGGGTAGAGCAATTGTACCACGATATGATTAAATTTAGAACATGCCTTACCTTTCCCATCCCCTGCGTGATGTTGTGAGTCTGATTGAGTATAATTAAAATAGGTTTGTATAGGGGTTTTAGTAATGGCGGATGATGGGGTATCTGATCAAGACAAAGCATTGTTTCGTCAGGCTATGCAGTCGGTTAAGCCGCTAAAAAAGGGTAAGGCCAAGTCTGTGAGTGAAGTCATTGTACCCCAACATCATACCGCACCACCCAAACGGACGCGGCGTGAAATGCCGCCTCCCCCACCGATTAACCTGTCCAGCTATTATACTGACGAGGTATTGGCACACACGACCTTGTCGTACACAAGCCATGGCATTCCGGCCAAACGATTCCGGGAATTAAAAATGGGAGCCATCCATTGGCAAGCCAAACTGGATCTTCATGGCTTAACAACGGAAGATGCCCGTGAAACGCTCCTTGCCTTTATCCTCTGTCAATATGAGGCAGGGCATCGCTCAATTCTGATTATCCATGGCAAAGGCGGCGTGCATGGGGAAGCGCCCGTGCTAAAAAACCTGGTCAATCATTGGCTCAAACAAATTCCCACCGTGCTGGCTTTCCATAGCGCCAAGCCCAAAGACGGCGGTACAGGGGCCCTGTATGTATTATTAAAGAGGCAACGTCATGATTAATGCATGAAATGAATGCACTTTCCGGCTTTTGCATGCGTTTTCGATTGAATTTATCGTCATAAACGCTTACCATTTGCACAAATTTAAGTATGAAACGATCATGAGTAAAAAAGCGATTATCATCGGGATTTCAGGCCCTTCTGCCTCAGGCAAAAGTCTTTTAGCCAATACCATTGTCAATGAACTCGGTTCTGAGCAGGTGGTTGTGATTTCAGAAGATGCCTATTACAAAGACAACAGCCATCTTCCTTTTGCCGAAAGGGAAAAAATCAACTACGACCACCCCAATGCCTTTGATCATGCGCTGTTATGTCAGCATTTAAAGAGCCTGCAGGATGGCGAGTCGGTAGAGATTCCCATTTACTCCCATTCCAAACACATCCGCTTGCCTGAAACCCGCAAGGTGGGACAGCATGCCATCATTGTACTGGAAGGGATTTTATTGTTCAGCGACAAAGCCCTGCGTGAAATCATGGATATCCGCATTTTCATGTCAACGCCCCTGGATGTCTGCCTGACCCGCCGTTTAAAACGGGATGTGGTTGAACGGCATCGTTCCTTTGAATCCGTGGTTCACCAATACGAAACCACCGTAAGGCCCATGTACCTGCAATTTATTGAGCCTTCAAGCCGTTATGCGGACATTATTGTTCCCCGTGGCGGTGAAAACCGGATTGCTATTGACATGATTCAAGCCAAAATGCGCGAACTGCTTGCGACTCATAAAAAAGATTAGAGGAGTATATGATGGGATTTTTAAATGGAAAAAAGGCTCTGATTGTTGGCCTTGCCAGTAACCGTTCGATTGCTTACGGCATTGCCAAAGCCTTCCATGAGCAAGGCGCACAATTGGCCTTTACCTATCAAAATGAAAAGTTACGGGAGCGGGTCGAAACCATGGCGGCCGAATTTGGTTCAAGCCTGACGTTCCCCTGCGATGTAGCCAGTGATCAGGATATCCAGGCCGTTTTTGAGCAACTGAGCAACCAATGGAATGAGATTGACATCGTGATTCATTCCGTAGCCTTTGCGCCAGCCGATCAAATCAGCGGCGATTTTGTTGAATCCGTGAACCGCGAAGGGTTCCGCATTGCCCATGACATCAGCGCTTACAGCCTGGTGGCCCTGGCCAAAGCCGCTCTTCCCATGATGACTGACACCGGGTCCATTTTGACCTTAAGCTATTACGGTGCTGAGAAGGCCGTACCCAACTACAATGTCATGGGCATTGCCAAAGCCAGCCTTGAAGCCTCCGTGCGCTACCTCGCGGCAAGCCTTGGTCCCAAAGGCATCCGTGTCAATGCTATCTCAGCAGGCCCCATTAAAACGCTGGCTGCTGCGGGCATTAAGGATTTCCGTAAAATGCAGGCTTCCTATGCCAATTCCACGCCAATGCGCCGCAATGTCACTGCGGAAGAAGTGGGCAATACGGCCGCTTTTCTCTGCTCTGATTTAGCCTCAGGCATTACTGCCGAAGTCATCCATGTGGATGCGGGATACCATGCCGTTTCCATGTCGGATTTAACCGAATAACCTCTTTGTTGACGTGATGCTGGGTTCTTAACCCAGCACGCGCTGCTTGCTTCACTTCACCGCTCCCATTGCTGTCAATCCATTTCATTTTTACTGGCTTTATGTGTAGGGCATTGATTGAAAGAATGAGGCGCAGCCAGATGCTAAACCGATTGGAATAAACACGGAAATTGGTTGCCGTATGGGTGCTGTGAGGGCTAGTCCACACGCAATGGACAGCCCCAGAGATTTGATGACTAGCCGAAATTAGGCGCAGTAGGCGCATAGACCGGTTGAGTTGGCTCGTAAGGTGGCGGTGAATCAGAATAGGATGCCATGTTGGATGGATGGCCATGATGATGTTGCACGTAAGCATCAGGCTGTGACGGAGGCACCACGTTCAGTTGCGGGTAAAGATTGCCCGTCTGATAAACATAATCCTGCGTCTGTGCATTGTAATAATAGGCAGGTATAAACACCTGGGGACGGCGTAAATTGAACGTCATGTCATCGACTTTGATTTCCTCTAGTTCGCCTCGTCTTAGCTGACGAACCTGGGCTAAAATCGCTTGCTTTTCCCCGCCGCGGGTCGTAAACCAGCGAGTTAATAACGCAGGAACCCCTTCCTCACCCATTCTTCCGCGAAGGGCTGTAATGGCACATTTGACCGCAATAGGGTCAAGTCCTGCGTCCAGCAAGTCGTTCATTTCTGAATCCGTTAATTGAAAACGGCAGGCATCCATGGGATCAATTGCATCGTTGTTTTTCAAAAGGTACTTTTGTAATTTGTTTGTCGCAAAACAACCCAGGGCACCTAAAGCCAGTGACAGGCAGACGGTAGTAAAAACAACCAGCCCCACGGGATTACTGATTCCAGCCGCCAGAACCAACGCCGACAAAGGCGATGCAACCACCATGGTACCCAACAAGGCGCCAGCGGTAGTGAAAGCAGCCATGCTTGACAGGGTGATAAACGCCTGTAACCAACCTTCATTCCAGACAAAGCGCTCTAAGCTATTCAGGGTCTGACTTAACATGTAATAAAGCGCGATACAGGCCAACACTGCAGCAATAAGCACAAGAACCAGCAGAATTAAAAAAGCTAAGCCTTCGCCGTTGATGCTGTCATTGCTGCCATGACCATGATGATGAGAGCCCCACCATCCGCCATGGTGATGGTGTGCGTGAAGGCTACTGAAATAAAGGTTAAGCATGGCCCAATCAAAAAGGGCATCGTGTCGGCAATAGGGATCGGTATTGATGAAAATGAGCTGTTGTCTCTTCTTAAGCTTGTTTTTAATATTTTCTTCACGCTGAAATTGCTGTAACTGGGCAAAATTATTACTGTACAATGGCGTGGAAGCGATAAAAGCGTTAAACACAGCCCAGGCCTTGCCTTGCCCTTCAACATCAAGACCATAGAATGCAGAACCATCATTAGCCAATTCGCCATAGACTTTAAAATAAAGAGTCCAGTAAATTTGTTCAGGTGCTAATGCCGGGCTTTGCTCAAAGAGCTTCTTATAATCCGCCGCCAAACCTAAATACATCTGGGACAGCATGTTATCAGAAAAATTTTTTGCCATACGCTTACTCCCTAAACAACCTTATACCATTTACTGATGTCTCTCGATTTTGGCTTTAGCGATAATGCTATTGACGTACAGATCGTAATCCATAACGCCATAGCTCGATTCAATCTGCTGAGCCAGGCTTGCCTGTTGCTCTTTATCCAGCGAAGAATAACGGCCATCATTAATTTTTTTAAGCTGAACAATCACGTAGTCGCCATTGACCAGACTACGACCTTCGCGGCTGTTGACACGCGGCAGGCTGAAGGCGAGGTCATTGATCATGGCATCGGCTTTATCGGTATCGCGTGTGGCCTGTTCTACTTCATGCCAGGTCAATTTTTTCTCGTCGATGATTTTTTCCTGCTTGCCCTTGTCCGACTTGGTAGAGAGCAAATCAAGACCTAACTGTTTTGCTTCTTTGCGCGCCTGCAGCAGAGTTAGTTTTTTAACAATGGTTTCTTTCACCTGTTCCAGGGGTTTTTTGGAAGCCGGGATGTGTTTATTTACCCGAAGAACAATGACGCTGTCATTGTCCAATTGTACCGGTTCGCTGTTATTGCCCAACTCCAGCACATCGTGACTGAATGCCGTATTGACAACCTGCTTGTTGCGGGTAATGTCGCTTTGGCCACCCTGGCGGGTAAACGGTTCGGTTTGCTCAATTTTTAGTTTCAATTCATCGGCTGCCGGCGACAGTGAATCGGGGGTCTGGTAGCTTAGATCCGTCAACTGTTCCAACACCTGAGCATAACTAGCCTGTGCAAGTTCAGCGGAAAGCTGTTCGGAAATTTCTTTTTTCACGTCAGTCAGCGGCTTAAGCTTGGCCGGCTTATAGGCGATGAGTTTAAAGATTTCATAACCATGAGCCGTTTTAAACGGTGCAGAAATCTGGCCGGGCTGAGTCAGGCCGGACAGGGCCTTATCAAATTCAGTACTTCCAGCCACAATCCAGGGCAAGACACCATCGTTGGCCGCAGACAATTTATCCGCTGACATGGTTTTTACCCATTGAGAAAATTGCATGGGATTATTTTCCAGTGCCTGATAAGCTTCCTCCGCCTTTTGCTTAATCTGCTTTTCCGTTTCGACACTGGCGTCGTCCGGTATCGCGAACAGAATGTGGGCTACCTGCCATTGAGCAGGTGTCAGGAAATTGCTTTGATTGTCTTCATAGTAACGCTGAATGTCACTGTCAGTGACTTGAATGTTTTTACGGATGTCCTGCATGGACAGGCGAATGTAATCGATGCTGACTTTTTCCGCTTCGATGAATTGCTGTTGATGCTTTTTGTAGTATGCAGCCACCTGGGAATCATCAATTTTAATGTGATCAGTGAATAACGAGGTGGGAATTTCAAGGTAATTGTAATCGCGGGTCTGCATGTACAGCTTGACAAAGCGTTTGATTTCTTCGGGTAAAGCAAAGGCACTGCCCATGAAGGCAAACCGTTGTTGATTCAACAGCATGCCCTGACGCACTTCTTTCTGAAAAGACTCCGGCGTGAACATTGCACCGCTTAGAGCCTGCTGGTAACGTTCAGTAGAAAAATGACCATCCTGTTGGAACTGGGGAATGCTGACGATGGCGGCATTGGCCTGTTCAGGACTCACTTCAAAGCCTGCCCCTCTCGCCGCTTGCACGGTAATCTGATTGACAATCATGTTTTCCAGTACTTCCTTACGCAAGGCCACTTCACTGGCGGTTGTCATTTGCGAAGGGTCGCGCTGCTGGCGGGCACGGCGATAACTGATTTCAAAGGATTGCTTGCTGATGGGTTCACCATTAACGGTCACTTCAGAATCTGATGCCTGATGAGACTGCATGTAATAGTCGACTCCGAATAAAGTGAAGGTTACCGCAATCAGAATAATCACTACCCAGGCTACAACGCCCTGTATGCGTTCATTTAACTTTTGCAACATATTCGAAGTTCCATATTTTAATGTAAATACGCAAGAAATTCAGATTAACTCGGTTGATAAAAAAAACGCGCCATACGGCGCGTTAATCTGGCGGAGTGGACGGGGCTCGAACCCGCGACCCCCGGCGTGACAGGCCGGTATTCTGACCAACTGAACTACCACTCCAATTCTTGGTGGGTGCTGCAGGGATCGAACCTGCGACCCTCGCCTTGTAAGGGCGATGCTCTCCCAGCTGAGCTAAGCACCCAAAAAACTTACGCTTCCTGTACTGCTTCCTTCAGATTCTTTCCAGACTTGAATCTTGGAACTCTTGAAGCAGGGATCTGAATGGTTTTGCCAGTTTGTGGATTTCTTCCTGTACGAGCAGAACGATTGCCAACTGAAAATGAACCGAATCCTGGTAACACAACATCATGGCCGTTTCTTAAAGCATCAGTCACAGTCGCAATAAAAGTATCTAATACACGACTGGTATCTGCTTTAGTAACACCAGCACTACTAGCAATTGCTTCTACCAATTCACTCTTCTTCATCTTTTCCCCTATCCAGTTATTCATCCATAAGTTGAGTCGATTAACTGCATCTTCTCGGTTTAAGCGTCCACATCCTTGAACTGCCCGCCAGTGGCGGGCAACGGAATGAAATATACCCCTTATTAGTGTGCGTGTAAATCCTTATTTTTATTTTTTTTTGAACTTTTTGTTGTCACCACCGGATTTACCTCTGAAATGGGTGAATCAACCCTGGGGCTGCGCTGTAAAGCGATGTCTAAAACCTGCTCGATGGTCTTCACCGGGTGAATAGTCAGCTTTCGCAGGACATTGTCAGGGATCTCTTCCAGATCCTTGGAATTCTCCTCAGGAATGATGACATGCTTGATGCCGCCGCGATGAGCAGCCAGGAGCTTTTCTTTTAGACCGCCAATGGGCAGAACCTGCCCGCGCAGAGTAATTTCACCGGTCATCGCCACATCAGCCCTTACAGGAATCTGCGTCAGCGTCGATACCAGCGCCGTACACATGCCGATACCCGCGCTGGGGCCGTCCTTAGGCGTTGCCCCCTCCGGCACGTGCACGTGGAAATCATTCTTGTCATAGAAATCATCTGCGATCCCAAAGGTTTTGGCACGGCTTCTGACCACCGTCATGGCAGCATGGATGGACTCCTGCATGACCTCGCCCAATTGGCCGGTATGAATGGTTTTGCCCTTACCCGGTATCATGGAGGCTTCGATGGTTAATAACTCACCGCCGACGCTTGTCCAGGCGAGTCCGGTCACCTGACCAATCTGATCAAACTGTTCAGCCAGTCCGTAACGGAATTTTTTAACGCCCAGGTATTTTTCAATATTGGCCCGGGAAATGGTGATTTTTCTGGTTTTCTTGCTTGATAAAATTTCCTTCACCACCTTACGGCAGATGCTGGCAATATCACGCTCCAGATTCCTCACCCCAGCCTCACGGGTATAATGACGGATAATTTCCCTGACCGCGCTCTCGCCGATGTTGATTTCATCGGACTTAAGACCATTGAGCGTAACCTGCTTGGGAACTAAGTAAGTCAGCGCAATATTGACCTTTTCATCCTCGGTGTAACCCGCAAGGCGAATGACTTCCATCCGGTCAAGCAGGGGTGCGGGGATTTCCAGGGAATTGGCTGTGGCGATGAACATGACATCGCTTAAGTCATAATCTACTTCCAGGTAGTGATCGCTGAAGGTATGGTTTTGCTCCGGATCAAGCACCTCCAGCAGGGCGGAAGCCGGATCACCGCGGAAATCCATGGCCATTTTATCGACCTCATCCAGCATAATCAGCGGGTTTTTTACGCCGGCCTTACACAGTTTCTGAATGATTTTACCGGGCATGGAACCAATGTAGGTCCGGCGATGGCCGCGTATTTCAGCCTCATCGCGCACACCACCCAAGGCAATACGGATAAACGTACGGCCCGTGGCATTGGCAATCGACTGTCCCAGAGAGGTTTTACCTACCCCCGGTGGTCCAACCAGACACAAAATGGGGCCTTTGAGGCGTTTTACGCGCTTCTGGACCGCCAGGTATTCGATGATTCGTTCTTTGACTTTTTCAAGACCGTAATGTTCTTTATCCAGCAGTTTCTCGGCCTTCTTCAAATCAAATTGAATTTTATTCTTACGCTTCCAGGGAACGCTCAGCATCCAGTCCAGGTAATTGCGAATGACGGTCGCTTCAGCCGACATGGGCGACATCATTTTTAGTTTCTGCAGCTCAGCAGTCGCTTTGATTTTGGCTTCCTTGGGCATACCGGCTTTATTAATCGAGTTTTCAAGCTGCTCAATCTCATTGCCTTCTTCACCCAGTTCCCCGAGTTCTTTTTGAATGGCTTTGATTTGTTCGTTTAAGTAATATTCGCGCTGGCTTTTTTCCATTTGCCGTTTCACGCGGCCGCGGACGCGCTTTTCCACATGCAGTAAATCAATTTCACCTTCAATGGCTGCCATCAATCGCTCAAGGCGGGTACCGACATCGACAATTTCCAGCAATTCCTGTTTATCATCCACTTTGATGCTCAAATGCGCAGCAATGGTATCCGCGAGTCGGCCTGGCTCTTCAATGCCGACTAAGGAGCTTAACACTTCGGGTGGGATTTTTTTGTTAAGTTTGATGTATTGCTCAAACTGAGACATCAGCGAGCGCATGATGATTTCAATTTCCTGCTCTTTATGGCTCTCATTGACTTCGTGCATTGGCTCAAGACTGGCTTCGAGATAACCATGTTCCTGATTGTAAGACACCACTTTGGCCCGCACCTCGCCTTCAACCAGGACTTTGACGGTGCCGTCAGGCAATTTTAATAGTTGCAGAACACTCGATACGGTGCCCACACTAAACACATCCTCCGGCGTTGGATCGTCATTGGATGATTTGCGTTGAGCGACTAAAAAAATCTGTTTATTGTCCACCATCGCCGCTTCCAGGGCCTTGATGGATTTTTCCCTTCCCACAAAAAGCGGAATAACCATATGAGGGTATACCACGACATCACGAAGCGGCAGTACAGGTAATGGTGACACCAATTCGCTTTCATTCGATATGAATTTATTTTCACTAGACATAATAAGCCCTTCTTCAGACGATTATCCCAAGTATCATTACCAATTTATATCAAAACAGCTTAGACGCATATAAGATTGGGACACTTGCCATTGATTTCTTAAAAATCAATGGCAATCTAACGACAAGGTGTAAAAAAACAGCGCTTAACCGCCAGCGGCAGATTGCTTGCTCTCGTCACCTTCGAAGATGAGGATAGGTTTACCGGTATTGTTGACAACATTCTCATCAATCACCACTTTCTTAATCCCATCCAGGGAAGGTAGATCATACATGGTATCTAAAAGAATATTTTCAAGGATGGCGCGCAGACCGCGAGCACCTATTTTTCGCTCCAATGCCTTTTTGGCGATTTGATGCAAGGCTTCATCACGAAACTCCAGTTCCACGTCTTCCATTTTGAATAAGGCATGGAATTGTTTTGTCAGCGCATTTTTCGGCCGCGTCAGAATGTCGATCAAGGCCTCTTCATCCAGCTCGTGCAGGGTAGTGACCACTGGCAGACGGCCTACAAACTCAGGAATCAAGCCGTATTTCACCAAATCTTCGGATTCCAGGGATTCCAGAATCTTTTCATTGATCTTGCTGTCTTTCTGGTTTTTAAGCTGGGCGGCAAAACCAATGCCGGATTTGTCGCTGCGCTCGCGGATGACTTTTTCAAGACCGGCGAAAGCACCGCCGCAAATGAACAGGATGTTGGAGGTATCGACCTGCAAAAACTCCTGCTGCGGGTGTTTACGGCCGCCTTGAGGAGGAACAGAAGCCACCGTGCCTTCAATTAGTTTCAACAAGGCCTGCTGGACCCCTTCGCCGGAGACATCGCGCGTTATCGACGGGTTGTCAGATTTTCGTGAAATCTTATCGATTTCATCGATGTAGACAATGCCCTGCTGGGCTTTTTCCACATCGTAATCGCATTTTTGCAGCAGTTTTTGAATGATATTCTCAACGTCTTCCCCCACATAACCGGCTTCGGTCAGTGTCGTGGCGTCTGCCATGGTAAACGGTACATTCAACAAACGGGCCAGGGTCTGAGCCAGGAGGGTTTTACCGCTTCCTGTCGGTCCAATCAGCAGAATATTACTCTTGCCAAGCTCGATGCCGTCCTCGGTTTTATGCTGCAGGCGCTTGTAATGGTTGTACACAGCGACTGACAGGACTTTCTTGGCATGAGGTTGACCAATAACGTACTCATCCAGGAACTGTGAAATCTCACGGGGCGTCGGTAAATGGGATTCTGATTCTTCCGCCACATCCTGTGTTTCTTCACGAATAATATCGTTACATAATTCCACGCACTCGTCACAGACGAATACGGAAGGGCCAGCGATTAACTTCTTGACTTCATGCTGGCTTTTTCCGCAGAATGAACAATAAAGAATTTTATCCCCATCGCTGTTACCAGTTTTACTCATTGATAAACCCCTTTCTTACTTTATGCCATTATCTGTGGCAATCTAGTAAAATTTTAGACAATTGAAAAAATAAAGGCAATGCGGCTACGAAAACTTAACAGTTGCCTGTGCTTTTCGTAGCCGTCTGAATTACACTTCGCTCGCAAGAGCATTACGATCGTAGAGGACCTTGTCAATTAACCCGTATTCCATCGCCTGGGTCGCACTCATAAAGTTGTCCCTTTCGGTATCCCGCATGATTTGGTCAGGCGTCTTTTTGGTGTGTTTACCCATGATATTGTTCAATCGCTCCCTGACAGCCAGCGTTTCACGTGCGTGAATTTCAATGTCTGTCGCCTGGCCGCGGTAACCGCCTAAAGGCTGATGAATCATCACGCGGGCATTGGGCAGGCAAAACCGCTTGCCGTCAGCGCCGGCGCAAAGCAGCAGCGCGGCGGCAGAGGCAGCCTGGCCGATACACAGGGTGCTGACATCGGGTTTGATGAACTGCATGGTGTCATAAATGGCCAAACCCGCAGTCACCACCCCGCCAGGGGAGTTAATGTACAAGGAAATGTCCTTATCCGGATTTTCTGATTCAAGGAACAGAAGCTGAGCTACAACCAGATTAGCCATGTGGTCTTCGACTTCACCCAGAAGGAAGATAATGCGCTCTTTTAATAATCTGGAGTAAATGTCATAGGAGCGCTCCCCTCGCGAGGTTTGCTCAATCACCATCGGCACTAAGCCGCTGGCATTTCTGATTACATCGTCTGAATAGCCCGGCATCCTTACTCTCCTTTCTTCTCAGTATCCTTTTTGGGGTTCATGACGTCGTCGTAAGACAGTTGTTTTTTAACCATTTTTGCATTTTCACTGATCTTTTCGGCAACGACTTCTTCCATGACCAGGGCTTCGACTTCGCCCAGACGTTCTTTGCTGGCTTTGTACCAGCTGCGCAGTTCGTCCGGATTTTCATAAGCACTGGCAAATTTATCAATCATAGCATCCACACGCTCTTTTTCCGTAGTGAGTTCATGCTTTTTGACGTATTCGGAGAATAAAAGTCCGAGATGCACACGACGCTTGGCCTGTTCTTCGAACAGCGCACGCGGGAAATCAGGGATTTTTTCATTGTCATGGTGTTCGTGGCCAAATAAGCGGTGATACATTTCATGCTTTAAGTGGGCAATTTCATTGTCAATTAACGCCACAGGCAAATCAAACGGATTGGCAGACAATAATTTATCAAAGATTTTTTCGCGGTTCATGGCGCTGACACGGCGTTCGAGTTCACGCGTCATGTTGTCTTTAATGTCTTTTTTGAGCGCGTCAATGCCGCCTTCCTTAATGTTGAATTTCTCCGCGAAAGCGTCATTCAATTCAGGCAATTGACCTTCAAAGACCTTGTTCACAGTGATTTTGAAAGTGGCTTCTTTTCCGGCCAACTCGTTGTGACCGTAATCGGCAGGGAAAGACACCTTGATGTCGGTGGGTTTACCTGGCTTCATGCCCTCAATCCCGTCTTCAAATCCAGGAATCATGGATCCGGAACCAAGAACTAATTCATAGTCTTTTGCACTGCCGCCTTCAAAAGGTTCATCACCCAGAAAACCTTCGAAATCAATGACCACTTTGTCGCCTTTTGCCACAGCGCGGGACACTTCCTGCCACTCTTTATTCTGTTCGCGCAGTTTTTCCAGCATGTTGTCCACATCGGCGTCTTTGACTTGCGCTTCGATGGCTTCAATTTCATCCTGGTTCAATTCAGTGATGTCAATGACCGGGAATACTTCAAACGTCGCAGTGTAGCGAAAATCTTTGCCCGCTTCGAGCTGTTCAGGCTCGACCATGGGCTGGCCTGCCGGCACCAGTTCGTTCTTTTGCAGGGCCTCATACAGGGTGGATTGAACCATTTCACGGGCGACTTCTTCACGAACACTGTCAGAAAAGCGGTTTTTTACCACATTCATGGGCACTTTGCCGGGGCGAAAGCCAGCAACTTTGGCTTTACGGGCAAGCTCGCGCAGACGTTGGCCTACCTCTTCTTCAACTCGTTCGGTAGGTACCGAAACCGTTACTTTGCGTTCCAAACCGTTTAAGGTTTCTACAGAAACTTGCATCTAGTCACCTCTTGATGAATTTACATGAATATGGTGCGAAAGGAGAGACTCGAACTCTCACGGGTTACCCCACTGGAACCTAAATCCAGCGCGTCTACCAGTTCCGCCACTTTCGCAAAACAGGGTGGAATTATCGGACAGTACGTGAGTCTTGTAAAGACTCTCTGTGAATCTCGACATGAATTGTATTTGGCTTGATTTAAATGGGGTGAACGATGGGACTCGAACCCACGACAACCGGGATCACAACCCGGGGCTCTACCAACTGAGCTACGCTCACCATAACGACATATTCTTGAATCTGCACTAGGCTGGCACGCCCGGCAGGATTCGAACCTGCTACCCTCGGCTTAGAAGGCCGATGCTCTATCCAGATGAGCTACGGGCGCATTAAATGGTCGGGGTGGAGGGATTCGAACCCCCGACATCCTGCTCCCAAAGCAGGCGCGCTACCAGACTGCGCTACACCCCGTAACCCGTCCTAGGACAGAGCGCAGATAATACTAGCAGCAAAACGTAAAATCAATAACCTGGGCATTTATTTTATCATGCCTGGTCGAATAAAGCCCTTTCTATTTTGGATGCGTGATTCTACCGTTTGCGAAGCCCCTGGTTTCTCAGTAGCATAAGCTTTAAAAAGACTGGTGATGATTATGAAAACCCCGCTGCTACCCCTGTTTGACAACCTGGATCACCTGCATAAAAACCACGAGCATGCTGTGCTTCCCCATGCCGACGTTCAACCTGATTTTTATTACACGCTGCAGTTTTTAAAAAGCTACACCGGCAGTCAGGGCACCTTTAACAGTTATCGGCGGGAAGCGGAGCGTTTGCTGCAATGGACCTGGCATGTCCGCAAAGCCACGCTTAAACAATTGAAACGCGAGGACATCGACCAGTTCATCCGTTTCTGCCAGAATCCGCCCGAGAACTGGATTAGCGTCAAAAAAGTCCCCCGCTACCTTGAAAAAGAAGGCTTAAGGCAGCCTAATCCTGAATGGCGTCCGTTTGTGGTTACCGTCAGCAAGGCGGCGTTTAAACAGGGTCATCGCCCCACTGTTGACCAGTTTACGCTCTCCCAGGGCGCCATTCAGGAAATTTTTGCCATTTTAAGTACCCTGTTTAATTTTTTGATTGCAGAAGAGTATTTAATTGCAAATCCCGTGGCGCTCATCCGCCAGAAGAGCAAGTACATCCGCAAACGCCAGCAAAACGCCCCTATCCGCCGTTTAAGCTTAATCCAGTGGGAAGCCGTGCTTCGAGCCGCCGAAAAACTAGCCAATGAGCATCCAGAAAAGCATGAGCGGACTTTTTTTATCTTAAGCCTGCTTTTTGGTCTGTACCTGCGTATTTCGGAGTTGGCTGCCAGCGATCGCTGGATTCCCACCATGAATGATTTTGCCAGGGATAACCACGGCAACTGGTGGTTTACAACCGTCGGTAAAGGCAATAAAGAGCGCCAGATTGCCGTCAGCGATGCCATGCTGCAAAGCCTGTCGCGATGGCGTCGTTTTTTAGGTTTATCGGCCCTGCCCTCCCCGGCCGACAATTCGCCGCTGATTCCCAAATTGCGCGGCAATGGCCCAATGAGCGACACCGCCCCCTTGCGTCGTCTGGTGCAGCACTGCTTTGATTTGGCGGCCCTGGATTTACAGGCCAGCAATCAAATGGAAGAGGCGGAACATCTGGCCTCAGCGACCGTCCACTGGTTAAGGCATACGGGGATTTCAGAAGACGTTAAAATCCGTCCGCGCGAACACGTGCGGGACGATGCAGGACACAGTTCCAGCGCCACGACCGATCGTTACATTGATGTTGAAAAGCTGGCGCGGCACCGTTCAGCGCGAGGCAAACAGATTGAACCCAGTGAAAACAGCTAGGGGCAGGCGTCGACGAGTTCGATGGATTCTGTTTGAAGCGCTTCGCCTAAAAAAATCTCCCCGACCTGTTGGAATCGGGCCACCGAGTCGGTGACTAGGTAATTGATTTGACGGCCATTGCCCTGAGTCTGCAAGCCAGCCTCGCTGAGGACCTGCTTTAGACGCTTAGCCGTGGCCTCTGCGGAGTCAACAATGGTGACTGTTTCCGGCAGCAACCTGCCCAGCAAGGGTTTAAACACGGGAAAATGCGTACAGCCTAACAACAGGGTGTCCTGCACATTAAAATCAGCAAGGTAATGGCGCAGGGCTTCTTTGGCCACCGCATTATCCACCATGCCTTCTTCAGCCAAAGCCACTAACACGCTGCAGGCTCTGGCGGTAATGACCGCCTCGGGCAATTGCTCGTTGATTAAACGTTGATAGGCTTTGGAAGCGATGGTGGTTTCGGTGGCTAAAACCGCCACCTGCTGGTTTTTCGTCGCGGCGATGACCGCACTGGCGCCGGGCTGCACCACGCCAAGCACCGGAATGTCCGGCAACATGACTTGCAGATGAGGCAAAGCTGCGGTGGTTGCGGTGTTGCAGGCAATTACCAAGGCCTTAATGCGCCGTTCAACCAGCACCTTGGCCATCTGTGACGCATACTGCTGCACCGTATCAGGACTTTTCGTCCCATAGGGCAGCCTCGCCGTATCCCCGAGATAAATGAACGATTCCTGCGGCAGCGTGCTTTTTAAGGCACGCAAAACCGTGAGACCGCCCATCCCTGAATCAAACACCCCGATTGGTAGGTTATTATTCTTCATGGTGTCCTGTGTTTAGGTTTACCCGAGCGTAGGACCTCGGTTGGTATTCAAATCGCGCTCAAGATTATCCAAGGCTTCCTTCCCTTCCGTCTTAAATTGCTGCAGCATGCTGGCAATTTTTTTGGTGACGTCTTTGGTGGTACTCTTTTCCGCTTCTTTGGATTCGGTGAAGGTTTTTATCAAGCCCACCATTTGTTTAATGGCTGGATGCGCCATGTACGTATTGTAGAGCGCATCGCTTTTAAGTCCAAACACTTTACCCAGTTCACTGTCAGGATCAAACGCGGTGGAGGCCACTTTAATCGCATCCTGGCTGAACTTCATCTTGGGGTTGTTTTTACCCAACACCATCAGGGCCGTCCATAAATGCCTTAATTCCTCGGGGTTGGAGCCGGTAATGACGAGAGGTCTGTCTTTGGTTGGCGCATGATCCAGGTGAGCCAGCAATTGCGAGGCCATGGCCATGGCGTATTTAATTTGATTTTCGTCGTCTTTAGGGAATTTAGACACAGTAATGGTCGCCTGCGGATTAACCTCGGTTTTCTTCTTAACCGTTTTGGGCTCCAGATGGCCGGCATGGACTTCTTCAATAAAGGTCCCGGTATCGGCCACTGTCCGGGTTTGCCCTCTGCCGTAGGTTTCTTGTCTGGTACCAGAAAGCACGTATTCACGGCACATGCCCGGTTCAAGTTTTTTAACGGTGTAAGTTCTCGGTGCCTCCGTGGAGATCGCTGAACGGTCTGGCGCTGCCTGTTGTCCGGGACCGGGTTGATAGCCCTGAGCAAAATGCTGCTCTTTCTCATCCACCGGAAAGTCATTGTATCTCATGTCGGAGGTAGCGAAGATCACATTGGTGCCCTGCTTGCAATCCTCCAGATGTTGAATTAACCCCTTGCGGGCTAATTCGTTCGTAGCCGAAGGATCACCATTCAACGCCAGACTGGCCTTTTCATAAAGGTTGATGCCCGCTTTAATCAACGCCAATTCCTCTTTTAATTGCGCACGGAAATTTTCAATATCCTTTTTTTGCTGACGTTCATTGGGCTGATTCAGGGTTGACGTATCCGGCAGGGAATTGAGTTTATCCTCATAAATCTTTTGCTGTCTTCGGAACTCTTCAAGAATAATGTCACAATCGCGGGCAAAGGTTTTAAATTTGGGATGTAACTCATTGTACGCCTGACGTGCCGCCACTTCGAATTCGGGGCTTAACCATTGCATTTCAGTTAAACTACCCAGGTGCTTAATCTCCTGCAGGTAATCGTCGTCAATGTCGGTTATCGATTTCAGTTTGGTTTTTAATGCCTGGATCTCGGTCTGCTCGGTCTGCTTGGTGCCGCCTGGGGCGTTGTAATTCCCCCTATCCAACCAGGCCTGCTGTTTCTTAACCTGTTTGTAGGCGTCAAACATCTCAGGGGTGATTTGTTTTTGCCAGCCTGTATTTCCCAAATTGGTATTTATCGTGTTATTTCCGGGTATACCGGTAATGACATCATTAAGCGAGGCTGCATTTTCAAAAAAATCCCTAAAATTTTGAATCTCATGTTGGTCGAAAGGCTGCGTCTTACTTAAGCGCAGGGCAATTTCAATCGCGGCTTTTTCTTTAATGTCCGCTGCAGTCGCGTTATGCATATGGGATATAATGCCATGCCTTGCCACCAGGTGACCATTACGCGTATGCTGAGTTGCCATGGCTTGCCGAATAGGATCATTCGTGATATTAAGCCCCTGCGCATTGAGCCCAAACGCCTGATTAAATGCCGCTTTATCCTGAGGATTAAACGTCATCCTTAGTGTGCCGACCAAGTTCCTATAGACATTGTTATTCGCATCAAAGATGTTATTTTGAGTCAACAACGTCTGATTGAGCGCATTAATCTGCGCGTCATTGACAGCCAGAGGCGGTTTAATGCTGGCTAAAATCTTAGCCAATTCGGGGTTAAACAGTTTACTTAATTTGGATAATCGCTGATTTTCGGCAATCAAATCACCCGCGCTGCTGTTCGTCGTCCCCACTACCCGGCGAATTTCGTCGATGCTTTGCGCTTTCATTAAGGCAGCGAGCACCTCCGGTTTGGCTAAAATGGCCTTTTGCTTATCCAGGCTTAACTGAGAAATGAATGCCTGCAGGTGGGGATGTGCTTCGGCAGGAAAGGCTGAGTGAGCATTGATATGCCCAGTGGCTGCACGTGCCGCGGCTTTTCTCTGTAAATCGGCAGCGAGGCTGTCATCCATCCAATCCAGATTGGCGGTAACCCCCATGTTGGCGAGTTTGATTTTAACATCATTGGTGTCTCTGGCTTGAATTAGATCATTTAAATGAGCTATTGGGGCGTGCCCTGGATTAGCAAGGGGGTACCTATCAATCAGGATTTCGATGAGTTGCTTGCGGAAATTATTTTGATCAGACGGAGACAGGGCCCGTAGCACCGTCTGTGTATTGTTTGGCTGACCGTTTATACTAAGAGTATTAATGAAGCTAATAAGTCCACCCAACTGATTGGGTTGATCAAAATTTGTGTTCTTAGCCGCTCTTGCAATTTGCTCTGCTTTGGCTAATCCCATCAACCCATGTAGGAAAGCAAGTGGAGGACCATTGTTAATTAAATCATCAGCATCCGTGCTCCCAACACCTATTAATTTATTTATTTTGAAAGCGTCTAGCAAGTTTTGAGGGTTTTGAGCAGTTACAATATCATTGATTTCATTATCATCCAGGCTCCGTACATTCGCTCTAAGTAATGAAACCAATGCCTCTTCACGACTTTTTGTCACATTAGCCGGGTTATTGAAATAGTCATCAAGGGCCTGTCCCACCAGAGGAGGTTCTGTGGCAGACATTAAATATTGTTTGTACTGAGTGGCAAAATTGGCCTGAGCAACCAGCCTTTTTAAATGCTCCGTTGAGGCCGAAGGGAGATGGGCGCGGACATGGGCGGCCCCCAGGATAGAGCGCAGCAGGGCAGGCTCAACCAGGGCTTCTCGAGCGTTAAGATTACCAGGGCCAGAAAAACCCAAGGCGGGGTATTTGTCAAGGACGGAACGAAGGCTTCCGATGTCGCGTACATCGGCCAAGGCCTTTAAAGCCTTGACATCGCCACACGCGGCAATGTTCAATTTTAAAGCCTGAAGCGCGGCAATCTGACGTAATTCTTTGGCATTGGCCTCCGTGACGGCATGAGTCACATAACGTCCATTTGCATCAAACAGAGGGGTGATGGCACCCTGTAATGTCCCAACCGGTGGGTTTGCTGCGGCAGCGGCTATGCGGATAAGATTATTTGCATCGTCATGAACAGCCAAGGCTTCCTTAAGGTATCTCGCCCCTAAAACCCCTTTCGCCCAGTTGGCATCCTCATCCTGCTGGTTAAATTTATTGTGGTATACACCGTTAAATACACCTTGAGGAAATGGGTTAAAAGTCGCTGTCTGCTGATCCAGCGCATTAAACGCGTTAGCGATAGGATTAAAGTCAGCCGTGAAGTGATGTTGAACTCTGAGTTCAAAGGCTTTTCTTAAAGCCACTTTTTCGAGTTGACCGTTCGCCAGAAGATTACCCGTCAAGGCATTCCTAACATTCGCATCCGCTATGCCCAAATGTTGGGCGGCGGTACGGAAATTACCATCGTGATTACGGGCAGCCAATAAATTTTCAAGCTGTGCCAAGGTTTGCACAGTACCCGGTGCCGCTTTGATTTTCTGAATCAACAACGTCCGTTTTGCCGCCGCCTTAATAGCATCAGCGGCATTGTCAGTGATGTGGTTTGGGTTATTGGGTTGAAACCCGCCATGCCATTGGGCGGTACCGCCCACAAGTGCATCTAATGGCGCAATAGCGAATTGTTGCCGAACCGCTTGTTGGTTATTGGAAGTAATAATGGCATTGAGTGTGGCCTCATTTGCTTCCAATAGTGCCAGTTCGGCCCGCTTTTGGGCGGCGAGTTGATAAAGATCGATGAATCGCTGACCTGCAGTATTGTCAGTTGCATCAAAGTTAACATTCCCAACATCATTTGCAGGAAAGTCACCATCTACCAATGCACCATTGCTAATCGCAATCCATACATTCTTATGTGCGAAAAGTGCGGCCCTCAAGGCATTGGCATTGGTATGATCGGTCCTCAATATCGCATCAAGGGCGGCTTTATACCCGGGATTATTCGCTAAATGAGGATTATCGTTAAGACCATTGAGAAGCGCTGCAAACTGTTGATTCTTTGCCATGAAAAATACTCCGGGTATCCAATCTCTTTATTGTAAACCTAATTCCTTAAGTTTACCTTAACCAAATCGGGCGAACTCATTAAATCATTTGGAATTGCCGCCAATTTATTCTATGTTAATTAGTATAGCAAGCGAATGGATAACATCGGATGTTAAGACCGCTCGTCTGTCTCATTATCTTATTTCCTGCCTTAGGCTTTGCCTGCGGCGCGTCTAAAACCGTGGTGGATGTCAAACCGGCGGGCCTGCCGCAATACATTTGCTTTGACGGCCGCACGCTCACCTGCGCCCGCACGGGCTACATCTGGCAGGCTAAACGCGGTTGCTTCTTCAGTCACGTGCCCTGCGAAGACTATCAGGCCAATTTTTATGGCTTTTACCCGCGCGGCAAGCAGATCGCTCGAGCCTATTACAAATGCCGCAAGGGCTATCCCTGGCGTTTGGGTGAGATGCAAACGCATTGAGGTTAGCTGAAGGGGGTTAAACAGCTGGCAGTTCCATCACCAGTGCGAAAGCAGTGACTATCCAGATGACTGTGCTCAATAAGTAGGGGTGTTTAAAACGCTCATAGGTTTTCTTTACTGACCACAAATCAATCAGCAGTACGGGAAGGATCGTCAAGGCAGTCAGCAAAAGAATCTGTGCAACCAGCCAATCAGCGGTAGTAAACGGCAGAATATCCTGAATCCCTTCAGTCAACACATAGAGAACCGCTTTTAATTTCAGCAGTGCCCACAGAACCCAGGGTTCGTAATAAACCACTAAAAAGGAAGCCAGCGCGGTGGGGAGGAACAGCGTCATGCCTGGGATTTTAAAAAATTTTTTAATGACCTCGCTGAATTCCTGGGAAAAAAACACCACGATGGACGAACACAGTACAACCAGTGCAATGGTTAATAACATGCCGTTACCCTTTTTCTTCCAGCGCTTCCCAACGCGCATAAAGCACAGCCAACTCGGCTTCGTCTTTAGCGAGTTCCTGTGTGAATTGACTGATGGCCTGCGCATCCCGTTGATAAAAATCAGGATTGGCCATGACCAATTGCAATTCGTTTATCTTTTCTTCCAACTGTTCGATTTTTTGCGGCAATTGCGCCAACTCCCTTTGCTCATTAAAACTCAGTTTAACCGAACTGGCCGTGCGTTTAATAGTCTTTGTCGGAGTACTGGTTTCGCGCTGCTGCTTTTTCTGACGGCGGTAATCCTCATACCCACCCACGTACTCGTTAAATACCCCTTCGTCTTCATAAACCAGTACGCTGGTGACCACCTGATTGATGAATGCCCTGTCGTGGCTGATCAATAGCAAGGTACCCGGATAATCCACCAGCATGGTTTCGATGAGTTCCAGTGTTTCAATGTCCAAATCGTTGGTCGGCTCGTCCATGACCAGTAGATTCACCGGTTTGGCGAACAATTTAGCCAGCAGCAGGCGGTTGCGTTCGCCCCCGGACAACGTGGAAACCTGTTGATTGAACCGCTCCGGCGGAAATAAAAATTCACGCAGGTAGGTGGCCACGTGCTTTTGCTTGCCATTGATGGTGACGTAATCCGCCCCATCACCGACATTGGCCATCACGGTTTCATTTTCATTGAGCTGGCGGCGTAATTGGTCAAAATAGGCGACCTCCAGGGATGTACCCTGCCGAACCGTGCCGCTGTCAGGCTGCAATTCGCCGAGCAGCGTGCGGATCAGCGTGGTTTTACCGCAGCCGTTAGGGCCGATAATGCCAACCTTGTCGCCACGGGTCAGCAGCAGGGAAAAATTCTTAAGCAGTGTTTTATCGCCCAGAGTTAAGTTGACCTGGTTTGCCTCGATCACTAAAAAACCCGAACGGGCGACATCAAGCGCCACGGATTGCACTTTACCCAGTTGGGCACGCCTGGCCTTGTACTCCTCGCGCATGGCCTTGAGCGCCCTCACCCGCCCTTCATTACGCGTCCGCCGGGCCTTAATGCCGGTGCGAATCCAGGCTTCTTCTTCGCTGAGACGCTTGTCGAAAAGTTCATTGTGTTTTTCTTCCGTCAGGCGCATGGCTTCGCGTCGATCAAGGTAAGTTTCGTAATCGCAGTCATGGGTATACAGGTTGCCGCGGTCGACTTCGACAATGCGGCTAGCCACCTGGCCTAAAAATTCACGGTCGTGGGTTACCACCAGTAAGCTGCCCTGATACGATTTAAGGTAAGATTCCAGCCATTCAATGGCATTGACGTCAAGGTGGTTGGTCGGTTCATCGAGCAGGAGCAAATCCGGTGCGGCAATCAGCGCCGCGGCGAGCAGCGCTCGCCGTTTCATTCCGCCGGAGAGCTTGTCCATGCGTGCATTGGCATCAATGCCGATGCGGGTAGCCATCATTTCAACCCGGGGCAGGATATCCCAGGCGTGCAGCGTGTCCATGCGAAGCTGACATTGGGCGAGACGCGTCAGATCATTACCCTGTGACAGGCGGTGGAATTCATCAAGTACCTCACCGACTTCGCCAAGCCCCTTCACCAGAAAATGATAAACCGATTCGTTCTCATGAACAGGGACTTCCTGCGTCAATCCGGCCACACGCAAACCGCCCAAGCGGTTAATCTGGCCTTTGTCCGGTTGCAACTGGCCCTGCAGCAGGCGAAGCAGGGTTGATTTGCCGGCGCCATTGCGGCCCACCAGCGCGATGCGATCCTGGGCCTGAATCTGCCAATCCACCTCGTTAAGCAACGAATTACCGGCAATGTTTAAACTGACACCGTGAAGCGAGACTATACTCATAAAAAACCTGTTGACCTGATTGTGTAAACCCTATTTTTCGATGATCAATTGCCTGTCTTTCTGCGATAAATTAAAAAGCGACAACACATTCATTCCCAACAGCACCATCTCATCCTGCTCATCGGGTAAAATCACCGCTTTAATGTTTTTTAATTCAAAAGGACCAAAAGATAACCGATCCAGCCGCGTTAACAGGCCGGTGACTTCGCCGCTGGCGGTATTGAGCGTAATGGGATAACGTCCCTGAAGGTGAAGCTCGTCGGCTACTGTTTTAGGAATGGCGACGAGGCTTGCACCCGTATCCACCATGAACTCGACAGCCTTATTATTAATAAACCCCTTGACGCGGTAGTGCCCCTGCCGGTCACTCTTAATGGTCAATGTGCCCCGGTCAATCTCATAGCGGGCAGGATCGTGCTGGTCGTAAACGTAGAAAAAAGCAAACAGCAGGCCGAATAAAATCAGCCAGGCAATAATGAACATCTTACGCCCGGTGCGGGCGTATGAATTGTCTTCCACGCCAGTGACTCGCTTATTTCCGGGGTAAAACCAAAATGCCGTCAATTTCGACCTGAGCACCCCGCGGCAGTGCCGCGACACCAATGGCCGCCCGCGCCGGGAACGGTTCTGCAAAATAACGGGTCATTGCTTCGTTGACCAATGGAAAATGGTTCAAATCCGTCAGGTACACGTTCAGTTTGACCACATTGGCCAAGGTGCCGCCGGCCGCTTCACACACGGCTGTTAAATTGTCAAGAACCTGATTAATCTGCAGCCTGATTTCATCACTGCAAAGCTGCATGGTCTTCGGATCTAACGGAATTTGCCCGGATAAATACACGGTATCGCCGCAACGGACGGCCTGGCTGTACGTTCCAATCGCTGCTGGAGCTACCTCACTGTGAATCGCTTGCATGAATTATTCCCCCTGTTTCTTACGGTAAAGGCGCATGACCACTTTATTGGCCCGCAGGCGCCGCATGACTCTGGCTAAATGGGTTCGATCACGGACACTGATGGAAAACGTGACCGCATTATGCCGGCCATCCCTTGGGTCGACATTAATGTTGCCAATGTTGGACTCCGCCTCCGCAATGGCCGTGGCCAAGGCCGCGAGTACACCGCGCTGGTTAGCCACATCCACCGTGATATCGACCCAATACTCGCCCTGCACCTGCTCATCCCAGCGCAAGGAAATGAATTGCTCAGGATGGCTTCGGACATGATTGACCTGCGGGCAATCACTGGCATGAACAATGATACCCCGACCCTGCTGGAAACGTCCAACAATACTGTCGCCGGGAATGGGCTGGCAGCAATCGGCGAAATGAATCACCATCCCCTCGGTGCCTTTAATGGCTAACGGTCCGCCCTGGGTGGTTTTTTCAAGGTCAGGGTTTTCCTGAGTAATGACTAAGCGTTTGGCAATGACCATGGGCATTTGATTGCCGATGCCCACCGCGTAATACAGCTCATCGGCTGATTTGTAATTGAGATCCTGCAATAAAGCCTGAATGGATTCAGGCGGTACCTTGGATAACGCACTGCCCAGTTCGTTCAATGCCTGATCCAGCAATCGTTTACCCAGGACAATGGATTCCGCATGCTGCTGGCTTTTCAGAAAATGACGAATATTACTGCGTGCTTTGCCGGTTACAACAAAATTTAACCAGGCTGGGTTGGGATGCGCGCCCGGGGCGGTGATAATCTCTACCGTTTGACCATTGGACAGTGGGATGCTCAACGGCACCAATCGGCGGTTAACTTTGGCCGCCACGCAGCTGTTACCCACTCCGGAATGAACGGTGTAGGCAAAATCGACCGGTGTCGCCCCTTTGGGCAATTCCATGATATGGCCTTTGGGCGTAAAGACATAAATTTCATCCGGAAACAAATCAATTTTAACGTTTTCGATGAATTCCAGGGAATTCCCCGTGCTGCGCTGCATCTCCAGCAAACGCTGCACCCATTCCCGCGCCCGTAACTGGGCTTCGTTGATTTCAAGCCCGGAGGATTTGTAAATCCAGTGTGCCGCAACCCCGTTTTCGGCCACTTTATCCATGTCGCGGGTACGAATCTGCACTTCCAGAGGAACGCCATAGGGGCCAAAAAGCGTCGTGTGCAGGGATTGATAACCGTTGGCCTTGGGAATGCCGATGTAATCTTTAAACCGTTGAGGCACGGGTTTGTAAGTGCGGTGCAACGCACCGAGCACCCGATAGCAGGAGTCAATGTCTTCTGTAATCACCCGGAAAGCAAACACATCGGTGATTTCGGTAAACGACGCCTTTTTCTGTTTCATTTTTCGGTAAATGCTGTACAAGTGCTTCTGGCGGCCAAACACATGCTCATAAGGAATATTCAAATCCTGCAGGGCTTTCTGCAAATCGTGTTCGATGCGCTGGGTCAATTCGCGGCGGTTACCGCGTGATTTTTCCACCGCAGACTTGATGGCGCGGTAGCGCATGGGATACAACGCCTGAAACCCCAAATCTTCAAGGCCAGTATACAGCGCATGCATCCCCAGGCGGTTGGCAATCGGGGCATAGATTTCCAGGGTTTCAATGGCGATGCGGCGTCGTTTTAAGCGCGGCATGGCGCCTAACGTGTGCATGTTATGGAAACGGTCGGCCAGTTTGACGATGATGACGCGGATGTCCTTCACCATGGCAAGCACCATTTTACGGAAGTTTTCTGCCTGAGCCTCCGCCCGGGATTCAAATTTGATCTTGGTCAATTTGGTCACGCCATCGACCAGTGCGGTGACGTCTTCTCCAAATTGCTGGGTTAAATCGTCTTTGCTGATGGACGTGTCTTCAACGACGTCATGCAGCAGGGTGGCCATGATGGTCTGATAATCAAGACGCATTCGGGCAAGAATGAGGGCCGCCGCAACCGGATGGGTAATGTAAGGCTCGCCAGAACGACGCATTTGGCCCTGGTGTGCTTTTTCAGCCACCAGATAGGCTTGATAGCATTTTTCTATGTAGGGTTGCTCAAGATAGCATTTAAGCTCTTCATCCAGCTCCTTAAAGTAGCTCACGCCTTACTCCCCTCGCTTTGATGACGGCCATTATTTAGGCGAGCCGCAGCTCCCTGGTTATAATTCAAGCGATATTGCCAACACATCGAAAGCCTTAAACCAATTTTATTATTAAAAATTGTACTCTATTTATAAGTATCGACATCAATGCCTGAATCATCAAGACAATAAAAGCCATCCTGATGATAATTCCTGATTTTGGGATGATTAAGCAGGTCCCAGGGTTTCGCGAAGACACGAAACCGGATACAGGGCGGCAGAAATCGGCTTATTAGTCTTTTTCGAGAATCTCAGGCGTGACTAATCCGGCAGCGATTTCTCTTAAGGCAACCACAGTGGGTTTGTCATTTTCCCAATCCACCATTGGCTGCTCGCCGCGGACTGCGATTTGGCGTGCACGTTTTGTAGCCACCATGACCAATTCAAAACGATTTGCTACGTGCTCTAAACAATCTTCTACCGTTACACGTGCCATACAAAACTCCCCTCCAGAATTGAAACGGCAACCCGTTAGTGCTGCCTACTTTTTAGCTAAAACATTCTATTTTACTGCTATGAGAGCAGGAAAGAAAGTAATTTTCCTACTTTAGCCGACTGGCGCTGCAAAGTCAGACGATTGGCTTTGACTATGGCCTGGAGATCCGAGGCCGCCTTTTCGAATTCATCATTGACAATCAGGTAATCAAATTCGGAGAAATGACTTAACTCATCCTGGGCTCTGTGCATGCGATCCGCGATAACGTCTTCCTTGTCCTGCTTTCGTTCCTGCAGGCGCTGTTTCAACACATCAAGGGACGGTGGAACCACGAAAATGCTGATGGCCTGCGGGAAAATGCGGCGGATTTGCTGCGCCCCCTGCCAGTCGATATCGAGAACCACATCGATGCCGGCGCTCAAACGAGCATTGATTTGCGCCACCGATGTCCCGTAATAATGGTTAAAGACCTGCGCGTGCTCAACAAAATCGTTGTCATTGACCATCTCGAGGAAACGCTTTTCATCCACAAAGAAATAATCCACACCTTCCTTTTCACCCGGGCGCTTGGCTCGCGTCGTGTGCGAGATGGATACTTCGATGTCTTCCAGGGAGCTAATCAGGTGTTTGACTAGACTGGTTTTGCCGCCACCCGAAGGAGCGGCGACGATGAAAATATTTCCCAGCAATAAATTGGCCATTTTTATTTACTCTATGTTTTGAATTTGCTCTCGCATTTGTTCAATCAATACCTTCATTTCAATCGCACACTGGGTTAATGCGATGGAATCCGATTTCGAACCCAGCGTATTGGCTTCTCGATTTAATTCCTGCATCAGGAAATCAAGTCGTCGACCCGATGCTTCAGTATTACCCAATACGCGCGCAACTTCCAGCAGATGCGTGGTTAAGCGGTCAAGTTCTTCACTGACATCCATGCGCGTCAGCAGGAGGGCAATTTCCTGCTCGACACGGCCGTGATCAACATCAAGCTGCAGCGCATGCAGCCGGGTTAATAATTTGTCGCGGGCATCATCCAGCGACACGCTGACAGCCATGCGTGCCTTATCAACTTCGTCCTGCATTTTTTTAACCCGCAACTGCAGGTAATGCTCCAAAGCCTGCCCCTCCGCCATTCGGGCGGTTGTGAGTGCCGTGACCGCCTGCTGAAATAATTGTTTGACCTGAGTGGCCAGATTCTCTGCATCCGGTTGAGCCACCTGCACGACGCCAGGCCAATTCAACAGCGACGCCAGGGTTAAATCATTGGCCAGGTGTTTTTGAGCAGCGAGTTGATTGCCCACGGCCAGCAGCGAGTCCAGCAAGGCCTGATTAATGGCAATCGACTGCGCCTGCGTGTCACTCTCCGTCAATTTGAGCTGGCATTCGAATTTACCGCGGCTGCACTGCTGGCGCAGCACATGGCGCAGATCATTTTCAAGGAAACGAAAAATCTCAGGCAGTCTGAACGAAATTTCCTGGTAGCGATGATTCACCGAACGAATTTCCCAACACAGTGTTGTCGCCTCGACCTGAGCCTGAGCTCGAGCAAAGGCAGTCATGCTTTGAGTCATAGATAACCCGGATTGACTAAGGTGGGGCGACTATAAACGAAATTTGTACAAATGCAAGCCCAGGTGCATGATTGCCTGGAAAAGAGTATACTTGCCCATTTTTAGCGAGGATAACCCATGCGCCCCAGTAATCGCGAAGTCAATCAGTTACGCCCCATCAAAATTACCCGCCAATATACCCAACATGCCGAAGGCTCTGTGCTGGTGGAATTTGGCCAAACCCGCGTACTGTGCACCGCATCCGTCGTCGAGGGCGTGCCCCGTTTTTTAAAAGGTAAAAATCAGGGCTGGATTACTGCCGAATACGGCATGCTGCCCCGCGCAACCCACAGCCGTACCGAACGTGAAGCCAGTAAGGGCCGCCAGGGAGGACGCACCCTGGAAATTCAACGCCTGATTGGCCGCTCGTTAAGGGCCTGCATGGATTTAAAAGTACTTGGCGAAAACACCCTGACCATCGATTGTGATGTGCTCCAGGCCGATGGCGGCACGCGTACAGCAGCGATTACGGGAGCCTGCGTTGCCATGAAAGACGCGGTCGACTGGATGGTCGCCCGTGAGAAGCTGCGTAAAATGCCTGCCTTCCATTACATCGCAGCCGTCTCCGTGGGTGTCTACCGCGGCCAGGCCGTGCTCGATTTGGATTACGCGGAAGACGTACTGGCAGAGACCGACATGAACGTGGTGATGAATGAAGCCGGTGAATTCATTGAAATACAAGGCACCGCCGAAGATAAAAGTTTCTCCCGCCAGCAACTCAACGACATGCTGTCTCTGGCCGAAGGCGGGATTTCGCAATTAATTCAGCTTCAAAAGGAAGCCGGTCTTAAAGCCTGACAATCAGGCGCATCCCGAGCCCGGGGTCCTTATTTATTAACAGCCCTCTCTCCATCCCTCTCCCGCCTGCGAGAGAGGGGGCACTATTGCGGGCCAGCAAAACTAGAATAAGGTTTTATTAATCGCCACGTCCCGCGCGGTGTGTTTGGCAATCAGGTTATCATGGACAAGCTGAGTCAAATGCTGATCGAGCGTCTGCATGCCCTTGGCCTGCCCTGTCTGGATGGAAGAATACATCTGCGCCACCTTGTCTTCGCGAATCAAGTTGCGGATGGCTGAATTGCAAATCATGATTTCCAGCGCCGCCACCCGGCCTCCCCCCACTTTTTTCAACAGGCTTTGCGCCACCACGGCCATTAGCGACTCAGATAACATCGAGCGAATCATGGATTTTTCTTCGCCAGGGAAGACGTCAATGATCCGGTTGATGGTTTTGGTGGCCGAGTTGGTGTGCAGGGTGCCAAAAACCAGATGTCCGGTTTCTGCCGCAGTCATGGCCAGACGAATGGTTTCCAAATCCCGCAACTCCCCCACCAGGATGATGTCGGGGTCTTCACGCAGGGCTGAACGCAGGGCCGCATTGAAACTGTGGGTATCGCGGTGCACTTCCCGCTGGTTGACCAGGCATTTCTTGCTGTTGTGAACGAATTCAATGGGATCCTCAACCGTCAGGATGTGCTCGTAGCGGCTGGAATTGATGTAATCGATGACCGCCGCGAGCGTGGTACTCTTCCCCGAGCCAGTCGGTCCTGTGACCAACACCAGCCCTTTGGGGTAACTGGCCATTTCGGCAAAGACCGGCGGCAATCCCAAATCTTCCATGCTTAAAATTTTGGAAGGAATGGTCCTGAATACCGCACCGGCACCGCGTGACTGGGTAAACGCGTTCACCCTGAAACGGGCAAGGTTGAGAATTTCAAATGAAAAGTCGGTTTCAAGGTGCTCCTCGAATTCCTTGCGCTGCTTGTCATTCATGATGTCATAAATGATTTTAATGACATCTTTATGCTCCAGAGCCGGCACGTTAATCCGTCGCAAATCGCCGTCGACGCGAATCATCGGGGGCAATCCTGCTGATAAATGCAGATCCGAGGAATTATTTTTAACTGAAAACGCTAACAACTCGGCAATATCCATATCAATCCCTGTCATCACGTTGCTGAATCATACTATTTCATAGAGTAGCTCACTAACCGCCGTCGGGCAATGATTGTAGGGATAAAGCCTCTTTGATATCGTTAGCATTTTAAATGAATGCAGCTCTTGACGACACCATGACGATTGCCGAACGCCTACACCTTATTCAGCAGCAGGTCGCTGACACAGCCAGGGTCTATCAACGCGACCCGCGGGAGATTTGTATACTGGCGGTCAGCAAGGGACAGCCCGCCAGTGCAATCCAGGAAGCCTTTGCAGCCGGCGTGAGCGACATCGGCGAAAATTACTGGCAGGAAGCCCGCGAGAAACTCAATGCCCTTAAGCATCTGCCGCTGACCTGGCATTACATTGGCCCCCTGCAAAGCAATAAAGCGAAGGACATCGCCAGCCATTTTGACTGGGTTCACAGCGTTGAGAGAGAAAAAATCGCCTGCCTTCTGTCGCAGGCGCGGCCACTCGATAGGCCGCCGCTCAATGTCTGCATCCAGATTAATCTCGACAGAGAAGACAGCAAATCCGGCATTGAGCCTGCGAAAGCTGCTGGCTTGATTGAACGCATACATCACTTGCCGAGCCTGCGTGTCCGTGGATTTATGGCCATTCCCCGACCACTGGCCGCTGAAGAGGAACAGTATGCCAGCTTCCAGCGGCTCGCCACCTTGCTTCAGGAAACCAATCAACGCCTGCACTTGCAGATGGATACCTTATCGATGGGCATGAGTGATGATTTAAAAGCCGCCATACGTGCCGGCAGTACTTTAGTCCGCATTGGCCGGGCCATTTTTGGCGAACGCCCCAAAACAGGAAAGAATGAATGAACATTGCTTTTATTGGCTACGGGAACATGGCACGGGCTTTAATTCAGGGTTTTGAAAAAGACAAAACCCTGATGTTCCGGGCCGCCTCTCCCTCGCTTGAACCCGGTCAAATCGGTTCACTGTCATGCTACCGCGACAACAAGGCTGCAATAGCCGGCACAGATATCCTGTTTCTGACGGTGAAACCGGCCAAAATGGCCGACGTGCTCCGCGAAATTGGCCCTTTCATTCCGCCAAAGGCGGTCGTTATTTCCGTGGCAGCGGGCGTAAGTCTTTCGTTTATCCAATCGTTTTGCAACAAAGAACAGGCCATCATCCGCTGCATGCCCAATTTACCGCATGCCGTGAGGCTTGGGGCGACACCGCTGGCAGCGAATGAAGCCTTAACCGACGAACAAAAACAGCAGGTCGCTACGCTTTTTCAGAGTGCAGGAATTTATACCTGGGTTAATGAAACGCAGCTTAATGCCTTTACGGCAGTCTCAGGCAGCGGACCGGCCTATGTCTTTTTATTGATTGAAGCCCTGGTTGCTGCGGCCACCAAACTTGGGATAGAGGAGGCGCAGGCGACTGATTTTGTCTCTCAAACCGTTCAGGGCGCCGCCGTCCTGCTTAAAGAAAGCGGGCTGTCGGCAAAGGCGCTGCGAGAAAAAGTCACCTCGCCTGCCGGCACCACGGCAGCGGCCCTTGATGTCCTGCAGGCGAAAGGATTTGTCCCGTTGATTGATTCAGCCGTCACTGCGGCATTTAATCGCGCAAACGCATTGGGTTCTATTGACACTGCCTGAAAAAAGCCAAAAAATGAACGCCATTTTCAAGCAGGGCTTTTTTAGGCATTCGCCCTGCCTTAACGTTATCCCCTTTGAGGAGATTGTATGACAGGCCTTGTAACCGTAGGGTATTACCTTGTCAGTCTGTTTTTTTCATTAATCCTGTTACTGTTATGGGCACGTATTTTTTTACGCTATTTCCGCATCAGCGCCCTGCATCCCATAAGCCAGGGAATCAACGGATTGCTCAATCCAATCATCGGCCCGGTGGAGCGTCTGGTCTACAGAAAGCAGCCAGCCCCCAAACGCTATGACTGGATTACACTGCTGTTTGTCATTGCCGTGGAATTGATTAAATTCTTTTTGATAGGCCTCATCGTCTATGGCGCCATCATGCCCTTTTCCTATCTGCTTCTTTTTACCGCCGCCGATCTTGTCGTACAGCCGCTTAATCTTTTGTTTTTTATGGTGCTTATCCGGGCGCTCATGAGCTGGATCAACCCGCAATGGCATCATCCGGCAGGGGAAGTGCTGGCGGTGATGACCAATCCTTTACTGGCGTTGGGACGGAGGATCATCCCTGACATTTCCGGTTTTGATTTCTCACCCATTATCATCATGATTATCATCAAGGTCATTACCCTGTTCATCAGCGCCTCCATGCCTTTACCGATTCTTTAGGATAGGGCAGCCTCCTTTTTTAATGGGGAGCAGCTATACTTGAAACAAAGAATACGCTGTTGAGGGCTGCCATGAAACCTGCACTAACGACCATTGGATTACTGCTGTTTTCATTCCAGGGCTTTGCTGCTCAATCGATTTATTGCCCTCAGAAAGCCGGCTACATCAATGTCGGCATGTCCGAGGATCAGGTGAGGGCTGCCTGCGGCGAACCGTTAAGCAAACAGGAATCCAATAATCCCATCATGCAGAAAGTGCAGGTTCAGCAATTGTTTTTTAACAATCAGGGTTCCAGCACCGCCTTTTATGGCGTCTGGTCATTGCCCGTTGGAACAAACAGCGGCGCCCAATTGCAGGTCGATGTGGTCGACAATAAAGTGTACGGTGTGAAATTAAACGGCTCCGACACCAATGCGTTTTCCATCTGCGGCGGGACCAGCATTCAGGTCGGCGATCCCGTGGGAAGGGTCTATGGTTCCTGCGGCAATCCCTCTTTAGTCAACAATACCTACATCAATCAACCCGTTGCCACGGCCCAAAAACCACAGATATGGATTTATCAGCCCGGCCAATATCAACCGCCCATTACCTTGACATTTGTGGATGGCAAATTACAATCCATCGATTAAATTTTATCGGGATAGTATGAATGGCTGAAAGTATTGATGAAATAACCATTGCCTTTGCTGATGACGGCATCGAGACCACGAAAGAACTGGGCAAGGAAATTCTTTCCAAAGGAGCATGGACCACCATCCTGTTTCGCTACCAGGATTGGGATAATACCCAAAAGGCGTATGGACCGGTTAAATATTCCATCCGCCGCTATCAAAAGCGCAACAATCAGTATTGGATGAAATCCAAATTCAATATTTCAAGCAACGAGCAGGCACGAAAAATCATTGATACCTTAAGTCAATGGCTCGTCGAAGACGACAGCGCCAAAGCCTAAGCCTCATCCGGGTTGCGGCAGAGAGCCGCGCCCAACTGACCTCCCCTGACACCAGGACAGCATCACCCGCCGCATTTTGAATAATGATGCAAATTGCTTTATAATTTTTCTCCATCTAATCCTCGGTGCCTGGCATGAAACTCCGGTTCACACTTCTTATCTTCTGCTTCATGACCCTGGCAGGCGCCGTCTATTTCTATTTTAACCCGATGGAAGCCGAACAGCCTGCGGTCGCACGGGTTAAGCCCATTACCGTGGAAGTGTCCCGCGTTAAAGAAAAGGTGTTTGCTGAAGAATTTGAAACCCTGGGCTCCTTAGCCAGTGTTGACAACATCGACATCAGTTCTGAACTGGCCGGGCAGATTACCGCCATTCATTTCAAACCGGGCACGGAGGTTAAAAAAGGGACGCTGCTCATCCAACTCGATGATACGGTTCTTAAAAGCGAACTGGCGACTGCAAAAGCCAATCTTGAACTGAGCGAAACCAATTACAAACGAACCACCGAACTCGCCAGGCGCGGACTGGCCTCCGAACAAGCCCAGGATCAGGTTCTCGCTGACTTAAAAGACAAGCAAAACCGCGTCAAGGTGAAAGAGGCGCAATTGGCAAAACTCCGTTTGAAAGCACCCTTTTCAGGCACCCTCGGCTCCAGAAAAGTCAGTGTCGGCCAGTACGTGAATGTCGGACAACCCCTCGTGCGCCTCATTGCCAATCAACAGCTGCGTATTGAATACAGCCTGCCCGAACGGTTTTTAACCCGTTTGAAATTGGGGCAACAGGTGCGGGTTTTTTCGGAAGCCTTCCCTAAACACAGTTTTAAGGGAGTCGTTAACTACATTGCACCGGCCATTGACAAAGAAACTCGCACCCTTGCTGTCGAAGCCTTGATTGACAACGACAGGCAGCTCCTGTCAGCCGGCCTTTTCGTCCGTGTCAGCCATCAGTTAGGCCAGGAAAAAAAACGTCTTTTTGTCCCGGAAGAAAGCCTTATCCCCACCATCAACGGCCAACGCGTTTTTGTCCTTCGTGAAGGCCGGGCAGTCGCCCTTCGCGTGCAAACCGGGGCTCACTACAAGGCCCTCACCGAAATTAACAGCGGTTTAAACCCGGATGATGTCGTCATTATTCGCGGACAACACAAGCTTAAAGAAGGAAGCCGCGTGGTCGCTGTTGCCCATGGTGCCCCGTGACTTTTCCCGAGCGCTGCATCAGGCGCCCTGTCTTCACCATTGTCCTGACTTTACTGCTGGTTATTACTGGTTTATTGCACTTTAACCAATTGCCCGTCCGTCATTTGCCCAACATTGACAAACCCGTGGTGACCATCATGACCACATTTGACGGGGCGAGTCCGGATCTGATTGAAAAGGAAATCACCATCCCTATCGAGAATATTCTCACCAGTGTGCCAGGGGTTGATCTCATTCGTTCAACCAGCCTGCTCAGCAAAAGCCGCGTCAATGTCGAATTTCAATTGGGTGTGGACATTAATGAGGCCGTGAATGAAATCCGTAATAAAATGTCGGCGCTTCAGCCTCGCCTCCCCTTGGGCAGTGAAGCGCCAACAGTCAGCAAAAACGATGATGACGCCAACCCAGTGGTGGTTATTGCTTTTCATGACCCCAATAAAAACGCACTGGAATTGACCGACTACATCACCCGTAATATCAAGCCGCAATTGCAGGAAATTCAGGGTGTCGGCGAGGTGGTTTATCACGGCGCACGCGATTACGCCGTAAAAATCGCCCTGGATCCGGTCAAAATGGCCGCGCGTGGGATTACCGTGGCGGACATTAAAAAGACGCTGACCCAGCAGAACATCGATGTCCCAAGCGGTCAAATCAAAAGCAAAAATCGCTATTACACGGTGGTCACCCATGCTCGAATTCAAAACGTCAAACATTTTGCTGATCTGGTGATTGCCAAACGCAACACCCAGCTGATTCGTCTGGGTGAAGTGGCTATTGTCAAGGTAGGCAGCGAGACTGAAGACAACCTGCTTCGGGTTAATGGTAAACCGGCCGTGGGCTTGGCCATTCTCGCGCAATCCACCGCCAACCCGGTCGAAGTGGTTAAAGCCGTTAATCACGAGCTGAAGAGCCTTCGCCCAACCTTGCCTGTCGGATTTCAAGCTGAGGTTATTTTTGACTCAACCCACTTTATTAAAGAATCAATCCATCAGGTCTATAAAACCTTCATCGAGGCTGCTCTGTTTGTCGGCTTTGTCGTGTTTTTATTTCTAGGCTCCCTAAGGGCTTCGCTCATTCCCATCATTACCATTCCCATCTGCCTTGCCTGCACCTTCTGGCCCATGTATTGGCTGGGATTTGAATTAAATTCACTGACCCTACTGGCAATGGTACTGGCCATTGGCCTGGTCGTCGATGATGCCATTGTCATTCTTGAAAACTGCCACCGTCATATGGAGGCTGGGCTGCCAGCGATGCAGGCAGCCATCCAGGGCAGCAATGAAATCCTGTTTGCCGTCATCGCCATGACCCTCACCCTGGGCACCGTTTATGCCCCCATGGGTTTTGTTTCCGGATTTACCGGGAAATTATTCCTGCAATTCGGCTTTACCCTGGCCCTGACCGTAATTTACTCCGGCATTATTGCCTTAAGCCTCTCTCCGATGATGTGTTCAAGGCTAATGAAGAAAGGGAGTTCCACCTACCAGAAATGGCTGGATAAACAATTCGCACGCCTCGGCACGACGTATCAACGCAACCTGAAAACCACCTTGCAAAAACCCGTTGGTCTGGTTTTGTCATTACTGGTTTTGGCCGGCGCAGGGGCTTTGTCTTATCAATCGCTTGGAGCAGAAATTGCACCGGTTGAAGATCAGGCTTATATTATCGGGCCTGTCAGTTCGCCAACCAATTCCAGTACCTCGTACACCGATTATTATACCCGCGAGCTTGAAGCCATTTATGAATCCATTCCTGAAAAAGTGGCTTACATGGTTTCCATTAAACCCGCCTCTGCCTTTACACTGCTGAAATTGGCCCCGTGGAGTAAGCGTTCACGCTCACAAAAGGAAATCAGCCAGGATTTAAGCGATAAAATGCAGAAAATCCCCGGCATTAATGTTTTTCCCGTCAGCCCTAATCCCTTAGGCCATCGCAGCAGCGGTAACAGTCAATTTAGTTTAGCCTTAGTCAGCAACACCTCGTATTTACGGCTCAATGAAGTCAGTGCGGGTTTGGTTAAACGCTTATCCCACGATCCCCTGTTGCGCCATGTCAAAAATAATCTGGCGTTGGACAGCGAGCAGGTGGACATTACCATTAACCGTCAGTTGGCCGCAGACCTGGAAGTGAATCTTGCTGACATCGCCGAATTACTTTCGACCATGCTTGGCGGTAACAACCCGGTTAATTTTAATTACGATGGTCAGGCTTATAAAGTGATTCTGCAATTGCAGCAGGCGCAGCGCAGTGACATTGCTATCCTGAATAAACTCTACGTGCAAAGCGGGCGTGGCCGCATGATCCCGTTGTCGACCCTGGTTGAGGTCAACAACAGCATTGGTCCTGACAGCCTGCCGCATTTAAATCGACAGCGTTCTGCCATCATCACCGCGGAACTGACACCCAATGCCCATGTCAGCACGGTTGTTTCAAAGGTGGAACATCTGCTTAAAGAGTATCTCCCTGACGATATTCAATACCACTTTACCGGCGCCATTAAAGATTACCTTGAATCATCAGGAAGCAGTCTGTCGGCCTTTTTACTGGCGCTTTTGTTCATTTATCTGGTGTTGGCCGCGCAATTTGAAAGTTTTACCGACCCCTTAATCGTTTTGTTGAGCGTTCCCCTCTCACTGGCCGGTGCTGCCCTGATTCTTTTCCTCTGCGGTGAAAGCCTGTCGATTTACACCAACATCGGCATGGTAACCTTGATAGGCCTTGTCACCAAACATGGCATCATGATCACTGAATTTGCCAATCAACAGCTGCAACAGGGCCAGGATAAATTAACCGCGGTGTTAAACAGTGCCGAGGCCCGCTTACGTCCTATCCTGATGACCACCATGGCCATGCTGCTCGGCGCACTGCCTTTGGCTCTGGCTTTTGGCGCCGGCGCGGAAAGCCGGCGTCAATTGGGTATTGTCATCCTGGGCGGCATGAGCGTGGGTACATTTTTCTCTCTGTATGTCGTTCCCTTTGCCTACTGTCTACTGTCACAACGCCAACCTGCGAACACTGCAGTCGCAGTGAAAGTCCATCATCAACCGATCGTTAAAGAAGCCGAAGCGGCAAAATATAAAGCATAGTGCCACACCCATGGATGCCCGCCTTACGCGGGCATGACAGGTATTCGGATAGTTGAAGCGAAAGGAAAAGGTTCGTCCCCTGCTCATGGATGCCCGCCTAGTGCGGGCATGACATGACTAGGTGATGTGCAAGGCACTGGTTACTTAGAAATAGCAACCCACGCCATCGAAACCGATGACCTCGCAGCGTTTGAAGGATGATTTATTCAATTGATAACGGGTTTTGCCATACACAGCCACAATCTGCTCGCCATTCTGCTCCACTCTGGGTAAGTGGTAATCGCCTTCATCCTGGCAAGTGGCTTCCAGTTGTTGCCACTGAGCTTTCGCGGTGATTAGCGTTTTTTGTTGAGCCTGCATGGCCCCTCGGGCACAGGAAACCAACCCAAGGTTCTGTCCGCTGGGAGCTGTAAAGACCACATCGTAATTGGCTAATGCGGCTTTTATGGCCTGATGCGCATCCAGGATACCGTGGCCGCAAGGCTTTTTGCCGACGCACGACTTGTTGGCATCACGGCTTTCGCCAAAAGCATGGGTGGTGGTAAAGAGAAGCTGTTCTACCTGTTCCGGTGTGATGTCGCTGTTTTTAACTGCGTAAATCAACGCGGCAATACCCGCTGCATGCGGGGAAGCCATGCTGGTGCCTTGATAGAAATCGAATCCCGAACCCTGATAGCCGCCACCAGGATTCACCGTTGACAGAATGGAGCCCGTCTTGCCGTAACGTGCGTCACCGCCTGGCGCCGCGTAAGTGATGCCCGGGCCGTAATTGGAATAATAGGCACGCAAACCTTCAGGTCCGGTCGAGGCAACCTTCATGGTGTGATTACAGACCGCCGGCGCATTGTAATGCTCCCAACGGTTGTCATTGCCTGCGGCTGCCGCAACCACAGCCCCTTGTTTTCGGGCGAAAGACAAGGCTTCCTGCAAGGCTTCATCGCAGTGATCGATCTCTTTGCCAGGTCCCTCATCCACGCCAAAGCTCATATTCAATACTTTGGCAGGGTAAGGATTATGCGGTACACCAGGCACATCACCGCCGACTGACCAATAAATGGCATTCACCACCTGGCTTTCATAAAACATGCCGCTGGCATCCGGTATTTTCACCGGCAGTACTTTCAGATGAACGCCTATGCCATTCATGACCTCACCGTAACCGGCTATTGTCCCTGCGACATGCGTGCCATGGTAAGAACGCGTTTCATCACGTACATCACGGTTGTTGCCGGCGAAATTCCATCCCCACACCGCACCGCCATCGTCTTTGGTCAGGTTATCCACGAGGCTGGGATTTAAAGCCACCCCGGTATCTAAAACAGCAACCACCACAGGGAAGTGCGCCTCACCCGTCGTATAGGCCCAGGCACCGTCGCGTTTGCCAGCGGCTGATTCCAGCATGACCCCAGCTGGCGCTGAGAACTCATCCCACTGCAGTTCGTGGGATAATGGAATGTAGTCGTTGTCAGTCGGTTGATTCATGGGTTTAAAATGGCCCACCCGGTCTTTGACGGCATATTGGATCTCAGGATTGTGGCGAAGCGTTGCCAATACCCAATCCGTTGCATCACCCTGGGAGTTGGCCTGTTTTAGTTCGGTTGCCGGGATGGACAGCACATAAGCGCCATTCGCCATGGGCGTTAAGGTTTTTACAGGCACATGCAATTGCTGGGTTAACTGCTTTTGCAGGCTGGTCAACGCCATGGGATGTTTGTATTTGATAATGACCCGCACATCATGGGCTTCGGGTGAAGCACATGCCCCGTGAGCCAGAGCCAGCAGGGTGCATCCGATAAGTCCTGTTTGATACCGCATTTGTCCATCTCCTTGCGTCAATAAGGTGTTCAGTATGCAGGAGTTTGTTTTTGACAACAAGAGCATTAATTACGTGGTATTCGGTTAAATAACCGGTCTGTATTCAGGCAGGAAAAACTCCCTTCGAACATCGCCAAAGGGAGGGGAAATGAATTAATACCGGTAATGATCCGGCTTGTACGGCCCATCCACTGAGACACCGATGTAATCGGCCTGCTCACGGGTCAATTGTGTTAATTTAGCACCAATACGGTCCAAGTGCAGGCGAGCGACTTTTTCATCCAGGTGTTTGGGTAACACGTACACCTGATGCTCGTAATGGTCGCTGTGCTGAAATAATTCAATTTGAGCTAAAACCTGATTGGTGAACGACGTGGACATGACAAAACTGGGGTGTCCGGTCGCACAACCCAAGTTGACCAACCGACCTTCCGCCAAAATAATCAGACGCTTGCCGTCTGGAAATATGACATGATCCACCTGAGGTTTTATATTCTCCCAACGGTATTGGCGCAGGCTTTGTATGTCAATTTCGGAATCAAAATGACCAATATTACAGACAATGGCCTGATTGCGCATCCGCAACAGATGGTCATGGGTCACCACGTGGTAATTGCCTGTGGCACTGACAACAATATCGACTTCGTGAGCGACATCATCCAGCGTAACCACTCGATACCCTTCCATGGCCGCCTGCAATGCGCAGATGGGATCAATTTCACTGATGTAGACGGTTGCCCCCTGGCCTTTCAAGGCTTGTGCACACCCCTTGCCCACATCCCCGTAACCTAAGATAATGGCCACTTTGCCGGCAATCATGACATCCGTGGCGCGCTTTAATCCATCCAGCAGCGATTCACGGCAGCCGTATAGATTGTCGAATTTTGACTTGGTTACCGCATTATTGACATTGATGGCTGGAATTTTGAGCTGATGCTGTTTAGCCATTTCGTACAGACGGGCCACGCCGGTTGTGGTTTCCTCTGAAACGCCTCGCACATTTTTTAACAGATTGGGGTATTTTTCGTGCATCATCTGGGTCAAATCGCCGCCGTCATCCAGCAGGAGATTCGGTTCCCAACCATCAGGCCCGCGGATGGTTTGCTCCACGCACCACCAGTATTCTTCTTCCGTTTCTCCCTTCCAGGCAAACACCGGCACGCCGCTTGCCGCAATTGCCGCAGCCGCCTGATCCTGGGTGGAAAAGATATTACAGGAGGACCATCGAACCTCTGCGCCCAAAGCAATCAGGGTTTCGATTAACACGGCGGTCTGAATAGTCATGTGCAGGCAGCCGGCAATCCGTGCGCCCTTAAGGGGTTGGGTTTTGGCAAATTCCTGACGTAAGGCCATCAAACCCGGCATTTCGGTTTCAGCAATGGCGATTTCTTTACGGCCCCAGGCGGCTAAGGAAATATCAGCCACTTTAAAATCCTGACCAACACGAGGCGTACTCAATGCATCGATGTGTTTCATGTGATTATCCTTTCTCACGACTTAGAAAGCCTGTTGCCAGGGCAACAGGCCGTTGCTTAATTACAGTGCTCTTTTAAGGGCATCGACTTTGTCCAGACGCTCCCAGGGAAGATCATTTCGGCCGTAGTGACCGTACGCAGCTGTCTGCCGATAAATCGGACGCAGCAAATCGTGATGATCAATAATTCCCTGCGGCGTTAAATCGAAGTGCGTATTGATTAAATCAATGATGGTGTCATCCGATAAACGGCCGGTATTGTAGGTGTCGATGCTGATGGAGGTGGGCTCCGCTACGCCGATCGCATAAGAAACCTGAATTTCGCACTTGTCAGCAATGCCTGCAGCCACCAGGTTTTTAGCCACATGACGAGCTGCATAAGCGGCAGAACGATCCACTTTGGACGGATCTTTACCGGAAAAACACCCGCCGCCATGACGTGCCATGCCGCCATAAGTATCCACAATGATTTTTCGTCCGGTCAAACCACAATCACCTAACGGTCCGCCGATTACGAAACGGCCTGTGGGATTAATGAAATAACGAGTAGATGGCGTTAACCAGGCAGCCGGTAAAATCGGCTTGATGATTTCCTCACGAACGGCTTCGCATAATTCCTTGTGACTGATGTCGGGAGCATGCTGAGTGGAAAAGACGATGGTATCGATGGCCACCGGTTTGCCCTGCTCATAGCGCATGGTCAGCTGGCATTTGGCATCAGGACGCAGCCAGGGTAATTTCCCTTCTTTGCGCATCTGCGCCTGCTTTGCCATCAAGCGGTGGGAGTAGGCGATAGGAGCCGGCATGTACACATCGGTTTCACGGCTGGCATAACCGAACATCAGGCCTTGATCCCCTGCACCCAGTATTTTGGTTTCCTGATTGTCCACACCCTGAGCAATGTCGGGAGACTGTTTGCCAATTGCGCTTAACACCGCACAGGACGCCCAGTCAAACCCCATCTCCGAACTGTTGTACCCGATGTCGCGAATAACGCCGCGGGTGATGTCTTCCACATCCACCCAGGCGGTGGTTGTGATTTCGCCGCCGACTAACACCATACCGGTCTTGACCATGGTTTCGCAGGCCACACGTGCTTTGGGATCTTTTGCTAAAATGGCATCTAAAATCGCATCGGAAATCTGATCGGCAATCTTATCCGGATGGCCTTCTGAAACGGATTCCGAAGTAAAAACGTGAAAATTACTCACTACCTGTTCTCCCTAAATTGGTTTTATGATTTGAATCCATCATAGTGACAAATTCATCGAAAATGATTTCAATTTCATGCGGGCCTGGACTTGCTTCCGGATGCCCCTGAAAAGCCAGAGCGGGTTTAGTCTTGTGTCGGATACCCTGTAAGCTGTTATCAAACAGTGAGCGGTGCGTTATTTCAAGGCAATCCGGTAAACTGGCTTCTTCCACCGTAAAGCCATGGTTCTGACTGGTGATGAATACCCGGCGGGGTGGCCGTGTGTCAATCACTGGATGATTGGCGCCATGGTGACCAAATTTCATTTTAACGGTTTTAGCCCCAGCCGCTAAGGCCAGGATTTGAAAACCCAGGCAAATGCCGAAGAGGGGGATGCCTTTTTCTAAAAATTCACGCGTGGCGGCAATGGCATAATCACAGGCAAACGGATCGCCCGGACCATTGGATAAAAAGATACCGTCAGGATTTAAAGCCAGGGCTTCTTTGGCCGAGGTAGTCGCCGGCACGAGGGTGATATGGCAGCCTTTTTCATGCAGGATACGCAGGATATTGTATTTCACGCCAAAATCATAAGCGACCACATGAAAATGAGAAGGCCTGGATTTTTGTCCCCATTCGCCGCGGCCGTCATGCCAGCGTTCAATCGTCTGGCGGGACACCTCACAGGCAAGATCCATACCGTCAAGACCGCCGAACTGCTGCGCCTTACGAATAGCCGCTTCTTCATCATCCTGCGTGCTGATACAGGCCCCTATTGCTCCTTTCTCGCGCAATAGAAGGGTCAACTGGCGGGTATCGATGCCGGCGATGGCCACGACACCCTGCTTCTTAAGCCAGTCGGGCAAGGACTGTGACGCACGGTAATTGCTCGGGATCAGCGAACAGTGACGCATGACAAGACCCGCCGCCCAGATTCGTGAAGATTCCATGTCCTCTTCATTACAGCCGGTATTCCCGACATGCGCCGTCGTCAGCGTAATAATCTGCCTGGCATAGGATGGATCGGTTAGCATTTCCTGGTAGCCAGTCATCGACGTATTGAAAACCAGTTCACCGACACAATCCCCGTGTGCACCCACGGAAACCCCTCGAAATACTGTTCCATCGGCTAGCGCTAAAATTGCTGGTTTATTAAACATGGAGATACTCTTCACTAAAGGGCTCTTTGACTCTGAGCCCATTTCGGTTGAAATGGCCCAGAGCAGACAGTTACTGGCAGTAAAATTAACGGATTGTAACGTACTCGTGTTAAAATTTCATGTCTTCGAAGAATTTTTTTACACCGTCGAACCAGGAGCTTAAACGCGGCGAATGGGTTTTTTTACTGCTGTCTAAGGATTCCTGCAACTGGGTTAACAAATCCTTCTGTTCGCGGGATAAGTTCACCGGCGTTTCCACCACCACCCGGCAAAGCAAATCGCCGACCCCCTGGCCTCTTACCGATTTAATTCCTTTGCCCCTTAAACGAAACACTTTGCCGGTTTGTGTCTCGGCAGGAATCTTAAGGGTAACCCGCCCTTCCAGTGTGGGCACTTCGATAGAGCCGCCCAGCGCTGCTGTGGCAAAGCTTATCGGCACTTCACAATGGAGATCGCTGTCGCTGCGTTCAAAAATGGGATGCGCCTTGACGCCGATTTGAACATACAGGTCGCCGCTGCCGCCGCCATGAATACCGGCCTCACCTTCACCGCTTAACCGCACTCTGTCGCCATTGTCGACGCCGGCCGGAATTTTAACCGTGAGTTTTTTACTTTCCCGTACGCGGCCCTGGCCATGGCAGTTGCCACAGGGATCGGTGATTACCCGACCTTCGCCATGACAGCTGGGACAGGTTTGTTGAATGGAAAAGAAACCCTGTTGGATACGCACCTGGCCTACACCGCCGCAGGTTTCGCAATTTTTGGGGCTGGAGCCGGGTTTGGCTCCGGAACCATGACAGACACCACAGGCCGCATGACGGGGTACGGTAATTTCAACCTGCTTGCCCGCTGCTGCTTCTTCGAGAGTCAGTTGCAGGTTGTATTGCAGATCCGCACCGCGCTGGCCGCGTGATTGCCGCCCCTGTCCGCGCCCGCCGGAGAAAATGTTCTCGAAAATGTCTTCAAACACATCGCCAAACCCGCCAAAACCCCCAAATCCGCCGCGCATGGATGGATCAACGCCGGCATGGCCAAACTGATCATAAGCCGCTCGTTTTTGCGGATCGGACAGCACAGCGTAGGCTTTTTGAATTTCCTTGAATTTTTCTTCAGACTCTTTGTCATTGGAATTACGATCAGGGTGGTATTTCATGGCCAGCTTGCGATAGGCCTTTTTGATTTCGCTTTCATCGGCATGACGGCCCACGCCGAGAAGTTCGTAGTAATCCTGTTGTTCCATGACTGCTCACATCAATAATAACGCTATACCTTTAAACCTATAGCACAATAATAGTAAAAGAGTGCCCAGGCACTCTCCCCTTAATCATTACTTAAGCAGCGCCAGGCAGGCTTTAGCGGACAAGCTTTCAGTATCCGCTAAAACCGCCTTACGCTGTCTGTTATTTCTTGTCGTCCTGAACCTCTTCGAATTCAGCATCGACAACCCCTTCATCGGCTTTGGCAGAAGACGCTTCCTCCGTGTGAGTCTCAGCACCGGCAGGAGCGCCCTGTGCCTGGCCTTCCGCGGCTTTCTTGGCATAAATGCGCTCGGCCATTTTCGCAGAAGCATCGGTCAGAACTTTCAATTTGTCTTCGATGTGAGCCTTGTCATTGCCCTTGACCGCTTCTTTCAATTCGGAAATGGCTGTTTCAATGCCGCGTTTTTCGTCATCAGACAGCTCTGTTGCCAGATCTTTTAAGGATTTTTCACTGCTGTGAATTAAACTGTCGGCATGGTTTCGGACATCGGCCAGTTCTTTGAATTTTTTGTCTTCGTCCGCATGCGCCTTGGCGTCTTTCACCATCGCTTCAACTTCGGCTTCACTTAAACCGCTTGAGGCTTTAATGATGATGGATTGGGCCTTGCCGGTGGCTTTGTCTTTGGCGGATACATTCAAAATACCGTTGGCGTCAATGTCAAAGGTCACTTCGATTTGCGGCACACCGCGTGGTGCAGGCGGAATGTCATTTAAGTCAAAGCGGCCTAAGGATTTGTTCGCCGAAGCCTGTTCACGTTCCCCTTGCAGAACATGCACGGTTACTGCGGTCTGATTATCATCGGCAGTGGAGAAAACCTGATTGGCCTTGGTAGGAATAGTTGTGTTCTTCTCAATCAGTTTAGTCATGACACCGCCTAAGGTTTCAATCCCTAAGGACAGCGGCGTGACGTCAAGCAACAGAATGTCTTTCACGTCGCCGGAAAGAACCGCCGCCTGAATAGCCGCACCGACGGCCACCGCTTCGTCAGGGTTTACGTCTTTACGCGGCTCTTTGCCGAAAAAGTCCTGCACTGTTTTTTGCACCAGCGGCATGCGGGTCTGACCGCCGACGAGAATGACTTCGTTGATTTGGGAAACCGACAACCCGGCATCCTTCAATGCGGTTTTGCAGGGCTCAATCGTACGCTCAACCAGTTTTTCAACTAAAGACTCCAGTTTGGCACGGGTTAATTTAATGTTGAGGTGCTTAGGTCCTGACGCATCAGCCGTAATATAAGGCAGGTTAACATCGGTCTGCTGGGCGGATGACAATTCGATTTTTGCTTTTTCAGCTGCTTCTTTAAGGCGTTGCAGAGCCAGCGGATCGTTATGCAGGTCAATGCCGGTGTCCTTTTTGAACTCAGCCGCCAGGTATTCAATTAATGCGAGGTCGAAGTCTTCACCGCCGAGGAAGGTGTCCCCATTCGTGGACAAGACTTCAAACTGGTGCTCGCCATCGACTTCAGCAATTTCAATGATGGAAATATCAAACGTACCGCCGCCCAGGTCATAAACGGCAATGACGGAGTCACCGCGTTTTTTATCCATCCCGTAAGCCAATGCAGCCGCTGTGGGTTCGTTGATGATACGTTTCACTTCGAGACCGGCGATGCGGCCAGCATCTTTTGTGGCTTGACGCTGGGAGTCATTGAAGTAAGCCGGAACAGTAATCACCGCTTCCTTGACTTCTTCGCCGAGGTAATCTTCTGCGGTTTTCTTCATTTTGCGCAACACTTCCGCAGAAATCTGCGGCGGCGCCTTGTCCTGGTTCTTAACGCGTACCCAAGCATCGCCATTGTCGGCTTTGATGATTTGGTAGGGAACCATTTTAATGTCTTTCTGAACCACTGGATCATCAAAACGACGTCCAATCAGACGCTTGACGGCAAACAGGGTATTTTTAGGATTGGTGACTGCCTGGCGTTTAGCGGCCTGACCAACCAGCGTTTCATTGTCATCCGTGTAAGCAACAATAGAAGGGGTGGTGCGGTGACCTTCGCTGTTTTCGATCACGCGGGTATTGTTGCCTTCCATGATCGCCACACAGGAGTTGGTCGTACCTAAGTCAATTCCGATAATTTTTGCCATTTTATTCTTGCTCCACTAGTAATGTATTCATCATGTCTCTGATATGGGGTGAAATTTAACAATTTCAAGCGTGTTTACACATTTTCATCAATCGGCCTCGGTTTTGCGACAATGACCCGGGCCGGGCGGATGATGCGGTCGTTGAGTTTGTAACCCTTCTGGAATACCGCAACAATTGAATTGGGGGCAACTCCCGGCACGTCCTGCATGGACATGGCTTCGTGTTCCTGCGGATTAAAGGGTTCCCCCTGGGGGTCCAGTTGCTTGACATCATGCTTATCCAGCACGTCCAGAAAGAGCTTCATCGTCAATTGCAGGCCTTCGTGCATGGCGGCATTGGCGTCTTTGTCCGCCAGTTGCAAGGCTTGCTCCAGGCTATCCAGGATTGGCAGCAGGGAAGCAATCAGTTTTTCCTGGCCATACCGATGGGCATTGGCGACATCGCGCTCCGCGCGGCGGCGGACATTATCCAGTTCAGCTATCGCCCGCACTGATTTTTCCCAATTTTCATGGGCCTGCTTTTCAGCCAGCAGCAATTTTTCTTCAAGACCGCCAATGCTGGGTTGCTCCAGCGCACCGTCGACATGCTCTGAGGGGTCTTCAGCGTCTGTCAGATCCTCATCGTCTTCAAACCGATCGTCATTGTCCAATGCGTCACTCTCTTCTTTAATTTTTTGCCAGTTTTTTGTTTTATTTTCGCTCATCAGCCACTCCTCGCATCAATCAGACGCTTTAAATTGGGGGCGACGATAGAAAATTCAAGTGTTCCTGTGCAATAATAATCAAAAAGAAGCTGCGGTTTAAAACAGAGAATTATTTGCCGTATCTTGCACAATCTGTTCATTCCCAGCATACTTGGATTTTTGCCTAGTCATAAGGTTTACTATGAGTTCTTGGTCTCCTGTTTCCTGGCAGCAGTTTTCATACCAGCAGGCCGCCACTTACCCGGATGAAATTCAACTGTCACGGGTGGTGGAGCAGTTAAGTCAAATGCCGCCTCTAGTCACCAGCGGCGAAATAAAAAGACTGAAACTGGCCATTGCACGCGCTGGCCGGGGCCAGGCGTTTATTTTACAGGGCGGCGACTGTGCCGAATCATTTAACGATTGCCGCTCTCAGGTCATCGGCAATAAATTGAAAATTTTATTGCAGATGAGCCTTGTGCTGCTCCACGGTATGCGTAAGCCCATCATCCGTGTCGGCCGTATTGCCGGACAATACGCGAAGCCGCGTTCGTCCGATTTTGAAACCGTCGACGGCGTGACGCTACCCAGTTACCGCGGCGATTTGGTCAACTCCCCTGAGTTTAACGCCCATTCCCGCATCCCCAACCCTAAACTGTTGCTAAAGGGTTACAGCTGTGCCGCCATGACCCTGAATTACATCCGCGCCCTGCTCAACGGCGGCTTTGCTGATTTGCATCATCCGCAGCGCTGGGATTTAAGTTTTGTCGAGCATTCGCCTCAGGCGGAAGAATACAATGCCATCGTCCGCTCGATTGCGGATTCGCTTGATTTTCTTGAAAGCATTGATGGATTACGCAACAGCAGCCTGAATAAGGTTGATTTCTATACTTCGCATGAAGCTCTGCACCTTCATTATGAGCAGGCACTGACCCGCAAACCGCAGGATGGCCTGTGGTATAACCTGTCCACGCACCTGCCCTGGATTGGCATGCGCACGGCACAACTGGACAGCGCTCATGTCGAATTCATACGCGGCATTCAAAACCCGATTGGCATTAAAATTGGACCGTCTGCCACCAAAGACTGGCTGCAGGAGTTGTTACAAAAACTCAACCCTGAGCGTGAAGAAGGCCGTCTGCTGCTGATTACCCGCTTAGGCGCCAATCAAATTGAACAGCGGCTCCCTTCCCTGATTGCTGCCGTTCAGGAAAGCGGCTTCCCCGTCACCTGGTCCTGCGATCCCATGCATGGCAACACAGAAACCACGGCCGACGGCATTAAAACGCGCCGTTTCGACAATATTCTTTCTGAATTGCAGCAAGCCGTCACTATTCATCAGAAAATGAACAGCTATCTGGGCGGCGTCCATTTTGAATTAACCGGCGACAATGTCACCGAATGCATTGGCGGTGCACGGGGTTTAAGCGAGGACGATTTAAAACATGCTTATCGCAGTCTGGTGGATCCTCGTCTGAATTATGAACAATCTCTGGAGATGGCTATTCAACTGAGCCGTCAGTTCCAATCTTACTGAACTGCTGGTGAAGGTGGGCAGGGATGCGCTCCTCCAACCAGTAAACAGGCTGACCAATGAAGCTGCCGCTGATAAAGCCGACATGGCCGCCACGCTCGCTGAGTTCCAGGGTAATCTGGTCTGACAAGTCCTTTTCCTCAGGAACGACGTCTGGGGTCATAAAGGGATCGTCTAAGGCATGAATAATGAGGGTGGGTGTGGCTATGTTACTTAGGTACGCATGGCAACTGGCTTGACGATAATAGGCATGCACGTGTGCGAAACCATGCAGCGGTGCCGTCACTTTTTCATCAAAAGTCCAGAAACAACGCCATTGATTAACATTCATTAATTCCTTGGGTAGATCAAGGTTCAGGAATTCAATTTTGCGATGAAAAACTCCTTTTAAACGCCGCAACAGGTAGGATTGATAGATGCGGGAAAATCCCTGCCCCATTTTGTCAGCAACCAGCCGCAACTGGAAAGGTACTGAAACCGCCACGGCGGTAGTCACCAATTGTTGTCCTCCCTGCTCCCCCAGCCATTTCAATAACACGTTTCCGCCCAGAGAAACCCCGACTACCGCTTTTAAGGTATTCGGTTCACGTTCAGCCAATAAGCGCAATAAATAATCCAAATCGCCGGTATCGCCTGAATGATAGGCACGGGGAAGACGATTCGGTTCTTTACTGGCGCCGCGAAAATGCATCAGCATGGCTCGCCAGCCATGCCGGTTGAAGGCGCGCATCAAACCACCCGCATACGTCGACTCAATACTGCCCCCGAGACCATGAAGCAAAATAACCAGCGGTGTGTCATCGGCCAGGCCATTCACCGCCCAGGCCAAATCAATAAAATCACCGTCAGGCAATTCAATCCGCTCGGAACCATCAACCGGGGCGGTGATACGACGCATCATCGTCGGGTACAGTGTCTGCCCATGACCATTCGTTAACCACCAGGCCGGTTTAAATTTGCTTTCGATGATCATACGTCCTCCTGATGATACGGAGGACTGTAGTCATGGACCGCATCGATCATGGCCGCAACGCTTTCAGGCGTTACATCCGGAGTGATGCCATGTCCGAGATTAAAGACATGACCGTTACCCTTACCGAATGAAGCCAGTACTTTTCCGACCTCTTCACGGATAACGCTTTCATTTGCCAGTAAAACGGCCGGGTCAAGGTTGCCCTGCAAAGCCACCTGATTGCCCACCCGCACTCTGGCGCGCTGCAAATCACAGGTCCAATCCAGACCTAAGGCATCGCATCCTGTCATGGCCATGTCCTCCAACCATTGCCCCCCCCCTTTGGTAAAGAGAATGATGGGAATGTGTGGGAAAGCCTGCTTAATTTCTCTGACTATTTTTTCCATGGGATGAAGGGAAAATTGCTTGTAATTGGCTGTGCTCAAAAGGCCGCCCCAGGTATCAAACAGCATGACGGCATCAACACCCGCGCGAATCTGTTCTTGAAGATAAGCCGTTACGGCAAGCGCCAGCTTATCCAGTAATGCGTGGGCCGCTAAAGGCTGATTGTAAAGTAGCTTCAGCATTTCTCGGTAATCCCGGCTTCCTTTTCCTTCAACCATGTAACAGGCCAATGTCCAGGGACTTCCGGAAAAACCAATCAGCGGTAAATGGGCAGGCATTGCCGCACGAATCAAACGCACGGCCTCCATTACATAGTTTAGTTCATCGACAATGGAGAGATGAGGTAAAGCCTCTATGTCGCGGGTGGTCCGCAACGGCTTGTGGAATCCGGGGCCTTCCCCTTCGGCAAAATAAAGCCCTAAACCCATGGCATCCGGGATAGTCAGAATATCGGAAAACAAAATGGCCGCATCCAGCGCATAACGACGCAGGGGCTGCAAAGTGACCTCGCAGGCCAATTGTGGATTTTTACACAAGCTTAAAAAATCACCCGCTTCCTGACGCACCTTGCGGTATTCAGGGAGATAACGGCCCGCCTGACGCATTAACCACACGGGTGTTCGCGGAACAGCCTCACGTTTTAGAGCGCGTAAAAACAGGGATTGGCGGCGATCAGTCATGGTATTCTCAGTCGGATAAAAAAGTCATCTTATCATTTTATCCTTTTTCAGACATAGAATCTGCCAAAAGGAGGCCGCAATGATTTCAAATTTGAATAGAAACAACTCATTAATCAGCTTCTTAAGATAGAAGCCTGGAATACCTTCGTGGTCAAACAGGCGGGTGTGGATGGCAAAAGGGGCTGGGCTGCCGATTGATGTCTCGCCCGCGCAGGCGGGCATCATCAGGTACGCTTACGCCCCCTCTAAGCCTCATGCCGAGACCCGATCGCCCAGTGTAACTGCCGTTCGGGCATGGGCTTCTTTTGCGAAACACGATAACGCGGTCCCGGGTTTAAGGATACCTTAATTTTTATCAGGTACTCTATAAAAAGTTGTAACCCCTGGAGTGATTGATGGAAACGAACGAGCATAAATCCGCAGGCGATCAAATTCGCATACAAACGTTTGAAAATCCCTACCTTCAAGGCAGTAAAGATTTGTCGCCTGACGAAAAACAAATCCTAAAAGTGCGGATGATGCACAAGGTGGATGGGATTCCCATGCCCCTTGATTTGGAATTAAGCGCCGGTGATATAGTGGCTTTGGCCGGAGATTATTACACCAAAGCCGGGTGGGGTTTGCAGTTAAAAACGCCGCAGGGAACCGATAATCGTGAGGTTATCACCGATTCGGTTTCAAAACGGGAATACCAGGCTTTCCGCGCAGCCTATGAGGATTTAGCCTCTCCAGACGTTAAAAAATCGAATGTGGATCGCATTTACGCCATAGAAAAGAGCTTTCTACCCGGTGTTTTGCAACAGGCTGTTTATGCCCTGGTCATACCCGGGTATGGCGACAAATTAGTGAATAACGAAGCTCATTTCTCCCCCTGGTCTCTCAGGGCCTACATTGTCGGCCACCGCTCCGCTTTGCGCATGGCGAACCTGGCCTACCAGTGCCGGCAATTAGCTGAGGGACAGATTACTGAAGAGCAACTTCACAGCAAGTTAGCAGAAAATATTCGTAAGATACGCGAAAATAAAAGCAAATACGGTTTTTCAGAAAAATCGGATAAGGAGATGATTGTGGAGCTGGGCCAGCGTTACCATGCCATGGCCGTGGCCCGTGATCTCTTTGCCATGCATTTTTATTCCGATCACTTTGCCGCAGGTCATTTAAGCCGCATGGGCCGGCTGCGGACCCTGTTACCTGATCGATTCAAAATGCTATCGCTGGGCAGCATCCTGGTCAATAACATGCACAATGAAGACAATGCAGACAGCATTACCGCCACCAACCCGTTTACGCCAGTGATTGAAGGGGAGGATAAAACGGGCGAGGAACCGTTTGCCATGCTGCACGAAGACAGTAAAGTGTATGGCGATGGGACCTATTTTGAGCGCAATAACGATGCAAACAGTAACATGCTGATCAATGGCATGGATAACTCCCTGGGTGACATTGCCAGGCTGCTTCACGACGGTACAATGCGGGAGCAGAACAATTATGGCGGCTTAACCTTTTTACCGGAAATTGATTCAAGTAAGCCTCAACCCCAACCTTTATTCATCGCGAAAGGGGATGACATTTATTACCGCAAAAATCCCTGGATCATCAAGCAATTAAATCCCGCTGATTATGAAAAGACAATCAACGATCCCGAGTCTCAGGATGATTATGTCAAACTAACACCCTTTAAAGCCTTCTTTTTGGTTTTAAAGCTGCGAGTGGGCGGGCTAATCTATTCCACTCAAACCATTCCAGCCAAGACAGAAGCCCCGAAACCCGCTATCGATGAGGCGCCCCAACAAGAGTCCCAGGCAGCGGAAAGAGAAAAACCGAAACCCCCTGTTCGCGCCGATAAAGTATCCTGGCAGAAGCCCGCCGCTGGTGAAAGAAAAAATCTGCTTGCTGCCCATGGCTTTTTAAGCTCCAAACACAATCCGGCCGTGAAACCACAGGAATCCGTGCCGGAAGACACTCTCCGCTCGGCACTGACCAGTTAGTATGGGACCTGTTTTTTTACACCGTTAATGTTATTTCTTCTTTTGGCTCCTTTTTAGGAGGGGCCGCTCCATACCCGATGTACATCGTGATAAAGCGCAAACGCCGCATCAACGACCCTTCTTCATTGAAAAGAGGGTGTTTTCTTGCCTCCGTTTCAAGCGTCATCATGACGTTATGAATATTATCTCCCTTAACCAGGGCGTCAACCGCCTGTTTAACCAGGGGATGATGATGGCGTTGCGTATGGGCTGTAAAAAACCGTACCAATGCGGGGTAAGCCGAATCCATTTTACTGTAATCAATCAGCATCTTGAGCACATTTTGTTTGGGCGTCGCTTCATGTAATGACCAAAGGTGGGTGTAATCACCTTTAAAGGTCAGTTTAATTTTCGCAACCCCCATCTCAAGCAGAAGTTCCCTTGTCGCGGAAGTAAATCCAAAAAGGCGAGGATTTTGTAAATACCGGTATAACTTTTGTTCACCTAATCGCAGGTAATCCGATTCCTGTTTTCCCAGAAAAGCCTGTATTTCGTCGGTTTCAACGCGCGCCATGCTGGCGAGAACCATGTAGATGGCGACGAAGCTGTCCGCCGCGTCTCGGGTAAGGAGTGATTTTTTGCCATCGATTACCGCCCGCGTTGACGGGCAACAGATTTCATCGTACTTGCGACTACCCATTGATTCTTTGTAGTCCTTGCACTTTTTAAAATGGGTCACTTGCTGAAAATGCAAGTTTTCAACATAGGAGGTGATGGGAATAAAATCAGACAGAGAGTCCTGGGTAAAACAGGCGGCGAACTTATCAAAATAAGCCTGTTCTTTCGCGGAAAAAGTCTCGCGAATGGAACCAAATAAAGCCTTGTCTTTAAATTGGGGATCAATCTCACGATAAAAGTTCCATTTTTCCTCAAACGATTTGCAAAGCGTAAAAATCGCCTGATACTCTAAATTTGCCTGAATTAACGAGGCCAAAAAAAGGTTGTATCGATGCTCAAGCGGGGTCGATTCCGTTTTCCGGCTCAACGACAACGCAATACCGCTATGGTCTCTCGCGTAATCTTGAACATAGTCCAGGTGTTGTTGCTGGTAATCCAGCATGCTTTTTAAGGATCGTGCGGACATGATTCTAAACCAATCCTTGCCCACATAATGAACGATTACCGGATCATCGGGAATTTCGAATGTCTCAATCGTGTCAATCAGGCGGCTGACCCTATCCCTGATTTTTTCAGCCCATTGGGGTTCTGATAAATCAACCGTTTTAAAATAAGTAAGCTTAAACGTCATGCTGCTCTCCCTGCTTCACAGAATCGGCAATTTTAATCCAAACTGACCCGACAATCCACACTCACAACACCTTGCTGCCACCCTGCCCGACTGCTATGCTAGTTCATTTTAAGGATACGGCATGGACAGTCTGCAAATTAAGGGTTTAAGCATTGCAACCCGCATTGGCATCCATGAGTGGGAACAACGCATTGCTCAGCGTTTATTGATTGATATCCACATTCCTGCTGATTTCAGCCATTGCCAGGAGGATATTAACCAAACCATTGACTACGATAAATTATGTCAACGGGTCACACGTCATGTGGAATCGCAATCGTTTAAACTCATCGAAACCGTTGCCGACTCCGTGGCTAACCTGCTGAAAGCGGAGTTTGCTGTCCAACAGGTGACTGTCAGTGTCAGCAAACCCCATGCAGTCAAAAATGCCGCCAATATCCTTGTTAATGTGAGCCGGTAAGGGCAAACTGGCTTTGACTTTCAAGGATGAGATCCTGATTTTCCCCCACAGGCAAAGGATCGGTATCCAAATCAACCCCCGGATCATCTAAATGAGCTCCCGGTTTTAACGGTAAACTGGATTGGCACTGAGTATATGAACAGGGACCAAAATCCGCCTTGTCCACGCCCTTCGGTGCAGCATCCGATTGCTGCAGCTTGAAACGATAGGCATTCCCCAGAATCAACAAGGTCTGAAGAATCATCAAGGCGACACCGACAGCCGGGTTGAGGGTAATGCCCAAAGCCACTAAAAGGCCGCCGGTTAAAATCACTGCTGCCATGTTATAGGCTAAGCTGAAACCCAGGTTTTGCTTGATGTTACTGACCGCCTGACGGGCAATCGCCAAGCCATGGGCAATGGGAAGCAACGCGCCTTTCTGGATGATGGCGCCCGCATTCTGAGAGGCCATTTGATGGCCTGAGCGTGACTGCACCGCAAAACCCATGTCACTGCAAGCCAGCGGCAGACCGTCATTCCCGCCATCCCCAACCATGGCCACCTTGTATTTTTTCTTTTTCAGGGATTGAATAAACAACGCTTTTTCCTCACCGCCCACGCAACCGGCTTGAATATTCTGTTCAGGGATACCCAGACGCTCCGCATAACGACGTGCTGTCTCAAAGGAAGCGCCAGTGTTAATGAAGAGGGTCTTACCGGCTGCCTTTAACGCATCGATGGTTAGTTTTGCATCGGAGCGAAGGGGGTCGGTGAGCACAAAATACCCCAATATTTTTTTCCTGGTGGCTAGAAACACCAGGCTATCGCCTGCCTGCAACGGGATCTTCTGCACCAAATCCGGCGCGAATTTAACCCCTTCCTGCTCCATCAATTCCTGATTGCCAATCAGGTATTCCGTGCCAGCAATTTCCCCTTTGAGCCCGGCATGGTAAGAATCATCCACCTGCTTAACGAGGTTATGTGGGATCTTTTCACCGTATTTTTCCTGAGCGTCATCACAGATTGCTCTCGCAAAGGCATGGGTGGAATGGTTTTCCAATGCGGCAGAAAGTGAATACAAGTCAGCAGTCGTGATCTCGTCATCCAGCAACCCGGTGCGGGTCACCTTCGGTTCCCCCAAAGTCAAGGTGCCATTTAAATCAAGGACTACCGCATCAATCCCTGCAGCCGCCTGCAAGGCTTTACCGCTTTTAAATTGCACGCCATGATCTGCCGCTTTGCGATTGCCAATCATCAACGCCAAAGGGACAACCAACCCCAAAGTACAGGGGCAGGCCGATACAAGCACCGTCACTGCGCATTGAATGGCAAGCGCGGGCGGAAAAAAGCAGGCGATAATAATGCCCGATAAAAGAGCAAGACCAATCACAGCAGGGATAAAATACTGCAAAATGTTGGTCGCCATCTCTTCAATGGGCGCTTTTTCCATGTAGGCTTTGGCAATTCGCTCATCCAGACAAGCCAGGTAAGACTCTTTTTTGACCGCTTTCACCTGCAAAACCAAAGGCGAAGCATTCAAGGGGAGGCGCATGCCCGATAACAAATGCTCCCCTTTTCTCAGGCGGCGCGGCATGATCGCACCGCTGATGATGTTGTCATCAATCCAGTTGTCATCCGAGAGACAAAGACCATCTAATGGGATGATTTCACCGGGTTGAATCACAAGGATATCATCCACCGCAACCTGTGACAGATCGACACTCTCTTCCTTGCCTTCTTTTAAAACACGGACGCGTTGAGGCAAATCCGATTGATAGGTGCGATCAAGACCTAATTTGTCTTTGATGGATTCTTCTATGGCAAGGCCAATGTGACGAAAGCCGAAAATCAGCAGCCCGGCTTCAAACATCATGGGCAGCCAAGGCACAAAAAAGGAGGCAATGGATACCCCTATGATGGTCAACGTACTGATGGCAAAGAGGGTGTCCATGGTTAAGGTGCGGGCCTTCACCAATTTCATCGCGGCCTGGTAGTAAGAGGATGCGCCAAGAATCAGGGTCAGCACCACGGAGGTAACCCCCAAAGCAATCATCACCGCCAGAGGCAGTCCGCCAGTCACCATGCAGGCAATCATCAAGGCGATGCCGCAAACAGTGCCGATGACACCCCATAACCAATGCCATTTCAACACGCGCTTGTAGAGGGGTAAGGAAGGCGGCGGCAAAAGCTCAGGCGCCAAGTCTTCGGCTTGAGAAACCCCGTAGGACGAGGATGGTTGCAGCAGGATGTCTTGCGGATTCTTTTCGATAACAGGGGATTGTGGATCAGGATGGTGCTCTACTGAGATGCCCGTGATGTCATAAACGTCGAGCAAGGTGATTAACTCCTTGCGAGTCGTGCTGTCGTCCTGCTCCTGCAGTACGCTCACAAATCCTCGTTTTGTTCCTAAATCCACTCCCCAGGAAAGCAATTTTAAGCGCGCTTTCTCACCCTCCAATAGTCCTTGTACTGAATTCACGCAAGCGCCGCAGGTAATGCCAGGCAACGAAAAATGATAGGTTACAGTCATGTCAACCCCGGAATGTTGTTATTTTTATTTTCAATCCAGACGTTCAGTGGCCTAGACGTTGAATTTCCGAATGATTCCTTTGATGCGTTCCGTGCGCGCTACATCGGTCTGGGCTTTTTCAGCTTCTGAACGGGAATGGAAAGGACCGATAATCACCCTAAACCAATTGGTTCTATTTTGAACAACCGTGGTAATGGAAACATCGAAGCCTTTCAATACCAATAATGCTTTGAGGCGTTCGGCATCCTGACGTCGATTAAACGCCGCCACCTGCACCAGATAGGATTCATGAGCCTGTGCCATTGGCGCTGCAGGTTTAGCATCCAGTACGGGTTTGCTTTCCACCACGGCCACGGCTGGCTGGCCCGCATGCACAGCGGCCTGACCTACGGATTGACCGGCAGCGGTCTGTGTCGGGGTTGTGCCCGGGCCTGTCATCGGTTTGGCCGCGGCAGGGGCAGTCGTGGAGGAGTGATTAATGACCGGTGCGCTGTTGTCCTTGGACAACAAAGTATAAAATTCAAATTTGGGTTTCGGACGCTCGTCGTGTTTAACCACCGCGGGCGCTGGGGCAGCCGTCTTCTCCTGTTCTGCCAGGACGTTTTTGTTGATCCAGTTGGATAAACTGGTCACGTCAAACACCGTAGCCGCCAGATAACCGCTTAAAAAAGAGGCAATAATCCACAGGAATTGACGGGGAGCACTGCTTTTGTGTCTCGAATTAGTTCCTTTTCTACCATAATCCCTTGCCATCACATGCTCTCAGGGCTTGAGACACCCAACAAATGTAAACCATTACGCAACACTTGACGGACCGCCTTTAATAAACAAAGCCGTGCAGCGCGTTGCACCTCGTCTTCGCATAATAATTGCACCGCATTGTAATAACTGTGCAGGTTATTGGCAAGCTCACGCAGGTAGTAAGCCACCTGATGCGGCTCACAACTGCCGGCAGCGGCCTTGATGACCTCCGGGTAACGGCCAATCATCGTCATCAATGCCTGCTCATGGGTTTCTTGCAGGACGTTGACATGGCTTAAACCCATGGCTTCATCCCAACTTAAACCGCGTTCGCGCAACTGCCGTAATACGCTGCTGATGCGGGCATGCGCGTATTGAATGTAATACACCGGATTGTCGCTGGATTGCGATTTGGCCAAATCCAAATCAAAATCCATGTGTTGTTCCGGTTTGCGCATGACATAGAAAAAGCGCGCCGCGTCATTGCCCACTTCATCACGCAATTCACGCAGGGTAACAAAGGAACCGCTGCGGGTGGACATCTGCACCCGTTCGCCGCCGCGATAAAGAATGGCAAACTGCACCAGCAGGACATTCAGCGCGTCTTCATCATGGCCTAGGGCATTCACAGCAGCCCGGACACGGGTCACGTAGCCGTGATGATCCGCACCAAAAATATCGATGACGCGATCGAAACCGCGATCGTACTTATTCCAATGGTAAGCAACGTCGGACGCAAAATAGGTGGTTTGACCATTGGCCCTGATGAGTACTCTGTCCTTTTCATCACCAAAGGCCGTGGCCTTAAACCACAGGGCCCCGTCCTGCAGGTAGGTATGACCGCCCGCTTTCAGCGCCTCAATGCCCTTATTGATTGCGCCGTCATCAAGCAGGGATTGCTCGGAGAACCAGCAGTCAAAACGAACCCCGAATTCCGCCAGATCACTTTTAATATCGCACAACACCGAATTTAAGGCCAATTGATGGAAATGCTTAAACCCTTCCTCACCGATTAATTCACGTGCGCGTTCAATGATAGCGTCAATGTAAATTTCTTTGTCGCCGCCCTCAGGCTCATCTGGGGGGAGGCCCTGGCTCACCTGAGACCACGCCTGACAATAGGTCATCCCATAGTCACCCAGGGCCTGCTCGGCAATTTCATTGACATACTCTCCGCGGTAGCCATTCGCAGGAAAGACGATGGTTTCGCCGGCAAGACTTAAATAACGCAACCAGACGCTGACAGCAAGAATATTCATCTGACGCCCGGCGTCATTGACATAGTATTCACGGCTGACGTCATATCCGGCGACAGTCAGAAGGTTAGCCAGCGTGGCGCCAAACGCCGCACCGCGGCCATGGCCCACATGCAAAGGTCCTGTGGGGTTGGCTGACACAAATTCAATCAGCACTTGTTTACCCTGCCCCAAATCACTGGAACCGTACGCTTCACCCTGCTTAAGAACCTCGCCAATCACCTGCGATAAGGCATCGCTTTTCATGAAGAAGTTGATAAAGCCGGGGCCTGCAATTTCAACCCGCTCAAGGGCTGGCTCTTTGGGCAGGTGGGCAATGATTAATTCGGCCAGTTGCCGGGGTGATTGGCGGCAGGGTTTCGCCAGCATCATTGCCAGATTGGTCGCAAAATCACCATGAGCGGCGTCTTTGGTGCGCTCAATCTTGATTTCCACGTCCACGTCAGCCGGAATAACCGCTGCGTGTTTCAATGTTGCGATGGCCGATGCCAGCCAATTTTCCACGGTCTCTTTCATTGCGCTTAATTCTTTCGTCAAAAAGCAGCTATTATGCGCTTTTTCCTAACAGTTGCAAAGCCCAATCCGCAGAAACACCGGGGCCTTAACTGGACAAAATGTGGTAGGATAAGCAGTTCGGAATTTGGAGAAAACAGTATGGTTAAAACCACAACCCATGAATACCACCACATGGGCATTCCCACCACCCTCCCTCGCCCCGGAGAACGCTACAGCGAGCGGTTCAAAATGTACACGAGCGGCGGTGAAGACAGCGAATACCGTATCCAATACCATCGCTTTGAGCCGGGTTGCCCCCTCCATCCCCTCATTCAGACAAAACCCCATGTGGCGTTTAAAGTCCCTGATTTAAACGAGGCGATTAAAGGACGATGCGTGATTCTCGAACCCTATGAACCCATTCCCGGATTTAAAGTCGCCATGATCGACGAATGCGGCGCCCCCATTGAATTCATTGAAACCACATTAAGCGAAGAGCAGATTTGGTATGGGGATCACAGCCAGGCTTTTATTTATAGCCGCGAAAACCCGTAACTTACTGAAATACGACAACCCGGTTGTCTGACCGCCGCGGCTCCTGAAAGGGTTTTTCCTGCTCATTGATTGCGTCAATGACATCATCCATTTCAGCAAGCAGTGTTTGTTTATTGCGTAGTTTTTGCCGAGCGATTAATTGCTCAGAGTCTTCCTGCGCTTTGGCACTGAAGAAACCGATGGCCGCTGCAGCCGCACCCAGCTCGACCCCTGTCGCAACACCCATGCATCCTATCACCAGGCCTTCCGCCACAGTCATGCCGGCAATCGCCGCAGGTATCGCGCCGAATCCCCCGCCCCACCACGTGAGCGCGGCACCCAAAGCAAAGCCTATCACCAGTCCAAGCAGGGCGCCAATGCAACCCGCGATGCACACGCGTAGACCGATACTCAGACGCTTAGCCGACAAATCCTCATCCAGTTGACAGGCAAATAGACTTATTTCCTCACGAGACAGTCTCGGTTTTGAATGAAGGCAACGGGCTAAGTCTGTAAAATGATCCAGCACGATGGGAAAGGCCGTTTCCGCGGGGTTACAGGATGGATGGGCAAATAACTCCCCTTCTATTTTCGCATGCAGCGCTGAAAAACGCTCGATAACCGAAGGGTTCACTTCGCCGTCACGCCTTAATTGCTGAATGGCTTCAGCCAGTTGTGATAGCTGCCTGTAGGGCGCGGAGCTGGAATAATGACGCTTAAGCCATTGTTTTTTAAACTGCTCGTGACTTTGTCTTTCCCGCTCCAGCCAGACAGCCCGCCGATACAGACTTTGCATGGCCGTAGGGAAATGCTCAATCAATTGGGTTATTTCGTCATTGCCGCCATCAGGAAAATAAAAAGACCAGTCGATCGCCATCGCACGCGCGCTTCTCTTATTACCCTTGGTGTGTTGGCGATAATCCGCTTGAATGGCCGCAAGTTCAGCCGGGTAATCGTCCTTTAATCGCTTAAGACAATCCCCTATTTGCTCAGCAGACAACCTTTTCGTTCGCAACTCAAGGATAGCGGGGTGAAGGGAAAAATCATTATCGGCCGCGTGAGGGTACTCTATCAACAGGCGTTTGACATCAGGATAGAGGGTTAACAACTCTTCTTCGGAATCCAGTTTGTTATGGATGTCCTCTTGGCATAGCTTGATATGGGTAGCCAGACGCTCGTTGTGAAGAATGGCCTGAAAGGGTTTTGGCCTTGGCCAGAGGGTTTGTTTTAATGTTTTAAAATCATTGGCCAATTGACGTCTGGCCTTTGAGTACTCACTCACGAATGATGCGTGCTCACTTTGTGCCACGGACTGGGCATTCATGTTCAGGTGGTAAATCGCGAGGGCAGATGGCGTTAGTTTTAAAGTGGTCAGAGGATAGGGTGGCAGCACCGGAATTGCCTCTCGAAAGAGTTCGCCATGCCGCTCATTTAAATCCCCTGCGGCACTCCTGCTCACTGAAAACGGGGTGGGTAGTTCGTCAGGGCCTGAAATGGAGTAGGTGCCGGGGACGAAACGCGCCTGCAAAGGGACACCGGCTTGATGGAGCTCAAACCAGAGCTCCAGTAGCAGACGCTCATAGGTCAGATTAGTGAACGCTTTATCCCGGTTCGGCAGGCTTAAGACAATTTCCTTACCACGCTGAAGCCCTTGCAGCGCGCGGCCATGGGACGCCTCATCATACGGTCCCTGGGGTTGTTCCTCAAACACAAAGACATGGGCGTCAACGCGGTATTTTTTAGTCATTTTTTTAAGAATGGCCGCAATCGCTTCCCGCTTGTCGCAATCACTACCGGGGGTTAACGTCAGGGGATCCATCGCGACGTTTAATTGCCAACCTTCCGTTTTTTGCGTCTCATCCATGAGCATACTGAGTGAGATGTAAGGCATGGGATGTCTTTAAAAAAAAACTGATTTTAGCGTGGCTTTATTAAGGATTTATTAAGAATTAAATTTTCCTTGCGTGGCCAAATGCGTCGTACAAAAGGATTTCGGGTACTCGCTCTGCGATTGCGCAAGCAACAGTGATTGACATTTTCTCCCGAACATTATCCTATTATTCAATACTCCTGGTGTTTGCCCATCGATGTAAGGAATACTCATGGCTTTAAAACGAACATTATCACTGACCCTGGTTTCTTTTTATGGTTTGGGAACGATTCTTGGTGCCGGGATTTATGCCCTAATCGGCGAAGTGGCCAAAGAAGCAGGGAATTTTACGCCGGTTTCCTTCATTATCGCCTCCGTTCTCGCCTTGTTCACCGCTTTTTCGTATGCTGAATTAAGCGCCCGTTTTCCCCAAAGCGCGGGCTCGGCGCTCTATGTGCGGCAGGCCTTTAAAAAAGCCTGGTTGTCCGGTTTGGTTGGATGGCTGGTGGTATTAACCGGCGTCACGTCTGCCGCCACCATCGCCCTGGGATTCGCCAGTTATTTTGTTTTGTTGTTGCCGGTTTCTCCCCTCCTCAGTGTCACTGTGCTTGTGCTGTTGCTGGGGGCACTGACCCTGTGGGGCATTCGCGAGTCAGCCACGGTGATCATGGTGATGACCCTGATTGAAATCGGCGGCTTGCTGCTGATTATTTTTTATGGCCGTCATGCCTTTGCAGCATTGGGAAACAGCCATTGGACCTGGCCATCCTCCATGCAGGGCATTCTTATCGGCGCGTTCATTGCATTTTATGCCTACATTGGCTTTGAAGACATGGTCAATACTTCTGAGGAAACCATTAACCCTGAAAAAAACTTACCCAGGGGTATTTTTATTGCTTTGGGCGGGGCTATGCTTTTGTATCTGCTGGTGGCAATTGTGGTCATCATTACGTTGCCGACCGAGCTCTTGACGAGAAGTAATATGCCACTGATTGAGATTATTACTTACCAGGGCCATTCTCCCCTGCTGTTTACCCTCATCGCACTCATCGCCATCATGAATGGGATTCTTGTACAAATCATCATGGCTTCACGGCTTATTTATGGTATGGCCAAGCAGGATAATGCACCGGCTGTTTTCGCACACGTGTATGAAAAAACCCACACCCCGGTGTATGCGACAGTTTTAGTGGTGGCGATGATTCTGTTGTTTGCCTATGCCTTGCCCATCGCTACGCTCGCCAAATTAACCAGCACCATTATCCTGTGTGTCTTCATGCTGGTTCATGCTTCCCTGATTGCAATTAAGCTCGGCAACCGGCAAAAACCGTCTTCTTTTTCTGTCCCGATAGGGATACCAATCCTGGCTATCCTGTTAACGCTGGGTTTTCTCGGCATGCAACTGTGGATAGCCCATTAACGTGGGAAACAATACCGCTTACAAGCCCCCAAAAAGATAATTATTTTACAGACTACATTTAATTCTCGCTTAATGTTCATTATTTATAATGAACAAAACAGGTAAATGTTGGATGTCAGATGACCAGCGCATTTAAAAGAAAAATTCAAACACTCCTTGCCACCGTATTGTTTCCCACCACTCACAAAGACTGGTACAAAGAGAAAGGGTATGGTAAAGGCAAGGCGGATGCGTTTGATGATTTTCTTAGTAACCAACGCCAGAATTCCAAGGCCCCTTATCATGACGTGTTTCAGGGTTTGGCGATTCAAAGACACGCGGTCGACTGTATCGATTACAGAAAAAATCACTGCAAGCTGGATTCGATCCGCTTTACACCGGAAAACCCGAAGGTAAAATCCGGTGAGGGACTGCACATTGTCAATTTTTTTGGCCGTCTGGAATATTACGAGTGTAATTTTAGAGACATGGCCCAGCAGGCTCATGCCACAGGGGCTACCATCCATGCTTTTAATCCCCCGGGAATGAATTCAAGCACAGGCCATGTGCTGGAGTTTAAGGATTTGGTTAATGCCGGCATCGCCCAGGTCAATGCGCTTTTAAAAAACGGGATTCATCCGGACAAGATTATACTGCAGGGCAACTGCATGGGTGCGGCCGTGGCAGAGGAAGTGAATGCTCATTTCGAAAAACACCTGCACATCCAATTACGACGAATTAACAGCAACTCATTTAAATCGATGAGCGCACTCGTTATTTACCTATACCCCCCATTATCACTGCTGAAGGATACGGTTAAAAAATTACTGGAATACACCGGCTGGCAAACCACCCCGGGTAAGTTATTCCGTACCACCAGTCCTCATAAGGTCTACATGAGCCGCGTGAACGATCAAACCATCAAGCGCGAGGCCAGAATGGGTACCCGGGTTTATAAACTCATGAAGCAGGAGGGGAGCGCTGAGCCTGATTATGGTGATTATGAACCGCACCGCCAATGGCTTGATGAGCATGCCATCATGGCCCTGGATACCGAAAAATTCGCTGGCGATGAGCAGGTCAACCCGCATGAACTGGATTTGTATAAATTGAAATCAATCTCAGACAATGTGACGGCTTATGATTTTGTCAATCGGTACATTGAATCTTCAAATCAATACATCGAAAGCCATCCTCAAACGGTGGAGAGCAGCCAGTTAAAAACCGGAGCACCCTATTTGCACGAAGCAGCTACCGCCGTATTTCCGGAGCATGATGAAGTTCAACAAAAAATCATGGGCGCTTTAAATGAATTTTTAGCGGTGGCCACGTTGCCGGAGTACCGTCAGCTTTCAAAAGAAGAACAGCCCAATGAAAGGATTGAAGTCATCAGTGAACCGCATTAAGGGTTAGCGACTCAGCCTGCTTTCGATTTCCCCTCCCCCTTCCCGCCGGGAGGGGAAGACGCCTCAAGACACCGTTCAAGCCAGTTTGGCGTAGGCCTTCTGGATATATCCATCCTGAGACAGCATGACAGCCAGAGGCCTCGTGGTTTCAAAATGGGCAAAGATAATCATCATCATCACCGTAATGGGCACAGAGAGAAACATCCCCAGGATACCCCAGATGGCGCCCCAAAGCGCTAAGGCAAAGAGGATAACCAAGGGACTTAAGTTCAGCGATTTACTTAAAAACCGGGGTTCAACCAGATTACCGATGATGAATTGAATGGAGACTATTCCTGACGTAATGATCACAAACGGCACCCAGCTGTCGAATTGAATAAGGGCCAGGAGCGCCGGAAAGGCGGTCGCGATGATGGCGCCAATATTGGGAATGAAATTAAGGAAAAAAATAAGCAAAGCCCAGAACTCGGCAAAATCAAGTCCCACCAGCTTCATAATAATCCAACTGGCAACGGCGGTGATAATACTGAGCAGGGTTTTTAATCCCAAATACGTTTGTGTGTCTTTAACAATGTGGGAGATAATGTTATTCACCAGCTCGCGATGGTTATTCTGCGACAGGATAGCAGCCAGTTTTTGATTAAAATAATGCTGTTCGACAAATAAAAACGCGACATACAGGGCAATCAGCACGGCTGAGCCCATCAGGGTACTGAAAACCCCGTAAACATTCACTAAAAAGCCCTGCACACTGATCCCTTTAATGAAGGCATCCAGATTGGCCATCATTTTGACATTGAACTGCTGATCAATCCTTCTAAAGATATTCTGTAGGTTGTCCTGGTAGCGCGATGAGGCTTCAATCACATCGTTCACATTATTGGTAATGATATCAACAAGGATCTTGCCGAGCAGCAGCACCACCAGAATGGATAAAATCCGGCTTAGCCAGCCCGGGCAACGGCCGCGCCAGAGGCGTGCATTCTGAATAAAGTTGTTGACGGTGTTCAGCAGGTGCCAGATAAAAATGGCAATCACCAAAGGAATAAGGAGACTGCGCCCGACAATAAGCAGGTAGCCGACAATCCAGACTGAAACAAGTATGGCAGCAAAAGTAATTGCACGGTTCATCGCTTGGGTTCCTCACCAAAAGAGCTACACTCCCTGGGTACATTCCTGTTATGATTTGTCCTTATTATGACGAATCAACGCTTGCTCGCACAATCCTGTCAAACCTTAGCCGGCATAGGACCTGCCCTGGCCGCCAAACTGGCGCGCTGCGGTATTCATACCGTCGCCGATTTGCTTTTTCATTTGCCTTTTCGTTATCAGGATAGAACGCGTATTACGCCAATCCAGGATGTACGCTTAAACGATTACTGTGTCATAGCCGGGCGAGTTTGTAAAACAGAAATCAAATACGGCAAAAAAATGATGCTGTATTGTTATGTTGAAGATAAAACCGGCTTGTTGCGTCTGCGTTTTTTCCATTTCAATAAACAACAGGTGAAAGCCCTGAATGAAAGCCCATGGCTCCGGGCCTTTGGTGAGATCCGCCTGTTTGGCAATCAATATGAAATGATTCACCCGGAGTACCAGCTGCTTAAAAGCGAGGATGACTTTACGGTGGAGGAGCATTTAACACCCATCTACCCCGCCACCCAGGGTTTAAGTCAATCGCGTCTGCGTCAATTGGCCGAGACCGCATTGCTGACCTGTGAGCACGAATTAAAAGCGCTGGAGTGGATGACTGATGATGAGTTGGCGCGCTATCAGTTTCCCTCTTTTGACAAGGCCATGCCCCTGCTGCATCGTCCGCCGCCCGATATTTCGCTTGAAACGCTGCAGGATGGTTCGCACCCCGCCCTGAAGCGGCTGATTTTTGATGAACTCCTGGCACAACGCGTCAGCATGCAGTTTGCGAGACTTCATCGCAATACCCTGACCGCCCCGGTCATTGCTGCGGGAGAAGGCCGGGTAAAGCAGTTTCTCAACACCTTACCGTTTCCACTCACTCAGGCGCAACGGCGGGTCATGGAGGAAATTCAAACCGATTTAAGCCAGCCTCGCCCCATGCTTCGTTTGGTTCAGGGCGATGTCGGCTCGGGTAAGACCGTCATCGCGGCTTTAGCGGCGCTTGCCGCGATTGATGCCGGCTACCAGGCGGCTTTTATGGCACCGACGGAGCTTTTAAGTGAACAACACGCCAATACTCTGCGCACCTGGTTTGCGCCCCTGGGTATTGCCTGCGTTCAGTTAACGGGAAGTATGAAAAGCAGCCAGCGCCGCGAGGCTTTAGCCCAATTGGCGCAGCATCAATGCGGTATTGTCATTGGCACTCACGCGTTGTTTCAGGAGGAGGTAGCCTTTGCCCGCCTGGGCTTAGTGATTATTGATGAGCAGCATCGCTTCGGGGTGGAGCAACGGTTGTTATTGCAGCAAAAGGGACAGCATCAAAACCTCATCCCTCATCAACTGTTAATGACGGCCACGCCCATTCCAAGAACATTGGCCATGACCCAGTTCGCCCACCTTGATTTGTCGGTCATTGATGAACTGCCCCCGGGACGTACGCCGGTAACGACGGCGGTCATCAGTCAGGATAAGCGCGAGGCTGTCATTGCACGGCTGGCGTCCGCGATTGCCGAAGGCCGTCAGGCATACTGGGTATGCACCCTGATTGAAGAATCGGAAAAATTACAATGCATGGCCGCCACGGAAACAGCAACGGTTTTGCAGGCGCAATTACCCGACGTGCGCGTCGGTCTGGTTCATGGCCGCATGAAACCGGTTGAAAAAGAAGCCACCATGGCGGCATTTAAACAGGGCGAGCTTGACTTGCTGGTTGCCACCACCGTCATTGAAGTGGGTGTTGATGTCCCGAATGCCAGCTTGATGATCATTGAAAACGCAGAACGCCTGGGATTGTCGCAACTGCATCAATTACGCGGCCGCGTCGGACGCGGGAGCGCGCAATCGCACTGCCTGCTGCTCTATCAATCACCGCTTTCAACAACGGGTTCGGAACGTTTACGGATTATGCGGGCATCCACGGATGGCTTTCTCATCGCCGAAAAAGATTTGGAATTGCGCGGCGGCGGCGAGATATTAGGCGCTCGCCAGGCCGGTTATCAGGTGTTTAAGCTGGCTAATCTCAGCCGCGATAAAACCCTGTTGCCCCTCATTGCTGAGGCGGCTAAGGAACTGGTTACGCACTCTCCCCAAACAGCGCGAACCGTGGCTCGTCGCTGGTTGGGTGAGTTTGAACAGTTTTTGCAGGGTTAAGGTTTCCTTCAGGGCCCAAAGTACTCGTACTCTGTCTCAGCCTGCTCTGCCCTATAAGATGGACGCGTGCTTTTTGGTGTTTTTTCCTTACCATAAATACGATTCAAGTTTCGGTTATCGTTTTTCTCACCATCCATGCTGACTTTATAAGCCGGCATTTCATAAATATGCAAAGTGCAGCTGATGCCTTCTCGCAATGCTTTTCGGCGTTTCAGCTGATGGACAAAGCCGTCATTTAATTCATCGTGATTGGTATGGAAGCGAAAGCGATCACTTCGCCCGATGAGCCTGGCTGTTTTCTCACCGCTCGGCTCGAAATACTTTTCAGACACCGCCTCGCTGAGCACCGTCACCGTGCCCCGATACAGGTGATCATGAATGCTCGTTTTCTGGCGCGGAGCAAGCACAAACAACCAGATGGAGAAAGGATTATCAACGTCTGGATGATCGTAAAGCATGTACCGGCCAATGCCACGTCCATCCAGCACGTCGGGATCAGCAGGCGCATAAATGGAATGATCAAGGTTCAATTTTCCTTCCTGCAACAGCCGGGGAATGAGTTCGGAAACGGTCTCATAAGTCACCGTTTCAAGGGTTTGGATTGCCTTGTTAAGGGCATCGACGTTCAGTTGATGAATCAAGTCAATATCCGATTTCATGTCTCTCCTTGGTTTTATTAACAGGCGTTGGCCTGAGCGGCGAAATCATACCGTAATTCCAGCCGTGTAAAAAATTTTAAAATAATGCGAGTCAAGACTGTTTTTTCATATTTTCTTTGTTTAATATAACTGATGCTATGCCCCACCCAAATACAATCCCTGTGGATAACTCTACTGACTCTTTTCACAACACCCCAGTTTCTTCGTTGACTATTGCCCCCATGGCTCACTCCGGGCAAGGCCCGCAGGCTTTTTTTGACGCCAGTCAGGCTTTGTTTTTATCCACAAAATCTGTGGATAATCCTGTGTACAGGATGTCGAAGACCTTGATAATTAAACACGTTAAGCCACTGCCCAGGATATTATCAACCGGAATTGCCGTTTGCAGCACAAGGAACAATGATGCTCAACCATGATCGTTACTGGCAGGCTAAACGGGTGACATTGATTGGCGCATTAATCAATGCCCTGCTTGGCATAATCAAACTGATTGGCGGCGCACTTTTTCACTCGCATGCATTAGTGGCGGATGGCATTCATTCCCTGTCCGATTTAATCACCGACATGATGGTGCTTTTCGCCTCCAAATACGGCAGTCTTGGGGCGGATACGACCCATCCCTATGGCCATCAGCGCATTGAGACAGCGGCGACGCTCTTATTGGCCCTGCTCCTGGTTCTTGCTGGCGCCGGGATTGCCTGGGACGCGGTCAATGAACTGATGTATCCGGATAAAGCCATCCCCGGAAAGATTGCCCTGGTCATTGCACTGTTCTCCATTTTCGCCAATGAATTACTTTTTCACTACACCCGTCATGTCGGCAAATTGATTGAGTCGCCGCTGATTATTGCCAATGCCTGGCATCATCGTTCCGATGCGGCCTCTTCGGTGGTGGTCGCACTGGGTTTAGTCGGCAGTCTATGGGGATTTACCTATCTCGACGCCGTCGCAGCAATTATTGTCGGCCTTATGATCATTAAAATGGGCATCGCCTATGGCTGGAACAGCGTCAAGGAACTGGTGGACACCGCCGTCGATGCGGAAATGCTGGCTAAAATTGAAAAAAATATTCAGCAGGTGAACGGGGTTAAAAAGATTCACCAGCTGCGCAGCCGCCTGATGGGGGGGGACATATTCATTGACGTGCATGTCCTGGTTGACCCTTTTATTTCCGTGTCCGAGGGCCATTACATCGCCCAGCACGTGCATCATGCCCTGATGAAGCAATTGACCCGCGTGAAGGATGTCACCGTACACATTGATCCCGAGGACGATGAAATCTCCTGCCCTTCCCTGCACCTGCGTAACCGCCGGCAATTGGAAAAAGAAATCCTTAAACCCTGGCAACAAGCGCATCCGGGCATTAAAGACTGGACGCTTCACTATCTGGACGGCCGCCTGATTATTGACTTGATGGTGGATGAAACCAACCACGATCAATCCGCCCTGGCAGACACTCTGCGGGCCGCATTGGCCAGCCATCCTGAAATAAAAGAAATCAGAGTCTTGCTCTATCACGAGGTCATTGCCTATGAATCGGCCTGAAATTGTCATTCTTGACGCGAAGCCTTTAATAAACGATGGATTAACTTTTGAACAGATGCACCCATTCGGCAATCTCACTGTGTATGACAAAACAGCAGAGAATGAAATTATTGAACGCGCCCGGGATGCGACAATTATCATCACCAACAAAGTCAGGTTGAACAACTGGCATTTCGAACGCCTGCCACACCTGCGTTACATCGGTGAAACCGCAACCGGGGTCGACAACATCGATGTGGCAGCCGCCAAAGAACGCGGCATCGTCGTCACCAATGTCCCCGATTACAGTACCGACAGCGTCGCTCAACATGTCATGGCCTTACTGCTGGCTTACACAAATGGCGTCGAAGTCCATGCCCAGTCGGTGGCCCGGGGGGAATGGCAACAACACCCTTATTTTGCCTACTGGCTAAAACCGGTTACTGAACTGGCAGGAATGACACTGGGAACACTGGGGTATGGCAAGGTGGCGCAACGCCTTGCTGTCATGGCACAGGCATTTGGTATGCGCGTCATTGCTCACAAGCCCACCCCTTTTGAGGATAAGGCAGTCCGTTGGGTGAATTTTGAAACGCTGCTTCAGCAAAGCGATGTGTTAAGCCTGCATTGTCCCTTGACGTCGAATACACGACATGTCATTAACCGTGAAACCTTGTTTAAGATGAAGGCAGGCAGCCTGCTTATCAATACCGGTCGCGGCGGCTTAATCGATGAACAGGCTCTGGCGCTTGCCCTAAAGCAGAATCATTTAGCGGCGGCCTGCCTGGATGTGTTGACTCAGGAACCACCGGAAGCGAACAATCCGCTGACGGCACTTCCCAATTGCCTGATTACGCCCCACATCGCCTGGGCGAGTCTTGCGGCAAGAAAACGCTTGCTAAATACTGTCTGTGAAAATATTATTCATTTCCTTAATCAAAAACCCGTCAATGTGGTTTAAGTCCAGTAGAGGAATGGTATTACAATGGATGCAGGCACTACCTTAAAGCTGATTTTTGCTCTGATAATCTTTGTCGTGATTCTGCTGGCCGGCTGGCTTCCTTTCAAACGCAAAAGCCAGGAAGATCACATTGATTTTCCCATTGGCGAAACCCTGGCTACCGGTATTTTCCTGGGGGCCGCGTTAATGCACATGCTGCCAGAGGCCAATTTATTGTTCCATACCATGGGTTATGACTACCCCTTCGCCTACATCATTGCTGGCCTTGTGTTTCTGTTTTTCCTGTGGTTTGAACATTTAGGCAAAGAATTGTATCAACACCATCACAGCAATCACCCCGCGTTTGCCATTCTAGCCTGGGCCATGTTATCCATTCATTCCCTGATGCTAGGTGCCGCCTTAGGATTAAATCACAATAATTCATTCGTGATTATGTTGTTTTTGGCTATCATTACTCATAAATGGGCCGAAAGTTTCGCCATTGCCGTGCAATTGAATAAAAGCTCGCTGGCATTTAACAAAAGTCTGTTATTCTTTTTAAGTTTCAGCCTGATGATGCCGGTGGGTATTTTTTTTGGCTGGTACTTTGGCCATGGGGTTGAAACCAACTCCCTGATTGACCCTATCCTGATTGCCGCCTCGGCCGGCACGTTTCTCTACCTGGGTACTCTGCATGGCCTTGAAAAATGCGTTATGGTCGAACGATGCTGCAATTTACGTGATTTCAGCTTCGTCATTATTGGATTTTTACTCATGGCTTCGGTGGCTGCCTATGTCTGAATTGCTGACACAACAACCTTTAATCCTGGCATCGTCTTCAATGCCCCGTCAACAATTGCTTCAATCGCTTGGATTGCAATTTGCTGTTATTCCATCGCATTGCGACGAAGAGCAAATCAAAAAGCTGTCTCCGCAGGCATCCCATAAGGAACTGGCAGCGACGCTTGCCGCCAGCAAAGCCCTTCTGGTGAGCGAAGATCATCCGGAACATTTTGTCATTGGGGCCGATCAGCTTTGCGTCCTCGGGGACAAACCGTTCGACAAGCCGGGGAATCATGAGACGGCTGTCACGCAATTACGGCGGTTAAGAGGCAAAACGCACCAACAAATTTCCGCCTGTTGCCTTGCCAAAGAAGGGCAAATTCTCTGGGCAGCTCAGGATGTTGCCTTTTTAACCATGCGCAACCTAAGCGATCGTAGCATCGAAGCGTACCTGCTTGCAGACCAACCCTATCAAAGCTGCGGAGCCTATCATTACGAAGGCCTGGGAAAATGGTTATTCAGTGAAGTCAGAGGCAGCGACAGCACCATCCTGGGCTTGCCTGTACAACCCTTGATTGAGGCTTTGCTTAAGCACCACATCATTACGCTCTAAGCCTTACGCGTAATCGGTACACTTCTTGCAGTCTGAAGCTATACTTCTACAATCACGGACGTTGGAGCAGCTCAATGGCGCAAAAGCATAGCAAAAAAAATCACTCACCCCATCATAAAAGTGCGCTTTGCCTGATTAACCAACCTGAAAAAACCACAGGCAGCAAGCAGACGTATGAACGAATCGCCTGTGTATTTCAGGGCGGCGGCGCGTTAGGCGCTTACCAGGTCGGCGCCTTCAGAGCGATTCATGAGCGAGGTTACTGCCCCAATTTCCTTGCCGGTGTTTCCATTGGCGCCATTAACAGTGCCATCATTGCCGGAAATGCCAAAGAACAGCAGGTGGACAAATTAATGGAATTCTGGGAAACCATTATGCCTCAATTATGGTTTGACGGGCTGGTTCATTTTCAGGACGTGGAATACATTCACCACATGTACAATCAAATGGGTGCCTGGCATTCTGTTTTCCATGGCTTGGAAGGATTTTTTACACCCCGCTTATTTCCACCCCATTTTCTCTCCAAAGACACCCCTGACTATCTCAGCTACTACGACACGAGCCCGTTGCAGACCACCCTGGAGAAAATCATTGATTTTGATCGCATCAATGAGAAAAAAGTGACGCTCTGTCTTGGGGCGGTCAACATTACGTCGGGTGAAATGGAATTTTTCAACAACCAGAAGATGGAAATCACGCCTGCGCACGTCATGGCCAGCGGTGCCCTGCCGCCGGGTTTCCCTGCCATTAAAATTGGCGAGGATTATTTTTGGGATGGCGGTATTTATGCCAACACCCCGTTAGTAACCGTCCTTGATGCGTTGCCTGAACAGGATACCCTCTGCTTTGTCGTGGATTGCTTCAGTCTCAAAGGGCGTCTGCCACAAACCATGGATCAACTGGAAGAACGGCAGAAAGACATCCGTTACGCCAGCCACTCCCGCCGTTTAACCAACGTGTACACCAGCCGGCAAAATTTACAGGCGGCCATTGAATACCTGGGCCGTAAACTGCCCGAATCAGTCAAACAGGATCCCGAAGTGAAAAAAATTTTAGATTTGGGGCACAGCAAACGCTTCAGTGTGGTTCATATCATTTACAGCGGCACCCCTTATTCGCACTCGTTTAAGGATTATAATTTCTCACGCGCAGCCATCGATTTTCGTTTAAAGACCGGTTATCACAATGCCATTGATGTTCTGAATAATCCAGAATGGGAAAATAAATCGAACAAAACCTTAGCCTGTTCGATCTATGGGGTCACACCCGACTATTTCGATCAACATTAACCGGACCCGTTTTAGCGATTACAACTGCGCCAGGACCTCCTGCAGGTGTTTCACGGCAATCACTTCCATGGACAGGGGGTGTTTTGGCGCGTTAGCCAATGGAATGATGGCGCGTTTAAACCCATGCTTCGCCGCCTCTCGCAGGCGTTCCTGCCCGCTTTGCACCGGCCTTATCTCACCCGCTAAACCCACCTCCCCGAAAACGATGGTTTCACGGTCAACCGCTTTGTTGCGTAAACTGGAGACCACAGCCGCCAGTAAGGCCAGATCACTGCCGGTTTCGGTGACCTTTACCCCGCCGACAACATTAATAAACACATCCTGATCAAACGTCGCCACGCCGCCATGGCGGTGCAGCACAGCCAGCAGAATGGCCAGGCGGTTGTGTTCCAGGCCGGCGGTGATGCGTTTGGCCTGTTGGCCATGCGCCTCGTCCACCAGCGCCTGAACCTCCACCAGCATGGGACGCGATCCCTCCCAGGTGACCATGACCGCACTGCCCGGTGTTGTTTCCGGTTGGCGGGATAGGAAAATGGCTGAGGGATTGGCCACTTCTTTCAATCCGCGATCAGTCATGGCAAAAATACCCAGTTCGTTGACAGCGCCAAAGCGGTTTTTAATGGCGCGGATCACACGGAAACGGCTGTCGCTCTGCCCTTCAAAATAAAGCACGGTATCGACCATGTGCTCCAGAACCCGAGGCCCGGCCAATGCTCCCTCTTTCGTCACATGCCCAACCAGAAAAACAGCGGTATTGGTCATTTTGGCAAAACGCACCAATTGCGCTGCTGATTCGCGTACCTGGCTTACCCCCCCGGGTGCGGAAGTAATGGAATCAGTAAAGATGGTCTGCACCGAATCCACCACCAGAATGCGGGGCATTTCCTTTCTGGCATGGTCAATGATGGTTTCCACCTGGGTTTCAGCCAGAAGACGTAAACCGGCCAGAGGCAATTGCAGACGCCGTGCCCGCATGGCGACCTGCTGCAGGGATTCCTCGCCGGTTACATAAAGGACGTTGTGCTCCTGCGACAAATTGGCCAGCGTCTGAATGAGCAGGGTGGATTTACCAATGCCCGGATCGCCGCCGATTAACACCACTGAACCATCCACCAATCCGCCACCTAAGACCCGATTCAATTCTGATAAACCGCAATCCATGCGGACTTCGGTATGCATCACCACCTCCTCCACGGCCGTGACGGCGGAACGCTGGTTGGCATAATGACCCAGCCTGCTGGTGCGTCCCCCTGAGGCGAGGCTTTCTTCCGTCACCCCGTTCCAGACACCGCACTGGGCGCATTGCCCAGCCCATTGCGAGAACACCGCCCCACAGTGATTGCATACAAATCGGGTTTTTGTTTTCATTGCTTTTAAAGAAACCTGAACGTGTTAAATTTTTTGTATTCTTTCTCAAGTGGTGTAAATTAGCAAATCAGGTCATCGGGAAAAGTAACCATGAGCAAGACACGTTTTGAATGGGCTGTCGTTGGCGCTGGGCCTGCGGGCATTGCCGCGGTCGGCAAATTGCTGGATCACGGCATTAAGCCGGCCAGTATTTTATGGTTGGACCCCGAGTTTAAGGTGGGTGATCTGGGGCAATTGTGGTCCAATGTGTCCAGCAATACCAGCGTTAAACGATTTATTGATTTCTTAAACGATGCCGCCTCCTTTCGCTACAATGATGCACCGGACTTTCGCTTGAATCAATTGCCTCCGGAGTCGACCTGTACCCTGAAATACATTGTTGAGCCGCTGCAATGGATTAGCGATCATCTGCGCCGCGATGTGCACAGCGTCAAGGCCACTGTTCATGCCATGGCCTTAACCCGACGAACCTGGTCCCTGGACAGCGGCAAGGACACATTTAAAGCCAACAATGTGATTCTCGCCACAGGTGCTGTGCCCTCGAGCCTTAACCATGCGGGCGTCGATGTCATGCCCTTTGAGACAGCCATTGATAAACCAAAACTCGCCGACGCGGTTAACAGGGAACACACTTACGGCGTTTTCGGCTCATCGCATTCAGCCATTATTGTCGTGCGCCATCTGGTGGAACTTGGTGTTAAAAAAATAATCAACTTTTATCGCTCCCCCTGCCGCTATGCCGTGGAAATGGGTGACTGGATTCTTTTTGACAACACCGGCCTTAAAGGCGAGACAGCGGCCTGGGCCCGGGAAAACATTGACGGTACCCTGCCTGCCAACTTAGTCCGCTACAACACCAGCGAACCCAACCTTGCCCGCTACCTGCCCGAATGCAATCAGGTGATTTATGCCGTTGGCTTTTCACGGCGAAAAAATTTAGTCATCGGCGATTACGAGCAAGCCCCCTACAATCCCCATGTCGGCATTATTGGTCCCGGCCTGTTCGGCTTAGGCATCGCCTTTCCCGAGCACAAGGCGGATCCTTACGGCAGCGTGGAATCGCAGGTTGGCTTATGGAAATTCATGGTGTACCTAAACAAGGTATTGCCCGCCTGGTTTAAGTACCCGGCTTAATCGCAGCGCTTTACAGCTCATGCACCCTGTTATAAAAAAGAGTATTCTCTACCTGTTTCGGGAAACGGGGCTGTGAGCCAGGGATTCTCACAGAACCCGTTGAAACTTTAAACTAAAAAGCTATACTCCCTCTTTTGCTCAAAGGTTTTGCTCATGACCCAACCCGTTCAGTTTGAACAATCAATCAGCGAGCTGGAAGCCATCGTCCAGCAGCTTGAAAAAGGCGAATTGTCCCTGGAAGACTCGCTTAAGCAATTTGAAAAAGGCATTGCCTTGGCCCGTCAATGCCAGGAAGTATTGACTCAGGCTGAGCAGAAAATTGAAATGCTGACCAGCCACCATTTAATTTCTGTCGATGATGCCACTGATGAGCAATAAAATCATAGAACGCCACGCCCATCGGCATGATGAGTACTTAAAACAGTTGCTGGCTGACTATGATATCGCAGCCCCGCGCCTGAAAGAGGCCATTACCTATGCTCTGTTTCCCGGGGGAAAACGTTTACGGCCGGTGTTGGTTTATCTCATTGGTCAATTGCTGAAAATCGACCTCGCCTGCCTGGACATCCTGGCGGCTGCGATTGAGTTGACGCATGCCTACTCCCTGATTCATGATGATTTACCGGCCATGGATGATGACGACATGCGTCGCGGAAAACCAAGCTGCCACAAAGCCTTTGACGAAGCAACCGCGATCCTGGCAGGCGATGGCCTGCAGGGCATGGCGGTTGAAATTCTTTTGAATAAACTGCCGGCTTACCTGCCTGCCACGCAAGTGGTTGCCGTGGCAAATGCCCTGACGAAAGCCACTGGCGTCTCGGGCATGGTCAGCGGCCAATGCCTTGACTTAAGCGAGTTAAGCCAGCCTGGGATCGATGAGCAACGTCTGCGTTTTATCCATTCGCTCAAAACCGGTCAACTGATTCTTGCCTGCGCCACCATGCCGCTTGCTGCTGCAACGGATGTCAAACCAGACGCTGCTCAAGCCATTCGTGAATTCGCAGCCCATCTGGGTCTGGTTTTTCAAATGCAGGATGACTACCTGGATCAGTACGCGGAAAAAACCCATGGCAAGGGGCGGGCTTCCGACTTGGAAAACGAGAAAATGACCTTCGCGGCCCTGCACAGCAAAACGGAGTTGCAGTCATTAATTAAACACCATTATTCCTTAGCCTTCGCCTCCCTTGAGCCATTTGGCGACAAGGCGGATGAATTAAGGCAGTTGACCGAATCGCTTGAGCAACGTCGGTAACCGGGTTCTATACCCAGACATCCTGATAACAGGTATACTCTTTTCTTTGCTCGAATAAGGAACTTTCATGCTGCATCAACCCGGGGTCACGTTCTCTGCCGCTGCGGACAATGCTCAGCAGGATGGCCGATTGCGGCAGGCACAATTAAAAATGCTGGAGATGCTGAAAGTCGTCGATGACATTTGCCAGCAGCATGAACTGGATTACTGGCTGGAAGGGGGAACGCTGCTGGGTGCAGTGCGTCATCAGGGCTTCATTCCCTGGGATGACGACATGGACATTTCCATGCCCCGCGAAAGCTATGACCAATTCCTTCGCCTGGCTCCCGCACTGCTTCCTGAGCACCTGTGGCTGCAAACAGCACAAACGGACCCGGGTTATTATAATCTCGCCGTCCCTTTAAAGATTCGCGATAAAGACAGCCGTTTCATTGAATGGCATGAACGAGGGAATGAACCTTACCATCAGGGGATATTCATCGATGTGTTTGTCTATGATCACATGCCCGCCAATCCGGTTAAACGAAAACTCTACAAATGGCTTGCAAAAAAAACAGTGCGCCTAAGCCGCCATAAATACTGCCCTCTGCCGCTGGGAGGGCATCCACGCCTTTATGAACTACTCGGTCAGTTGATTCCCAAACACTGGCTCGACTCGCTGCTTCAGGGGATTATCCGCCAAGCCAATGCCAGCAAAAGCCCTTATTCAGGCTATGGTTTTGATTGCGTCAACAGCAATCTGCTGCCGTTAACGGCGATCTACCCCTTAAAACGGGCACGCTTTGAATCCGCCGAGTTCAACATTATTAATCAGGCGGAAGCCATACTGACTCAGCTCTACGGCGACTACCTGACGCTGCCGCCGATCCATGAACAAATAATGAAACATTGTCGGGAGCTGATTCCCTACCTTGATCGCCAAAAAGACGTAATGGAGTAATAAGAATGAATATCAAACTGGTGATTTTTGATTTGGATGGCGTGCTGGTTGATTCCCGCGAGCATCACTTTGTCGCCTTAAATCGCGCCCTGGCTGAAGTGGGCGAGCGTTATGTCATCAGTAAAAAAGATCACCTGCAATTGTTTGACGGCTTAAGCACGCAGCGAAAACTGGAATTATTGAGCGAGCAACGCGGGCTTGATGTCAGTTTTCATCAGTCCATCTGGCATAAAAAACAAGCCCTCACTTTTCAGGTCATTGATGAAATGCTTGCACCTGATCCGCAAATCACGGCCTTGTTCCAGCGGCTTAAAGCGGATGGCTTAAAAATTTATGTCTGCTCCAATTCCATTCGTGAAACCATCAAACTGGTCCTGCTGAAAATGGGACTTATGCAATACGTTGATTATTTCATTTCCAATCAGGATGTACTGTCCGCCAAGCCACATCCTGAAATGTATTGGCTTGCAATGATGAAAGAAAAAGTACTGCCCAAGGAAACCCTGATTGTTGAAGATTCCTACGTTGGCCGTACCGCCGCGTTGTCATCCGGCGCTAACCTTTGCGCGGTGAAAAGCCCGGCGGAAGTGTGCATCAGCAAAATTTATCAGGACATGCAACGCCGCGTGCAATCCGCCAAATGGCATGATGATAGCCTGAATGTGGTCATTCCCATGTCCGGCGCCGGTAGCCGTTTTGTCAATGCCGGCTTTACTTTTCCAAAGCCGCTTATCAGCATTGGCGATAAACCGATGATCCAGTTGGCTGTCGAAAATCTCAATGTTCAGGCCAATTTTATTTTTATTGTCCGGCGCGACCATTATGAAACCTACCATCTGGAGTCATTGCTTAAAATTATTGCGCCTGGATGCCGCATCCTTATCACCGACGGCATTACTGAGGGCGCCTGCTGCAGTACCCTGCTGGCTACCGATTACATTAACAATGACGCCCCACTGTTGATTGCCAATTCAGATCAATACGTGGAATGGGAAAGCGGCGCCTTTTTCCATGCCATGAACGCACCGCATGTCGATGGTGGTATACTCACGTTCGAAAGCACCCACCCAAAGTGGAGCTATATCCGAGTGGATGAATTGGGCAATGTCACCCAACTGCGGGAAAAGGAAGTCATTTCCAATCAGGCCACGGTCGGCATTTATTATTGGACCCGCGGCAAAGACTATGTTCGCCATGCCCGCCAGATGATTGCTAAGAACATCCGCGTCAATAATGAATTTTATGTGGCGCCGGTGTATAACGAAGGCATCGCGGAAGGCATGAAATTTAAAGCCTATGCAGTGGACGCCATGTGGGGATTAGGAACGCCGGAAGATTTACAACACTTCCTGCTTCATCATCCCGGTATCGGCAAGGATTCCCGTTCCATTTCACCATTGCCTGCCCCGGCGGCAATACCCGTTTAGAGAAAGAGTATGACGTTTATCCATTCCGCCAAATTAATCAGCCTCGCCTATTCGCTGGGGCTTTTCGTTTTTGGTTATTTCCTGGCAAAAAAGGTGAGCCATTTTGTTGCCATCCCTATTGCTCAACGCTTTTCGCGCCATCATGCGCAACTGGTCCGTCGCGCCACGTTTTACATTATTTTTATCATGTTCTTTGTCACTGGCCTGCAGCATCTTGGCTTCAATCTAAGCGTACTGCTGGGTGCAGCCGGTGTTTTCACGGTGGCCGTGAGTTTTGCTTCGCAAACCGCCGCATCCAATTTAATCAGTGGTATTTTTCTACTCTTTGAAAGACCCTTTAAAGTCGGCGACACCATTGAAGTGAAAACCATTCGAGGAACCGTGGAATCCATTGATCTGCTTTCATCCAAATTACGCACGGCGGACAATACGCTGGTTCGTATTCCTAACGAATCGATGATGAAATCGGAAATCTTTAACTTAAGTTATTTTCTGACCCGCCGTATCGACGTGCTGTTGGGAGTAAGCTATCAATGCAACATTGAGCAAGTCAAACGACTGCTTAAAGAAGTGGCTGAAGCCTGCGATAATGTGCTGAAAGAGCCTGAACCCACGGTCATTATTGAACATTTTGCCGATTACGCCGTGCAGTTAAAATTGATGGTCTGGGCTAAAAATGGCGATTTGCAAACCATAAAAAACAGCCTGCAGGAAAAAATCAAACAGGTTTTTGATGAGCAGGGAATTGAAATGCCTGTGCAACAGGTTACCATCCACCAGGTTGAAGTCGAAAAGGAGTAAGCTCAATGACCGCAGCCCTGCTTGCCACTGGCGATGAAATTGTCATTGGGGATACGCTCAACACCAATGGCCAGCAAATTGCTCACGCCCTGCATGCCGACGGCCTCGCTCTGGGTCTGCACATGACCTGCGGCGACGATGAAACGCAGATTTATCAATCCTTAAGTTACCTCGCCAGTCACCATGATATTATTTTAATAACAGGCGGTCTTGGCCCCACGTCGGATGATCGTACCCGTTACGCCCTTGCCCGCCTGATGGGAGTCGGTTTGGAAAAATTCCCTGAGGCGCTGGAGCACATTCAGACACGGCTGCGCCACAGTGCGTTAAGTTTAAGCCCCGGCAATCAGCAGCAGGCTCTTTTTCCTCCAGGGGCTACCTTGCTCCCTAACCCCAATGGCACGGCTCTGGGCTGCTATTGTTATTGGCAAAACAAATTACTGGTTCTGCTTCCTGGCCCGCCCCGGGAATGCCTGCCCATGTTCAACCAGCATGTGCTGCCTCTTTTGCAGGCCTCAGCGCACACCGATAAAACCCTGTTAAAATGGCGTGTCTTTGGTGTGGCGGAGAGTCAAATTGCTCAACAGATTGATGAGGCTGTCCAGGCGCTGGATTGTGAAACCGGCTACCGCCTCGAAACCCCTTATGTGGAGTGCAAAGTCCGATGCCGCGAATCACTGGTTGCAAAGGTCAGGGAAATCATCGAACCCATCGTCGCACCGCACACCATTGCCACCACCGAGAAAAAAGCATCCGAAGCCTTGCGTGATCTGATCCTCGCCCGGAGCGTACGCCTTTCCATTCAGGATGACGCCACGGGTGGGGTTTTACAACGCCTGTTGCAGCAGCCTGAGAATTACCCCTTACTGAAATTCAACAGCCAGACACCGCAACCGCTGCATTTTCACATCACCGGTTTAGAGGCATACTGGCACCAGCAGGACACGGGTACCACCACAGAAGTCAGAATTGCCTACACGTCAGCAAAAAAACAGGGGCAGGAAGGCCGGGAATTGCCCTATCGCAGCCCGCTAGTCGTCCACATCGCCGCGGAGTGGCTGAGTTTCCGCCTCTTTCATCTCATCAATGAGTTGCATGAGGTCGTAACATAGCTGTTTGGTGCCGTCGCCTTTAATGGCTGAAACAGTATACACCTTGCCCTCCCAATTCAGGCCTTTAACCACTTGGTCAATGGCCTGCTGCCGTGTCTCCTCGTCAGGGAGCATGTCCATTTTATTTAAGACCAGCCAACGGGGTTTATGCACCAGTTCCGGATCGTATTCTGCCAGCTCATTGATGATCGCTTTAGCAGAAACGACTGGATCACTGCCATCCAGCGGTGCAATATCCACCACATGAAGCAAAATGCAAGTGCGTGACAAATGCTTTAAGAAGCGATGCCCAAGACCCGCTCCTTCCGCCGCACCCTCAATCAGACCGGGGATATCCGCCATGACAAAACTTTTGTGGGAAGAAACATCCACTACGCCTAAGCCCGGATGCAGGGTGGTAAACGGATAATCCGCCACCTTGGGCTTGGCGCTGGATACGGCGCGAATCAAGGTGGATTTGCCGGCATTGGGCAACCCCAAAAGGCCTACATCGGCCAGAACGCGTAACTCCAGTCGTAAATGGCGCGCTTCACCCGGAGTGCCCTGGGTTGTTTGTCTTGGCGCGCGATTCACACTGCTTTTAAAGCGGGTATTCCCCAAGCCATGGAAACCGCCCTGGGCTATCAACAAACGATCGCCTGCCTGTTTGATATCCCCGATTAATTCCTGCGTATCGATGTCAAAGACCATGGTGCCGACCGGGACCTTAATGATTAAATCATCCCCTTTTTTACCGGTACAGTTACCTCCCATACCCGGTTGGCCATTCTGGGCCTTGTAGTGACGCTGATAGCGAAAATCCACCAGGGTATTTAAATCAGAGCTTGCTTCAAGAAACACACTGCCGCCGTCACCGCCGTCACCGCCGTCAGGACCGCCTTTGGGAACGAATTTTTCGCGCCTGAAGCTTAAGCAACCATGGCCGCCATTTCCTGCTTCTACTTTAATGATTGCTTCGTCGACAAATTTCATGGTGACATCATCTCTTAAACGAAAAAAGCCCCTTATAGCGGGGCTTAAAACACGACTTCAGTAGTCAGACCAACGGGTTGGTCTGATGTACGGAGCTGTGCAGGATTAATTTTCTACCGCAACGATTTTGACAAATTTGCGGTTTTTGGCGCCACGAATAATGAATTCAACGCGTCCGCCAACCAGGGCATACAAGGTATGGTCACGACCACAACCTACGCCTTCACCGGCATGGAAACGGGTACCGCGTTGACGTACCAGGATTTCACCCGCATTGACGAGCTGTCCGCCATAACGCTTGACACCAAGGTACTTAGGATTCGAGTCGCGGCCGTTACGTGTACTACCGCCTGCTTTTTTATGAGCCATTAGTTTCCCCTCTTACTTGCTAATCGCAGTAATTTTGACCTGCGTATAATATTGTCGATGACCCATTTGTTTCATGTGGTGCTTACGACGACGAAACTTGATAATCTTTACTTTTTTGTGACGACCGTGATCGAGCACTTCCGCTTTAACAACGGCTTTTTTCACCAGTGGCGCGCCATAAGTAAACTTATCGCCGTCTGCGAGCATTAACACGTCAGCGAAGCTGATCTCGCTACCTACATCACCAGGCAGCATTTCCAGTTTAAGAATGTCACCCTCTTTGACGCGGTATTGCTTACCGCCGGTCTTGATTACCGCATACATAACTATATCTCCACTGGCCTCTTTGGCTTTCACAAGTTCAACAAAGTTGCATATTCTATGAAATTAACGCTGCGACTTCAAGTTGATTTTAAATTATTGTATACTACGCCACCCCATCCTGTACTTTCAGGATTTACCCTGGTCGCGGGTTAAGCGGGGAATTTACTTTAATTTGGAGTTTTATATGTCATCTATCGTTCTGGAAGCACAAGCAAGAGTCGACATGGGGAAAGGTGCGAGCCGCCGCCTGCGTCGACTGGAAAACAAAGTGCCGGGTATTCTGTATGGCGGCGATAAAAAGCCTCAAGCCATTCATTTATTGCACAATAAAGTCGTCAAGGCCCTGGAAAGCGAAAGCATTTATTCCAGCGTGTTTGATCTGGTTGTTGATGGCAAAGTCGAGCATGTCATTTTAAAAGACCTGCAACGCCACCCTTACAAACCTGTTATCCTGCACATGGATCTGCAACGCGTTTCGGCAAAAGACGTACTGGTTAAAAACGTTCCCATCCACTTCATTCATGAAGACACCTGCAAAGGCGTAAAAGCCGGCGGTATCATCAACCACAGCATGACTCAGCTTGAAATCCGCTGCAAAGTGAAAGATTTGCCTGAATTCATCGAAGTAGACATGACCGAAGTGAGTCTGGATGATGTGGTGCATCTGGCTGACTTAAAGCTTCCCAAAGGGGTTCAGCTCACTGTCGATTTAAAAGACGGCAGTCATAACCTGCCTGTTGTCAGCGTCCATGCCCCGAGAGGCGGCGCGACCGAAGAAACCTCTGCCGCTGAAGGCGAGGAAGGCGCGGAATAATCCGTACCATGCCTTTTCCGGGGGCTCTTGTCCCCGGAGGCTTGAATAACTTTTGCGACACGTTTGACAATCTCAGCGCATGGCCGTTGATGCGGTTTGCAGACATGACTGTTTATCACTCTCTTAAAGACTTCCATGACCATAAAATTAATTATTGGTTTGCGTAATCCAGGCTCCGCCTATGAATACACCCGGCACAATGCCGGTGCCTGGTTTGTCGACGCGCTGGCGCATCGCCACAATGCGTCGTTTAAGTCAGAAAAAAAACTTCATTGCGAACTGGCACAGGTGGAAATCGGTGACCATCCCTGCAAGCTGGCCTTGCCTTTGACATTTATGAATCACAGCGGTTTGCCTGCACGTGAAATCAGCCAGTTTTATCGCATTGCCCCCCAGGAAATTCTGGTGGTGCATGATGAGTTGGACTTGCCTGCGGGGCGCAGCAAGTTAAAAACCGGCGGAGGGTCAGGAGGCCATAATGGCTTGCGCGACATGATTGCTCAGCTCGGCAGCGGTGATTTTCATCGTTTGCGCATTGGCATAGGGCATCCCGGTCATAAGGACATGGTTCTTAACTACGTGTTAGGTAAACCAAGCCCTAAGGACAGGCAATTAATTTTTGATGCAATTGAACAGGCAGTGGCCGTCATCCCTGCTATTATGAAGGGCCATTTTGGCGCCGCCATGAATTTATTACACCGCTAGCAATACGCTGTATTTTTTGAATTTGACAGGTTAGGAGTTGTCCCATGGGATTTAAATGTGGAATTGTTGGTTTACCGAACGTCGGCAAATCAACCTTGTTTAATGCGTTGACCAAAGCGGGCATCGAAGCAGCCAATTACCCTTTCTGCACCATTGAACCGAATGTGGGTATCGTCACCGTTCCTGACCCCCGCCTTGACGCCTTAAGCGACATTGTTAAACCGCAGCAAACACTCCCTGCCACCATGCAGTTTGTTGATATCGCCGGGCTGGTCAAAGGGGCGTCCAGCGGTGAAGGCTTAGGCAACCAGTTTTTAGCCAACATCCGCGAAACCGATGCCATTGCCCATGTCGTACGCTGTTTTGAAAACACGGATGTGGTTCATGTGGAAGGCCGCGTTGACCCTTTAAGCGATATCGAAGTCATTAATACCGAGCTGGCGTTGGCCGACATGGATACCGTCGACAAGGCATTAATTAAAGTGTTGAAGAACAGTAGAAGCGGCAATAAGGAAGCCCTGTTTGAAAAGCAGGTCCTCGAAAAAGCCAAAGCACAACTGGATGCCGGTTTACCGGTAAGAACCTTGTCGCTGACCGAAGACGAATGGTCAATCCTGCGTCGTTTTTTCCTGCTCACCGCCAAACCGGTACTCTACATTGCCAATGTCAATGACGACGGCTATGAAAACAATCCCCTGCTGGACAAGGTCAAACAACTGGCTGCTGAAGAAAAAGCCAGCGTCGTTGCCCTGTGCGCGGCCACGGAAGCCGAACTGGTGGAACTGGACGACGCGGATCGTGAGGAATTCATGGCGGATTTGGGCCTAAACGAGCCGGGACTCCATCGCGTCATTCGTGCCGGCTATGATTTACTGGGCCTGCAAACCTATTTCACCGCCGGCGTGAAGGAAGTCCGAGCCTGGACTGTTCGTAAAGGCGCCACGGCTCCTCAGGCAGCAGGCGTGATTCATACGGACTTTGAGAAAGGCTTTATCCGTGCGGAAGTCATCGCGTATGACGCCTTCATTGCCCATCGCGGCGAACAGGGCGCGAAAGAGGCAGGCAAACTGCGATTGGAAGGCAAGGATTACATTGTCGCTGACGGCGACGTCATGCATTTTCGTTTTAATGTATAACCCGTAACCCCTGGCTTCAGGGGTTAATAGCCATAGGACATCACGTCGCAGTCATTTTGCAAATCCAGTGCGCTCTTGAGCGGCAACCCCTTGTCGATGTAGAAAAAAGCATGGGCGAAATCATGCAGCTCCATTTCAAATGTGCAATGCTCCGTGGTGCTGATCTTAAATTCGACAGCACCGGTTTCTGAATTTTTCCATTCCCGCGCGGCGCGGCCGCCGGCTGCAAATAATTTAAAAAACCAAGAGCGATTTTCAGCGTAGGGATTTCTTAAAACAACGAATTTTCGGTGGCTTAACTCGCTTTGGCGTACACCCACAACCGCATAAGTATGCTCAATGATAATTCCAGAAGGCGGATTGGCTCCAGGACTGACCACCACAGGACTCTCATCGTCGAAAGCCTGTTTTAATTCATCATACAGTCTCAACTCATCCTGACTGTAGCCCATTTTACGGGGTAAAATGCACCAGGCGGCCAGCCAGCTCTCTACGGCGCTAATGGCGTCGACCGGCGGGTTGCCGGATCGTTGTTTTTCTTTTTCAATAAAATCAATCAGTGTTTCGTGATAAAGAATGCTCTCTTTTGCAAGCAACTGCCGCCATTTATCCCTATTGCTGGCAACCCAGGCCCACCAGCCCTTAAGGAGGGTTTTATCGTCATGAAATACCTGCTTGACCACATTGCCGACGCTGGTTTGGGCATCATAGGGGCGCAGCAGAAACATCAGAGTATAAATGTCGCAGCCAGAGCACCCGTCTATCGAAGACTGATACAATTCGGCAAGCGGCTTTCGCGACTGAACAGTGGTCGCTATCGCCATCGACATATCCCCCAGAAGCGCCCTCAGCACCTGGCGGCTGTCACCGCTGCTTAACACCTTGTAATTTCCGCCGCTAAAGGCCACGTAGGCTTTTTCCCAAAACCTGACCCAGGCAGGTCCACTGCTCAACAACCCCAAAGAATGAGGTAGGGATTTTTCAATCACCACCCATTCCGGTTTTTCATGTCGAAAAAAGAGCGCATGGATCTGCCCATCCTTCTCAAACATTCGCCGCCGTATCCATTCCTCGCCGTGAGGCAGCGCCAGAATAGCATTCAGGACCGACAGAAAATAACAATCGCCGGTACGTCCTCCCTGCGCGACATCAGACAGCTTTAATTTTTCAGGATAGAGTGCGTCGACGTAGGGGGTATGGGTGAGGGAAAAGGTGGATTCGCTGACCGGATGATTAACAGGGAAAGCCTGACCGTACTGTGTACTGCCAAGGGGCATTGTTTGCTCCGATATTGACCATTCGTCCAGTATAGAAGGTTTTCAATCGGTTTTACAACCAATCAAACAGACGTTGCTTTCAATGATTCGGGCATGCAACTCGCTAATGACCAGTTCGCCTTCCAGCTGGGCATTAATCATCTCCGTGGACGTAATGTAGCTGAGTCCAACAGCCAGGCCACGATTATTATTGTTCTTCGCCAATTGATTCACAAACAGTTTGATGCGATCGACCAGGATAGTACAGCCTTCGTCATCCGCCATGGGCAGAAAGAACAGCATCGTCCCTTCAATTCGGGAGGAAAGATCGCTTTCGCGGAATATTTTTCTTAAATTGGTGAACAATTCGCCCAACAGCTTTTCGGTATTCACCACCCCCTGTTCCTCGAGCAACTGATCGGCATTGGTAATCTGCATGGTCATGACGCTGAAATACAGGGACGGGTAACGTTCAGCCAGCTTGGCCTGCCAGGCGACAATGGCCATGAAAGCCGCGTAATCGATGACCTTGAAGAAATGATTGAAATTACGGTAAATGCCTTTCTCAATGCCGCGTATCAGGTACTCTCCGCGTCGGGTGAGGGTGTATTCGTACAGACGGCGAGAAGCCAGTTCACGGCTTGAGGAGGTGCGATGGCAAACGAGACACACCAGATTGACCTCCGGTTCGGCAAAATAGTGTCCGCAATCATTACACAATTTGTCTTCAAGCGGTTTGTCGTAATCGACTCCCAGGGTGCGCAGGCGGGTGTTGCAGCGGCTGCAGACCAAGCGCTCCTGCCTTAAAAATTCAGGCACAGGCCCTATTTTGCCGCAGGTATAACAATGCACAAATTTCTGCGGCTTGATATTAATGGAATGACAGCTTGGGCAGGTATGCTTGATATTTAGCAGGCCTGAATCGCAGGCATTGCAGGTCTGAATTTCATCCAGTAATGCACCCGGTGCCAGCAGATCCGGCATCACCAGATCCTGCAAAAAACGCCAGGCATCAAAATCCGCGCCTTTGTTAAACAACAACGTCAACAGGGGGTAATCAAAGATATGCGTCGATTGATGATTGACATACCCTTTAAGCTTAAAATCCGGGCGAGAAAACAAATACACCAGCAAAATGATCTCCTCGCTTTCCGTGTCAAGATTGGCTTCGGTGATGAGGGCCAGACGCTGGTATATGCCCTCCGCCTTCTGCATCACCTGCTCATCAAAGGCGCCATCGAAGAGTTCGCTGATTTCCTGCCCAGGAATGCCATTATAAAAAATGGGCAAAAAGCGATAAGCCGGCATGGCGCGCAGCTGTGCCAGTTCGGGCAAAAAGCTTTGCCCCGCGGCTTTGGAAATCACGAGGGCATAAACGTCCTGTTTTGGTAGTTCGTGAATGGAATCAACGCGTTTAAAGTCAACTGGAAGTGAGAAATCAGGGATATTCTGGCCAATGACCCAAATGGTTTTTTGTGGTTTCATTAACGAAATACTCCAAACATCGGAAGGTGTGTCGTTACATCAATTGTAGACCAATTGAGCAAATTGTGTTATTTATAATCTATACTTGATTAAAATGCCGCAATCATGCGTACGTGAAAAGGAAAGGCATGGGGTTATTCGATCTATTGCATACCTGGTTGAAGAAGGATGTTGATGGACTTATCAATCATCGCAGACAATTCCGCCTTATCCGCACTGTCGAGATAGAACTCATTATTCTAGGATCGCTGATTATTTACGTTTACGCCGTCTGCAAACTCTGGATGATTGTGATTTTAATCAGTTTCATCGATGTCATTGGTTTTCTTAACCTTTGGCTTTTATACCGTACCCAGAATATTCTGCTTTGCGGACACATTTTGACGGCCAATGTGCTGCTGGCTTCAGCCGTGGCCAATTACCTCATCGGCGGCGTAGGCAGTTCCTATCTCATCTGGCTTAATATTGTCCCAATTCTGGCTGCCATTACGTTAAGCTGGTCGGGACTGGTGATTTATTCCACCCTGACGCTGGGGGTGGTGGTGTTCTTTTTCTTTGTCGAGCCAGCCCCTCTTTACATGGTTCCGGCTAATGAAGTCTTTGTTTTAAATTCAATTAATTACCTTTTTTCCCTGGTCATCGTCATCACCATCTTATTCAACATGCTTAAGGAAAATGCCTACTACGAACAACTCCTGTATGAGAAAAACTTTATGCTGCAGGCTGACAAGGAAAAATTTCATTACCTTGCCCGTTATGACACCCTGACTAACCTGCCCAACCGGTCCTACTTTCAATCGACTCTGCAAAATTACATTGAAACCATGCCGCCCCATCACTATTTAACGGTTTTTTTCATGGATTTGGATGGGTTTAAAGGGGTCAATGACCGTAACGGCCATGAGACTGGCGATGCGCTGCTGCTTCAGGCCGCCAAACGCCTGCAAACCTGTTTCCGTGAAAACGATTTCATTGCCCGTCTGGGAGGTGACGAATTCATCGCCATCATCATCCATCACATGGAAGATAAAACGCCCAAAGCCATTGCCCAGAGGATTTTACAGGAGTTCAGCACCCCGTTTCAGATCAATGCCCAGGATGTTCGATGCACCATCAGCATTGGTCTTGCAACCTTCCCGGTGGATTCCCATAATTCGGATCAATTAGTCGCCAGAGCCGACGCGGCCATGTATGAGGCAAAGAAAGCCGGCGGGAATGCCTTTCGTATCACCAACTCCATTAGAAAGTCGGCCTGTAAAGACGCGTAATTCCCCGTCCTGAGATTTTTTATAGCAGTGAATGTCCCATTTACCTTGACAATGATCCTGACGCGCCTTAGCATTCTCGCAGCACATGCTTGAGGACACAGAATGACGGTAAACCGTTTACGAGCCCTGGTTAATGACGATTTTAATGCGGTCAATGATCTGATTATTGATAAAATCCAATCCCAGATTGGGTTAATCGATGATCTGTCGACCCATATTGTTCAAAGCGGCGGGAAGCGTTTACGTCCTCTGCTGGTATTATTAGCCAGTCATGCCTGCGGCTATGAGGGTCGTGAGCACATCACCCTGGCAGCCATGATTGAGTTTTTCCATACGGCAACCCTGTTGCATGACGATGTGGTGGATGAATCGACCCTTCGCCGCGGCCGCGAAACAGCGAATGAAATCTGGGGCAGTAAGGCCAGTATTCTAGTCGGTGATTATCTGTTTACCCAATCCGTGCAACTCATGGTCAGTGTCAACAGTTGGCCGGTTATCCGGCTTTTAGCCGACACGTCGCACAAGATCAGTTGCGGAGAAGTCAAACAATTGGTCAACCGTCACAATGCCGCCATTTCCATTGAGGATTACCTCGATGTGATTCGCGGCAAAACCGCCCTGCTGTTCGCGGCCGCCGCCGCCATTGGCGCGCTGTTGAGCGGTGCAGGCGATACCATTGAAAAAAGTCTGTATGCCTATGGTCTTCATCTTGGCAATGCCTTCCAGCTCATTGATGATGCGCTGGATTACTGCTCAGATGCCAACACAATTGGCAAGAACATTGGCGATGATTTGGCGGATGGTAAAGCCACCATGCCGTTGATTCACGCTTTAAAGCAAGGGACGCCAGCGCAAAAGCAGCTCATCGAAAAGAGCCTGCGCGAGGGCAGCCTCAGTAATCTCGACGGTATTCTGGAGGCCATTAAAGCCACCAAAGCCATTGAATACACCCAGCAATACGCCGCGCAGGAAATCGATCAGGCACTGAGTGCACTGCATATTCTGCCTAATTCAATTTATAAAGAGGCTTTAACGGATTTGGCGCTGTTTGCCATTCAACGTCAACATTAATCGGAGTGTAGCTCAGACTGGTAGAGCACTGCCTTCGGGAGGCAGGGGTCGCAGGTTCAATTCCTGTCACTCCGACCATATTCGTCCATAGGTTACGAAATGTGTCCATGACCAATTTTTAACGTCAAACGCGATAGCTATATCTATGCTTTATTATCAACCGATGCTCACGCCAACGTTTTATCTTCTTTTTGCAGGTTTGTAATTGTTTGATTGACAGAACACTCACATGGACAATGCATTAATTATAAAAGTGAACGGTGATCCTCTAAGAATAAAACAGTTTTTGTTAACCCTTGATTAGATAAAATTTCTAAATACTCAGTAATGTTTTTGGGGGGATTTTTAAGGCGCATCCTCGTTGTCTTTATGGCTACACAAAATTTACCAAGATCCAAATTAGTAAGGTGCATTAAAAAATCATCTGGATGTTGAGTTTCAATGGCATACTTATCTAATTCTTCCGATGGGAAATCTTTAATGTTAAAAGTAACAATTACGTCACAGCTAGATACAATTGCAGCGGCTAAAATATGCTTATCATTTGAATCAGGAAGCTGTAGTCCTCCCTCAATGTCCTCATAATTTTCAACAAGACAATCTAAAACTGAACTATCCATTAGTTTCTTTATTCTTTCCAATTGCTCCCTAGAGATATCCGAACGATTCTTTAAAACATTTCTAATCCATTCCTCATGAATTCGATTAGACCACTTTGCTCTATATAATCTGGTTGTTGCCAACTGTATTAAAATATCACGAAGAGGGGCGGGATAAAGGACATTTGCATCATACAAAACAGTAAAATGCCCCATTCATCAATATCCCATATTCAATAATTGCGCTTGATCCACCAGTTCTTGAAGAGCTTTCTCACGCTCTCTTGATGATTTATCGATAAATGCCATCACATCACTTGCAAGAACTCGACGACGGGTGCCAACTTTCTCAAATGGAATTTTGCCTTCTTCTAATAATTTAACAAAGTAAGGACGTGAGACGTTTAACATATCAGCGGCTTCTTGAGTAGTTAAATGGGCATGGGAGGGTATTAAAGTGAGTGAATTTCCTTGTGCCATCTCACTAAGTATTGCAAACACTAATTTAACGGCTGAAGGTGGCAATTCGACCTGTAAACCATTTAAATTTAATATTGCATTTTTTTTGGAAATTCTACTCATGTCTTTAATTTGCTGAAAGGATTTTTTAGCTATTCCCCTATCCTGTCTGCTGGGTGGCTTAATTTCCATTGCGCAATTATTCATTTCAGTACCCTTTTGATGTCTTACTTTGAGTATAACACTGTATTCGAATTTTGCGAAATTAACGAAACGAACGAAAAATCATGGACTGTAATCTATCGATAAAACGTTGGGCGTCTATTTATAAGATATTGAAATAATATATTTTTTATAAATTATTTATTGGGAGCCTATTAAATATTTTTCGGGAGGAAGGGGTCGCAGGTTCAATTCCTGTCACTCCGACCATTCATTCTAGAGGGTTCGGGTTATTGATACCCAACCCCCTTAGACTCTATCCTTTCATTTTCACTCAAAAGAACTTTTGTATCGTACTGCCGATGAGCAAATCAATCTCACTTTGTTCTTGCTTACCCTCGGGAACCGGGTCAACACCAAGGCAGCGCAGGCAATCTTTGAATAGCAAGGACGGGTTTTTAATGAGAATCTGCTGCTGCTCCTCTATTTTGTCCAGCGAGGTGAGTATGCTTTTTATGCCCTCTTCCAGCGGTTTGAAATGGGTGCCGATGGTAGGATCAGCATTGAGTAAATGGAGTATATTATTCGCCGCCTGCCTCATGTCAACCGCACTGATATCCGGTCGCAGCAACACCTCCAGATCCTTGTTTAACGGCTCCAGCCGCTTTTTATCCGCATCGGCGGTTAGGCCGGCAAGCCATAATCGCTTACCCTCTCTATTTTTATCGAGTTTTTTCTGCTCACTCGCAATGATGGCTTTCACATCCGTTAATTGATGAACAACGCTTAAATCGGCAACGGCGGCGCTGTAATCCTGGAGAAGGGCATTGATGGTGTCAAACCCTTTTTTCTGATAATCGGTCGGGTTAGTTTCATAGAGTTTTTTAAGCAGTTTAATCGTCGTTTCTAAAAACTCATCCTGTCGTTTAAGATCAAGAATAGGGTTTCTTTCCACGTCTTCTATTGCCTCTATCAATTGCCCAAGCACTACTTTTTGCTGCGGGGTATAGGCTCTTGAATACAGATAGGAAGCAAAAAAACCATAGCGTTCGTTCAATTCCCTGGTCAGGAAGTCTTTAAGTGCCTTTTTAATGTCATGAAGACGCGTGGAATGAGTCAACTGCGTGCTTTGTGAATGGATGCACATCACATAAATGTGCGTGGTTTTATTCTCAGGATCCACCCCAATATCAACCGGGATCATGGCAATGTCATCGGGCATTCTCGATAAAAACTCCGCCTCATTGGGGTGGGCGGACACATTGGCAATCGCATAAAAGTCAGACAGCTGCTCCGGATTTTGAACATGCAAAACGATGCCCTTCTCGGTGGCAAAAACCTTCGCGCTGTTTAACTCCGATGACATGCTTACATTCTTTTTGCAGACAATATCGGCAATATTAACTTCCACCAGCTTATCAGGAGGTAAGGAGGCCAATTCCCCACGGGCATGGAATTCCTTCACCCGTAAAAATTTAGTAATAAAATTTGGCAATCCAAAACTTTGCCCACGGTACAATACGTCCGGTGTTTTATGAACTTCAAATTGTCGTTTCAGCACCCCGGCTTTGTGGATAGCCATATTCATTAAAAAGGCTATTTTCTTTTCGTCATCTGTCGTACTTCGCGGATTATTATAACCTGAGACAATGGCATTTAATTTCATGTAGAAGGGGCTTTCAACGGAATACATTCTCAGCAGCACGTCTTCAAAATTTGGCTCCTTACCCTGTTTGGTGAGCGCTTTTTTACACCCCTTGTACAATTCAGACAAAGCAATTGTCTCGCCGCCATACTCCATCGTAATGTCATCCTTTTTAAGGATCTCTTCGATAGCCACGAGAAAATGATCATCCAGCTTCTGAACCACGACGCTCAGATGCCCGCGCCGGGTCATGTTTTCAATTGAATCAATGGGGATGTCGGCGAGAAGCGATTTCTGCCTGGTCGGCTGACTCATGACAAGGACCAGTTTTTCAACGGTTTGCTTAACGGCCAGTTCTTCTTTCGCGAATTGTTTGGGGGGCAGGGTGTACTGTGTAGCAATTAATGTTTCTAACTCTTTGCGTATGGCGTTTTTGGATGCAGACATAATTGCCTCAGCCACCCAAATGGCGGCGTAAAAATCAATATGATCAAATTATAACACAACCGCATCATTGCCTTTCTAAATTAACTATTTATTTACTATTAGATTAATTATTTTACGAAAATAAACGGCCGCCAGTCATGTGCCTGATGGTCCGTGATGTTTTTTGAATTTCAGTGAGAAACTTTTGTGACAAGCTCTACCCGCATAAACCCCTTTCGCCCTGGTCATTAGACCGACAGACCATATAAAAAACACCATGATCATTATAAATTGAGGTTTTATAAGAGTTAGCCAGCGGAATAACGATTAACAAGGGATTGCAACGACTTAAGAATCCAACGCACTCTGCCACCCGTACAAGCGCGGGATGCTACCCATTTTATTGGATAGAACAAACCATGGCAGCGTTTTTCGATGCTTCCTCATTCCATACCTGAGACGGCTTAAAGACGGTATTCGCGAGCAGCGGCGATTGAGTGTCTGAAGTGGAAGGTTTGGTATTCATCGGTGAAGGATTGGAACCATACGATGCGGCAGAAGCCATGATGCCGCCGTCAATTAAGAAAGGAGCTCCGGTCACATAGGATGATTCATCAGAGGCGAGAAATACCGCCATCTGGGCCACGTCCTCTGCTTTTCCCATTCGCCTCAGGGGGATAGACTGGCTGTATTCGGTTATGCGTTGTTGACGATGCTCGTCATGACCGAATTCCAAATCCCACATGTCCGTTAAAATGGCGGCCGGCACAATTTCATTGCAACGGATTTTGTACCCCTTTTTTGCACAGTGCAGAGCCAGGGTTTTAGTGAAATTATCGCTCGCCCCCTTGCTGGCGCCATAGGCAATATTGGAAGGAACCCCGACCCGGCCAGAACGTGAACCAAGATTGATAATCGAGGCATTGTCGCTTTGTTTAAGCAAAGGCAGCATGGCCTTGCACCCCAAAAACAAGCCATCAAGGTTCACCGCAAGAACAGCGTGCCAGTCTTTGAGCGAAATGCTTTCGATGTCTTGCGGGGTTTTACTGCCAGGCGCTGTATCGATGCCGGCATTATTCACCAGAATGTCAAGCGTCTGATAGTGCTTTTCAATGTAAGACTGGGCCTGGTGCCAATCGTCTTCCTGGGTGACGTCAAGGCAGAGGTAGTCTGCAGCGCCGATGGCTTTCGCTTTCTCAAGGCCCTGTTCACGTGGGAGCCTGCCGGTGATAATCACCTGAGCGCCCTCATTGCAGAACGCTTCGGCGATGGCTAAGCCAATGGATTTGGTTGCGCCGGTCACCAAGGCCGTTTTACCCTGCAATCGTCCCATGATTTAAGTGCTCCTATCCCCCGGCACAGCGTCAGGCTGCGGGTTCCTGTTAATTCAGAGTAATCAGCGACACATCGCCCATGTAAGGTTTTAAAGCGTCTGGAATGCGGATATTCCCGTCTTTGTCCTGGTAATTTTCCATAATGGCAACCAGTGTGCGCCCTACAGCAAGACCTGAACCATTGAGGGTATGAACCCATTGAGTTTCCTGAGTGTCAGGGTGACGATAGCGTGCTTTCATGCGGCGCGCCTGAAAAGAGGTCATGTTCGAACAGGAAGAAATTTCCCGGTAGGTGTTTTGACTTGGTAACCAGACTTCCAAATCGTAAGTCTTGGCAGAACCCGCACCCATATCGCCCGTACACAAAGCCATGACGCGATAAGGCAGCCGCAAACGTTGCAGGATGGTTTCAGCATGGCGCGTCAGCGTTTCCAAGGCTTCAAACGAATGTTCCGGTTGGGTAATCCAGACCAGCTCCACTTTCTCAAACTGGTGCTGGCGTATCATCCCCTTGGTGTCCTTGCCATAAGATCCCGCTTCGCTGCGAAAACAGGGCGAGTGGCAAACATGACGCAGAGGCAGGGCTTCATGCGCAATGATGGTATCCCGGACCGTGTTGGTTACAGGGATCTCGGCCGTGGAGGTGAGGTAATAATTGTCTTCGCCTTTTAATTTAAATAAATCATTTTCAAATTTCGGCAATTGGCCGGTTCCAAGCAAACTGTCGGCATTGACAATATAGGGAACGTAAATTTCTTCGTAGCCATGCTCAAGGGTATGGATATCAAGCATGAATTGGATTAAGGCACGATGCAGTTTGGCAATCTGGTTTTTCATGACGACAAAACGGCTGCCGGTTATCTTAACCGCGAGCGCGAAATCCATTTGTCCCAAGGCTTCGCCCAATTCATCATGGGATTTGACAGCAAAATCAAACGCAGGGATCTCCCCCCAGCGGCGGATTTCCACATTTCCGGTCTCATCCTCACCAACGGGGACGGAGTCGTGCGGCAAGTTAGGCAAGGACAGGGCAATGTGTTCAATCTGCCTGAGAAGGGTTTCCAGTTCCTGCTTTTTTTGTTCCAGTTCGCGGCCTAACTCATTGACTTCGGCACGCATGGCATCAATATTTTCCCCACGTGCGACCGCCGCGCCAATCTCTTTTGAACGCGTGTTGCGCTCATTCTGCAATGACTGGGTTGCCACCTGCAGGGCTTTGCGCTGCTCTTCCAGTTGCCTATACGCTTGGGCGTCGAATTTGAAACCGCGTCTGGCCAGTTGTTCAGCCACGGCAAACGCATCGTCACGTAACAGTTGGGGATCTAACATAATTTTTTTCCATTACCTATTGTCTAGCTCACACCCATTTCCGCAGTCCAGGACAAAATGCGATTGCCTTCCAGCAGCGTACTGAAATGGTTAAGAATTTCATCGGCTTTTGCCGGCTCTTCCACAAACTCAATCACTATGGGCAGATCGAAATGAATGTCCAGCAATCTTGCTTCACGCATCTTGCCTGAACTGCCAAAGCCCTTCACGCCGCGAAACATGGTCGCACCCATGACTTTTTGATCATGAAGGTAATCATAAATCTGCTTAAGGTGAGGTGAATCTTCACTTAAATAAAACCGCACGACTTTGACTTGCATCAAACCATCCCTCCTATCCATCGACCGACGATTATCCCTACAAAGGCCATCCCCAGAGCGCAGACGTTATTCAGCGCCATGTTGAGCAGAGCGGCCACGTGTTCCCCCCCTTCGAACAATACCCAGGTTTCCCAGGAATAGCTGGAAAACGTAGTGAAGCCGCCTAAGAAACCGACCACCAGAAACAAACGCCAGTAATCGGTGACTGCAAAGCGCTCCAAAAGCAGGATCATGATTAATCCAGCCAGAAAGGATCCAAGCCAGTTAACGAACCAGGTTCCTACCGGGTAATGGCTGCCAAAAAGTTTTGCCATCAGTGCCACAGAGCCAAAGCGGGAAACAGCGCCCAGGGCCCCGCCGCAAGCCACAGTTCCAATTGCAGCCCACATAATACTTTCCTTATCTAACAATGCCTCGAGTGGATTGATTCAACGCATCAATCATGGGAATGACTTCCGGACAGTCCATTTGCATCATTTCCAGTTCGGCGACAGCCTGCTGCACAGTCAGTCCCTTACGGAAAATTATTTTATAGGCACGGCGTAAATGATCAATAGCCGAAGACGAAAAACCACGCCGCCTTAATCCCACGGTGTTGATGCCGCAGGCGGAGGTGGTATGTCCCGCAATCATGACGTACGGCAACACGTCTTTAGTCACATACGTAGCCCTGGCTATAAAGGCATAAGCACCAATCAGACAGAATTGATGAACGGCTGCGTAAGGACCGATAATCGCGTAATCATTGACAATCACGTGCCCTGACAGCGCGGCATGATTCACCATGATGGTGTGATTACCCACCATGCAATCATGACCGATATGCGAATAAGCCATCAGAAAATTATGATTGCCGATGCGGGTTACCCCGCCGCCTTTTACCGTGCCGCGGCTTATCATGCAGTATTCACGGATGACATTGTTATCGCCAATCTCAAGACGAGTCGCCTCCCCTTGATAAGTCACATCCTGAGGTTCGTCGCCGACCGAAGCGAATTGAAAAATTTTGTTGTTCTTCCCTATCCGGGTTGGGCCCTCAATCACGACATAGGGTCCGATCCAGGTTCCTTCACCAATTTCTACGTCAGCACCAATCACGCTGCCAGGCCCTATCGATACCCCTTCTGCGATTTTGGCTGAGGGGTGAATCATTGCGCGTTCATCTATCACTTTTTTACTTCCTTCGATGCACTCATTAAATCGGCGGAGCAGGCCAATGTGTCGCCAACAAAGGCTTCGCCATGCATACGCCAAAAATCACGTTTTTGCCCTACTAATTTCACTTCAAGCCGAAGCTGATCGCCCGGTGTCACCACATGCTTGAATTTCGCATTGTCAATTCCGGCAAAATAATACAGAAACTCATGTCCCTCTTTGGGGGTTCTTGATAAATTGGATAAAATAGCGCTGGCTTGAGCCAAAGCCTCCAGCATCAATACACCAGGCATGATCGGATTGCCGGGAAAATGCCCCATAAAGAACGGTTCGTTAATGGTGACATTCTTTGTCGCAACCAGGTAATCCAGTGTTTTGTAGTCAAGCACTCTGTCCACCAGAATAAACGGGTACCGGTGAGGCAAAAGTTCCAGAATTCTTATAATGTCAATTGGTTCATTCATGCATCATCTCACTCAATTCTATTCCTAACGACGAACATTGATTAAGCTTAAATCCATGTTCGCAGGATTCCTTTTCTTATCCAACTCAACTCATGGAGTCGTCCTGCCCCTTTTTTTCCAATTTCGCCAAACGCGCCACGTAGTCGTCCAGGCGTCGAAAACGAGCCGCATTGCGCCGCCAGCGCTGATGTTCGCTCACCAAGGTGCCCGAAGAATACACGCCGGCCTTTTGCAGGCTTTTGCTGACGGTGGACATTCCGGTAATAACCACTTCGTTGGCAAGATGGACATTTGCCGCAATACAGCTCGCCCCGCCAATCACGCAATGGCTGCCTATGCGTACAAAAGCCCCGATAACCGCACAGCCGGCAATGGCTGTGTGAGCGCCAATAGTAACATCATGCGCAACATGTACCAAATTATCGATACAAACATTTTCACCAATGCAGGTATCACTCAATGAGCCGCGGGCAATGACTGTATTTGCACCAATCAGGACTCGATCGCCGATGACTGTGCCGCCGAGGGCGTGGCTTGTGTGCCAATACCCTTTATCCTTGAGATTGTTAAAGGGGTTAGCACCAATCACCACACCGCTGCCGACACAGGTTTGCGCACCGATTACCGTTCCGGCTCCGATTACCGCACCGGGCTCAATGACTGTCTGCGCCCCGATAAAGACATCGTTTTCGATCACGCAATGGGCACCGACACAGACACCGGGTGCTATCACCACACGCTCGCCGATCCTGGCGTGCGCATCGATAAAAAGAGGCTCAGTCAACTCTGCGGTGGGTGAAATAATAGCAGATTGATGAATGCCTTGTCTTTGAATTGGATTAATTTTAAACAGATTGGCCACTAAATGGATTGATTCCCAAGGATTAGGCACCGATATGCAACTGAAAGGAAAGTCTCTAACCTGTTGTGGTGCGAGAAGCACTGCCCCCGCGCGGGTTCTTAATAATAAATCCGACTGAGCGGCATTGTCGAAACAGGCAATTTGATTTTTTTGAGCCCTCAGTAATGAAGAAACCCCTTGAATCAGCAACGCTGCATCACCGTGCAGATTGCCGCTCAAGAGGTCAGCCAATTCCCTGAGGGTATATGCTGTGGTCACGAAATCAATCGATGTTTTTCATGACACTGGCAGTAATATCCAACTTGTTGTCGCTGAAAGGCGCAGCATCTTTCTGAAGAATCAGATCGTATTTTTCAGTTTCAGCCACTTTGGTAATGGCTTTACGGATTTTGCCGTATAACTCTTCCATGGCTTCATTATGAGCCGTGCTCAATTCCTGCTGGTATTGCTGGCCTTGACGTTCGAAATTTTGTTGCGCAGCAACAATCTTTTTCTCAAGCTCTTTCTTTTGAGCCTGGCTCATCACTGTGCTTTCACGCTTGAATTTTTCCATGTCTTTTTTAAGGCTTTCTTCCATGGCCACTAATTTATCACGGCGAGGTTTGAATTCCTTTTCCAGTTTTTGCTGGATAGCTTTCATTTGGGTTGAGGTCTGCATGATTTTCTGCAAATCAACCACACCAATTTTTGACCAATCGGCAAAGGCATTAGCAGCACCCAAGCTGAAAACCAACGCCATTAAAAACCCGCTAACACACTTCATGATTTATCTCCTGGTTGAAAGGCTATGATGCTAGCATAATTCAAAGGCGGTTGCGACAATTGCGCAACGCAAATGGCAAGAATTATCGGGGTTTTATATCCGTCTTGCCATAACCCCTCAAAGAGGCCAGCATTCGTTTTTTAGAAACCGGAGGACAATGTAAACTGGAAGACCTGTTCATCATCACCCGGTTGTTTATTCAAAGGTTTCGCCACACTGAAGGCCAGAGGGCCAAACGGTGAGCGCCATTCCAGTGAAACACCCGCCGAATAACGCAGAGGGCCGGCATCGGAACCCGCCAGGTTTGCAGGCGTTCCGCGGACAAACACGTTACCCGCGTCAACAAACACGGAAGTACGCACATTGTCCCGGCTTAACGGGTATGGGAAAATCAAAGCGGCGGTACCGTTGACCAGGAAGTTGGCTCCAATGGCATTTCCGGTGTTGTCCTGAGGGCCGAGGGAGTAACTGCTGTAACCTCGAACCTGCCCCGGTTGCGCGATACCCCCGGCATAATAGTTTTCAAAGAAGGGCAACCCTTGATTATCGAATTGGTTACCATAGCCGACATTGCCCAGGACTGAAAAGATAAACCCTTTAAACAGCGGCTGGTACAAGTGTGCCATGTAACTGGTTTTGTAATAAGACAGTGACGAGGAGGTTGCCGGTAAAGCCACCATGGCCGTCGCCTGTTGGTTCATTCCGCTGGTTGGGAATGGCAGTTGATCGTAACTGTTTCTATTCCAGCCTGCCGATAAACGGATTTCCTGGAAATGACGCCCATGAAGGTCGACGAAATTCTGAATCTGCTGGACGAACCCGACGGATTTAATGTTCAGGTCCTGATAACCATAACCAAACTGCAGGCTGCTTTTCTCGCTGAGCAGCACGTTGTAATTGATATCCCCGCCCCAACGATCCGACGAGTAGGCACTGACATCGAGTTTTTGCGGATCAACCACCTGATAATACAGATTAAAGCCGCGCCCTATACCGGTTTTGGTATAAAACGGGTTGTAATAGTTAAGGGAATAATCCTGACCCCAGTAGCTCGCATTAAAACCAATACCCATGGAGCGGCCAGTCCCCATGAAGTTATGCTGATTAAAGGCGGTATTGAACGTGGGCCCGTTAGTACCATACCCGATGGAAGCGGTGGCTTCGGCTGAAGGGGCTTCCTCGACGTTCACATCCAGATCAACCTGGTTATTGGCACCCGGTACAGGGGTAGTCTTGACGTTAATGTCTTTTAAATACCCTAATAAACGCAACTGGCGTTCGGATTCTTTAATGTTATGCAGCGAGAGCAGCGATCCTTCATCCTGACGAATAACATTGCGTAACACATAATCCGCCGTCTTGGTATTGCCATGGAAATTAATGCGGCGGACATACACATGCCGACCGGGTTCGACCACAAAGGTGATGAACACGGTTTTGTTTTCTTCATCCAGGCGCGGCTCGGCATTGATCGCCGGGAAGCCAAACCCTACATCCCCTAAAGCAAGACCAATGGCGGAAATGCTTTCAGTGACTTTCTTACGGGAAAACACATCGCCTTTCTTAACCTGAATCAATGAATCGATTTTTTCTTTTGGCAATACGGTTTTACCCATCACCGCGTAGCCCGCAAAGCGGTACTGCGGCCCTTCTTCAATGTGGATATTGATAAAGACATCTTTTTTATCCGGCGACAACATCACCTGCGAGGACACCACATTAAATTTCAAATACCCACGATCCAGGTAAAAAGAGCGCAGGGACTCAAGCGAGGCATCCATGGCGGTTTTGGAATACTGATCTTTTTTAGTGAAATAGGTAAAGATACCGCTGGTGGACAGCGACAATTCCGGCATGAGTTCATTGCTTGAAAAATCATGGTTGCCGATGAACTTAATCTCTTTAATTCGCGCCACACGACCTTCTGACACATTAATCGTGATGGCCACCCGGTTTTCGGTGAGTGCTGTAACCTTGGTATCAATGCGGGCGTTGTATTTCCCGCGGGCGTTGTAAGCCTGCTTCAGTTCTTTTTCAAGACGCTCAAGGGCGGAACGCTGGAAAACGCGCCCTTTGGCCAGTCCCATTTGTTTCAGTAATTCTTTTAATTTGTCAGAAGGGATTTCCTTGTTGCCTGTCAGGTTAATGGACCCAATGGTGGCCCGTTCAATGACGTTGACAATTAAGGTGTTTCCCTGACGCTCAAGTGAAACCGACTGGAAAAAACCGGTATCATACAAGGCGCGGATAATTTGTCCGGTGCTTGCGGCGCTGACTTCTTCACCCACCTGCACAGGTAAATAATTAAGCACTGTTCCCACACTGACGCGCTGAAGGCCGGTGACTTTGATGTCGCGAACTACAAACCCATTCGCGGCGTTAACGGCGGCTGTCCAGGTAAGAAGGGATGAACAGCATACGCCCAGAAAAATTTTTTTACTGACTTTATTCATTATTATTTTACGTCCAGCACTACAACTAAAACGAATGCCGGGTTTCAAACCGGCGGGAATAATTCAAATTTGCAATCCTTTTATAGGAACTGACAAGCGCTGTCAAGCAAACAGTGGATCAAGTTAAATCCCGTTTCTGTTCCTTTCCTGAGACACAAAAAAACCGGCTGATGGAAGAGTATGCCAGAATCAAGGGCTTATCTCCGTCAACTGGTTAATCGCGAAATATCATTGGTTAATGCCAGAACCGTCAACGCAATAAGGAAGGCCAATCCGACATACAATCCAGCGGCTCTTATCCCTTCAGATAATGGGCGACGGATAATGATTTCGATGAAATAATACAGCAGATGACCGCCATCCAACATAGGAATCGGTAATAAATTCAGTACGCCAAGGCTGATGCTGACTAAAGCCAGGAAAGACAAATAATAAGCAATACCGCTACGCGCCGACTCACCCGCACCCTGGGCAATTCCGACAGGGCCGCTGATGGTTTTTAAAGCCAGCTTGCCTGTGGCAAATCGGCCAATCAGGGAAAACGTCGTAGCCGTTAAATCCACGGTTTGACGCAAGGCCGTGCCCAGCGCCGCAATCGGGCCTTCCCGCTGCACGCGCAGCCATTCTTTCGGCCAATCCACTTTCTTCGAACGGACACCGATGTAGCCTTCCTGGCTGCCATTAACGTCTTTACTGCCCGTACGAAGTGCCAGGGTCTCACTCTTGCCGTCACGGAGAATACCAAGCATCAGCACCCGATCCGGGTTGTTTCTAACAATCTCCACCAGATCAAGCCAATCGGACAGCGGCTTGCCATCAACGGTTTGGATGGTATCGTTTAAGGTCAGGCCTGCTTTTGCAGCCGGTGAATCCTCCATCACCTCCCCCACAATCGGCGGAATGGTAGGGATAAACGGGGTAATCCCCAGACTGGCAAGGGGATCCGGCTTTTGCGGATCGAGTTGCCATTCGCTCAAGGGGAGCATTACTGTCTTCTGTTCGCCGCCGGCCATGGGTTTCACGGTCATGGACACGGTTTCATCGCTGCCCACTAGCGGCAGAAGCAGGTACTGGAAATCACGCCAGCTTCGAACAGACTCGCCATTCAGCTCAATGATTTCCTGTTGGGCGTTGAGTCCCGCCTTGTGAGCGAGGCTACCCGGCTTGACGGCTTCGATCATGGGCGCCAGTGAATAAATACCGATAACCAGGACCAGCCACAGGGCGAGAAAGGCAAAAATCAGATTAAACAAAGGGCCGGCGGCGACAATGGCAATCCTTGCCCAGACTGATTTATTATTAAAGGCGAGGTGACGCTCTTCTGCAGGCACCTCCCCTTCGCCTTCATCCAGCATCTTGACGTAGCCGCCCAAAGGCAGCAGAGACCAGGCGTACTCTGTCCCTCGCCTGTCGTGCCAGCGAAACAGCACTTTGCCGAAACCAAACGAGAATCGAAGCACCTTAACGCCGCATAAACGGGCCACTATAAAATGCCCAAACTCATGCACTGTCACTAAAAGCAACAGTGCTAAAATAAAGAAAACTAATGTATAAGCCATTTGAGTGTCCCCGAAACCAGGTATTCAAGACCAAAATAAAAGGCAGGAGCAGCAGCGATCAGACTGTCCAGACGATCGAGCACCCCGCCATGGCCCGGGATTAAGTGTCCCGTGTCTTTAACATGCTGGCGTCGTTTCAGGATGCTGATGAACAAATCGCCTAAAAGCGCGATAAAAAACACCAGGACATTAATGAGAACCCACATTAACGGCGCATGGGGTTGAAAATACCAATAACCTGAAACAGCAACCACGGAGGCTAACACAGCGCCGCCGGCTAAGCCTTCCAGGGTTTTTCCCGGACTGACCACTGGAATAAGCTTGTGTTTTCCCCACTGTTTTCCTGCAAGATAGGCACCGATATCGGCAGCCCATACAAAAAACAATAGATAAAAAATCAGTTCTTTGCCACCCTCAAGCTCATAAATACTCAGCAGACTTTGACCAAAAAGGGGCAACAGGGCAAAACAGAGGCCGGTGACCACCGGTCGATTTCCCCAGACACGTTGCGATGCGGGAAACAACAGGACAGCAAAAATCAATAAAAACCAAAGGGCTAAGCCAGCGATAAGCCAATACCCGATAACCAGGTGAATTAATAAGGCACAAACCAATAACCCTGCAAGAATGAACAACCTGACAGGCAGATGCACAACGGGGATAAGCGGCAACCATTCCAGACCGCAGGCCATGACCAGCACGAATACCGCTGCAGCAAACACCCAGAAGTTGGAATAATAAATAGCGGCCAGTACGGCGGGAACTAAAATCAGGGTGGTTACTAATCGCTGCTTAAACATACTCTTTCTCACTTACCTGTTGTGACGTTTTTCCATAACGGCGCTCACGTTGCTTAAAACTGAGCAAGGCCTCTTCAAATTCCACCGCTGTAAAATCCGGCCAGAGGGTGTCGGTAAAATACAATTCCGTGTAGGCTAACTGCCACAGGAAGAAGTTGCTGATGCGCCGCTCGCCGCTGGTGCGGATAAAAAGGTCAGGCTCCGGTAAATCGTGGGTGCATAACTGCTGGTTGAGCGTGGTTTCATTGATTTCATCCAGGCGAAGCTTGCCGGTACTGACCTGTTCAGCCATTCGTATAGCCGCCTGAGTTATCTCCCATTTGCCGCCGTAATTCAAGACCAGATTTAAAATAAGACCCTGGTTGTCTTTGGTTAAGCGTTCAGCAATCTCCATTTCAGCACAAATCGCCGGCGGCAGGCCTTGCCGGTTGCCGGTAAAACGCAGGCAGATGGCCTTCTGGTGTAACTCCTGGACTTCATGCCGAAGCGTGGTCAGGAAGAGCTGCATTAAAAACGCCACCTCGCTTTCGGGGCGCGACCAGTTTTCACTGCTGAAGGCAAACAGGCTCAAAACAGGGATTTGATGTTCCAGGCAGGCTCGGATGACTGTTTTAACTGTAGCGATTCCTGCTTTATGACCTTCAAAACGAAGCATGCCGCGACTTTCAGCCCAACGCCCATTACCGTCCATCACAATGGCGATATGCTGCGGTAATTTACTCTTCAAACCATTTCTTCCTACGACTTCGATTGAGGCAATAGTCTAACCGCTTTGAACAAAAATTTTAAGTACTGTCTGAAGGAAGTCGCGCATTGACCCGCCGCTGTGCCATGAACTAAGGTAAAGCATTATCCCAACGCAAAACGGAAACCATGAATCCATTGCATTGCGACACCGCCATCATTGGCGCCGGTGCGGCCGGTTTAAGTCTTGCCGCGGGCTTAAGCCAGTTGGGCTTGAATGTTATTCTTATTGAAAAAGGCCTCATGGGTGGCGATTGCCTGAATTACGGCTGCGTCCCCTCCAAAGCCTTAATCGCCTGCGCCAAAAATTTCTGGCAGGCGCGCCATAGCCAATCGCTGGGGCTTCTTCATGTTTCAAGTCCGCAAGAACAACTGGACTTTCACCAGGTGATGCGCCATGTCCATGAAACCATTGACACCTTAGCCGTGCATGATTCCGTGGCACGTTTTGAATCCTTAGGCGTAAACGTCATTCAGGCTCAGGCCCGTTTTATCGATAAAAAAACAATTCTGGCGGGAGATTACGCGATTAAGGCCAAACGCATCGTCATTGCTACCGGCTCCTCACCCGCCATACCGCCCATACCCGGCCTTGATGAGGTCCCTTATTTAACCAACGAAACCCTGTTTAAGCTAACGGAACTTCCCAGGCATTTGCTGGTCATTGGCGGCGGACCCATTGGTTGCGAACTGGCGCAGGCTTTCGCCATGCTGGGCAGCCACGTCTCCCTGCTGGAAAGTCAAGTCATTTTAAACCGCGATGACGCCGAATGCGCGGCCATTGTCCGTCAGTCCATGGAGAACACCGGCGTGCACCTGTATGAGGGCGTTGAGATTCACCGGATTACCCATGAGGCCACCGGCATCCGCATCGCTGCACAACATCACCAGAAAAGCCTGGAGCTTAACGGCAGTCATCTTCTGGTTGCGGCCGGCAGAATAACGCCAGTGGATGAATTGGGTCTTGAGGCGGCGGGGATACGCTGCGATGGCCGGCATATTGCCGTTAATCGAATGCTTCGAACCAGTAACCGGCGTGTTTTTGCCATCGGCGATGCCGCCGGTCGACTGCAGTTTACCCATGTCGCCAATGATCATGCGGGTTTGGTGCTCAAGCAAATTGCCTTTAAATTGCCTGTGCGCCTGCAGGAAAACGCCATCCCCTGGGTCACCTACACCTACCCCGAACTCGCCCATGTCGGCCTAAGCGAACAAGACGCCCTGCAACGCCCCGACCATTACCGCATCCTTAAACTGGATTTCAAAGCCAATGATCGCGCCAACACCGACGGTAAAACCCAGGGCCTTCTTAAAGTCATTGTTACAAAAAAGGGAACGGTATCCGGGGTCAGTCTGTGCACTGAGGACGCGGGTGAACTGATTTTTCCCTGGATTCTGGCTGTACGGGAACAACGTTCCCTACGCCTGTTTACCGACACGATCATCCCCTACCCCACCCGCAATGAACTCAGCAAGCGTCTGGCAGGTCAATTTTATGCGCCCAAACTTTTCTCTCCCTGGGTCAAAAAAATAGTCCGAATGCTGTCTTGGTTTTAGTGGGTGATTTCCTTTTCGCAGCGGCGGAGAGAGGGGCGAATTCTTTCTGAGGGGACAGTCTCGTCAATCGGCCGGGTAAATGTAATAATAGCGCTTGCAGTCTAAATCCAAACACTTGCTTTACGGAGCCATAATGCAACCTAGGAAACCACTCGTCCTGATGATTCTTGACGGCTGGGGCTATCAGAAAAACAACGCCCACAATGCTATCGCTGCAGCCAATACGCCGCAATGGGATGAATGGTGGCATACTCGACCGCATGTTCTGCTTGAGGCTTCCGGGCATGAGGTAGGACTTCCTGACCAGCAAATGGGCAATTCCGAAGTAGGGCATATGCACATCGGCGCTGGACGGGTCATTTATCAGGATTTTACCCGCATCAACGAAGCCATTGCCAGCGGGGAATTTGCCAGCAACCCCCTTTTTATTGACGTCATTAACGACATGAAAGCACAAAACAAAGCGCTGCATGTCATGGGATTGTTATCGCCCGGCGGCGTGCACAGCCATGAGCAGCATCTGTTTGCCTTCCTGCGCCTCTGTCACGAGCACCAGTTCAATCAGGTTTACCTGCATTTGTTTTTAGATGGCCGCGACACGCCCCCGCAAAGCGCACTGCAAAGCCTGGCTGCCTTAAATGCTGAGCTTGAACAGGCACCGGTAGCCACCATCGCCTCTCTCTGCGGCCGTTATTTTGCGATGGACAGGGACAAACGCTGGGAACGCATTGCCCCGGTGTACCGCATGCTTACAGAAGCGAAAAGCAGTTACCGTTTCACCACCGCCGAAAAAGCCATCCAGAGCTTTTATGATGAAAAGAAAACCGATGAATTCATACCGCCCACGGTCATCGGTGAAGGCCGCGCCATTGAATCGGGCGACTCCATTTTCTTTTTTAATTTCCGCGCTGACCGGGCCAGGCAATTGACGCAAGCATTCATTGATGACGACTTTGATGGGTTTATTCGTCAGGAACAATCGGTCCTGACCCATTTTGTCACCATGACCCGTTATGCCAAGCATTTTTTAACGGAGACGGCCTTTCCCCCCCTCACGTTGCGTAACACCCTTGGGGAAGTGTTATCCCGCCAGGGTTTAACTCAACTTCGCATTGCCGAAACGGAAAAATACGCCCATGTGACGTTCTTTTTTAATGGCGGCAATGAGCAGGTGTTTAGCAACGAGGATCGGATTCTTATCCCCTCCCCGCCCGTCGCCACTTACGATTTGGTGCCGGAGATGAGCGCACCGGAATTAACACGCACACTCATCGATGCCATTAAAAGCGATGCCTACGATGTCATCATCTGCAATTACGCCAATGCCGACATGGTCGGTCATACTGGCGACTTCCAGGCCACCGTTCGCGCCATTGAATGCCTGGATCAATGCATGCACAATGTGTGGCAGATTCTTGCCGAAGTGGGCGGCGCCTTGTTAATCACCGCCGATCATGGCAACGCGGAATGCATGTTTGACAAGAGAACCAATCAGGCCCACACGGCGCACACCAGCGAACCGGTGCCCTTTTTATACGTGGGTGCGGATTGGCATTTTAAACAAAACAAAGGCAGTCTGATTGACGTGGCGCCCACAATCCTGGCCCTGCTGGGCATTGACAAACCCGCCGACATGACAGGCTGCGCACTTCTGGTGGAAGACGATGTCAATTCGCATTAATTCGACAGGTGGCCGCCTTGCCATCGCCTTACTGGCTTTATTGCCTGTTTTTTCAAGCACGGCGGAAAATGCGCGCGTGACCCAGACCAAATCCCGGCTCAAGCAGCTGGATAATCAAATCAATAAGCTTAAACAAACCTTAGCCACCGCCCATGACAAACGCGGCACATTAACCCGGGAACTGGAAGGCACTGAAAAACAAATCGGCGAAAACGTCAGGCACCTTCGCAGCATCCAGAATAACATGGCCAGTAAACAACAGCGCATCCATGCCTTGCAAACGCATGTGAATGAATTGAACAAACAGTTGGCCGCTCAGCAACAGCTTTTGGCTCAGCATGTTCGAACACGATACAAGATGGGAGAATATCAGCCTCTTAAATGGCTTTTAAATCAGGATGATCCTTACACCGTCAGCCGCTTGCTGACCTTTTATCAGTACCTGGTTCATTCGCGTCAAGCCATGATTGATGAAATCGCCTCCACCAAGAAAAACCTGACCATCAATCAGGATAATTTAAAAACCGAACTGGCTGAACAAGAATCACTTCAACATAAACTGCATGCCCATCAGCAACAACTTGAACAAAACAAACGCTATCATACGGAAGTAATCCGCACCATTAACCAGGACATTCAAAGCAAACAGCACACGCTCACCGAATACCAGCGCAACAAGGACAATCTCTCACGCCTGTTGAAAACCCTGGCCACGGAAAGCATTGCCCGCCCCAAACAACCCTTTACGGTGATGCGGCATAAATTGCCGAGGCCGGTACAGGTTGCCCGCAATGCGGTGCAGCGGCTCAATCAGGGGGTGACATTTTTTGCCGGCGAAGGGACACCGGTTCATGCCGTCTACCCCGGCAAAATCGTTTTCAGCGATTGGCTTAACGGCTATGGCTTGCTCATGATTATTGACCATGGCCAAGGCTTTATGACCCTTTACGCACACAACCAATCCCTGTTTAAACACAAGGGTACTTACGTCATGCAGGGAGAGACCATTGCCGCCGTTGGCCACAGCGGCGGACTAAAACAAAACGGACTATACTTCGAGGTAAGGCAACGTGGTAAAGCTGTTCCTCCGCTTGATTGGCTCTCTTAACTTGCCCCCTGGCATCTATATTGCTTGCTTCATACAAAGCGGGAAGAGGTGGGCGCCCGCCGCGCCTCACAACTATCCAAGGAGAATACAATGCGTGGCAACCTGTTATCTGGTGCATTACTTACATTAGTCACAACAGCTTTTCTGCCTTTACCCGGATTCGCCGCGACGGAGGAGGAACCAAACAAGCGAATTCCATTGGAAGATGTACAACGTTTTTCCAATGCCATTGGCCAAATTAAAAAATATTATGTGAAACCCGTCGATGACAAGGAATTATTTGATAATGCCATCCGCGGAATGTTGAGCGGGCTTGATCCCCATTCCACCTACCTGGATGAAGACTCTTTCAAGGAATTGCAGACATCAACCAGCGGCGAATTTGGCGGTCTTGGAATTGAAGTCACCATGGAAGACGGCATTGTCAAAGTGGTTACTCCCCTTGTCGACACCCCGGCCTTTAAAGCAGGCATCAAGGCAGGAGACTACATCATTAAACTGGGCGCCAAATCCGTGCAGGGTATCACCCTTCAGGATGCAGTGAACATGATGCGCGGCAAGGAAGGAACAACCATTGATTTGACCATTCTGCGCAAAGGTGTGAATAAACCGCTCACTTTCTCGTTGATTCGCGAAAAAATTCTCATCAAGAGCGTTAAAAGTAAATTGCTGGATGACAGTTATGGCTATGTGCGTTTAACCCAATTCCAGGCGATGACCGCTCAGGACATGGAAAAAGCCATTGCCCAGTTAAAACAGCAATCCGGCGGTAAACTCAAAGGCTTGATCCTTGACTTGCGCAACAACCCCGGCGGTTTACTGGATTCAGCGATTCAGGTCTCCGATGCGTTCATTGATAATGACAAGAAAGGCAGCGAAGAAATGATCGTCTACACGCAAGGCAGACTGCCCGGCTCCAAATTCACGGCCCTCGCCAACCCTGGCGATATTTTGCAGAATGCGCCGCTGATTGTGCTCATCAATAATGGGTCGGCTTCCGCTTCAGAAATTGTGGCCGGTGCCTTGAAGGATAACAAGCGCGCGATCATTGTCGGGACAAGAAGCTTTGGTAAGGGATCGGTGCAAACGGTGTTGCCTCTGGACGAAAAACGGGCCATTAAATTAACAACCGCCCTTTATTACACACCATCCGGGGTGTCTATCCAGGCAAAAGGCATTACACCCGACATTATTATTGAAGAAATTGCTGTGCCCAAATCCAGTAAAGCCAAAGATTTAACCAGCTTCAGCGAAGCTGAACTGAATGGGCATCTGCTGAATCAAAATAATAATTCCAGTGAAAAAGTCGATAATTCCCACAAGGATGATCAAACCCTGTTGTATGAAGATTATCAACTGTACGCGGCTTTAACGATTCTTAAAGGATTGGCTGTCGCTAAAAATTAACCCCTGAAACAGGTCCACTCGTCGAACTGCGGGGACTTCCCTACCGGGATAACCCACCGCGGAACGATGAGAAACCTGAGTGATCTCAGATTCTAAACGCCTGTGTATCCTCTACAATATCAATTGGCTCTTCCACCTCTGCATTATGAATTTCCGCCTGATCAGCCTGGGCTATGTTCGCCTGGGCTTCGGCATGTCGGAATACAATAAAGTCTATACGTCGAGACAATGAGCCTTTGGCATTGGCCAACTTTATCTCTTTCAGTTCCCCAATCAACTGATCAATGCTGGAAATAACGCCGCTGTCAATTTTTTCCACAATTTGATTGACTTCATTGGTATGATGGCGAAACCAGTGGAAAGTAAATGCCCGACTCAGTCCGGAGTTATTCTTGGTGTAATCGTTTAACAGATTTCGGGCGGCAATCAGTGAGTCGTCTTGATCCAGTTTCGAATAAGAAGCGGGAAAGGTTTTTTGGATAAATTGTTCAAGCGATTGCTGCTCCCTCTGGATTGTATCGTTTTCCTGAGCCAATAAAACAAACCGTTGATAAAGACGATGAAACGCAACCGGATTGCGATCAAACCTTTCTTCCAACTCGGCTTGGTTGATACTTGAGGTAGCGGGGAGAACAGCCATCATTTCAGCAACTGCCGTTTTCTTTTCGGTATGGATTGTTTCAAATAACGAATTTAACGTTTTCTGCGCCTCAGCGGGGTTATTCAACAAATTGGCGGCTGCATCCTTGAAAATCCTATTACCACAATCACCCAGAGCATAAAATGCTTCATGGTAAAGGCTTTTATCATTAGGCTCTTTAAGCACCTCGATAAAACCCTTGATCTCCTCTGCTGTCACTGCCCCTTTCTTGCCAACCAACTCCGTTAATCTTTGAACAATGGAAGCATAAACATCATCTTTCTCAAAGGGAGTATTTAAATCAGCCTTGGCACGAGCCAATCCTTCTTGATGATGTTGTTGCTGATAAACCAGACGTTGGATGCGATTTTCTGCTTTTAAAGGTTTTATCTTATGTTCTGTCAAATCAGAAGCAAGAAGAGTAACACCCTGAAGAGGGTCATCAAATTTCAAAGGATTGTATTCGGACGAATGCAGAATACCGTGCCGCCCTTTCCAGGGCTTGTTACTGCTATACGAAAAGGGCGTGAGTGTTCCATCCTCCACCAGCACTTGTTTCTCGCCGGGGCCAGGAGCAATATAGGCCATTTCCACGCCTGCCTGTTCAAGGGCATGCCAAATATCCAGCATTAAATTTTTTAAATAATCGGCCTTCGGATAGCCGTTTTCATAAAAATCAGCTGGGTTATTCGGTGAATAATCCATGTAAACACAAATTTCCTTACCGCGCTGATCCCGATCAGCACCCTCAATAGTACCGTCCCAGCTGGACAACTGGTTATCCTCACCGGGGATAAATACCTTAAGGATTTTTTTGAAACTGGTGAAGTCTTCCTAAGGCTTCAGCGGCCTTTATTGCATTCTCATGGGTCGGTTTAATTGCTACTCGAAACTGCCAAAAAGGGTTCGCTTTTTTTTGGGGATCTTCGCTATCTGAGATGTTACCATCGACATGAAACCAACCGTTTTGAATTTTATTTAACCTTTCCGCCGATTTTTTAGTATACGACATGGAACAACTCCACTGACAAGGTAACCAAAATTATAACACATCGGTAAATTTACGCTCAGTTTACGAGCCATTTGCTGCTGCGCAATGACCTGCAACCAAATAGGAACTGCGGTAAACTATCCTTAACATCACGCCACAGGAAAACCATGGGCAATTTCATCAAAGGCATGCTTTATTTCATTGCAGGCTTAAAACGGCTATCCACTCCGGGCTTGCGCCGATTTGTTGTGCTGCCGGTTCTGTTTAATGTGCTCTTGTTTGCCGGCTTGTTTTATCTTCTTTATCATTACCTTCTTCCCTATGCCGACTACTACCTGGACAAACTGCCTTCCTGGTTGAGTTTTTTAAGTACCGTGTTTTTTATTCTGGTCGTGCTGAGCTTTTTTTTACTGTTTTTGATGCTGTTCACCGCCCTTTGTAACCTGATTGCGGCACCCTTTAACGGGTTATTGGCCGAAAAAGCACAAACGCATTTTTTTCAAAGCGAGGTCCCTTCACAGCCTTTCATGGTCATGGCCAAGCGCAGCATTAAACGGCAAGGGCAGTTTCTGCGTTATTTTCTGCCTCGCTTTCTGTTAACAGCGGCGCTTTTTTTCGTACCCTTTATCCAGCCTTTTTACCCGTTTATCTGGTTTACCTTCAATGCCTGGATGCTCAGCATGCAGTATCAGGATTTTGTCATGGATAATAATCTACTCACCTTTACCGCCATGAAGCAGCGTTTACAGCACAATCGTATGAAATCACTGGGCTTTGGCTTGATGATCAATGTCTTTAATTTCATTCCTCTATTCAATCTACTGACCATGCCTTCGGCAGTGATAGGCGGTGTGTTATTGTATGGCGAAGAACAAGCGGATGTGCACAAACGCTTAAATAAAAAACCCGCTTAACGCGGGTTTTAGAGGGTTATTTAGGGTGTGGTTTCGAAACCTGCTCCTCTGACTCCTCTTCCGTCGGAGAAGGGGAACCTGATCGCCCCCTGCCAGCAAAGAAAGGCGGGGTGGATTTTGAACGATAAAGCCCCTTGGGGTTTTCAGACGCTTCAATCGTACCCGGTTCTGAACCCACGGACATTAAAGGCGCGCCATCGGTCCAGGCACCGGTAGTGATTCTTGACTCCTGAGATTCCGAGGATTGCAGGCCCACCGATTCAGTCTCCTCCTCCTGTTTACCCAGGTTCACAACGGCATAATTTAAAAACACTTCGTCGTTTTGAGCGTTTTGGTAACCCAGAGACTCCTTACCCACCAGACGGGTGAATTGGCATTGATTTTCATCCAGACCTAATTCGGCGGCGATTAAAGAACGAGCGCGTGCCTCAAGCCCTTCTTTATTTTGAATGGTTGTCTCGATAGTGCCTTCCTTTCCTTCAAGCGCAAATCGAATGATTAGTTTCATTTAAGCCTCGTTGACATGTAAATTCTGAAATTATACCATTAGTTCAAATTTTATTCAATAAGACTATTTTTGGGAACCATGCATGCCCCTTTTCAATCGCAATTGTTTATAAATCACACAATTAAACGGCTTTGTTAATATTTAAGTAAGGTATTTATGCTATTTTGTAACTAGATAATATTAAATCAGTTGGTCAAGCCATGTTTTTTGATACGCCTGATACAGAAAGTCGCACTCACCTGTTAATTTCGAGAATGGTGCAATTGCAGCAAGCCATTGCTCAAAATAAAATATCGCCTGAGGAGCTGGCAACGATCGCCCGCTTATCACCCGCTACGCTGGAAAAAAAAACACGCGATTTAAAAAAACTGGATACAGCCAATCCCCTTGATAATGCCATTAAAACCTTATTGGAGATCTTGAATCAAGCCGATCCGGGCCTGATTTACGCCGACGCAAAGCTGATTGAAGGCCTAAAACGCTTTGACACCGAACACGCCGATTATTTGCCCTTAAGCCCCCTGGCCGTCGAGAATGAGCAAACATTGGCCATTCATCTGTCGGATTTTGCTATTTTTTATGATGTGTTTATCCAACACATGCAAAGCAACAAAATACCCGGCGACCTGGGGGACACGTACAACCTGACCCTGGATACGCTGGCTGCGAGAACCCGGTGGCTTCAGTGGAAAAGCGAACGCCCGATTCGCATGAACTTCAATGCTGAACGCGCCGATTACCCTGGTCTGTTTGAAAAATTCCTTGCCGGCAGGTTAAGGAAGGATGAATGGCTGACGGATGTGGACATTCAGCGTCAGTTAAAGATTTTAGGTACTCCCGACTGCCACATCATCCCGTTCACCGAAGACGATCTCGGCTTGGCGCTGCATTTTGCCAGGGAACAACATCAACATGACGAGCCACTCACACCTTACGTCATCCCTTTGATTGTTAACCTGGGGGAAGATGGCCATAGCCGCATTGATTCCCGCGGAAACCATTGGGCTCGTATCCTCGTGGAGGTCGACCCTACCGACAAGCCTGTAAAAATCAGGGTGAAATACACAGATGAACTGCAACTGCATGAGGCGTCCAAGAAAAAAATTGCCGCTACGTTAAAAAATGCCTTGAAATACCATAACCAGATTGGCAGCTACGCCAGCAAAGACACAGTAAAATTTTATACCGCCTTCCCTGATTGCACAGACCCTGAGATTACCGTGACCGGCACCCAGGAGCAACGTGACGGGTTTACCTGTGGATACCGCGCATTACGAGGAATCATTCAGGATCTCATCGATGCAGGCGTCATTCAAAATCATGGGATTTATCAGGAATTCACCGAGTGCAAGGATGCCTCAAGCCTTCGCGACTTCGTCTACCGCTCCTTATTGGGTCAACAGCTCATCAGTCAGGAAATGAGAACCGCCTTAACTTCACTGGTTTCGGAAAGTGATTTTGAGGAACAGGATGCGGATCAGTACAGGGTCAAACCGGTCCTGGTGGAAGGCCAATTGCTGGCGTTTGCCCTGAATCGGGGCAGACAACCCGTCCCCAAAGGAAAATTAGACAGCAAGCACCTTGAAGCCTTGGTGGTTTTGAATACAGACAAAGCCAGACTGAAGGATTTGCCCGCCATAAAAGCCGTTGCCCAATCCCAGGGTAACCTGACGCTGAATTTGGAAGAAATCCTCACTGATCAGGAAAATGCTGAGCTGGTCCTTGATGTTCTTTTCGAAACCATTGGCAATAACGCAGCGCTTAAACAAATTACACTGACCGGTACTGAGAAGCTTAATCAGCAGTTTATAAAGGACAATATCGATAAATTAACCCTTGGCATTGAACTCGTTGCCGAGGATCCGGTTTTAAGCGATTACTTAATGCTGGTGAACACTCGCAATGCCTTATTGGCCCATTTTAATATAAAACCCAGCGCACAAAAGCTCCCTTGGGATGCTCTGTTTGAAGCGATGTTATTTCAAACGCCTGATAAACCAACCCAGGGGCGATTTGAATGGTTTGTGGGCTCACTGTCGTTAGCGGATAAAAACGCCCTCCAACTCGGTACCCCCGGCTTTGTGAAGTTGCTAGAATACATCGCTAATAATCAAAGCCGTTTTGAAGACGGGGCTTTCGATTACCACACATTCAGCATGCGCGACGCCCAGGCCTTAGGCTATGTGATTACCGATCTGGGCATGCTCACGGCTTTACGCGATCATTTGCAATCCGCCACCCCGTTTCTCCCGTTCAGGCAATTCAGTTTCGCCATTACCGATCTAAGTCATATTGACCAGGACGCGTTGCTTGATGTCCTGAGCGATATCCTAAGGCGCATGCCGCCTGAAGGCATTCAACGACTGGAAATCGTCAGCTCCTCACTCGCGCCATTGAAACCAGAAACGGTTCAAGCCTTAATTGATTTAATCAGCGCAGGCCCTTATGCCACCGTCATTACCTTTTCTGCACCGGACAGAACGCCATCAAAAATCGCAGACAAACTGGAAGAACTTGAAAATGCCGGCTTGAAAAACCAGAAAAGGGGGCTCTCTTCCAGGGAACATGAAAAAACAACTGCTCGAGCAGACGTGCCGAACGTCACCTTAGGCAAAATCGGCAAGGCCATTTTTCAGGGTGATTTAGGCACCCTCTCCACCGAAATTCAGGTGCAACAACAGCAGCAACAGCAAGTTCAACAACAGGTGCAAACGTCCTTGGATGACAACAACCTGCCGGAAGAAGACGAGGTTGAGGACGAATTATTCAGTATCTATACCGGGGCTGACGAGTTACTAACCCGAGGCACCATTGGCAAGCTCGAGGAGTTCATTAAAGCCCGCCATCCCCATCTTAGTCCCGAACAGTGTTGGGACATGATTACCGGCGAAGAGGCAGGTCTTTTTAAATACGGCATCAAAAAAATCAGTGTGTCGGCCGCGAGAATGCTGATTGAACACCTGCAGGATGTGCAATACGGTTTACACCCTGATAATCTGCCTCGCGGGTTTGAACTGCAAAACGACGCAGACGGCAACGTCGTGCTCGCCTATTCCGCGTTTGATGCTGCAATCAATCCCAATGAATCGCCCTTAACCATTCAGTTTTCAAAGCCGCTTTTGCCCAACGACTGGGCGGGAAATGCCTTGCAGTTCATCAACCATGAACAGGCTAAACATTTATACGATGCGGTGATTGCCAAACTGAAAGCGCCGCGTCCCTCGCTTGAAGACTGCATTCGCCACTTTTTCTACCTCAAAGACGACACGGTTAAACTGTCCATCCAACAGCGTTTGACCATTTTGCAGGCTTTCATTTCCGCACAGGACCCTGAGGCCGCTGGTAAACTACAGGCGCTCCTGCAAGGCGTGTTTGGCAACACGCTTACCGAAAAAAACATCAACGCGCTCAGTGAGGTCTTTTTTGACAAGGGCGTTCCCGGCCTTCTTCAGTTACTGAGCACCCTTCAGGAACTCAAAGCCATCAAGGGCGATGCCTTTTTTGCCAGTTTCAAAGCCTGCTTTATTGATTCATCACAAAACCTCAATGAGTTGCTTCAGGAAAACAATTTAGCCGCCATCCAGAAATTAATGGCCTTTTCCACAGCCCAGGCCACCTGGTGGCTGGCGTTAACGGAGCAGCATACCAGCAACATTGGCTATTCTCCCGACCCTAAACAGGCAGAAGAAGACGGGTTTACCCATGTGAAGCAGGAACGCCATCCCGGCGCCCGCTGGGCCAATCTGGCAGAACTGGCTGAGGGATTTTCCTACTTCTGTGGCCAGCTGGAAGAGGTAAGCCCGGGCCTTCATTTAACCGAATACTGCCCGTTCCTCACCGGCGTGGCCGACATGCGCGTCGCACTGGATCGATTGCTGTCAGTCATCCTCCCGAATGCCCATGATATCAATGAGCAGTTTTATGAAGCATTACCCGGTTTATCCCTGAATGGCCTCGGTCCTTTTTATGCCTCACGATACGAAGGATATAAACTGGTCACTCCGTCCATGACGCTCAACCTGGGCAGTTTCACCGGGAAAGCGAAACTGGATGTCCGTTTTTCAGAAAAAGGCTTTGTTTATCGCTGTGATAAAGTCAACATTGGCGCTAATTTAGCCGATGGGGCCGTCGGTGATGACAGCGCTAAACAACTGGCCATTTTTTTACGTTACATCGCCACGTTTAACCATCGTGCGCCAGTTAAACGGTATCAGGAAGCCTTTGAGCTGATTGATGATAATATTCAAAACAATAATTATTTCAACGGCAAAGAATCGCTTTTATTGCTCATCGCCGTGTTTGGCACCGGTAAACGCGGCAAACAGTTTCAAAAAAGCGATATCAAAACCCTGGTGAACTGGATAAACCTGTACAAAGACACTTCCAAAGATGAAAACTCATTCCAGTTGATGAACATTCGGGTGATGGTCAATGCCTGGCGTGGGATGCGCATGTCTCCGATAAGGCCCACCCTGGCGGAGATCGTGACCATTTCCAAACAAGCCCAAAACACGAAGCAACCGGCCCAGGTCATCAGCATGATCCAGGAATTGGTTGCAGCGTATGATGAGGATGCGCAGGATTACATTGAAACACTGACCCTCCTCTGTCAAAACCCGCGCGCAATAGAACTCTCGCTTTTTCAAGAGGTTATGCGCGAACTGGAAGGCCTTAACAACAGAGAGTTGAAAAAAATTGCCGATGCGAAGGCTCAGGTTCTCACCGATCACCGCAGTCTACGCGTAAGCACAACCCGACTGATTGCTGTCTGTACCAATGAAGGCCTCGATGAAGAAAACGCCGATAAGAAAATCAGAGAACTTTATGAAGCGGTTACTCAATGCCTGAATACACACGGCGATCAGACAACCCATGATCTGTTGGAACTGCTGGGCCATATTGATGTGAAATCAAAGGCGCTGCCGAGCCTCGATCAACTCATTGCCATTGTCAGGGATGTCGCGGCGAAAGAAAAACCGGAATACAGCACGCTTGAACAAACCGTCAAGGCAGCTCTGCCCAAAGATTGCACGATTCAATTGGAGCAAGTCATCGCAGCGCCCGTTGAAAGCGGTGGCAATTTACAGACGATCATCGCCAAATACATGAGCGAGATCCTCAATGAACTGGCAAGTTTTAAGGGGCTTATCGAGAATGAACTGGGTGAAGGCTTCTTTAAGATGCTTGCCACTCCCGAAGGCCCTCACGCCTTAATCAAAGGCCTTAACAAAATGGGCAAGTTCTCAGGTTTTCTTGGCGATGTCGTCAAAGGCAAAATCACCGGCGTCATGACCAATGTCTACAACACCGTCATCAATGACGGCATAGCCAATGTCGGTATCAGAGACGAGGCCACGCGTGCGCGCCTCGCCAAAATCATCAATAACAAAATGAATCATCCGGTTAAAAAAGCGGATTTTGACGCCTTTATCGGGCTTTACGCCGGCGAATTGGATAGCTTAAGCAAGCTCCTCGGCGATTTGCAGCGCATTCATAAAACCTGGCCTTCGGACTTAAGATCCGTCATTGCTGCGTTTGATGAAAGCCCGTCACTGAAAGAGTACCCGCTGGTATACCTTGCTAAAATCACGGGTGCGCTCGTATCGGGTTTTAATCCCAATGATCCCTTCCCAACCAACTTACTCCGCCAATTCCTTGCGTTTAATGATCCCTCAGAGCAGACATTGAAGGCGATAGCCGCGCTCATTGACACGGTATTTGACCCTGACAAACAGAAAACATGGAGTGATCAGGAGAAACAGGCCGTCTGTGAGTTGGGGCTTGCCTATTGCCATCGAAAACCGGATAACATCCTTAATTATTTGACGGCCATCCTTGAACTTCGCAGCAACAACAGTGAGTTATTTATCCAGAAACTGCATATTCTCGCTGCTAACCAGGATATCGGGCTAAAAGGACTCATCAAGAACATTAATCTTGTTGAAGGATTGAACAATCCGGCTTTGACACAATCCGTTTTCTCCTTTTTCACCCAAAGTAAGGCCGCTGACTTCTCCGCCTTTATCGAAGCCGCCAACGACCTGGATCAGGTTAAAATGGCCCTGATCATGAGCATCGCCTTGCGGGCTGCCGAAAAAGAGCAGGGCGAACTGGATTCGAAGTATGATCAGAAACTCCTTGTGGATACGGTAAACCAGCTAAAACAGGTCGATGCGGAAACCCTTAAACAGCTCGGCGCTCTTTACAGTACCCCCACTTACCCGAGGCTCTCGGAACTGGCCCAGATTACCTTATCCGTATCGCCTGATATGGACGCGCTTAAGAGAAAATATGATCTGGATCCTTTTGGCAAACGCGACACGGCGAAAACCCTGGATGAGCACTTTGATGCCAGTGAAGTGATCAATTACCTCAACAATCTCCAGGACATGAACTACGGTCGTCCGATGCTGCTTAGCCAGCGTCAACAGCTGCAGAAGTGGTTTTTGTACATTAACGGTATTGGCAAAGACTTCGGTATTCCAATCATTGAAAATGGCAAAACCTCCGCTCAACTTAAAGCCGTCAAGGACATGTCTCATAAAGAGATTCATGACCTTCTGGATTATTATAAAAGTCGGTTAAAAGAAGGCAGCGGAGCGACGGATGACCAGCGTCTTAAGGCCAGACTGGAAGTCATCGCCTTGCTGCGTGAAGTGATGTATCGCGCCACAGGCAACATGCCACGACCAACCCAAATCATGTATCTGCTGCTTTCCATGCAGACCAGTCAGAATCTAGTTGGGGAAATTAAAACCGGTGAAGGGAAGTCCATGACCGCCGCCTTAGCGGCTGCCTTGGCCAATCTCGAAGGCAAAACCGTTGATATTTGTACAGCGAACAGCTTCCTGGCATCTGAAGGATTGGAAGAAAACCACGCATTCTTTAACTACTTGGGCATGCCGGTGAAACTCATCACGGCCAAATCCGGCTTTGATGATTACCAGGCCAATGCCATACACTACTCCAGCATGTCCGATGTGGCGCTCTACCGCTCCAAGATGCAGCTGGAAGGTAAAGTGTTCCCCGACAATTGTGCCTTGATCGCCGATGAAGTGGATTTTTCCACCCTGGATGACAGCACCCGTTATCGTTACGCCACGACGCTTGATGCCAGCACTGATCCGTATAAAAGCCCCTACACCTGGATTTATGAAGCCTTAATTAATTTTACTGATGCACAGACCATCCCCCGAAGTGATGCCGATCTTCAAGCGCTGGCCAAAGCCTGGCTCAGAAATGCGGCCAAATCCAAAGAAGAAAAGCAGCAGTTGAAAAAACTCGAAGAACAACCTGAACTTTACCAGAAACGCCTAGAAGGCTGGTTGATCGCCGCTGGAAAAACCAAACACTTAATCGACCAGGAAGAAACCAAATTTAGAGTCGTGACCCTCGCGCATCCGAAGTTCGGTCAGGTCTCCAAAGCCTGTATTCTGACCGGTGGACGGCCTAATATTGATGCCGAATTCAGTAATGGCATCCAGCAGTTTCTGCATGTTCGCCTGCGCCAAAAGTACCGTGATGCCATAGACGATGGCACCAAGCCCGATTTTCTGGTTGAGCCTGAAAAAACCTACGTGACCTCGTTAAACAGTCGCTTGTTAATGAGCACTTATCAACGGATCCTGGGGATGACCGGAACGGCAGGGTCGAAGAAAGAAATCATTGAGCAATACGCCAAATACGGCTTTCGCTTTGCCGGGATTCCAAAATTCACCAAATCCAATCTGCGGCATTTAGACCCCCTGCTCACCCAGGCTAAATACCTTGATGATCCGGAGGCGGAGGAGCAGGAGCACATTCAACTCATCGTCAAAGACGTTTTGCGGTATATTCGCAGTCAGCCCGATGGGTTATGCGGTCCTGTATTAATTCAGTGTCCTGATAAAACACAGGGCGAGAAAATTTATCAGGCGCTGCATGACGCCATTGAAGCCGCCCCTGAAAAATACAAACATAAGCTAAACCCTGATTTCCTGCAGCGTTTTTACAGCAGTGAAAAACCCACTGCCAAGGAGCGAAACGACGAAGAAAAACTATTTAAGGATAAAGCGGGGCTGGATGGCGTCATTACTATTTCGTCGGTTTTTGATCGCGGCACCGACATTAAACCGACTCACGCCAATGGCCTTTACGCCATTCAAACCAGCGCGGATACCGCTCCTCATTCCACCGAAGATTTAGAGCGGGCTTTACAGCAAAAATCCGGCCGGCCGGCTCGTAAAGGGCAACCCGGTTTTACGCGCATGATTCTTCGTCGCAGCGAATTTAAAGAAGTCTATGCGGATTCGCCGAAAAAACTGCGTAACCTTAAAGAAACAATTCAGGAAGTGGAAAGAGCCATTGCCCTGTTGAACAACATCCGCAATAAGCCGCGTTCAGAAGACCGGGATTTGCGCGAATCGTTTGATGGCATTAAGGATCTCATTTATCAGGAGTTCTTCAATTTTATCACCCAGATTCATGCCACCTCCGCTACGAAAGCCAGCAAAAAGGCGATTATCAATCAATTACTGGGGCAATGGAATGTACTCCTTGGCAACATCGATAATTATTGGGAAACATTGGAGCATAACCCGGCTCTGCAAGGGAAAAATACCGCGAAAATTACCCGTCTTGCTGAATTTGCTGCAAGAGAATGGAATGAGTATGCGCAACAAGACGGCATGCTGAGAGCCCATTTGCTCAAATGGGCAACACACAACAAAATTACCATTGACCTCCCCGAAGAAAGGACGCTGGATGACATCGGCTTGATCGATCAGATTACCATCCGACATGCGCCTCTGGGTACGCATTACGTGAAGCGAACCCAGCTTCACGGTCAATTGTTCCCTGTTGCACCCGCAGCGGTTTACGCCGATATGATGGACATAGAGGCCGACTCGACAACAGAATTGAAGACTGTGGCTGAGGACGCCAGAAGTCAGGCAATCACTGCCGTGATTCGGCGACAATTGGAATGGCTCAGTACCCCGGCCTATCAACAGCAGTTAGCCGGCAAATTCACGCTCGACGCGGCTGCTCCGTTAAAGGATAAAGTTCAAACAATCATGGCGGCCATGCTTTATCTCCGTTATAAAGCTTATCGTTCAGGTAACTCGGTGGGCTATGCCAGATTCAGCAACGCCTGCGAAGAATTTATCAATCAAATGATCTGGAGCAGGTCAGACCAGTATATTGAAGCCGTGGCCAAGGCTCAGCAAGAACATTTTGTCATTTTGACCGCCCATCGCGGCGAGCATGAAAAGCAGAAAACATTGTATCTGCCCGTGATAATGGCAGAAAACCTCCGGCTCCTACCCGAATCCACGGGCAAATGGAAAAAAGACTCCTTCGCGCACTGGTGGGCCGAGTCTCCTTCCAATATGCGTGGTCAAGCCATTGAATGGCTGACCTCTTACCGTGATCATTGGTGGAAACGCAGCTGGGTTAGCGGCGATCGCAAAGACATTGTCACAAAGCTTCTGCTCGATTTAAATAACGACACGTTAAGCGCTGCCGAGATTTTACAGGCTATTCACCAAGCAAAATCACAATTGCTCAGCGATGACATAAAGCACAAACGCCATTTAGGCAGCGGTTCAAACGGGCGTTTGTATAACTATTTAAATGAGCTTGAAGTCAGGATTCACGCCGCCATGCCGCCTGAAGAGATTGACGCCAATAGAAAAACCGAGTTTGATGCCGTAGCGGATGTGCTGGCAGCGTATGTTGATAATGAGCGACTCCCTGCCCAAAGCAAAGAAAAGGTTAAAAAATTATCAGAATTTTTAACCGCTTACCGCGCAGTGAATCCGTCCAATAAAAAGAACAGTCTCATCATTTATAAACAGCTTCTTGATTTATTTGAGTACATTGCGTCTCTCCCTGGGGAGGATGAGGATTTACAGGCCTTGCAGGAGTATTGCCGCTATGCAAGAAATCGACTGGTTTATTATTTTTACCAGGGAGAAGAATCCAGCACATTGAACAGGCCGCGTTCAATTGAGGTATACCAGGCGTTAACATACGCCGGAACCGCCTTTTTCCATAATCAGACGGGCAATGAGAAACCGCCGGTACTTCAGCTGCCTCCAAAGCAATTTAAGTACACGAATCAGACGATTGAGTTTGTTTCAAAGGATCCCCAGGTGATCAATCAAGGGATGCATTACCCGTTTTTCACCCAGGTAAACCAGGCGTCAACGTACAGGGAATTAATGGCCTACCTTGAACGATTCATCGTGGAAAAATCATTGCAGGACACCCGCATTCAATTTAAAAAAATAGAGCTTGGTGATTGCGCGCTTTTTAATCCTGGATTTACACTGACAGTTCATGCGCTGATTGATGACAAGCCAGTCGAGGTCGAATTTAATCTGGATATGAAATCGGGCGCCATGTACGCCCCCATGGAGTCACTTTATGAACTGGACGAATCCCTGGATCACGATAAGGAATTAAAGGAACTGACTGAACAAACAGAAGCCATCAAGTCTCGTTGGGCGCAACAGAAGTCGGAAGGGGTGGTGCTGCTTACTGAAATCAGAGAAGCGCTGGATAAGCTTAATCCCTCCGTGAAAGAGCAGGTCGAAGAAGACTACAAAGTGGCTCGCGCTGAAGCGAATTTGCAGAGTGAAGAGCGACCCGACCCGAATACCTATTTTGGCGAGCGATTAAAGGAAATTAAAAAACAAGAGCACTTTTCACCGAATAAATTACCACACAAGTCTTGATTATTGTACAATTTTTAAATTTTGGAGTCATACATGGAAAATGGAATAATTACAAAAAAACGGCTGACGCTGGAGACGTTCATGAAAAATGTGGATGTCACACGCGAACAGGCGATTGATCAATCCATTCTCATCAGGAAGGCAATTGCCCATTCAGAAAAACAAAAAAAAGAATACCCTGGCAAAAAGGAAGCGATTGAAAACCAATTGAAAAAATATGATGAGCTGCTTAAACAGCTGTTGACTGTCATTGACGAAATCAATGCGCACTCTCCTGACTATCAACACTCCATGATACTCCTTGAAGAAGCTGAACGTGGGAATCCTCAAGCGCCTACGGTACGATGACTGTGATCAGCCTGTGAAATCAGGCCGGTTGGTTGAATTATTTACTGATGATTTTTTTAATCGAAGCCGGGATTATGTCAACAAACTAAGTAAAATCACGTTGCCGCCAGGGAAGGCAGCCTCTCCAACCGCATTTCTATAAAACTGCCATCTGGTGATGAGTACTACAGACAGGCGCATAGCCATTCTGTCCTCCATATGAGATAATTACCTTTTGACCCTTTTTAGCCTTGCCTATGTTGTCTTTACGCCATGCCCTATTGTCTTTTCTGGTTTATCAATCATCCTGCTTCGCTCATGTCAATCAGTATGTTGATGCAATCAAGCACGATCCCAATTCGCTTTATGCCTTTTTCAAAGCAATGCCCAAAGGCGGCGAACTGCATTACCACCTCGCTGGCGGCGCTTATCCGGAAGCGATGTTGGCTGTGGCTGCTAAACACGACTATTGTCTTGATACCGCGACCTTTGCCATCAGCAAAACTACGGAAGCCTGCCGCGGTATTCCTGCCAGGGAATTAAGCCAGCATCCGGAAATCTATGCCAACACGGTACGCGCCTGGTCGATGAAAGATTTTATTCCAGGTGCTGAGTCCGGCCATGATCATTTTTTTGCCTCCTTCATGAAATTTATCCCACTGGTGGCCAATCACGATGCCGAGTTATTGAGTGAAGTAATGTTGCGGGCTGCCGATCAGCATGAACACTACATGGAAATAATGATTCTACCCGACAATGGGGCATCCATCGCTTTCGCCGATCCGTCGTTTACCTTAACCCAGATGGCGGCAATGAAAAAAAAGCTCCTGGCTAACCCGGGATTTATAGACACCATCAATAAAACAGTCAACAAATCCGATCATCTGCTTAACGAAGCTCAATCCTTTCTTCAGTGCAGGCAACAGCCTGATCAACCGGTTTGCGGATTGACAGTCCAGTTTCAGTATTATGTGTTAAGAGAACAAACCCTGGATAAAGTATTTGCCCAGGCGCTGCATGGGTTTGAAGCCGCCTCGCGTTCCAAATCGCTGGTTGCTGTTAATCTGGTGCAGCCGGAAGACGGTTATTTGTCGTTAAGGGATTACCGTGGGCAGATGAAAATTTTTGAATTTCTGCATAAGAGCTACCCCGAAGTACCCATTGCCCTCCATGCCGGTGAATTGGCGCCGCAAGACGTCGTTCCGGCCGATACCCGTTTTCACATTCGCGACGCCATATTAGTCGGCAATGCCAGGCGTATCGGCCATGGCGTCGACATAGCCCATGAAGAGAATCCTGACGAGATCATGCGCCTCTTAAAGGAAAAAAACATCGCCGTGGAAATTAATTTGATCAGTAATAAAGCCATTCTTGCGATTGAAGGTAAACAACACCCGCTTAATTACTACTTAAAACACCAGGTGCCTGTCGTCCTCTCCACTGACGATGAAGGCATTTTACGCACGGATTTAACCGCGCAGTACGTCGAAGCCGTATTACACCATCAACTGGATTACTCAACCCTTAAGCAGATTAACCGCAATGCCCTGACCTTCAGTTTCCTACCGGGAGAAAGTTTATGGAATCAGAGTCAGCCCGGTGTCAGCGTGCCGCAATGCAAGGATTTAAACAGCGCGTCATGCCTGACATTCATTCAAGGCAGCAAGAAGGCACAATTGCAGCGTCAACTGGAATTGCAACTGGCGGCATTCGAAAAGCGGTATGATCAGTAAGGGGGATTGGGCAACCCAAAGGAAGCCCAATCCTTAGCCTGTCAGGCCGAAAAAGGATCTTCAAAAACAATCGTGGAATCACGCTCTGGCCCGGTGGATAACATGGCAATCGGGATACCCAGTAATGATTCAATGCGTCTCATGTAAGCAATGGCATTCGCAGGCAATTGCTCAATGGACGTGGCATCCGCAGTCGATTCCTGCCAGCCTGGAAATTCTTCGTAGACGGGCTCTAAACCCTCAAAATCATCCGCGGACTGCGGAGGTCGGGTCAGCAGTTTGCCCTCACGATCACGATAAGCCACCGCAATTTTTAAGACATCAAGGCCGTCAAGCACATCCAGCTTGGTTAAACATAACCCGGAGATGCTGTTCAGTTCGATGGAACGGCGCAGCAAAACCGCATCGAACCAGCCGCAGCGGCGAGGACGGCCGGTGACCGCACCAAATTCATTGCCGCGCGAGGCCAACTGTTTGCCCACCTCGTCATGCAGTTCCGTCGGGAAAGGTCCACCCCCGACACGGGTGGTGTAGGCTTTGGTGATTCCCAGAACATAATCCAGGTAGCGGGGACCAAAACCAGCGCCGTTGACCACGCTGCCCACGCAGGTATTGGACGAGGTCACGAAAGGATAGGTACCGTGGTCAATATCCAGATAAACCCCTTGCGCACCTTCAAATAAAATAGAGTCACCCTGCTCACGGTGTTCATGCAGGCGGGTGGTGACATCACAGACCATGTCTTTTAATTCCTGAGCCCAACGCGCCGCCTCATCCAGCAACGGCTGCAGCGCTACTTCCGGCTGGTTATAATAATTTTTCAACACAAAATTATGGTATTGCAGCAATTCCTTCAGTTTGGCTTCAAACCGTTGCGGATGAAACAAATCACTGACTTTAATGGCACGGCGGGCTATCTTGTCTTCATAAGCTGGACCAATGCCGCGGCCTGTCGTGCCGATGGCTGTACTCCCTTTGTGCGTTTCACGCGCTTTATCCAGAGCAATATGACAAGGCAGGATCAGAGGGCAGGCCTGACTGATGTGCAGACGCGATCTGACATCAATGCCTTTGCCTTCCAACTCTTTAATCTCAGTCAGCAACGCATCGGGGGCCAACACAACGCCATTACCAATGTAACATTGCACATGGGGACGCAGCATGCCTGAGGGAATTAGACGCAAGACCGTTTTTTCACCTTTAATTTTTAGGGTATGACCCGCATTGTGGCCGCCCTGGTAGCGGACGACAACATTCACATCATGAGTCAACAGGTCAACGATCTTCCCTTTTCCTTCATCACCCCATTGCGTTCCTACTACTACAACATTCTTACCCATAATAGACTCTTACTCTGCAAATTGATGAACAACAGTGAGAAGCGTGACTCCCACCAACATGCTGATAAACCCGGCAATACGCAACACGACATCCTCTTTCTCGACAATCTTGCATAATAACTGCTTCCATCGCCCCGGTGAGCCGAACGGCATTATACCTTCCAGTACAAACATCAAGGCCAATGCGGAGAGAAAACTGACGATCACAACCACCGACTCCAATAAAAAAGGGTTAAGCATGCTTAACCCGATTTCAGCAAAATTTAACATTATATCAGTTTTTCTTAATTTCTCCATTACCTTTTAACATAGGATGCTTAAAGTAAGTAAAAAAGGAACTGCTTTGATCAAGAACAAGCAGATCGCGTTTGGTATTGAAACTGTTCTCATAGGCTTTCAAACTGCGGTAATAGGTAAAAAAGTCGCTGTTTTGCTGAAACGCTTTTGCGTAGATGCCGGCGGCCTCTGCCTGACCCTTGGCCCGGATTTCCTGGCCCTCGCTTTGGGCTGTAGCCAGCAATACGGTGACCTGCGCATCCGCATTGGCTTTAATGGCCTCGGCTGCCGCATTACCATCCGCACGGTGACGATTGGCTATTTTCTGCATGTCGGCCCGCATGGACTGATACACTGAATTGCTGGTGGTGGGTGGCAGTTCAATGCCTTTAATCCGCACGTCAACCACAACGACCCCTAACTGGGAAGCCTGTTGCTGGGCTTTGGTGCGCAATACCTCCATGACATCATCCCGGCTGCCCGAAACAACATCGGCAATAAAGCGCTTACCAAATTCTGCACGGATAAAGGTATTGAGCTGTTGCTCAAGCAGGGTTTCCGCCTTGAATTCATTGCCGCCGGTGGCCTTGTAATAACGCGCCAGATTATCGATACGCCATTTGACAAAATAATCGACGATCACGTCTTTCTTTTCCTTTGTCACAATCCGGGACGATTTAATGTCGAGCGTCTGCAAACGCGTATCAAAAATACGCACGCTTTCAATAAAGGGTGTTTTCACATGCAAGCCCGGTCCTAATACTTTGACCTGACCACTTTTCCCTTCCTCAACCAACCGCCCCAACCGCAGCAGCAGGCCGTTCTCACCCTGAGTAATGGTAAATACACTGGCGAGAAACAGGATGAGTACAAAAAAGCCTAAAATTCCTAACGTCGTTTTCATTGCATTCATTATTCGTTTCTCCCCTGGCGATAAAGCTGGCGTTTGGTTTGACGGCCGGCAACCAGGCTGTCTTCCTCATTATCGCCTGCATTGGCAGCCATGGATTTGCCTTTTGCGGGGATGGGCTGAGGCACCATACTGGTGCCCAGTTTATCCAACGGCAGGTACAACAGATTGCCGGCTTTGCTATCCACAATCACTTTGGTGCTGCGACTTAAGACACGCTGCATGGTTTCGAGGTACATGCGCTCCGATGTCACAGTCGGTGCCTGGGTATATTGTGGCAGCAGCGCTAAAAATTCAGCGACTTCGCCCTTGGCCCGCAACACCGCCTGTTCTGCATCGGCCTTTGCCTCCGCAAGAATGCGCTTGGCATTTCCTTCCGCAATGGGGACCACGCGTGCCTGATAGGCTAAGGCCTGTCCCTGGAAGCGTTTCTCATCTTCCCTGGCCTTAATGGCATCATCAAACGCATCCTGTACGCTTTCCGGCGCACGGGCAGGTTGAGGCGATACGTTGACGATCACGATACCCGTGTTGTATTTCTTCAGGGTTTTAACCAGCACGTCCTGCACATCCGTACCCCAGGCTTCGCGTCCTTCCGTAATGATCTGATTCAAGGTCGTCTTACCCACCACCTGACGCAGAGCGCTTGATGTGGTTTGCTGCAGGCTTTCCTGAGGGTCAGCCACATTAAACAGGTAATCTTCCAGATCGCCAATGCGGTATTGCACGACCAATGAGACAGACACCAGGTTTTCATCCTTCGTCAGCATCTGGGCGGAATAGGAATAGTGCGAGATCCTTTCCACGTTGTGGACGATTTTTGTGGAGATAATGCGCGGTATCCAGTGCGGCCCCGGCCCCACGGTTTCGACGTATTTACCGAAGCGAAGAATAACGGCCTGTTCTGCGGGATCGACAATAAAGATTCCTGACAAAGCCCAGAGAATAAACAGAATCAGCGCGACCATGCCGGCCAGAAGACCGCCATTGCCCTGTTTGGGCGCCGCCCCGCCTCCTTCCTGGCCAGAGCCGCCAAACAATGCTTTTTTAAGGCGTTCCTGAAAACGCTTCAATGCTTCATCCAGGTCAGGGGGTTGGTCTTTTCCACCCCATGGATCCTTGCCTTTTTCCGGCTCATTCCACCCCATTGGTTACTCTCCACCTTGCATAAAAATAGAATTCTAGGGTTTATAGACTATGAAGGCAAGCAATGAAATGGGAATGAAAAGATTAAGTTGCTGCATGGGGATGAATCATCCGGGGATGGCCCGCTGTTTCTGAAGGCGTGGTTTTGATTACAGCGATTGCGCCATGCCGCGATTCCTCCGCGGCATGGCATGCACGGACTTTCGGGTTAAACCACCAGAGAATCATGGTGTAAATGAACCGTGTTGACCTCACTGTCCATCTGTTTAATGATAAGGGCGGTACGGCTATTGGGATTAGCGTACGCGTAATCGCACAATTGCTGCCAGGACGTCACTTCACCCTGGGAAATTTTGGTCAACATGCCGCTCCAGCGATTAAAAAAAGTAGCGTCTTTAATGTTTTTCAAATAGAGCTGGACGAATTCAGCAAACCGCTTCTCGTCGGGCCGCAATTGAAGTTCCCCTTTTTCAGGAATATCCTGAGCCAGGCTTTCGACCTGCCCTGCCAAATCATCATAGCCGCCAGTTAAATTTTTAACCGAACGTCCCAGGGAATGGGTATCGTAAATAACCCGATGCAGCGCATGATTCTTGTTATGAATGGTTCGCAGAATCGACGGCTTCAGTTCCGGATTTTTTCCGGCATAATCCAAAATGTCATTCAGTAATTGGCGTCGGTGTGTATGCAGCAGCTGGCAGTAAGCCTCCGTACGCGGCATGTCGGCCCCGCGGCACAATAACATGGCAATGCCACGAATCGCTTCGTGTGTTTTTTCATTTTTTGCCAGGGAATCGCATAATAAATCGATAGGCCTGAGTCTCATCGTGTCTTCATAATTCAGTTGCGCGGGCTTATTGGCTACCTCAAGAACCGCTTCCAGAGCACTGACGTTGACTTCCCGGGCAGCAATGGAAAGGGTCGGTCTTTTTCGGCTGCCAAAAGGATTGTCCACGCTGGCACCCGCACCAAGCAATTCCTTAACGCCCTCACCAAAATCCCGAAAAGCCGCGAGATGAAGTGGTTGCATTTCGCGCGCCGTGGCTTCATCCAGCTGAATGTTATCCGCCTGATCGATTAAGGGTTTGTACTTCAGAACCTGGCGAACGCACTCAATCGAGCCGGTTTCAATGGCCCTTGACAGAATGGTTCGCCCGTCTCTGTCCCGACCATTAATAAAATGCGAATCAGACTGCTCCTCATTGTCAACCCATATCTCAATCTCTTTTTCGATTTGCGGCGCTTTAAGGTTTTTTTGCAGTTTGCCCTGAGCGTCGAGCAGGAATGGCAGTAAATCCAGTTTCTTTTCTTTAAGAACCAGGTGAACCGGCTGATTCAACAGGGTGTTAGCCCCGCGTTGCAGAAGTAATTGCACGTGCTCCGTTAAATTATTGGTTTCAGAATCATGCTGCTGGATGACATAACTCAGAAAATCAACCATTTTTCCATGATGCCAGAATGTCTTCTGTAAAAGCGTCTTGTCTTCACTCAGTTGCTCTTCAATGTATTGAGTGAATGCGCCGAAACCCTGTGCCAGCGCATTGTCCAAAGCTGAAAAATCCATACCACATCCTTATAAAAGTCCAAAGGGAGGGGGCTCATCCACCGATGGACGATTAAATCCCTTTAGAATCTTGTAACATGACGTTGCTACTAACCTTGACCGTCAATAGCAACTCCGCGGGCAGAAAGTCTAACTTCCTGCCATAGTGTTAACCATTTTTAATTTGCTTGGCAATATCCTGATTAAAATTTTCAACCAGCAAGGTTAAAAGACGCACAGCCTGGTGGTAATCGCGTTTATCAAACACGCCGGCATGCTGATGAGCATAGCGGACAGGAATACCAATATTAATCGCCGGAACCCCTTTTCCGGACATCTGTAATTTTGAACCGTCCTCTCCATAACCCATTTCCACTTCCAATTGCACTGGAATATGGTTTTTTGCAGCAATGTCCCTCACCCAGTTGACCAGCGCCTGGTTGGGAATCATGGAGCGGTCATAGACAAAAACAGAGGGGCCTTTGCCAAGAAAAATGGTGTTTTTTCTTTCGGCGATTAATGAAGGGTAATCATCCGCAATACCCACCTCCACGTTAATCACGACATCCGGTTTGGTCGCCTGATAGACGGTTGACGCACCGCGCATGCCCACCTCTTCCTGCACGGTAGCGGCGGCAAACAATTGGTATGCTGGCCTGCTGTTTTTGACGGTTTGAAGCACTTCACTGATGGCTGCAAGGCCGATGCGATCATCCAGGGCCTTGGCCAGAAAACGGGTGTCGCTCAGCGCTGTGAATTCACTGACCGGAGTGACCGCCAGGCCGGGACGAATACCCAGGCGTTTCACCGCATCCTCTTTATTTTCAGCCCCCACATCCAGAAACAGGAAGGACATGTCCGGCGAACCCAGCATTTTTTTGTCACCGAGAAGATGCGGAGAATCCATACCGGAATAGCCGGTAATGGGGTGTTTGTCGCCTGCTATATGCCAGCGCTGGGCATAAATAACGGCAGTGGCAATGCCGCCTACCGGGACTATTTTTACAAAACCATCGTCAGTGATCGACTCGACCATGAAGCCGGTTTCATCCATGTGCGCCATTAACAACAGGCGGGGGGCCGATGGGCTGGTCGTATGGCCAATGAGATTGCCCATGCCGTCGATTTCGAGCTGGGGCAAGGCCGTGCCCCATTGCGCCTTCAGCAGTTCGCGGATGGGTTTTTCGTAGCCCGACACAGCGGGGGTATTGGTTAGTTTTGCCAGTAAAGGCAGCGGGGTGACGGCATGAAGCGTATTCAAACCTGACACCAGCAACAGGCCAAGCAGGCCGGATTTTAACAGTCCCTTGTTCACGGTATTCTCCTTATTTTTTTAGATAAATTAAGTCCCAGACCCCATGGCCGAGGCGTTGTCCGCGCTGTTCGAACTTGGTTAGCGGGCGTGTCTCAGGCCGCGGCGAAAAGCCTCCCCCGGCCTGTTGATTTATCAGTGTTGGTTCGTTATCAAGAACCTCCAGCATGTGGTCAGCATAATCCTGCCAGTCGGTGGCGCAATGCAAAAAACCGCCCTTTTTCAGCTTGCCGGCTAACAGACTGACGAACGCCGGCTGAATGAGACGGCGTTTGTGATGCCTTTTTTTGGGCCAGGGATCAGGAAAAAAGAGTTGGATTCCAGCCAGCGAGGCCTCTGCAATCCGTGTTTTAACGATTTCGACGGCATCCAGAGCCACAAGGCGGACATTGGTTAACCCCTGCTCATGCAAATCCGCGGCAAGGCTGCCGAGACCGGCGCGATGCACCTCAATGCCTACAAAATTAATTTCGGGGTGGCGAAGCGCCATGGTCAGCAGAGAAGCCCCCATGCCAAAACCAATTTCAACCACCGTCTCAGCTTCGCGGTTGAACAGGGTCTGCCAATCCCACATGTCGCCGTCAAGAGGTAATTCGTAGGCAGGCAGATAGTGTTCAAGCCCCTGTTGTTGACGGTTGCTGGTGCGTCCTGCCCGAAGAACGAAACTTTTGATGGTTCTTTTCATTTATATAGCCGCATCATTGACAATGGCGGCGATTATACCTGTAACTTGCCAATTTGCGATCTCTCCGTAAAATGTCCGTTTAATTTTGGCTGAAATTAATAGAAATCTTGCAAGAAGCTTCATTTTTTGGTATAAAAGCGCACTTGTATTTCGCACCCCGGTAATTTTAAATGAATGCCAGGAATTAGTGGGCTTACCCCTGTTAATTCTGCTGCACCGAAATTTTGGAGTAACAACATGTCTAGAGTATGTCAGGTCACTGGCAAGCGGCCGACCACGGGCAACAATGTGTCGCATGCTAACAATAAAACCAAAAGACGCTTTCTGCCCAACATTCAGGAACACCGCTTCTGGGTTGAAGGCGAAAACCGCTTCGTAACATTAAAGGTAAGCACCAAAGGTATCCGTATTATTGACAAATTGGGTATCCGTGCCGTTCTGGACAAATTACGCGCCCAAGGCGAGAAAGTGTAAGAGGATTAAATCATGGCCGCTGTGACCATCAAAATTAAATTAAAATCGACTGAAAGCAGTCATTACTACACCACAACCAAAAATCCTCGTAACCATCCTGAAAAATTGGAGTTACGAAAATACGACCCCGTATTGCGTAAGTACGCCCTCTATAAAGAAACCAAAGTCAAATAAGTTACTGGCCTCTGTGAGGCCTTTTTTTTGCGCTGTAAATCCAGGGATTAAGGAACAGGAGATTTGCAATGGAGGCATACCTTCACAGTGCACAGGCTTTAAAATCCACGCTTCAGACCCAATACCATCAACTCTTGGCAAGCAATCATATCAACGACCATGAGCGCATGAAAAAACTGCGTGCTGTTCAGGCAGGCTGGATTCTCCTTGCCGCCGTAGCCGAGTTGCATTACGTTTATGAAGGCAGCGAAGCTGAACCTCATTTAACCAGGATTCTCGCCGCAGCGGAAGAGGTCTTGCTTAACCCATGTCTAACCACCCTTTCGGTCTTATCCCAGCACCTGGAGCGATTGAAGCAGTGCATGGATAGTACCCGCAAGAGCTACACTTTTTTTGCTCAAATCAACAGTGCGGCAGACACCGTGTCAGCTACCGTCTCCCTCATGGGCATAAGTTACGGTATTGCCATTCTGCTGGGATTTTCGGGACTGGCCTTGGGGCCCTTTGGAGCATTGGCGTTGGGAATGGGCGTTTTCTTTCTCAGCAGCCTGCTGGCGTCCTGTGCGATTGAGAGCCTGAGCCTCAATACGCGGTTTTGTAAGAATTCGCAATTGCAGGAAATAAACGCCTGTTTCGAAACCCTGAAGACGGAATTCATGCCTTCCCAGCCCGCATCCGATTCACTGTCTGTCGCTGAAGCTATGGATTACCCGATGCCCCTTCAGGTTCAATGACTTAAACCTTAAGCCGGGCGGCATACCCCGCCCGAAACGCTACTGCGACTTACCCCTTAAATCAATGTCCCACACGTCCACAACGCGGCCATTGTCGATAAGGTAAAATTGATCAAATAGATTGATGGTTGGATCGCAATGCGGTATTACCAGTTCAAGCACGTCGCCATTGGCAGGCAAGGGCGTGTTGCCAACTGCGGTAATTTTCCCGTGTTCATCGCCAAACCCTCCCCAATCGTATTCCAATCCTTCATGGCTTATTATTTTAGGCTTGTGGTGAGCATTCGCATAAATGGCTTTGGTCCCCGCGTCGACCGTCACGTGCTCCATGCGGTTGGAACTGATCACGGTCGTCAACAAGGTCATTGCCGGTTGAAAAACAGGGGTAGACGCATTACCCTGCGACTCAATCACGCTGTATTCAACATCCATAACCGCATAAGAACCCGGCTGAATTTCGGTAATTTCTGTGACCTCCACATCGATATCGTAGGTTCCTGTGCCTGAACCCGTTAAAATGTGGCAGGGTAAATCCTGGCTTCTGAACGCCTTTCGAATATCGCTGGCCTTTTGCATCACCTGCAGGGATTTGGTTTTACGCTCCTCGTAGGATGAAATGTGCTGCAAATGCCCTGCATAACATTGAATGCCCACCAGATTGAGCCAGGGGTATTTGCTGAGTTTCAATGCAAAATTAACGGCGTAATCCGGCCTTACACCGGTTCTGCCAAGCCCTGAATCAACATCAACCAGCACATTGATTGGGGTGTTAATTCCTTGGCCTGCTGCATTTAAATCAGCCAGATTCTGCTCATTATCGACCACAACCAGAATATCCGGGGTTTTTTTCAGGCAAGCCGCCAGACGGGCTATTTTAGCCGCAGTAACGACAGGTGAGGTAATTAAAATAGTCTTAAGTCCCTGATTAACGAGAACCTCTGCCTCCGACACTTTCGCCACACTCAAGCCAATGGCGCCATACTCGAGCTGCAATTTGGCCAGGCGCGAACATTTATGCGTTTTAACATGAGGACGTACCTGGATACTGTGCCGTAGCGCATGATGCTGCATTTCCTCAAGATTATGAAGCAGTGTGCTTTTTTCGATAACCAGGCAAGGGGTGTCCAATTCCTGTTTTAACATGAGTACTATCCTGAACTGACAAATTAAAAAGGATAACAGGAATGCAGCCGAGGTGCATGCTCTCGTCGGTAAATGAATTATAAATCCGGCTCTTGAATACGGAGCCTGGAGGGCTCTGTTTCGGGGTAATGCCAGGGCTCCCCGTCAGCGAACGTACCGGGATGGGGTTGTTGCGGTTTTTTTGGTTTTTTATCCTTCGGTCTATGATCGGGGCATTCTTCCAAGGCCGGCGGATCTTCAATTTCAGGCCTTATCGCATCCGGACTCATGGGCATAATCCATTGACCTTGTTTTTTAATGGGTTGACATGGTAACCTCCTTGTATCCATACCGAAGAGAAACAGCACCAATTTTTGCGCATTTAAGAAGGCGGAGTTTCTCCTAAAAACCCCGCCTTTTTAATCTATTTTTCGTCCTTTCTATGGGAGTTTTTACCTCCCTTTCTCCCGGCCTCACTCAGGCTATCGTGGCCTCTTGTTTCTGCTGCTTTTTTATGATCAGCGGCTTGACCTCCCTTACGACCCGCTTCACTCAAGCTTTCGTGACCTCTTGTTTCAGCTGCTTTTTTTCCGCCCTCACTTGTTCCAGCCATAATAATCTCCTTTTTTATAGTTAGAATTAAATTACCAAAACATATAAATATCACCATCTATTTTTAAGAAAATAACTTAAAAAAGTCAAAGAAAAAACTTCATTATTTTTTATTAAAAATTTTATTTATTAATTTAAAAAAATTATAATAAAATTCATAGTAAAAAAAATAACAATATTTGCCCAACTAAAGACCAACCCCATTAAAAAGGAGCCATTAATCAATGCCTTGCGCCAAACCCACCGCAATTTACTCTGTTCCCCTACTGGATAATCCTTCTGAATCAGTTAAACTTATACTAAAAGCGATGTTACAAAGAGGATTTGCATGAAACCATCGTTGCAGCTCAGTATTTCGCAACAATTAACCCTTACGCCCCAGCTTCAGCAGGCCATCCGTTTGCTTCAACTGTCTACGATTGACTTGCAACAGGAAATCCAGCAAATCGTAGAATCCAACCCCATGCTTGAAGCCACACCCCATGAGGAAAAAGAAGAACCGAGTCCTGAACAAAACAAGCCCCAGGATGAATTCATGGATTTCCAATGGTCGCAGCTTTATTCAAACACCAATAAACGAGCGAGCTTCGACGAGCCTGATTTTAATTATGACAATTTGTACTGCACCACAACCAACCTGCAGGATCACCTGCGCTGGCAGCTTGACTTAACCCCCATGAGCGATGTGGACAGGGTTATTGCCACAGCCATTATCGACGCTGTCGATGATGATGGTTTTCTCACTGTACCGGTTGACGAACTGCATGCCAGCCTCAACAGTGAGCATTGCCCCATCGAAATTGAAGAAATTATTGCAGTCAAACACCGTATTCAACAATTCGACCCCGTCGGCTGCGCTGCCAATAGCCTGGCTGAAACGCTGCTGGTTCAGCTTCAACAACTGGAAGAAGACGAAGAATTGGCCTTGGCCAAACGCATCCTTCGCAATGACATTGAATTATTGGGCCAGCATAATTATCGGCAATTGATGAAGAATTACCAGGTGAACGAAACAACCCTGGACAAGGTTCTGCAGATCATCCAAAGCTTAAATCCCAAACCCGGCAGTCTCATTAATCAGGCCACCACCGAATACATTATTCCCGATATCACCGTCAAAAAAATCGACGGCGTCTGGCAGGCCTTTTTAAATAACAACACACTGCCCCGCTTAAGCATCAACAATCATTATGCTGCGTTAATTCAGCGTGCCGACAACAGCGCCGACAACCAGTTTTTGAAAAACAATCTCCAGGAAGCCCGCTGGTTCTTAAAAAGCGTACAAAGTCGTCAGGAAACGCTGTTGAAAGTGGCCAGTTGCATTGTCAAATACCAGCAGGATTTTCTTGAGCTCGGCGATGAAGCGATGAAGCCACTTATATTGAATGATGTGGCCCAGGCTCTGGACATGCACGAATCAACCATTTCAAGGGTAACCACCCAAAAATTCATGCACACGCCCCGCGGGGTTTTTGAATTAAAATATTTCTTTTCAAGCCATGTGGCCACGGCCAATGGGGGTGAATGCTCATCCACTGCCATCCGCGCAGTCATTAAAAAACTCATTGCCGCAGAAAACCGTAAAAAACCGTTGAGTGACAGTAAGATTGCCCAACTAATAGGCGAGCAGGGCATTCACGTGGCACGCCGTACTGTGGCAAAATACCGGGAGGCTATGGGTATTGCTCCCTCAAACGAGCGCAAGACCATCCGTAGTTAAGTGTTAATCAATTGAAGGAGAATGTTATGCAAATCAACTTCACAGGCCACCATGTTGAAGTGACGCCTGCCTTGAGGGCTTTTACGCAGGATAAATTTGATAAATTGGAGCGTCATTTCGATAAAATCACCGCCATTAATGTGATTTTTGATGTAGAAAAACTCCGTCAAATTGCAGAGGCCTCCGTTCTGATTGCCAAGGGCAAGCTGCATGCCCGCGCAGAATCCGAAGACATGTATACTGCCATCGATGAATTGGTCGATAAACTCGACAGGCAATTAATCGATCACAAGGAAAGAATTCGCGATCACCGCGAGTAAACCTGCCTGCAAGCCATGCCAGGGGCATGGCTTGTTTTTATCCTCATTTTCTTCCTGCTTCCCCATTATTTAACCGGTATAATTCAACGGTTGCATTGTCAACCATGACCCAAAAGGGGTAAAATAGTGCAACTTTTACCCACAATCAGCATTTATGCAGCTTTTTCAATTGCTTAATGAACACCGCATCTTGATCGATGGCTGTTCACACAGTAAAACAGCGGTACTGGCTAAAATCAGCCAGTTATTCAGTGACGACTTCCCTCAATTGAATGCCAATGACTTATTTGAAGCTTACTGGCATCGGGAGAGTCTGGGCAGCACCACCCTGGGCCATGGTCTTTTGATTCCCCATGTTCGATTCTCCGCCATCGATGCCCCTGCCGCCTGCTTTATCCGCCTGCAACGGCCAGTGGATTTCGGGGCCGAAGACAAACAGCCCGTGGATCTGGTGATTGGCCTGCTCGGGCCTGAACATCACCCGGAGAAGCATTTAAAAGTGCTTTCGGCGATCGTAAAACAGGTCAGTTCCGAGGCATTTCGTGACCAATGCCGCAGCGCATCCTCATCGGATGAACTGGTCCAGGTACTGAAACAATTGCAGGCTGGAAGTTAATTTTAAAGATTATGCGCCGGGACGTTGAGACAAACCCGCGTGCATGTTACATTGATGGCGCTATGATTAAAACAACCGTGACTATCATCAATAAGTTGGGCCTTCACGCCAGAGCCTCTGCAAAATTCGTGTCTACTGCATCGAAATTTCAGAGTCACATTGACGTAACCAAAGGTTCTCAAACCATCAACGGCAAAAGCATTATGGGTGTCATGATGCTTGCCGCCAGTAAAGGCACGGAGCTTACCCTTCAAATGGAAGGCCCCGACGAAGAGCACATGGAACAGGCTCTGGTGGAATTGATTAATAACCGTTTTGGCGAGCCTGAATAATCCTAATCCCCGCGCTGGCGAATGCGGTAAAGGGTGACCACGGTTTTCAGCGGTCCTGACAAGGCATACAGGACAAACCCGGTAAATAAGACCACTGACGGATTGGCCGCAATAGCGACAAATAAAATGATCATTAATAAAAGGTAAAGAAAAGGAACCTTGCCTTTAAAATCCACCTCTTTAAAACTGTAATAACGAATGTTACTGACCATCAGCACCGCGGTGGACACAGCAATCAATGCGGTGACAATGGCAATGAACAGATTGTGTAACTGATTCTGGTAGCAAAACCACGTCAACGACGAGACGATGGCTGCGGCTGGCGGGCAGGCTAACCCCTGGAAATAACGCTTGTCAGCAACTCCAACCTGGGTATTAAAACGGGCTAAGCGCAAGGCCACGGCGGCGGTGTAAAGAAACGCCACCAGCCAGCCTATTTTGCCGAGGGTATGCAGACTGAAACTGTACAGAAGCAGCGAAGGGGCTACGCCAAACGTAACCATGTCCGACAAACTGTCGTATTGCGCGCCAAATTCGCTTTGAGTATTGGTCAGTCGGGCAATGCGGCCGTCAAGGCCATCGGCCAGCATCCCAATAAAGATAGCAATGACAGCGGGCTCATAGTGTGCCTTTAAGGACGCAACAATGGAATAAAAGGCGGCAAATAGACTTGCGGTAGTAAACAAATTAGGCAACAAATAAATGCCAGAATGACTTTCTTTCTGCTTCACAACGCGAACTCTCACCAAATAAAAACCCTACCATGCTAGCATAACACGAGGCCTCAGAGCTATGGCTTCGTTGTTTGTTATTGATGATGCTATACTAGGCATACTGTTCTTTAATTGCCTGAGACATGACTGACAAATCCACCGATAAAAAAATCGTTATCGAAGGAATAACCGACCAGGGGAAGCCTTTCAGACCCAGCGACTGGGCGGAACGCATGAGCGGTGCGATGGCCAGCTTCAAAAACAGCCGCATCCAGTATTCCCCGCTGCTGCAACCCAGTGTCAATACCGACGGCTATAAATGCGTGCTTCTTGATCCGAAACTCAAAGACACCAGTCCCCAGATCTATCATGCCATTTTGGAATTTGCCCGCGAAAATAATCTTAAAATCTGTAATGAAGAAGAAACCGACCGCTAATAGCCCTGCGATGCTTTAAAGCTCAAGGTGACGTTAATCATTTTTTCAAGCAATGTGTTGGCTGTGGCCAGCGTCATCTGGAAATTCATCGCCAGAATGCCGGCAAACAGGAAAGCCAGCCCCTTGGGCCCATGCTGTACACCGGGTTCGCTGGCACTGACTAACAGAGTACAGCCGCGAACGAACCAGATGAGCCCGGCCGTCTGGATGACAACCGTCATGGAGCTGGTGATGTCATAAGGATTGTATTTGGCATAACTGAAGCTGCCGCCCATGCCAAAGGTGGTATTGGATAAGGTCTGAACCGCGGAGGGCAAAAACAACAATGCCGCGCCGCCTAAAAAATAAGCCAGGGGAATAAACATCTTTTCATGGCTGCCGCCACTGGCGCGCGCATCGCCGATGCGGCGAAGTTTGGCAATGGCCACGAAAAAAAAAGTGATGCCGATAAGGTACGCCAACCCGGATATTAAATGCTGGACTGGAAAAAGTGAACGGCTGACATTGCCGATCATTACGATTAAATCATTCTGATCCATAGGTTAATTATATACCTAAATAATTAAGGGACACTTGCAATGCGTAATTTTTCCCCTATATTAGTGTCTTTCTTATTGAACTATTGAACACCATGCAAGTTAATACCTTTCCGGTTACATTGGAAGAAGCGTTTATGATTTCTCCCAATGTAAAGCATTTTATTTTCCGCGCCAATCTGTCCCCCGCATTTGATTATCTAGCTGGACAATTTATAACCATACACTTTGAGCATGAAGGAAAAATGCTGAAGCGAAGCTACAGTATCGCCAATGTTCCCACGCAAAACAACCGTATCGAATTTGCCGCCGGTTATGTCGAGGGCGGTCCAGGCACCCAGCTTCTCTTTAACTTAGCCCCCGGTGATACGATTAATATTAATGGCCCCTTTGGCCGCCTTATCCTGAAAGAGGATACCCCCAGACGCCTCATTTTGGCAGCCACCAGTACCGGGATTACCCCTTACCGGGCCATGATTGATGCGTTAAAAGACCGCCTGCGTAAACAGCCTGAATTAAAAATTGTCATCCTGCAGGGGGTGCAGCGTCGGGAGGATCTGTTGTATACCGATGAGTTCCTCATGCTGGCTCAGGAATTTCCCCAGGTGACATTCAGGGCTCATTTAAGCCGGGAAAGCCAGGAAAACCTCCTGCCTCATGAACATAAAGGGTATGTGCAGCGCGCTTTCCCTGAGTTAAATCTCAACCCCGAGGAAGACCTGGTGTACCTGTGCGGAAATCCCGGCATGATCGATGATGCCTTCAATGACCTCAAGGAACGAGGGTTCGCCATGCAACAAATTATTCGTGAGAAATACATTTCCCGTTAAAATCACAATCAAAGTAATTCACGCTGCTCGCATAAAAGCAGCAATGACAATAAAATAAAACCGTTTTAATGACGAGGAGAGAGGCTACAATGTTTTACGATGAATTATCCGCCATCATGGACCACCTTCTTCAGGATGGAAAAGGTATCTTAGCCGCTGACGAAAGCAATGGCACCATAGGCAAACGCTTTGAAAGCATCGGCGTTGAAAACACCGAAGACAACCGCCGTGATTACCGCCTGTTACTGGCCAATACCGCAGGCCTTGAGCAGTACATCAATGGCGTTATCCTTTTTGAGGAAACCTTCCAGCATAAAGACCAGCATGGCACCCCCATCGCCCAACTGTTTGCCAACAACGGCATTATGCCCGGCATTAAAGTGGATAAAGGCCTGGTTGATTTAGCCAATACCGACAATGAAAAAATCACCCAGGGTTTAGACGGCCTGAAAGACCGCCTGGTCTATTACAAAGAGCTGGGTGCAAAATTTGCCAAATGGCGCAATGTGTACTCCATCACGGAATACACACCCAGCCTGACAGCCATTAAAGCCGGCGCGGAAGTTTTGGCCCGTTATGCGGCCGTTTGCCAGTCTGTAGGCATTGTGCCAATTGTTGAACCGGAATTGTTGATGGATGGCAACCACGACATTGACCACTGTGCGGAAGCCTATGAAATGGTGCTGCATGAACTGTTCCACTCCCTGTTCATTCATCAGGTGGATCTGGAGCAAATCGTATTAAAGCCCAGCATGGTCACCTCTGGAAAAGAAGCAGTTCCCTTCAGTTCGCCGGAAGAAGTGGCGGATTACACCATTAATGTGTTCCGCAGCAACGTTCCCGCGGCTGTCCCCACCATCAATTTCCTTTCTGGCGGCCAGACACCACAACAGGCCACGGTTAACTTAAATGCCATTAACAGCACCGGCTACCAACCCTGGACGCTGAGTTTCTCATATGGCCGTGCGCTGCAGGAAGATTGCCTTAAAATCTGGGGTGGCAAGGCAGAAAATGTCGAAGCGGCCCAGGCAGCCCTGCTGAAACGCGCCCGCTTAAACAGCGCCGCCTGTTTCGGTGAATACCGCCCTGACATGGAATAAAGGAACCTGTCGGGCCGTTTGGCCCGACTTCCTGACGACTTCGCTTTAAATAATCTCAAACCGGGCAAACAAGGGCACATGATCCGAGAGCATGCGCCAGGGTTTTCCCTGTAAACACTGCACTTCCCTCACTTCCATACCGCGAAAATAAATTCTGTCGATACACAAGGCCGGCTTAATCGCCGGGAATGAACGGGCATGCCGCCCTTCAGTACGATAAAAGGCTTCATGGATACCTAATTCCTCGGCGAGCGGTTTGGATAAATGCCGGCGCCAGTCATTGAAATCACCCGCCATCAGTAAGGGTTCATTTTCTGGAATGACATCAGCAATCCGTTGCATCAAGGCTTCGCATTGTGACGCCCGTTCGGCTTTAAACAAGCCAAGATGCACACAGAGCAAATGCACCGTCTTCATCGGTGCGCCCTCCAGCTGGATTTGCCCATGCAGGATGCTGCGCGAGGCGCGGTTCATCGTGGACAGATTGATGTTTTCAAAAGCGGTAAAGGGGTATTTACTGATGATGGCATTGCCATGATGACCGGACTGATACACCGCATTTTTGGCATAGAGGTAGTGAGGCCAGATTTTCTCGGCCATGTATTCAAACTGGGGTGCCTCTGGCCATTCATTAATGCGCTTTTCACGGCGTCGATGCAGGCCCTGAACTTCCTGAAGAAAAACAAAATCCGGATTAAGCTCCGCTAAAGCATCCCGCATTTCGGGTAACAAAAAGCGCAGGCGGCCCACACCAAATCCTTTATGGATGTTGTAGGTTATAATGGACAGAGTCGATTTTGTCTCCTGCATCGAAATACACCTCCAGAGCGTCTACTTAGAGCATATCACCAAAAAAACGCCTTGTATGCCCGAATAACACTCACTCTTCATGGTTTGCCTTAGCCTGTTGTCTGTTTAATTTTAATATAAATCTTGCGGTTACACGAATAACCATGATGAACTAGGGGTTTGACCCTGCTACCCCGACGGATATGAAAGCAACCCTTGGCAAAATCAAGATCCCGGGCTTCACCCTCGCCTATAAACAGTGGGGAAGCCCCGACAGTCCAGCCATTCTGGCACTGCACGGCTGGTTGGATAATGCCGGCAGTTTTAATCTGCTGGCCCCAATCCTGGCCCGCGATTTTCGATTAATCGCCGTTGATTTACCTGGACACGGCTTGTCGTCGCATTTACCCCCCGGGTGCCATTATCATTTTTTTGATGGCATTTTTACTTTAGTCAATCTAATCAACGCCCTTCATCTCGATACCGTGCATTTACTCGGGCACTCCATGGGTGCATGCCTTGCAAGCCTTGTGGCCGGGGTAATTCCAGAGCGGATCCGTGCCATGGCCCTGATCGAAGCCATTGGCCCTTTTTCCAGTCCAGAGGCCCGTTGTTGTGAACAATTGACCCATTATGCCCGTCATTTAAACGATAAAAACAAAGAGGAACGGCCCTATCCTTCACTGGAAGCTGCCGCACATGCCCGGGCAAAACGCGGCTATTTGTCCTTAGAACATGCGGCCATTCTGTGTGAACGCGGTGTGCGCAAACAGGGCGATTCTTATTACTGGCGGCATGATCGGCGCCTGATTGCACCCACGCCTCTGCGCCTGACCGAAGGGCAGATTCTTTCCTGTCTTAAAAAAATAACGGCCAGGAGTTGTCTTATTCTGGCTGAACAGGGATTTAATTTTGACGAAAAGGACATTGAGGGACGGGTTAAAGCAGTAAATACCCTGGAAGTCATCCGTATGGGTGGAGGGCATCATTTGCACATGGAAAAACCAGATACTGTCGGACAGTATCTGGTTGAGTTCTTCACAACTGCTTAACCCTTGGGATGGGTGTTCAGCAGGCAGGAGTCGGTATGGATAACGACATCAGCCAATGATTTTTTGACATCATCAACGGAATAACCAAGATCGATGGCTGCATTCAATACACCGCAACCGCCTTCTTCAAAATTGACATACGGTGTCCAGTAGTCCATGTTGGCTTTCACCATGACATCAAAGGCTTTGCGTGCATCCCAGCCTGGCATGTTGGCCAGCAGGTAATACAGGTGGTTGTATACGCCACTGGAGTAATGCACGTCCAGACCACTGCGGTATTCATCCGCTGTGTCGATGGACATTCCGTCACGGCTTGGCTTGTCCATGTAACGAAGAGCATCCCAACCGCTGTCTTCTTTCATGATTTCAGGACCAATCTGCCAGCTGTTGTGGCCGGTAGAATAGTATTCTGCTGCCTGAGCCGCCATGTCGGAGAAGGCTTCGTTCATGCCACCGGATTGACCGTAGTATTCCAGATCAGAATGTTGCTCGGTGAAACCGTGGCTGATTTCATGACCGCCAACGCCCAGGGAGACCAAAGGATACATCATGGACTCGCCGTCACCGAAGGTCATTTGCTTGCCATCCCAGTAAGCGTTTTCGTAGCCAGAGCCATAGTGGACTCGCATGACGAGCTGCATGGGGGTACCGTCCTTTTTCACCAAGGCTTCAACACCATACCAATCGTGGTACATGTGTTTGATGACATAACCGGCGTACAGCGCATCGTTGGTGGGAGAGTAAGCGCCATTGTCGCGATCGTAACCATCGGCCTTGTAACCGGTCCAGAACGTATCCTGAGCACCATCGCCAGTACAGCTGAAACGCATGGGCTTGTTATTGGAGTAATACTGATGGTCCATGTCGACGACTTTGACATCGGTGTTTTCCATGTAACACATTTCAACATCCGCATCACGGGTCAGCTCCAGGTAAGGGTAGCTGCCTGCGCCAAATTCGTACTCGCCGATTTTATGGTTACCGCCAAAACCCCTTCCCTTGGCCGCGGTACGGATGGTCTTGACATCGTTCCACTGGACAAACGGTTTGAATGTTTTCGCATCCACGATGGCTGTGGGACGCTCGGGGATTTTGTCGTCATGACGAACGAAAACACTGACCTTGTAAGCCCAGTGCGCGTTGTGTTGATCGTCAACATACACCATGGGAATGACTTGCTGTTCGCTGACGTCTTTGCCCTGGTAGGCTTCAGCAAAATGGTGCAGCGCCGCCTGGCCGCCACTGACGAAATCAGCCGCCGGTTGGCCCAATTCGCTTTGCAGGTTAGTGTAAACCACACCATTCATGTTGACATCCGCCTGGCTGGCCAGCAAGCCTTTGGCCGTTTTGCCGCTGTGCAGGATGGCATAACCGCCATGCACCATGAACCCGGCGTAGTGCTGTTGCATTCGGATGTGAGAAACATGATTTCTATCAGTGTGTTCTTTTAAGAATTGCAGGGAATCCTTAGAAACCGCTGAAGCTTGTTTTGCACCAGGCAGAGCCAGGTGAAATTGTTGTTGCAAGCTTTTCAGTGAGGTTTGATTAAGATTGACAGCTTGGGAAGCCTGGACTGAGGCACTCATAACGAGCGCAGCCGCAAGCGGTGTTAAGTATAATTTATGCATTAATCATAACTCCTTTAAGATTAATAAATATGAGGCAATCGTGTTGCAGCATGCGCCCATGTTGATCATCCCGCCGAACAACGAACATCCCCTGTTGTCCGGCATGGTCCTTTTAAAATTTAATATTCGCTTTTCGAGCAGCCTGTTTTTTTGAATTCGACTATTACTAAAAATTCGACATTAAACCTTAATTGGTATCGGTCAAGCTAACATAAATTTTTTATTTTTAAAATCTTCAATTTTTAATCAGGTATTTCCTACTTACTCCCATCTGATCGCTCGACCAGACCACAACTCGGCACTTTTTTATGCTAACAGTAAACACTTTTTTCATGTTTTTTTGTAGTCACGGCCCGGGTTGTGCTACCATGCCGCCACCAGAGAGGAAACTGGGCCTTGGCCAATTGAATTGAGATATGAGTACGATTACACACGATATTGAGTCAGCTGTTACACGCCTTCGTCAGGGCGACATTGTGGCGGTTCCAACCGAAACCGTTTACGGGTTGGCAGGCAGTGCTGAAAATGAACAGGCCATACGCCGCCTATTTGCCTTGAAAAACCGCCCGCTCAATCATCCGCTGATCATGCATGTGGCGGAGCATTGGGATTTGTCTACCTGGGTCACCTCTCTGCCTGACTATGCCAAAAAACTGATTGACCATTTCTGGCCCGGTCCCTTGACGCTGGTGCTGCCCAGTCATCCGGACAATGTTCACCCGCTGGTCAATGGCGGCCAGACCACGCTCGCCATCCGCTGCCCCAGACACCCGGTTATCCAGGAGGTATTAACCCGGCTCGGTGAACCCTTAGTCGCCCCCTCCGCCAACCCATTCGGCAAAATAAGTCCCACAACCGCACAGCATGTGCAGCAAAGTTTTCCCCATGCGCCATTACTGATTTTAGACGGCGGCCGCTGCGAGGTAGGGATTGAATCCACCATCGTGGCGGCCACCGATCCCCAAGGTTACCAGATTTTACGTCACGGCATGGTGGATGAAGCCATGCTGGCGGCCCTGCTGCCCGGACAGGAATTGAAAGAACACAGCACACTGCGTGCTCCGGGACGGCTTGAACACCATTATCAACCGCAAAAACCCTTGTACTGCTTTGAGGATTCGAACGCCCTGGAAACGTTTCTGAAAGAGCTTAGCGGTCAGGTGTATGTCCTTTCATTTCAGAAAAACACCCGCTTTGCAGAGCAAACCGGCTATCAGTTGCCTGCCGATCCGGCTATCCTGGCTTATGAACTGTATTTCCAGCTTCGTCAAGCCGATGAAGCGCAGGAACCCCTTCTTGCCATGGAACTTCCACCGGACACGCCGGCCTGGCAAGGGGTACGCGAACGGGCTCTTAAAGCCGGAAGAAAACACGCCCTTTAAGGGTGTTGTTGGAGCTCCATTAAGGTATCCGCCGGCGTGACCTTGTCGCCTTTGGCACACCACACCGCCGCCACCGTGCCGGCAAACGGCGCCTGAATTTCGGTTTCCATTTTCATGGCTTCCAGCACAAACAGGGCTTGACCGGCTTTTACCCTGTCGCCTACAGCCACCTGAATACTGACAATAGTGCCTGGCATCGCCACTTTGATGTCGCCGGGTCCGGTTGTTTTTTTAATGGCCGTCGGCTCGTTTGGTTCCCTGTCGTCGTGTTGAATAATCACTTCTTCCGGTACGCCGTCGACCCAGAGAAAGCAGGATTGCTGCCCGCGTGCAGGGGTACCGTAACCGGCCACTTTCACATGGTAGTTTTCGCCATGAAGAATGATGTCGAATTCAGACAATTCATTGTTTTGAGAGGCATCAGGACTGATCAGGGGTTCCGGCGTCAATGCATTGTCCTGCCGCTCCTTAAGGAATTGGCGGCCAATTTCCGGAAACATGGCAAAGGATAAAACATCTTCTTCGCACAGGGCCAACCCGCCAATTTCGCTGCGCAATCGGGCCAATTCATTCGGTATTAAATCCGCCGGGCGCACATCAATGATTTCTGTCTGGCCAATGGCCTTTTTCAATACGCGGGGATTAATTTTACCGGGGGCAGCCCCGTATTTGCCCTGGCAATACAACTTCACCTCATTGGTAATGGTCTTGTACCGTTCGCCGGTCAACACATTCATGACCGCCTGGGTGCCGACGATCTGGGAGGTCGGCGTCACCAGCGGCGGGTAACCCAGATCTTTTCGTACCCGGGGGATTTCCTGATGGACTTCGGCCACCTTGCCCAATGCCTGTTGTTCTTTCAACTGGCTGTAAAGGTTGGAAATCATTCCACCCGGTACCTGATAAAGCTGGACCCGGGGATCAATGTCGCGCGCCTCACTTTCAAATTGCTGGTATTTTTTACGAACGTCGTGGAAATAGTCGCCAATTTCCAATAATAAATTCAAATCAAGTCCGGTATCAAATTCTGTTTCTGCCAAAGCGGCCACCAGGGGTTCTGCGGCAGGATGCGAGGCCCCTCCTGAAAATGAAGAAATCGCCGTATCAATGTGCTGACAACCGGCTAAAACGGCCTGATAATGGCAGATCGCGGCTAATCCGGAGGTGGCGTGGGTGTGAAGGTGCACCGGCAGCCCGGTCGCCTCAGCCAGGGCCGTGAATAATTCGACGGTCGCGCTCGGGGTTAATAACCCAGCCATGTCCTTGATGGCCAGGCTATCACAACCCAAATCGGCCAGCGCCTTGCCCATGTCCACAAAATTGGCCAGCGTATGCACCGGACTCGTGGTATAACAAATGGCTCCCTGCGCATGCCTTTTATGCCTTTTGACGCTGGCGATGGGCACACGCAGGTTGCGGACATCATTCAAGGCATCGAAAACGCGGAAAACGTCCACACCATTATTGGCTGCAAGGCCAATGAATGCGTCCACCACGTCATCGGCATAATGGCGATAGCCCAACAGATTCTGGCCTCGCAGCAGCATGGACAGACGGGTATTGGGCAACGCGTTGCGCAGCAGGCGCAGTCGCTGCCAGGGATCTTCTTTTAAAAAACGCAAACAGGCATCAAACGTCGCGCCGCCCCAGACTTCCATCGCCCAAAAGCCGACCTCATCCATTTTCCTGCACACAGGCAGCATGTCGTCGGTACGCAGGCGCGTGGCAATTAAACACTGATGCGCGTCACGCAGCGTCACATCGGTAATATGGGTGGTGGCCATACAACAGTCCCTCGTTAATCACATCACTTTATCAACCATAGCATAGAGAAAACCGGGACAGAAGTTTGCCTGGGAAATTCAACGGGTTCTCTGTTCATGGACTAAAAAACTGGAAGAGAACATGCCGACATCGTGCCGATATCATCTTAAATATAGACATTATTGCAAAGATCAGGCAGAATCCCTGATCTTTTTATCCATCCGGGTGTCTATGAAAAAAATTCTGGTGCTGCACGGACCCAATTTGAATCGTCTCGGTTCACGCGAGCCCTCCATCTATGGAGTGGCTACCTTGTCCGAACTGGATGAGTCATTGGAAAACCAGGCGCAGGCAGCTAATATTCATTTAACCTGCAGGCAAACCAATGCGGAAGGTCAGTTTATCGACCTCATTCACAAAGCCGCCGAAGATGGAATTGATTACCTGATTGTCAATGCGGCAGCCTTTACCCACACAAGCATTGCCATTCGCGATGCCTTGAGTTCCGTACCCATCCCATTCATTGAAGTGCACATCAGCAATATCTACGCACGGGAATCGTTCAGACACCATTCCTATCTGTCAGACATTGCCCGGGGTGTCATCAGCGGGCTGGGGACCAAGGGTTATAACCTGGCGCTTGAAGCAATCATTGAAGAATGGTCTTAATTAAAATTAGTTAGAGAGTTATCCATGGATATCCGTAAAATCAAGAAATTAATTGAATTACTCGACGAAACCGGTATTTCAGAAATCGAGATTAAAGAAGGCGAAGAATCCGTTCGCTTAAGCCGCCACAGCCATGTGGTCGAAGCCGCTCAGCCTGTGCGCTACGCACCGCAGCCAGCGCCTGTGCAGGCGCCTGCCGCGCCGGCAGCGCCCCAGGCGCAGGCAGCAGCCGAATCGGAATCCGCCACGGTGAATGGCCACAAGGTTCGTTCGCCCATGGTGGGTACCCTGTACACCTCCCCTTCACCCGATGCCCAGCCTTTTGTCAAAGTGGGCCAAAAAGTCAAGGCCGGTGATACCCTGTGCATTATTGAAGCCATGAAAATGTTTAATGAAATTGAAGCGGACAAGGCCGGTACCATTGCAGCGATTCTCGCCGGCAACGGCGATCCGATTGAGTACGATCAACCCCTGTTTGTCATTGAATAAGGGGTGAGTCATGCTCAGTAAAATTGTAATCGCCAACCGCGGTGAAATTGCGCTTCGTATTCTGCGGGCCTGTAAGGAATTGGGGATTCAGACCGTCGCCGTGCATTCCGATGTCGACAAGGATTTACTGCACGTGCGTCTGGCCGACGAGACCGTTTGCATCGGTCCTGCCAGTTCGCAGAAAAGCTATCTGAATATTCCAGCCATTATTTCCGCAGCGGAAATCACCGATGCCGTTGCCATTCATCCCGGCTATGGTTTTCTTTCTGAAAATGCCGATTTTGCCGACATTGTTGAGCAAAGCGGCTTTCGTTTCATCGGCCCACGCGGCGATACCATCCGCTTAATGGGCGATAAAGTATCCGCCATTGCTGCCATGAAAAAAGCCGGCGTTCCCTGCGTTCCCGGTTCCGATGGGCCGTTGGGGGATAATGATGACTATAATCTGGAGTTGGGCCGTAAAATTGGCTATCCGGTTATCATTAAAGCGGCCGGAGGCGGCGGCGGTCGTGGCATGCGTGTGGTTCACAGCGAATCCAACCTGTTGAACGCCATTGCCTTAACCCGCAGTGAGGCGAAGGCTGCCTTCAATAACCCCGTGGTTTACATGGAAAAATTCCTCGAAAACCCACGCCATGTTGAATTTCAGGTACTGGGGGACGGCAAAGGCAACGCCATTTATCTGGGTGAACGCGACTGCTCCATGCAACGACGCCACCAAAAAGTCGTGGAAGAAGCGCCGGCGCCTGGCATTACGCCGGAATTACGCCGTGAAATCGGCGAATGCGTGGTTAAGGCCTGCCGTGATCTGGAATACCGCGGTGCGGGCACCTTTGAATTTTTATACCAGGACGGCTGTTTCTATTTCATCGAAATGAACACCCGTATTCAGGTTGAGCATCCGGTAACGGAAATGATCACGGGCATTGATTTGATTAAAGAACAGATCAAAATTGCCAGCGATCTGCCTTTTACGCTGAAGCAGGAAGACATTCAGTTGCGCGGCCATGCCGTGGAATGCCGTATCAATGCGGAAGATCCTAAAAACTTCATGCCCAGTCCCGGCACCATCCGCCTGCTGCATCAACCCGGAGGTCCCGGCATTCGCTTTGACTCGCATCTTTACAGCAGTTACACCGTACCGCCCAATTACGACTCCATGATTGGTAAATTAATCAGCTACGGTGAGACGCGGGAAGTGGCCTTTGCCAGAATGCGCAATGCCCTGGATGAAATCATCATTGAAGGCATCAAGACCAACATTGAGCTGCACCAGCGTATCATGCGCGACAGGGCCTTTATTGAAGGCGGCACCAATATCCATTATCTTGAAAAAATGCTGAAGGAATAAGGCTGTGTGGTATCAATTGCACATTGAAATCTGTCGGCCTGACGAAGCCGAAGCTCTAAGCGATGCGCTGGAGGGCTTGGGCGCTGTGTCCGTTACCTTGACTGACAGGCACGACAGCCCGGTTCTTGAACCCGAACCGGGCACCACACCGCTCTGGCCGGACATCGTTATTCAGGCTTTGTACACGGAGGAAGAGGCTGCTGCCCAGGCAATTAAAACCCTCTCCCCCAACTACCCGCACCTGCGCTTTAGTCTTGACACCCTGCCTGAAAAGGATTGGGAACGGGTGTGGATGGATGATTTCAAGCCGCAGCGATTTGGCGAGCGTCTGTGGATTTGCCCATCGTGGATTGAGCCGCCGCAACCGGATGCCGTTAATCTGATTCTGGATCCCGGCCTTGCCTTTGGCACCGGCACCCATCCCACCACCTCGCTTTGTTTAAGCTGGCTCGATGCAGCCAATTTAACCCGGAAATCCGTGATTGATTACGGCTGCGGCTCCGGCATTTTAGCCCTGGCGGCCCTCAAACTGGGCGCCGCGTCCGTTCAGGCCGTTGACATTGATGAACAGGCACTCCTCGCGACCCGAAATAATGCCGACACCAATCAAATGGCCTCCATGCCCCTGTTTATCGGTTTTCCCGATTCTTTAAAACCCGGGGCGGATCTGCTCATTGCCAATATTCTGCTTGCGCCGTTGCTGACCTTGAAAGACCGTTTTAAAGCGCTACTCACGCCGGGAGGGCAATTGGTCGTTTCAGGTCTTCTTTTAGACCAGACACCGCAAATGCTACAACACTATGACGATGACTTTGTCCACGAGGGCAGTCATACGCTGGATGGATGGTCTTTATTGATTTTTAAACGCCGTTGATTTTCTGGAGGATGCCGTGACTGAATTGCCTTTTACTCCCCGTCGGGCGTTGTTAAGCGTGTCCGACAAACGCGGCCTCGTTGAACTGGGGCAGCGTTTAATCCAGCATGGCATCGAAATCATCGCGACTGGTAATACCGCCGCCTCCTTAAGGGCAGCAGGCATTACTGTCACCGAAGTCAGCGAACGCACCGGTTTTCCTGAAATCATGGACGGCCGTGTCAAAACCCTGCACCCCGCCATTCACGCCGCCTTACTGGCGCGGGGCGAACAGGATCACGCCATTCTGGAGGCACAGGGCATTACTCCCATTGATCTGGTGATCGTTAATCTGTATCCCTTTGAACAAACCGTCAGTCAATCGTATTGCACCTTGGATGATGCCATCGCCACTATCGACATTGGCGGCCCAACCATGATTCGTGCAGCGGCCAAAAATCATGAGCATGTCGCGGTTATCGTGTCGCCTGAAGACTATGACGCGCTTGAACAGTATCTAAGCCTTAACAAAATGCCTGCCGATTGGCGCCTGACCCTGGCTAAAAAAGCCTTTGCCCACACTGCCGCCTATGACGCAGCCATCAGCAATTATTTAAACAGCCTGGATGATAATAAAAAAACAGCGCCCTTCCCTACGGTTTTCAGTACCCAGTTTCAGCAATGTTATGAGTTGCGCTACGGTGAAAACCCCCATCAGCAAGCCGCTTTTTATGCCAACAAGCAAGCCGCCAGCGATTCCCTGGCGAAAGCGAGGCTCCTGCAGGGAAAACCCCTGTCTTACAACAATCTGCTCGATGCGGATGCGGCTTTGGATTGCGTTAAAGCCCTGGATAGAAACACCCCCGCCTGCGTGATTGTCAAGCACGGCAACCCCTGTGGCATCGCAGCCAGAGACACGTTGATCCAGGCCTATCAGCGCGCGTTTGAAACCGATCCGACGTCAAGTTTTGGCGGTATTCTGGCCTTTAATTACCCGGTGGATGAAGAAACAGCTCAGCGCATTATTGACAATCAATTCGCCGAGGTTCTCATTGCGCCGGCATTCAGTGAACAGGCAAAGGCCGTTCTGCTGACCAAACCCAATGTCAGGGTGCTCGCGACCGGCCAATTCAACGATCATCCTCAACCTGAATTCAGCCTGCGTACCTTAAGTGGAGGCCTGCTTGTGCAAGACAGTGATCACCGCTTTATCCGCCCGGACGAATTGAAGGCAGTGACCCAGCGACAACCGACGCCAGACGAGTGGAAGGATTTACTGTTTGCCTGGCAGGCAGTGAAATACGTGAAATCCAATGCCATTGTTTTTGCCAAAGAGCAGGCCACCGTCGGCATCGGCGCCGGTCAAACCAGTCGGGTGATGAGTACGCGCATCGCCGCCTGGCAAGCCGAACAAGCGGGTTTTTCTCTTCAGGGAGCGGTGATGGCGTCAGATGCCTTCATTCCTTTTGCCGACAACATCGAGATTGCCGCCAAAGCCGGTGTTACCGCCATCATCCAGCCCGGCGGTTCGCTGCGTGATCAACAGGTGATCGACGCCGCCAACGCGGCCAATCTGACAATGATTTTCACTGGCATCCGCCATTTCAGGCATTAATTCTCGTTTCAATAAACTAACCCAATCCTGACGCGGTAGCAAAAAAGTTGCTGCGTCCTCCTTTTTTTTTTGTTATTAATGGAGAGGACAAAACCCTAATTAAATGGAGATTAAGATGGGCTTTACATTACCAAAACACCTGAAAGACTTACTGAAGCAACTCAATAACCTGGCTGAAAATTACAAAGAAAACCGCAAACGAAAAGACGAAGAACGCTACTTTAGCCTGTTTCGGGCGTCTACCAAAAACCCGGAAAGAGAGCAGGATGCAGTCTTTATCGAAAATTTGGCCAGCTGGGTAGAGGCCAATAAACTTTCTTATGAGTCGCTCGATCTCCGCTATGAGAATGCGGATTATGCTCAATTTGTTGTTCCTTTCTTAAAAAGAGCCTTATCTGGTATGTTGATGATCGAATTGATTAAAATTTATGGTCCTCATGGTGAAAAATCAACAAACAGTGCTTTAGGTGAACTTTTATTGGAGCAATTCGATATCAAAAAATTCAAGGAAGCACCTCAGGACAAAATCATCGAGTGCATCGAAGAGTTAGAGAGGCTTATTGATGTCATTAATGAAACGACAACAGCCGATTGGATTAACGCCAATTACCGAGACGTCAAACTGTCCATTGCGACGGCACTTAAAGGCTATGAAGCCGAAAAGAAACTTGAACTCAGCTGATGCCCTTCGCTCTCTTCGTTGACTACGAGGAGAGCGCAATTTGCTCGAATTATTGCTTAATTGCTTTATTTTTTACTATTGTTATACTTTGCTGCTTTATAAGGGGCACTTTGTATGACAAATAATGAATTTGATGAATTAATTTCGAAATTTAACACGTTTTGGAACGATAACATTGTCACGGCGTACATTCAGATCAAAACTCACCTGCTGCAGGGTCTCCTGAATAATACCTCCAATCGTTTATTCAACTGCATTCAGCATTATTCCAATGTGATCACCCTGTTTGTGGAGGAAGCGGAAGCCACGTTTGCCAAATACACACTGACCAAGAAGCAACAAATCCACCTCCTGAACTACCTCAACGAATGCCGCCAAACACGCACCGCAGACACCCTGGAACTTAAACGAATTGAATCGGCTCTGCGAAAAGGTCAATTGCTGCCCCTGCCAACGTTCGAAGAGCAAAGCCTGAGTGGGCAGATTTTTCCGGATAACCCCATTTACCTCGAGGTGAATTTCGAAGAAAACGGCAACACCAGCCCCACCTTTTCAGCTTAACGAACCCCTGCTCAGGGATGAGTAATCTGCGGTTTTTGTTCATCACGATCCCTGCTCGAATGATGTAAAATATTTTTACAATTTCATTGCGGTTTAGTCATTCATCAACTACAAATTAACATAAGTGCATCAAGAGCAAATCAATGGATAACATTAAGTTCAGCCTCGAAAACAATGCTCGTCTATTGAAAAGCAAAGTAAGCGGGTACGCCATTCTGGGGCTTTGCATTTCTGTTATTGCCATTTTATCCGCCACTCTCGCCGTTTCCTATCAGATGACGGGGGGGATTTCCCTCGAAGGCATTATCCTCGCACAAAAAAGCAACATTGCCTTAATTATCCTTGACTTAACCCCGCTGGTGTTTATGTTCTGGGGACAATCCCTCAGTTCGGTGATGTCCTATACCGCCGGTGCCATGGTGGTGGATCAAACCAACGAACTGCGCATGCAGACCTCTGAACTCGCCTTAAGGGCACAGCACGAATCAAGCCACGACTCCCTGACCGATTTGCCAAATCGAGTGCTTTTTGTCGACAGACTGAATCAGGCCTTAAGCGCCATGCGCGGCCGCGAAGGCAAGCTGGCAGTCATCTTAATTAACATCAATAATTTTAAAGAATTGAATGCCGGCTTCGGCAGTTACAATGCCGACAGGCTGCTTAAACAATTTTCTCAACGCCTCAAATGCACCACGGATGAACCGATGACCTTAGCGCGTCTGGGCGGAGATGAATTTGCCATACTCCACCCTCACCTGGAAACCGAAAAACACATTTATGCCGTTGTTAAAAAACTGCAGAAAGCCCTGGCGATTAATTTTGTTTTAGACAGTGTGGCCATCGATGTCACCGCCACGGTCGGCGTGACGTTTTATCCTGATCATGGCAAGGACGAAGACACCCTGATGCAACGGGCCAATATTGCCATTTATCACGCCAAGCAAAACAACAAGGAATTTGTGGTCTATGAATCGTTCATGGAGCGGGAATGCCCCAACAAGCTGATTTTGATGAGCGAGTTGAAAAAAGCCATCGAAAGCGAACAATTATTAATCTATTTTCAACCCAAGGTTGAACTCGCAACCGGCAAAATTAAGGGCTGTGAAGCCCTGCTGCGTTGGCTACACCCCACGTTTGGGATGATGAACGCCGAAAAGTTCATTCCGGTGGCAGAGCGCACCGGCCTGATTAAATCCTTAAGCCACTATGTCTTAAAGCAAGCCATCGACAGCGCCAGCAAATGGCGTAAAAATGGCGTGGACATCGAGTTATCGATTAATCTGTCCGCCATTGACGTCATCGACATCGAACTGCCTTACACACTGGAGAGCCTGCTCAGTATTTATGAATTTCCCGCCAACCTCCTGAAAGTGGAGTTGATTGAAAGTTTTTATTTAACCGACAGAACCCGTGCCATCGAAGTCATTAACCGCCTGGCATCCCTGGGTATTAAAATATCCATTGATGATTTCGGTACCGGATACTCGTCCTTCATTTACCTGACGGAACTGCCCATCAATGAAGTGAAAATCGATAAATCGTTCATTTTGAGCCTCAATGAAGACAGTAAAAAACGCAGTATCGTCGATGCCATGATTAAGCTTGCCGGCGCCTTGAACCTCAACGTGGTCGCGGAAGGCATTGAAACGCTGCAGCACTATACCATCCTTAAAACCATGGGTTGCAAGTACGGCCAGGGGTTTTACTTCAGTGAGGCCGTGGATGCCGACACGCTGCAATCCATTGTCAAATCAGAAGCATTCCTGCCGCAGAAAGCAGGAGAAGTGTTAAGTGCGGCTAAAATCCACGCGCTCTCCAATTAAACCTCCCGTTTACCCTGATTGATTTCATCCACTGATCCTCGCTAAAATTCAGGCACGTTTAACCCAGGGATGCCTATGAACCGCCTGATTCGTTTTTTCATGCTTTTTTTGATCCTGTTGAGTCCCTTTGCCGCATTGGCCACTCCAGATGCTCCGCCTGACAAAATCCAATTCTCCCTTTTAAAAAAGGACACAGAAGGGAATCATCAAAAGGTCTTTTTTAAACTCGTCAACGAAAAAACGGGAAAACCCGTGTTATTAAGCGACTTAAAGACGGTCCACACACGCCGAATCCATTTACTCATCATTGACCAAGACCTTGACGATTACAGTCATGTGCACAGCCGCCCGACGAAGGAGCCTGGCGTTTATCAGTTCCGTTGGCAACCTCAAAACACCCGGGGCAATTACAATGTCTGGGCGGACATTACCTTAAAACAAGGCGATCAGCATGCCTACCTGCTCGCCCCACTTATGAGAAACAGCGAGAAACCGGCCGTCATTAACCGAAAACCCGTTGCAGAATCGACTGTGGGAGGGTTCCACTTCGCCCTGTCGTTTGATCCGCCGCAAGTGCATGCCGGTCAGGCCGCCATGGGAAAAGTGGTGGTCACCGATAACCAGGGCAAACCCGTGACGTCGCTTGAGCCGGTGATGGGCGCGTTTGCCCATCTGGTGGGCTTTGATGATGATTTCAAGACCGTGATTCATATTCACCCCATGGGCAAAGAACCAACCAACCCCAGCGATCGCGGCGGGCCTGAGCTTGAGTTTCATCTTGAAGCGGAGAAAGCGGGATTTATCAAATTGTTCGCCCAGGTAAAAATTAACGGGCGCGAATTGTACGTGCCTTTCGGCATCAAGGTAGAATAAGGGCGGGGCTGGTTAGCCCAGCCCCGGAATGAACAGCCGTTAATCCAGTAATCCCAACTCGATGACTGCATCGCGTTCCTGACGCAACTCATCCAGCGTGGCATTGAATTTACCCTGGCTGAATTCATTCATCGGCAAGCCTTCGATGACTTCCAGGCGGCCGTTGGTGCGGCGGCAGGGGTAGGAGAAAATCAAGCCTTTATCGACACCGTATTCGCCATTGGAGCTTAAGCACATGGAGAATGATTCGTTGGCCGGTGTGTCATTCAACAGGTTGTTCACCCCATGAATGACGGCATTGGCGGCCGAGGCGGCAGAAGACAACCCGCGTGCCTTTAAAATGGCGGCCCCGCGCTGCTGAACCGTGCTCACAAAGGTTTCTTTTAACCAGGCTTCATCATTGATGACGCTGGCAGCCGACTTGCCATTGATTTTGGCATTGTAAAAATCAGGGTACTGGGTGGAGGAATGATTGCCCCAGATGGTCATTTCAGTGACGGCGGTAATGTCCACGCCTGCCTTTTTAGCCAATTGAGTGCGAGCACGCAACTCATCCAGGGTGGTCATGGCAAAGAACCTGTCAGCTGGAATGTCTTTGGCGCTGTTTTTGGCAATCAGGCAATTGGTGTTACAGGGATTGCCCACAACAAACACACGGACATCATCAGCCGCATTGTTATTAATAGCCAGGCCCTGCTGAGTAAAAATACCGCCGTTAATTTTTAATAAATCAGAGCGCTCCATGCCTTGTTTGCGCGGTACGGAACCAACTAACAGCGCCCAGTTCACTCCGCTCATGGCTTTATTCAGATCCGACGTGCAGACAATGCCGTCCAACAGAGGGAACGCACAGTCGTCCAGTTCCATGGCGACCCCTTCCAACGCAGGCAAGGCCTGCTCCAACTCCAGTAATTGCAGTTTGACTTTGGTATTGGGGCCAAACATTTGTCCGGAAGCAATGCGAAACAGTAAGGCATAACCAATCTGGCCGGCAGCGCCTGTGACAGCAACGGTAACTTTATTCATTATTTTTTTCCTCTTTTAACCATTTTTTAACCAATAAAAGCGCGGCAATGCTCCGTGCTTCAGAAAAATCGGGCCTCAATAACAGGTCATCGCTGGCGCTGAGCGGCCACTCGATGACATCCAGCGGTTCCGGCTCGTCCCCTTTCAATTGGGAAGGATACAAGCCCCTGGCTAAAACCAAATCAATGCGGGCGCCGAAATAGCCGGGTGCCAGCGTCATTGATCGGATCCAGTCCACTTGCCTGGCTGCAAAGCCTGCCTCTTCCTGCAGTTCGCGGTTTGCAGCATCGGTTACTGATTCGCCCTGCTCAATCAATCCCTTGGGAAAAGCCAGTTCGTAGCCATCGATACCGGCGGCGTATTCACGAACGAGAAGTATAGACTCACTGGCCGTCAATGCAACCACCAGCACCGCCCCATGTCCATGGCTGCGGATACGCTCATAGACGCGTTGGGCGCCATTGGAAAAATGCAAATGCAATTGCTCAACCGTGAACAGATTGGATTTCGCAATGACCGTTTTTTTCTTACAAACCGGTTTTTCCCGCATTTCCTCTACCTTAAGGCCCGTTGGCAATGAGCATGACGTTTTGTGACAAAACCGTAATCATGATACTATTGCCCATTCCAACAAGCCAGCCTGATTTCGTTTCATGTTACCCACGTCGCTGTACATTCATGTTCCCTGGTGTATCCGAAAATGCCCGTATTGTGATTTTAATTCGCATAAAAGCCCGGACAGCCTGCCCGAAGACGAGTACGTTCGTGCCTTGATCAACGACTTAAAGGCCGACGTCGCAAGCCATCGGCGGACCCCGCTGCAAAGCATTTTCATCGGCGGCGGTACCCCAAGCCTGTTGTCTGGCCAGGCCTACGATCGCCTGCTCACGGAAATCAACCAATTACTCGACTTCAGCCCGGACATTGAAATTACCCTGGAAGCCAACCCGGGCACGGTGGAACAACAGCGTTTCAAGGCGTATCGACAGGCTGGGATTAACCGGCTGTCGCTCGGCATCCAAAGTTTCAATCCCACCCACCTCAAGCGATTAGGGCGTATTCACGATGACGCTCAGGCTCACCGTGCCATTGATAGCGCAAGGGCGGCGGGTTTTGACAACATGAATCTGGATATCATGCACAGCCTGCCTGAGCAAACCCTTCAGGAAGGGCTCGACGATTTACGCATGGCCATAAGCCATCAGCCGCAGCACATTTCCTGGTATCAACTGACCCTGGAACCCAACACCGTCTTTTACAAACAACAGCCACCCCTTCCCAGCGATGAAACCACGGCCGATCTGGAAGACCAGGGTTTTGCCATACTGGCTGAACACGGATTTCAACGTTATGAAATTTCCGCATTCAGCCAACCCGGGAAAGCATCGCGCCATAATTTGAATTACTGGCTTTTCGGCGACTATTTTGGCATCGGCGCCGGCGCGCATGGCAAGCTCACCGCGGTGGATTATCAGGTGCTTCGCACCCGAAAATACCGTCAGCCCAAAGACTACCTGAATCCAGACCATGCCTTTTTGGCCGCCGGCGAACGGATCGATGAGGCCTCGTTGCTGTTTGAATTCATGCTCAATGCCACCCGCCTTGAGCAAAAGATACCGCGAACGTTATTTTCGGAGAGAACCGGTCTGTCTGACGACGGCCTGACTGCCAGGTTAAAGCAAGCCGCGGAGAAGGGATTAATCGACCTGCAGAAGAACGATTGGCAGGTGACTGAACGGGGACGGCGTTATACCAATAATCTGCAGGCCTTGTTTCTTCCCGAAGACTAAGCCGCTGTTTTTTCAACCCTTCACAATTGCCTGGCTTTCGCTGATAATGAGTCTTTCCTCAGCCAGGAGGTTACATGCTCAGTTTCTTTTTATTCCTGTTTGTCGTTATTGTTGCCTATTTGTGCGGCTCACTCTGCTCGGCAGTGATTGTCAGCCGCCTGTTTTCGCTGCCTGATCCACGCATGGAAGGCTCCAAAAATCCGGGCGCCACCAATGTGTTGCGATTATCAGGTAAAAAATACGCCATCATCGTGTTAATTGGCGACATGTTAAAAGGCGTACTCCCCGTGCTGCTCGCCCGTCTGCTGGACGCAGGCCCGGTGACCATGGGATTTGCCGCCTTTGCTGCCGTCATGGGCCACATGTACCCTGTTTTTTTCCAGTTTCGCGGCGGCAAGGGCGTAGCGACTGCCTTAGGCGCCCTGCTGAGCTTAAACCTCATTCTTGGGTCATTGGTGATTGTAACCTGGCTGGCCATCGCCCATTACACCCGCTACTCCTCGTTAGCGTCCATCGTTTCCATCATCTTAGCCCCCTTGTATGCCGCCATGACCATGGGCAACATTGAAATCATCCCGCCGCTTTTCTTTATTACTATTTTTGTTCTTTACCAGCATCGCGATAACATCACCCGCCTCATTGACGGTGAAGAACCCAAAATACGTTTTAAAGACAAGGAGCACCCGACCGTCACTGAAGAAATTTTATCGCCGCCCCCGGGCCGCGTGATTACAGAGGACGACATTGAGGGGGAAATCACTGCAGCGGAACTTATCGCTGAGCAGGAGAAGCCGGCGTCGGACCTCCATCAGGAAGCGGCAGAGAAACGCGCCACCAGCCCGAAAAAACCGACCCGTGTCAGCAAGGCGAAACAACCGGCCAAGGCGGCAACGACGGCTAAGACGGCCACGACTGAAACCAAAAATCCTAAACCGCGCCGCAACAGCCCAGACAAAGACAGCAAAAAATCCTAAATTGACTCGCTTGTCAGCGGCCAGCGTGCTTTGACTTCAATCGCCTGGCTGCTGTCGTACTGATTGTTCTTTGCGTGCAGGTAACCGGCAAAAGCCACCATCGCCCCGTTATCGGTACAATAGTCAGGCCGCGGAAAATAAACAGCCCCTTGCACCCCCTGCATCAACCCCCCAAGGGCAGAGCGCAGCGCCCGGTTTGCCCCGACACCACCCGCCACCACCAGACGACGGGCCGCCGTTTTTTCCACGGCTCGCCGGCACTTGATGCCCAGCGTGTCAATCACCGCCTGTTGAAAGGCATAGGCAATCCCGCGCCGGGCAGCATCGTCTTTGACGCTGTTCTGCCAGCAGGTCAGGGCATGGGTTTTAAGGCCGCTGAAACTGAAATCAAGCCCGGGCCTGTCCGTCATGGGCCGGGGAAACGGTGCGAAAAGCGTTTGTTCGGCGCCCGAGGCCTGATCGGCCAGACCGGCCAATTGCGCCCCGCCGGGATAAGGCAGGCCCATGAGTTTAGCGGTTTTGTCAAAGGCTTCGCCGACGGCATCATCCAACGTATCGCCCAAGAGGCAATAGTCTCCCAATGCCCGCGCCTCAATCAACTGGGTATGGCCGCCTGAAACCAGCAGGGCTAAAAAAGGAAACTGCAAGTCAGGGCTATCAAGCATTGCCGCTAAAAGATGGGCTTCGAGATGATGGATGGCTAAGGCCGGACGATTTAAACTGAAGGCTAAGCTCTTGGCAAAACAGGCACCGGTTAACAGGGCGCCAATTAAACCGGGGCCGGCCGTGTAGGCCACAACATCAATGGCTGCCGCCTCGACCTGCGCCTGACGCAGCACGCTTTCCGTCAAGGGTATTAAATGAGTCACATGATCGCGGGAAGCCAGTTCCGGCACCACCCCGCCGTATTGCTGGTGAAGCGCAATCTGCGAGTGCAGGGCCTGGGCTATCAGTCCCCGCTTGCCATCATACAGGGCTACGCCTGTTTCATCACAGGATGATTCTATTCCCAGAACTAGCATTGACACCTCGACCAATCAACCAATAAGGCCGGCAGTATAGCCAAAAGCCTTACTGCCCGCCAAAAAACAGCTATTATACCCAAACTTTGACAAAATAAGTTCAATAAACTTGACGAACACCACAACTGGCACTAGAATTGCCAACCTATTGTTTTTAATTATACCAGAGGACTAATTAATGCCTACCGTTCGTGTGAAAGAAGGCGAAAATCCTGAATACGCACTGCGTCGTTTCAAGCGCTCCTGTGAAAAAGCAGGAATTTTAACCGAATTACGCCGTCGTGAATTTTACGAAAAGCCCACGGCTGAGCGTAAACGCAAACAAGCGGCTGCTGTCAAACGTCACCTGAAAAAAATTTCTCGTGATACCAGTTCTCGTCGTAGTCTCAAGCACAGACGTAAGTAATGATGAGCATTAAAGACCGCATAAGTAATGATTTAAAAGACGCGATGCGTGCCAGGGATAAAATGAAACTGGATGCGCTTCGCCTGATTACTGCTGCTGTCAAGCAAGTGGAAGTTGACGAACGCATTGCTGTAGATGATGAACGCATGCTGGTTATTCTTGATAAAATGGCCAAGCAGCGCAAAGAATCCATCGCCCAGTTCAACACCGCCGGACGTCATGATTTGGTCGCCCAAGAGCAGTTCGAACTTGATCTCATCAATCAGTATTTACCGGAACCCCTCTCTGAAGACGAAGTCAATCAGCTGATTTCACAGGCCATTGCCGAAGTGAACGCTGAAAAGATGAGTGACATGGGTAAGGTAATGGCACATTTGAAGCCCCAATTGCAGGGCCGTGCCGATATGAGTAAAGTCAGCGCCTTAATCAAGACCAAATTAAGCTAACCCTTTGACATGACTGGCTTAATCCCACAGCCATTCATTGATGAACTGCTAAGCCGCACTGATCTTGTCGAGCTTATTGACGGCTATGTGCCTCTGAAAAAACGAGGCAATAGCTACCTTGCCTGTTGCCCGTTTCATAACGAAAAAACCCCCTCCTTCAATGTCGTCGCCAAAAAGCAGTTTTATCATTGCTTTGGTTGCGGAGCCAGCGGTAATTCCATCAGTTTCGTCATGAACTACTTAAACCAGAACTTCATTGAAGCGGTCGAAACCCTGGCAGCACGGGTCGGCATGCAGGTTCCGCGTGATAGTCACGGCGAAAAAACAAAGCAATCGCTGAGTCTTTACCAATTGTTGGCCAAAGTCAGTCAGCATTATCAGCATCATCTGAAAAACACCCCGGAAGCGATCAATTACCTGCGCCAACGGGGGCTAACGGGTGAAATTGCCAAAAAATACCAGCTTGGGTTTGCACAGGCCGGCTGGCATGCGCTTGAACAGCAATTCAAAGCCCAGCGCAGCGATTTGATCACAACCGGGATGTTAATCCAGAAAGACGACGGCAGTACCTATGATCGTTACCGCCAGCGCATCATGTTTCCCATCCACGATCGAAACGGCCGCATCATCGGCTTTGGCGGCCGGGCGATTGAGGCCGCACAAAAGCCAAAATACTTGAATTCGCCCGAAACCATTATTTTTCAAAAAAACCGTGAATTGTATGGTTTGCATCAGGTTTTGCAAAATAATCCTCCCCCTGACACCATTCTCATTGTCGAAGGGTATATGGATGTGATTGTTCTGGCCCAGCATGGCATTGACAATGCCGTTGCGGCCCTTGGTACCGCCACCAGCACCTACCATATTCAATTGTTGAGCAAGCATGCGCGCCAGCTTGTTTTCTGCTTTGACGGCGATGAAGCCGGCCGTCAGGCCGCCTGGCGAGCCCTGGAAAATACGCTGTCGCAGCTCAATTCTGGCCTTGACGCCAGCTTTATCTTTCTCCCGGAGGGCCATGATCCGGACAGCCTGGTTCGCGAGGAAGGCCGCGACCACTTTAAAGCACGGCTTGAGCAGGCCTTGCCTTTAAGCCAGTTTTTCTTTGATACCTTAATAAAGGGCATTGATTTGCGGCGCAGCGCAGGCAAAAGCCAGTTGATTCAGAAAGTAAAACCCTACCTGCAAACCATGACAGATGGGCCTTACAAGCAAATCCTCATTGATGAGTTGGCCCGTTTGACCCACATTGAAAATCATCGCTTAATGCACATGCTTGAGGACAAGAAGGAGCAGGCGCCGCTCAGTCAAAAAACCATCACCCGCTCCCCTATTCGCCTGGCCATTGCCCTGCTGGTGCAAAATCCCGAGATTTACCAACAGGCCAAAGCCCACATGCCATCTGTGGTACTGGATGGGGAAGGACAGGGCATTCTGCAGCAGTTGCTGAACCAGGTCGCCGCGTCGCCATCGATGAATACCGCCTCATTGATTGAGCTTTGGCGGGGAACTGATTTTTTTGATTCGTTAAACCGGCTGGCGGGATGGGATCATCAGGTGCCGCAGGAAGCCCTTTCACGGGAATTTATTGATATACTACAATTTTTACATAAGCAAAATTTCGAAAATAAAATTGCCCAATACATTGCAAAATCACGAAAAGAGGGCTTAACTGTTTCTGAAAAGCTAGTGTTGCAAACCATGTTAAAAGAACGCCATCAGCCAGTGCGTGATAAAAAATAACACATGATTGACTAGCCTAATTATGATGGCGGGTTTATAATCTAAACCTTTTTTGCAGATCTTAAATCAAGCATATAAGTAGACCTATGAACGATCAAGAACAACAGCGCTCGCAAATTACCAGAGTGATCAGCTTGGGTAAGGAGCAGAATTACCTGACCTACGCCCAGATTAACGACTTATTACCGAACATTGTCGATACCGAACACTTTGATGTCATCATCAGCATGCTGGAAGGGATGAATATTAAGGTCTTTGAACTGCCCCCCAGTGAGGACGAGCTTGCGCTGCTGGGTAATACCGAAGAAGCACCGGAAGACGTGGAAGAAGCCGCTGCAGTTCTTGCCTCTGTCGACCAGGAAACGGGCCGTACAACCGACCCTGTACGCATGTACATGCGCGAAATGGGCACGGTCGAACTGTTAACCCGCGAGGGCGAAATCCGCATTGCCAAGCGCATCGAAGAAGGGATTTATCAGGTTCTTAAATCCCTGGCCCATTACCCGGAAACCGTGCAACTGGTTCTTGAAGATTATGATCGTGTCCAGGTTGAAGAAATGCGCTTGAGCGAAATCATTAGCGGTTTCGCCGATCTGGAAGAAGAAGCGCCGGCCTCAAGCATTGGCTCCATGCTGGATGAATCCCAACAGGATGCCATGCTTGAAGAAGCTGTTGAGGTGGAGCTGGATGAAGAGAGCGAGGACGGCGAAGGCGGTCTTGGCGACGGCGATGACGGCCCCAATCCGGAACAGGCGAAAATCTATTTTGATGATTTACGCGCCTGCTATGACACCGCCATGGACAGCCTGCGTTCCAAGGGCCGCACCAATGCCAAAACCCTGGAGCGACTGGAAGCGATGTCCGAGTCCTTCCTGAAGTTGAAATTGACTTCGCGTCAGGTCGACAAGTTAACACGCCATTTCCGTCAATTGCGCAACCACATCCGTGAATTTGAGCGCACGATCATGCGCCTTTGCATCGAGAAAGCACGCATTCCCCGCAAACTGTTTATTGATACCTTCCCCGGTCAGGAAACCGACATGAACTGGCTGGATGATTTAATCAGCAAACAAGGCAAAAAACTCGATATGACCCGTATCGAAGAAAATGCGGAAGAAATTAAACGCCTGCAAGCCAAACTGGCCTCGTTTGAAGAAGAATACGGTCTTAGCATCAGTGAAATCAAAGACATTAACAAAAAGATGTCCATTGGCGAAGCCAAAGCCCGCCGTGCCAAGAAGGAAATGGTCGAAGCCAACCTGCGTCTGGTGATTTCCATTGCCAAGAAGTACACCAACCGCGGTTTGCAATTCCTGGATTTAATTCAGGAAGGGAACATCGGTTTGATGAAAGCCGTGGATAAGTTTGAATACCGCCGCGGTTACAAGTTCTCGACGTATGCCACCTGGTGGATTCGTCAGGCCATTACCCGCTCGATTGCCGACCAGGCACGCACCATCCGTATTCCGGTGCACATGATTGAGACCATCAACAAGTTAAACCGCATTTCCCGTCAGATTTTGCAGGAAACCGGCCGCGAAGCCACGCCTGAGGAATTGGCGGTCAAAATGGACTTGAGCGAAGACAAGGTGAGAAAGGTTCTAAAAATTGCCAAAGAACCCATCTCCATGGAAACGCCGGTGGGCGACGATGAAGATTCACATTTAGGCGATTTCATCGAAGACAACAACATTGTCTCCCCGCTCGAAAAAGCCACCGCCGACGGGTTACGCGAAGCCACGCTGGAAATTTTAGAAACCTTAACCCCGCGTGAAGCCAAGGTTCTGCGCATGCGTTTCGGTATCGAAATGAACACCGACCACACCCTGGAAGAAGTCGGCAAACAATTCGACGTCACCCGCGAGCGTATCCGCCAAATCGAAGCCAAAGCCCTACGCAAGCTCCGCCACCCCTCCCGCTCGGAAAAACTCCGCAGCTTCTTAGAGGGCGACGACGCCTAAGCCTTCCGCCCCCGCCCAAAGCGCGGGGGCAACCGCGTTAAAGTGAAATTGTTCTAGCGTATTTTCCACGAAGCGTTTACAATTTCCACTCCCCCGCGGGCCCATAGCTCAGTTGGTTAGAGCAGCGGACTCATAATCCGTTGGTCCTAGGTTCAAGTCCTAGTGGGCCCACCAATTTAGACCTTTAAAATCAATAAGTTACGTTGATTACCTGTTTTAACACAAAAGTCCTTGCGTGACATTTGCGTGATCTAGATCACTCACTTACAAACTTACGTGATTTTCCCTTAGAGTATTTTGACTTGCAGGTCTACTCTTTGGGTTTCGTAATAACGTTAATATCACTCCGCTTTTACGATTCTCACAAACCTTATTCGCAGCTTGATATAAACTTTGCAACTCAGCTGAAGAATAGTGGGTTGTAATCCTACCCGAACGATGCCCAAGTAAATCTTGCCTGTCTTCAAAACTTACTCCTGCAGCTCTCAATCGTCTGCCAAAGGTATGCTTTAAAGAATCAGTTCAAGTTATGAAGAAACTGATCTCGGATTCATTGATTGAGGCCCACTCCTTCACACAAAAGACACAGAAATTTAGTCGATTTGCATTGGTATCTTCAGCCACATTGTTTGCTGCCTCTTGTGTGGTTCTCTTGCTATTTTGTAAATAGGTTTCATCGCAAAAGAATTCATAAATCTATCTATTGCCCCAGATTGGGGCTTCTTATTTTTATCAACTAAACTTAATAACATGAATATTTAAACCAATACTGATAGAGACAGGGATGGCAAAGTGATGTGGTTCAATTGATTTGGACATACCAGTTAAGAGATAATTTGCTTAATTGGAGGTCACAATGTCTACAAGAAGAAAATATACAAAGGAATTTAAACTGGATGCGGTTAGCTTAGTAACTGAACAAGGATACGCATGTTTAGACGCTGCCAGGAGCTTGGGAATTAATTCGAATATTTGGGTCTTTCCCAATTACGGGGGCACTCAATCAACAGCATAGTACTCTAACTCTGGTTCTATAATTTTCAAAATTTTTAAAGCCATAGGCTCGTCTTTGAATCAATTTCATTTTTCTATGGAAGCCTTCGGTAATGCCGTTAGACTTGCTGAATCGCCACATTCTCACGATCTCTTCTTTCCAAGAATCTAAGGTTTTACCAAGAGCGCATAATGATTTGAAAGCGCTGTTTTTTAGTGAGTTGAGCATGTCCAGGAATTGAGGGATGAGCTGACGACAGCGAGGCTTATCTAATGTTTTCTTCATTAATATTTCATAAAGACTTTGTTGAAAATGATAGATGGATTCAATAGCGGGATTCTCTTTAAAGAAAGCGTCTCTGGTAATGAGTTGCTGAATGGTTAATTTGTCGGGTTTCTTGCGAAGTAGAGCTAATAGGCCGCGATTACTTTTTATTTTTGTTGATAGTTCCCGATAGGTTAGCATGCATTGATGCTGTAATAGTCGTATGACATGGAATCGGTCTGCGACTATTTTGGCATTGGGAAAGTATTTTTTAACTATGGAACGATAGGTGCTACTTAGGTCCATACAAATGACTTTAACTCTTTCTTTTCCCGGGAGAGAAGACAGATAGCTTTTGAGCGTACTCTCGCTCCTGCCTTTTACAATATCGAATATTTTTCTTTTTTTTAAATCACACAAGGTTGTTGCAAATCCTTGCTTACGACTAAAGAAATGTTCGTCTATCCCAAGGACTGTAGGACATAATGCATTGCTTAGCTCTTTATGTTGCTCTTGGTATTGTTTTTGATACCAACGCTCAATTGTGGCCTTACCTTTTTTGAATTGCTCAGCCAAATCTTTTTGCGAAACACCCCGCGTATGCTCATGAAAGACAGCGGCTTGGAGCCGCCATGTTGAACGTTGATGCTTATTAATTCCAGGGAACTGTTGATTGCCATAACGCTTACAGGTGTGGCAATACAATTTATAAGCCTTAAAACTTAAGATACTTCTTCGATGCCCTATAAGTTCATGATGAACTTTTCTCATATAAGAAGCTTTTTTACGAACTACCTTACTTTTGCAATGACCACAACGAGGAAGTCGATTATAAGAAAGTTCTAACCACAATGGTTGATAACCTTTCACTTTCCTTATAGAAAATCCGGGTAAATTTAGGATAAGATCATACTTCGGCACTTTAATCTCCTTTTGATCGTCAAATCAAGGAGTTAGATTACTCTAACTTAGATTAAAGTGCCCCCTTAAATGAGAAAGAGCCGAATATTTTGAGTCGCTGGATTCGAGAGGCAGCAGAGAATAATGAAAATGCTTTTCGTGGAAATGGTAAATTGACGGAAGAGCAACTTGAGATTCGCCAGTTACGAGAAGAAGTCAGAAGGCTGACAATGGAGAAAGAAATACTAAAAAAAGCCACGGTCTTCTTTGCGAAAGAAGCGAAATAAAATATTCGTTTATCGCCCAACACAAGAAGACCTGGCCGGTTGGCATGATGTGCCACCTCATGGGCGTTACTCCTTCTGGATACTATAGTTATCAAAAGCGGAAACAAACAAACCCGAACAATGAACCAGAACATCAAGAGCTATTGGAGTGGGTTAAAAAAATCTCGGAATCCAGCAAGTTCTCGTATGGAAATCGCAGGATAAGGAAAGCACTGAATGCTCTTGGTTATCCGGTTGGTCGAAGAAAAACCCGTAGTTTGATGCGTGAGGCTGGTATTTTTGTTCGATATAAAAAGAAATACAAAGTGACAACAAACAGCAATCACAAGCAACCTGTTTTTGATAATGTGTTAAACAGGAGGTTTCAGGTCAATGAGCCCAATCGTGCCTATGTGTCCGATATTACTTATATCTCAACCCATGAGGGCTGGTTATACCTGACCGTGGTGATTGATTTGTTTTCTCGGAAAGTAGTGGGTTGGAACATGAGTTCGAGAATGAAGACTGATACGGTTTGTGATGCATTAACAATGGCCATTTGGCAGAGAAATCCAAGTTCAGGCCTTATTGTGCATTCCGACAGAGGCTCACAATATGCCAGTAAACAATATCGTGACCTTCTCAATCAATATGGTCTAGTGGGCAGCATGAGCAAAAAAGGTGACTGCTGGGACAATAGCGTTGCTGAAAGTTTTTTCGGTCGCTTGAAAGACGAGCGAGTACATTGGCGTAATTATCAAACCCGGAAGGAGGCAAAGCAGGATATCCTCGATTACATTACTATCTTTTATAACAATCAAAGATTACATTCGTCTTTGGATTATCAAAGCCCAAATCAATTTGAAAACCACTATTGGGGGCTATTGAAAAAAGTGGCTTAACTGGAGTGTACAAATTTGGTTGACCACGTCAAAGCTCCTAACTAAATCAAAGTTCAAAATGGCTCGGCACTTTACAGTCTAGGGTTTAAGGCTGGTTTGAAAGCTAGTACTTGAAGGCACCAAAAAGCCATAGGGACTTTTCCATCTTCTGTTAATTGAGAGCGACTCACAAATTCATTGGAAAAATCTTCAAGAAATGACTCTTGATAATCTTTGGGCACTTGATTTATTTGAGAGCCTGCGGCATGGAAAAATTGGGCTATCTCCGTCTTGCTGTCAAAAAGATATGACATTTCTTCTTCTATAATATCCTCTACTTGCAAGTCGGTGTCGGCAAGAATCTTTTTGTATTCATCTACTTTAAAAAAGGATCTCGGTGATGTATGACCTTCAAAAAAAGGAGCCCATTTGGGGAAACTTGTAATATCACCTAGGACTTCATGGTATAAGGATTTTCGGTGAGAAAGTAAAAGGGCAACTCTTGCATTTGGCGCCGCTGCGTTGGAAATTCCTCTAAGTGCTGCTTGTTGGTCTTTTACCCAGTGCAGACAATTAAAGGATGTGATTAAATCAAATTGATTTCTAAAAATATTATGGCTTGCATCCATTTGGACAAATTTTAGATTCTGTTGTGACTTATACGTTTCGGATGCATGATCAGTCATAATTTTTGACAAGTCTGTCCCAATGACACACTCTTTTGTTTGTTGTGCGATTTGATTAGTAATTTTTCCATCACCGCACCCAATATCAAGCACTCTTGAGTCATCTGTAATTTTAATTTTAGATAATAGAGATTGAGCAAAAGCATATTGTAATGAATTGCTTTTACTGTATTTTGTCGCATTTCGGTAAGCATGAGTTAGCATATGGTCACTATAAATAAATTTTCAGCAAGAGAGGCTTATGATACAATTGAGCCAATTTTTTGCAACTTTTGGTTAGGATAACTAATGCGAAAACTATTTATGAAAATAATAGGCAAGATCCATGAAATCACAAAGCAAAATTTAAAAATTGACTCTGTAAAAATTGATAGCGCTACAGGAATTAGCTACCTTTTAATTAGTATTCAAGGAAAAAGTTCTGGTGTAATCAGAAGAGACCCTTTAGATCTTATAAAGGAAAATTCTCTGCTTACATCATTCTCTAAAGATGACTTCGACTTAGTTATTGATACATTACTTAAAAACCAAAAACGTTTAATAGAAGATAAGTATCGTGCTGAATTGGCTTTGGTTCGTCACCAGTATTCAGATCAGTTAAATGCTCCTTTATTGGTGTATAAGGAAATCAAAAAAAATCAGCTTTATATTAAGCTGGCGCAAGAAGTATATGCTGATTTATCATTAATGCGTAGATTTAGTGCAACTGATGCGGTTTGTATTGGTCATATTGTAGGTTCGTTCGAGAACGATTTTGCTGAGAACCAGAGTAAAGCTAAGATACTCAAGTACGATATCTCAAGCGCAATGAGTTAAGATCAGTTATATTGACTGAAGATCTTCCTTCCTGAAAATGATTTATTTTAAATGTTCTTTTTAATTTATTTACTAAAAGGGCATTAGGTATGCAAAAAACAAGAGAATAAACCATTTTAAAAATATAATCAGAGGTTATTATATCTAAGGTGTCTATGTAACTTGCAACATGAAATGAGTTAAAAGCAATTAGATTTGTTGATATGGTAAAAATTAGCTCTCCAATAGCTGTTGCACCAAGACTTCGTATAAAAAAGCCTTTTCCAGATAATTTAATACCCCATTTATTAATACAATAACTGTTAATAAAGAAGCTAATTGCAAGGGAACAGGAATCAGCAACCGCAATATGAGTAAAACCGGAAGTTAGTGTAGAGTATATATCCTGATTTGGCCAGTTTGCCGGAGCAGGGAGCAGAGCAATAGAATATGTTATGAAGCTGAATAAAAATTCACAAACGATTGTTGCAGCAATCATTAAATATGTCACTTTTACACCAAAAATTTCCGCAATAGAATCGTTAATGGGGAAAAGTAGCGGGAAGATAAATACCGATGCACAAAAAATATGGCCGTAAAAATTGACAACCCTATAGCCAAGAACAAATGAAGAAAAGAAAATGGTTGCATAAAGCATACCCAAAACAATAAGGTAATATTGTTTATCCAGTTCAGAGAAAAAAGATGATAAGTTTTTAAATTTATTCATGTAACTAAAGTAATTTTAGATTTGTTGGAAAAATCTTCTATAGATTGCTGTGGCAGACTGAAGTTCATTAGGTTCGTTCGGTAGTGAACGATGCAACCAATAAATGAATAATCCTCAGGAAAATACTTTTCCAAAGGAATAGGAAATTCATTATTTAAGACTTTAAGATAAATATCATCATCATTTTTTATGATTTGTCTAATTTTAGATTCTGCTTGATTTCTTTTTAAGAGAAGAGCGAAATCCTTAGTCTTAAGCTCTTTATCCGGATCTACAATGACTATTGAGTCTTTGATGATATATGGCTCCATGAGGCAATCATGGGCATGGGTTGCAAAGCATTTACTACTGAGTGGTATATCAACAGGAATAGAGCTATCGGTGATGTTTAATACGTGTCCTTCTTCAATAAAACGCGAAAGTTTTTCATTTGCAATGAAGGGTATTTGTTTACAACCAAAAGTTTCTTCACCAATTAACTGGCTGACTGTTATCTGAAAAAAATTTGCTAATTTTTTTAGCACTTCGATCGTAGGGTTTCCAGCCTTATTTTTCAATATTCTATATGTAGTACTGGAAGGAACGCCAGTTAGTCGTTCAATATCAAGTGCATTGACACCGTAATTTTTCATTAATGTATTAAGATTTTTACCAATGTTCATGTCTATTAATTATAATTTGCCATTAATGATGAAAAAAAACATTATACATGTCCCCGTATATAAAACAAACATATGATTTTGATCGTATTCAAAGTCAACGTTAATAATTCCTCTATAAATCATTAGATAACCCATTTAATGTTTAATTTCAGGATAAAGAATCTATCATATATGGTGAATAAATGTCTTAAGATAATTGATGACAGGCCTTTAAATGATTTTTATGTTTCAATATTAATCTATTGGCTCCCATTATTTACTGAAAATAATTTTTTATGGTGACGAACGTTGACAATAAAAAATTAAGGCAGTAGATTTCACCACATATAGCGAATTCTGAAGTTGGCCTAACTATTTGGGTAGGGTTAGCCGTAACAATTGTTGTACGAGATGAAATTGAAATGGGTAACAATTGAATATGAGCAGTCTTAAAAGCCGGTTTGAATATTATTTTTAATGAACATTCTCAGGCAATAAATGGCCTTGAGCAAGGCTCTGACTTTATAGAACAGAGAATCAGAGAATAGGTGGTTCATTTGATGAGTTTTCTCTTGAGGAGAAAAAGTAGTCGGCCAGCAAACAGCTAACATGGAAAATGTTTGTAAGTGCTGGCGTCTGCAAAATGTGTTTGGTCTGGCAGGAATATATGTGAGGCTAAATAAAGAAGTAATAAACCTGTAAGTTTTAATGCACTTAAATACCCAGGTTTATAGATTAATTAAATTTAACATAAGGAAACATAATCATGAATGATAATATTGAAAATGTAGAAGTAAACGAAGCTGAAATTGCTGAGTTCGACGTATTTGAATTTGAAGTAGATGATGTAGTTGAAGGCTTAATGCACAGATGCTAAACGCTATCAAAAATTCAGCTAACGTTTTTTTAGATGCTCCTCCTATATCGAGGAGCATCCATCAACTTAAAGATTATTCTAGCTATCTAGTCTATAGTTTATGCTCTATGCCATTGGTCAGAATGCACCCAACTGAAAACACTATTCTACCCCTGGCTGTAAAAAGCTGGGAAGCAACGGATAATTACTCTGTTTATGAATTTGTTTTACGTGATGATATTTACTGGAGCACTGGAGAAAAAGTCAAAGCCATTGACTATTGTATGGCAATTGACCTATCCCCTCAATTAGTACCAGTTTCTCGATGAGAAAACCAACATTAAGCCACCTGTTGAGCAAAGTCCACTGGTGGAAAATAATTTAATGCACTATGTGGCCTCACATGGTTGTAATGATGCCGCCATTTACCAATTTCAAAACGCGCCTCTTCCAATGTTCTAAACCAATTTTGGTTGAGGCATTCGTTACGGAATTTCCCATTAAGGCTTTCAACGAAACCGTTTTGTGTTGGTTTGCCAGGCTGGATAAAGTTCAACCGTACATTGGTTGATTTAGACCAGAAAAACATAGCCTTAGAGGTAAATTCGGTGCCATTGTCACAGACAATCTGTTCAGGGTAACCGCGCTCTTCACCAAGTTGTTCTAAAAAGCGTGTAACTTGTTGTCCAGAAATAGAGAGTGCAACAAGTTGCCCCAACAGTTCGCGGTTAAAATTGTCAATGACGTTCAATACACGAAAACGACGACCACTCGCCAATTGGTCCGAGACAAAGTCCATCGACCAACGCTTGTTCTTCTGAGTTGGCACATCCATAATCAAGCGAGGACGTTGGAGTTTTTTTCGTGTTTTAGTACGAATCTGCAGACCTTCCTCAAGGTAAATCCGATAGGTGCGCTTCTTGTTCTGAACTAAACCTTCTCTTCGTAACAAGCTATGCAGCAACAAATAGCCATAACGAGGATATTGAACGGCCAACTCTTTCATACGTGCTTTCAACCCATCATCCGAGCGTTTTTTCTTTAGGTAGCGGTACGCCGTGCGACTTAGCCCAACCAGTTTGCAGGCAACTCGCTCACTGAGCTTAAAGTGAGTTACCAAATGCTTTGCAACACGTTTCTTACTGGTGGGCTTTACCACTTTTTTGAAACAACGTCCTTTAGCGCTTCATTCTCCAGTAGCTTTTCTGCAAGAAGTTTTTTCAGCTTCTGGTTCTCTGATTCCAGCTCGCGTAAGCGCTTCGCTTCGTTGACCTCTAAGCCCGCATACTTGCTACGCCAATTATAGAAGCAACCGCTTGTTATCCCCATACTACGACAGATATCACCAACCTTAGCGCCAGCCTCATGCTCTTTGATTGCTTTGATTATCTGCTCTTCGCTGTAACGTCTTTTCATTTTGAGTTCTCCATTGTCACAATTTTAATGGATTTCTCATCTTTGTCATGGGCTTATTTTTGGGGGATAGGTCACAATCAACTTTGTTCTTTCAGATAATAGCAACCGTTTTCGAAGTTTGTTAGCGGATATCATTGGATATAGTGAAGTAATAAAACAGAAATCAAATAACTTATCAGGAATGGAGTTCGAAAATAATATCATTCGTTTTCGATTGAACAGTCCAAATTATTTTTTCCCTATGTATCTATCATTGCCAGTGTTTTCCCCTTTAAGCACTATTAATCATGAAATATTTTGTGGCGCATATATAATTAACAAGGTCGCCGATTATGAAGTAGAATTAAAAAGAAATGAATATTTCAAGCATGATTTAAAATCCGACATCATAGATAAAATTACTTTCTCATATAAAGTAAATGAGTCCGATCCTTTTGCTTTAGAGGCATTTAACCAAGGTGAAGTTGATGTTACTAGTGACACTTCTTTTCCTTATGATAAGTACTCAAGTTACGTACAACAAAAAGCGATAATACAAGAATATAATGTCGATATTTCATGCATACTATCTGAAAATAAAAATACAACGCCAGAACTAACAAAAATACTTACCTATGGTATCAATAGAGAATACATTATAGAAAAATTGCATGGCGTACCTGAGTTAAATTGTGGATACCATCATCTTTTTGATAGAAAAAATCGCAGTAATCATGATTATTTATACAATAAAAAACTTGCGCTTGAACTCAGGTCAAAAATTGATACGTCAGCAGAGATAACAATCGCTTATGAAGATTTTTATCCTAATTTAGAAATTATCACTCTTATCGCAGAACAATTAGAAGACATAGGTCTCATGTTTAAATTTGTAGTCGAAGAATATGGTGCCAGGAACATAAATTCACATTTCCGTTTAGAATTGACCTATCCCCTCAATTAGTACCAGTTTCTCGATGAGAAAACCAACATTAAGCCACCTGTTGAGCAAAGTCCACTGGTGGAAAATAATTTAATGCACTATGTGGCCTCACATGGTTGTAATGATGCCGCCATTTACCAATTTCAAAACGCGCCTCTTCCAATGTTCTAAACCAATTTTGGTTGAGGCATTCGTTACGGAATTTCCCATTAAGGCTTTCAACGAAACCGTTTTGTGTTGGTTTGCCAGGCTGGATAAAGTTCAACCGTACATTGGTTGATTTAGACCAGAAAAACATAGCCTTAGAGGTAAATTCGGTGCCATTGTCACAGACAATCTGTTCAGGGTAACCGCGCTCTTCACCAAGTTGTTCTAAAAAGCGTGTAACTTGTTGTCCAGAAATAGAGAGTGCAACAAGTTGCCCCAACAGTTCGCGGTTAAAATTGTCAATGACGTTCAATACACGAAAACGACGACCACTCGCCAATTGGTCCGAGACAAAGTCCATCGACCAACGCTTGTTCTTCTGAGTTGGCACATCCATAATCAAGCGAGGACGTTGGAGTTTTTTTCGTGTTTTAGTACGAATCTGCAGACCTTCCTCAAGGTAAATCCGATAGGTGCGCTTCTTGTTCTGAACTAAACCTTCTCTTCGTAACAAGCTATGCAGCAACAAATAGCCATAACGAGGATATTGAACGGCCAACTCTTTCATACGTGCTTTCAACCCATCATCCGAGCGTTTTTTCTTTAGGTAGCGGTACGCCGTGCGACTTAGCCCAACCAGTTTGCAGGCAACTCGCTCACTGAGCTTAAAGTGAGTTACCAAATGCTTTGCAACACGTTTCTTACTGGTGGGCTTTACCACTTTTTTGAAACAACGTCCTTTAGCGCTTCATTCTCCAGTAGCTTTTCTGCAAGAAGTTTTTTCAGCTTCTGGTTCTCTGATTCCAGCTCGCGTAAGCGCTTCGCTTCGTTGACCTCTAAGCCCGCATACTTGCTACGCCAATTATAGAAGCAACCGCTTGTTATCCCCATACTACGACAGATATCACCAACCTTAGCGCCAGCCTCATGCTCTTTGATTGCTTTGATTATCTGCTCTTCGCTGTAACGTCTTTTCATTTTGAGTTCTCCATTGTCACAATTTTAATGGATTTCTCATCTTTGTCATGGGCTTATTTTTGGGGGATAGGTCACCTCCATACCACCATATTTTGCTTTCCAGTTGTAATAGGTTGCATCTGAAATACCAGACTCTCGACAAATTTCTTTTACCAGCCGACCTGCTTCGACTTCTCTTAGAATTTTTACAATTTGTGTTTCTGTATAACGTGATTTTTTCATTTTTGTTTGATCTCCTCCCTGAAAATGGCTCCACCCTAAACTGGAGAAATCTGGCAAAATATCAACAAGAAAAAAAGGTATAAGCCATCATGAAAAGAAGCAAATTTACAGAAGAACAAATTCTGTTTGGGTTGAACAGGAGGAACTGGGAACGAGTGTTTCAGAGGTATGCCGAAAGCTGGGAATAAGCGAGGCGACATTTTACATATGGAAGAAAAAATATGGTGGGCTTGGTGCATCGGAACTCAGGAAACTTCGTCAGCTGGAAGATGAAAACAAGCGTCTTAAGCAGTTGGTTGCTGACCTAAGTCTTGATAAGCAGATGTTGCAGGATGTTCTGTCAAAAAAGCTTTAAAGCCACGGAAAAAGCGGGCGATGGCATTGGCTCTTCAGGACAGTTACCGGATAAGCATCCGCAGAAGCTGTGAAGTTCTAATGTTAAGCCGTAGTGTGTATCAGTACCGTTCATGTCGTGGCGAAGATACAGCAGTAAGACACCGTATACGTGAGATAGCCCACACACGGGTACGTTATGGTTATCAACGCATTCATGTTTTATTAAGGCGGGAAGGATGGGTTATCAATCACAAAAAAGTTCACCGCATTTATTGTGAGGAAGGTCTTAATCTTCGCAGAAAGCGTCCGCGCCGTCATGTTGCTGGTGCGCACAGAGAAGAACGATTAATGGCGTCCACTTTAAACGAATGCTGGAGCATGGACTTTGTTTCTGACAATCTGTTTAATGGCAGGAGAATACGGGCTTTAACTATAGTCGATAATTTTAGTCGGGAATGCATAGCTATTCATGTAGGGCCGACTATTCGGGGTGAGGAAGTTGTGAACGTTCTTGAGCAGCTCAGGGTTCTTGATAACAGGCTACCAAAAAGCATCCGGATTGATAATGGCCCTGAGTTTATTTCAAAGATATTAGACAAATGGGCTTATCAGAATAATGTAACTCTGGATTTCTCAAGGCCCGGAAAACCAACAGATAACGCGTTTATTGAGTCATTTAATGGCAGTTTTAGGGATGAATGCCTGAACAGCCACTGGTTTCTTTCTCTGGAAGATGCTAAAAGAAAAATTGAGGAATGGCGTCAAGATTACAACGATTTTCGGCCCCATTCCTCCCTGAACAATTTGACCCCAAATCAGTTTAGGCAGAAAATCTCGGATGTCAGTTTTTTCTAATTTCTGGCGGCTCTGTTTTGGGGAGAGGATCACCAAAGTTCCAAATAAGCTAGGGATGAGTTTAGCCCAGTAATCACATGGATGCCCCACGTGTCCCATTAGTCCCGGATATCTTTATATATCTACCAATAAGTATTGAATAAATTGAATAAAATCATTTGCATTCCATTTTGGACGAAGCTATATTCCATAATAGACGGAGATACAATCCATTTTGGACGGACGTATAATCCATAATGGACGAACTTATAATCCATATTAGACGAACCTTAGGACACCTTCTTGAATACGAAAACAGATAATTTTACAAGACAACTTAAAAGTCGAATGGAAATTGCCATGAAGGATACACCCGTTGTTTTAATTAACGGGCCTCGGCAATCAGGAAAAACCACTTTAGTCAAAGAATACTCACCCTCCCTACCCTACTATACCTTGGATGATGACAATATCCTTAATGCAGTAAAACAAGATCCTGTAGGCTTTGTTAGTCGAATCGATACAGCAATCATAGATGAAATTCAACGCGCTCCAGAATTACTCCGTGCGATAAAACGCTCAATTGACGAAAATAGACAGCCCGGTCGCTTTTTGTTAACTGGATCAGCCAATTTACTAGCATTACCTCAAATTGGAGATAGCTTGGCTGGTCGAATGGAAATATTAACCTTATTTCCACTTTCTCTGGCTGAAATTCAACGTAGAGAAAATCACTTTATAAAATATGCCTTAGATCAATCCTGGCCAAATCAAACAACACGTTCAGAGCAATCAGACGTTATTTCACAAGCTCTGACAGGTGGATATCCCGAAATGTTAACGAGACCAACTTTTGAAAGACGCAATGCTTGGGCTAAATCTTATATCAAAGCAATAGTAGAACGAGATGTAAAAGATATCTCATCAATAGAAAAATTAGTGGAAATGCCTCGATTACTGGAGGTACTAGCTCAACAATCAGGAAAATTAACCAATTTTACTCAAATTGGTGGGCAATTAAATTTAGATACCAAAACAGCACAAAAGTATGTCGGTTTACTGGAAACATTATTTTTAGTACATCAATTAAGACCTTGGCATGACAATACCTTAAGCAGGATAGTTAAAACACCAAAAATTCATTTTATTGATAGTGGTCTTTTGGCATGCCTGAACAGAGTTACCATCGAAAGCATTGAAAAAGATAAATCTTCTTTTGGAGCTTTACTAGAAACTTGGGTATATAGCGAATTACTGAAAATGTGCACTCTAGCAAATGAGCCATGGAATATTTATTACTATCGTGACAAAGACCAAGTGGAAGTGGATTTTATTCTTGAAAATCATGCTCGCAAGATTATTGGTATTGAAGTTAAAGCAAGTCAAACTATTCTTAATCAAGATTTCCGTGGATTGAGAAAACTGGCCAGTTTAGCGGATAAAAATTGGGTAAGCGGGATCGTTCTCTATAATGGAGATAAATGTTTGTCATTTGGAGATAATCTCTGGGCAATACCATTTTCTTTTCTTGATTGAGACTAGAGGGAGGAAAATATTTAATGATTGAGCATGTGAATCAAATACACAAAGTCACAAGTTTAATTCTTATACTCTTTGTTTTTGCATTATTTGTTTTTAGCAAATTTACATCAGTAGCACTATCTCCCTTGATAGTACTAATAATAAAGAAGTAATAACATCGAATTGTTCTCTAAAAATATTTCTACTGCCATCCATGGTTAAAAAACGCAAGTTATCTTGATCCATGTATTTTTTAGAAGCAAACTCAATCATTTGTTCAGAGATGTCGGTGCCAGTCACATCGCCTTCATGAACCATCTCAGCCATTTGATTGGTAATTACTCCATCACCGCATCCAATATCCAATACATGGGACTCTTTGACTAATGAAATTTTTCTGAGCAATTTCATTGCAAAATCATATTGCAGGCTATTGTTTTTACTGTATTTATTTGGATTACGATAAATGTGACTACTCATAACAATTCATTTTTTAAAGCCAACGTCACTGGTCGGAGGACCAAGCCCTACTCCCAAGCTACGTCCTTGCGGATGCATCCAGACCAATAAAATCACTCACATGCTATAATAAAAAACACAAAAGCCATTTCATGCTCATTAAGGCATGTGGGAAATCGATTACTCAAGGTTATGTCATGTATCAATTATTTAATAAAATTGCCCAAAAATACAATAAATCCAGGATGAAATCCCCTTATCTTTATATTTGTGAACTCGACAAGGCCATTGATCAATTGAAGGACGTTGTTTATCAACAAAAAAATGATAAAGAACTGATCAAATCAACTGAGAAAGTACTACACCTGGCGGGGAAATTGTCTTTAGCCGATGCGGTTGCTAATTATCATGCACCGTCAAAAGACAAAAGCTCACGTAATTGTGCCGTTGTAGCCACGGCCTACGGGTGTGTGACGGCGGCTTTAGAAGGAACTAATGAATTCAGTGATTGGTTAGAAAAATATCTCAAAGCGTCTCGTGTTGCCCAGGGATTAGATAACTTTAAAGAGATGGACTATTATGGGCACTTACTTGATATCAGCATCCATGGAAAATTTTCGCGCAAAGATGCATCCGAGACCCCATCCGATACGGTTGAAATCAAGGATTCCCCATCAAAGGACCACCTTTAATCCGTCTAACCATAAACCAGCGGGGCCAGGGAGAAGGACGATAAGGTAATCACAGCAGCGTCCAGCCTCTTTACCGCGCCGCAGCATAAGACAATGGCCTTTTGAACCATCGGCTAGGGTTTTTTTTCAAAAATAACCAATGTTGAATAGTAAAAAACCGCTTTGGTTTTTTTAATGAAAACCGGTTTAAAGTGATATTTTTTTGCCAGATTAATAAATGGCTTCATTTTCAATAGATGGGCACGGGTCGCTTTTTTTGCCCCTGGAAAAAACTCTCCTAATTTTTTCCAGCCAGCAAAAAAAATGCTGTAGGGAGCAAAACTAATAATCACCATGTGATTGCTTAACTGAAATAGTTTATCGACCATTTGCTCGGCGGCTGCCTGCGGATAATGAAAAATAACATCGAGACAAATGACATTATCAAATTTTCCTTGCAAGTCTTCTAAATTGGAAACGGTAAAATGGGCCTCGGTTTTTAAATTACCCTGCTGTTGATAGCGACTTTTTGCCTCATTAACCATGGCCTGTGAAATATCCGATGCAAAAATAGCGGAGGGCTCTTGTTTACTCAGTTCAATAGCAACCATACCCACGCCACACCCCGCGTCACAAAAACGTTTACCCCTGATATTATTCGTCTCAGTCAGGTACTTAATCAGGCTCTCAATGATCCGATTATGACCCTTCCTGATAATTTTTTGAATAAAATTCGCCTTATCGCTGTTGCTGTAAATTAATTTCCACCGCTCAAATCCGGTTTGATTGAAATAATCCGCTGTTTGAATTAATGCCTCCTGATGTGTCTTTTCTTTTGGCGCTTCGGCTACAGACCTGCTGGGGGGCATTAAATTTTTTTTGATGGAATCCTGCAGCGTTTCTTCGGCGGCAGACAGGGTTTTGTCAATTTCATCCTGACCATGGCAAATGGAAACAAATCCCGCCTCAAACATGGACGGCGCAAGGTATATTCCTTTATCCAACATGCCATGAAAGAAAAAATTAAACAGGGCTTCGTTGCCTTCGGCAACATCGGAAAAATGAGCAATTTCCTTTTTAGGATTAAAAAAGAAACCAAACATCCCGCCTCTCGAGAGCCCATGCAGCGGGATCCCCAAACGATCTCCCAGCTCATTCAATCCCTGCACCAGAGCATTGGTCGTTTTAGAGAGGCGGGCAAAAAATCCCGGGGTAGCCAGTTGATTAATCGTGGCTAAGCCAATTGTCATCACCAACGGATTGCCAGACAAGGTTCCTGCCTGATAAACCCCGCCCACAGGGGCCAAGCAGTCCATGATTTCTGCTCGACCACCCAAGGCACCAACAGGCATCCCACCGCCGATGACTTTTCCAAGGGTTGTTAAATCCGGTTTAACGTTGAAAAGTGATTGCGCACCGCCCAAAGCCACCCGAAATCCGGTCATCACTTCATCAAAGAGCAGCAAAGCGCCGTATTGGTCACACAAGGCTCTGAGGCCTTGTAAAAATCCTTCCTGAGGCAATACAAACCCCATGTTGCCACAGACAGGCTCTACAATGATCGCGGCAATATCATGGCCATTATTTTTAAACAGCAATGCCACGTCATCCAGCTGATTATAATCAGCGACCAGAGTATGCTCCGTGACACTCGCAGGAACACCCGGAGTTGAGGGAATACCTAAAGTCAATACACCTGAACCGGCTTTTGCCAGTAAACAGTCACTATGGCCATGATAACAGCCTTTGAATTTTATAATTTTATTTCGACCGGTATATCCGCGAGCCAGGCGTAGGGCAGTCATCGTCGCCTCGGTGCCGGAATTCATGAAACGGATTTTCTCCATGGAGGGCATTAATTCAATGATTCGTTTCCCTAACTCCATTTCTTGCACAGAAGGTGCGCCAAAACTTAAAAAATGCCCCACCGCTTCTCGGGCTGCCTCCACAACCGCTGGGTTGCAATGCCCTAAAATCATAGGCCCCCATGACCCTACATAATCAATGTATTCTTTGCCGTCGACATCGATTAAATAAGCACCCCGCCCTTCTTTAAAAAAGACCGGTGTTCCACCAACGGACTTAAACGCTCTGACCGGTGAATTGACTCCGCCAGGAAAAAGAGCCTGCGCCTGCTCAAATAACCGAGAAGATAAGGTCATGGCGTATCCTCCAACTAAGCTCCAGTTTTGCATCTATCGCTTACTGAAAAGACCCTTTAATTTTTTCAGCCAGCTTTGTATCCAATTTACTGCCTAAATCAAAATAGTTTGCATGAAGCCATTCGCCGATTTTTTTGGCGGCGTTTTGCTTTAAAACAATTTTTCTTGTATTGATAACGATCGATTGCACTCCCGCCTTGACCATGGCGCCACAGAGAATTTGTAACTCGTTCAGGATATCCTCTTTCTGGCTGGCATGAATGCCGACATTGGAGTTCCCATCCGTCATTAAAACCAGAATGTATTGGTGTATCCCAATGTGTTTGGCATATTGGATCACATCAAATACCTGCATCAAAGAAGAGGCCAAGGGTGTGGCATCACCCGTTGGTAAAATATCAAGATGCTTCTTAGCCAACTCAACACTGGCCGTTGGCTGCAGAATAATTTGACCCGCTTGACCTCGGCACGAGATTAAAGCCACCTGATCACGGTGAATATAAGCATGCTCCAACAGGCTGATAACCGTTCCTTTGGCTTGCCTCATGCGATTGATGCCCATACTACCGCTTGCATCAACAACAAAAATAAATAAAGTACCGGCTTTGGCAGAGTATTGCTTGACATGAATATCTTCTTTTTCAATGACTAAGGTTCTGTTTTCTTTTTTTCTGGCCTTTTGCCAGGGCGCCGCTGCGCGTAATGTTGCAATAATATCAATCGGCCCCTTGTTGGGATCACCCGGCCTACTGCGAATATGATGGCCATGACTTGCCAGCGTTTTACCCTGAGATCCTGTTTTGCTTGACGACTCCCTGGAGCGAAAAGGAGATAAATTGATAATATCAGAGGGTAGAATGACTTCCTCTGATTCAAAAACCGTGTCCGCCATTTTCTCAATCTCGGCAGAGAGACTATCCAAATGGTCTAAATCCTGATTATTCTGGTTGCCCTCCAATGACGAGGGTTCTCGCGTCTTCCAATCAGAATCATAATTTTCAAGCGTCGTGTTCTGTCCTGGCTCTTCTGTTGACGGCACCTCCGTACTGTCCTGACTGTTAGAGGATTGCTGCACTTTATTTTCGTCCTGAAGAAGGGTTGCCAGTTCCTGTTCACTGATTTGGGCTCGGGGGAAAATAACGCATTTTAAAGCCAACTGGATGTCGTCATCGAGAACTTCATCTCGAAGAGCCAAGGCAGCAGCCGCTCGGGCCGCTTCCACAGCAAAGATATCCGCGCGACTGCCCTCCACTTTACAGTAAGCAGCCACTTCAACAACTTTCCTAATCTGCTCGGTGGTCAGCTCGATTTTAGGCAACAATTCACGCGCGCTTTGAATAACGCCCATTAAAATTTCTTCTTCATCCTGCCATTCTGCCTCAAGGGCTTCATCGGTCAGAAGATTATGAGTGATTATTTTTTTCCTCAACTCGCTGCTGTCATTCCCTGGCAGATGGACATGCAGTCCCACGCGTTCCATCAAATGTTTTCGGGGGACGCCCTCGTCAGGATTGTATGCACCAATCAACAGAAAATGGGTTTGTATCGATTTACTGATGCCTGTGGTTTCAATGCGTAAATAACCTGCATCCAGGGCATTCAGTACAATATTGCTGATGTTGGGGGATAAGAGATTGATGCTTTCGCAAATTAAAATGCCATGATTCACCTTGCTGAGTAAGCCGTCAGTAACAACTTTATGACCGCATCTTATGGTTTCCTCAAGGTTAACCCCGCCAAGGAGATTCGCTTCATCAATATGCACCGGCAGGTTTACCAGGTTTTTGCCAGCAAATAAATTCGCAGCCGCACTGCTGAGTAACGATTTTCCACTACCCGCTTTCGCCGACAGCATCAGGCCTTTCAAACGCGGATTAATCGCTAAAAGAAATAGCGCCTTTTTTGCCAGCTTTAATCCAACCATGGCGGGTATGGGTAAGGAGTTAATGCTTTTCATGAGGCAATCCAAGGGTTTCGTGAACTACATTATCAATTTTGGTCACATCATCGATGGTTTCCAGCGGATCTTTTCTCAATCGATGACTGAGTGCCAACGGGGCTAATACTGCCAGATGGTTGAGACTGACTTCTTGTTTTTGTTCAAAGGCAGCCAAGGCCGCACAGGCCCTGCATAAAGTGAGTTCGCCACGATGCCCATCCACATTCAATTTTGAACAAATTTCCGCGATTTTATAAATCACCGCCTCGGGGAGAACAATGTGAGGCAACTTTTTTTGTGCCTTTTTAATCCTGTTTTTCAGTTTTTGTTGTTCTTTCTCCAAAGCGAGATTAAACGCCGCTGGATCCTGGTCAAACAGACGCCGTTTCTGGACCACATTCATTCTGTCTTCCACACTGGTTAAGGTTTCGATATGCGCGCTTAGACCAAAACGGTCCAGTAATTGCGGCCTTAAATCCCCTTCCTCCGGGTTGCCGCTTCCTATCAGGATAAATTTAGCGGGATGACGAATGGAAATTCCCTCTCTCTCAACGACATTGACGCCACTGGCTGCCACATCCAACAGCAAATCCACCAGGTGATCCTCCAACAGATTCACCTCGTCGATGTAAAGAATACCGCGATTGGCTTTTGCAATAAGCCCTGGCGAAAACGTCTGCTTCCCCTGCGTGAGTGCCGTCTCTATATTCAGAGAGCCCACGACACGGTCTTCTGTCGCACCAAGAGGTAAATCGACAATGGGCACGCCCCGCTTAATAAAAGCCGGTTTCATTTTTTCTCCAAGCAGGGTCTGGCACTCGGGACAATGCACCGAAATGTTCTCAGGATCACAGCCATAGGTACACGTTTTTACTGCTTTTTGAGCGGGTAACAAGGCATGCAGAGAGCGGACAATGGTGCTTTTTCCCGTTCCGCGATGCCCCATAATGAGCACCCCTCCGATGCTGGGATCAATCACATTCAAAATCAAAGCGGTTTTTAATCCGTGTTGTCCCACAATACCGGCAAAGGGATAGACTCTATTTGGACTCTGTATTGTTTCCATTATTAATACCTTCAATTTTGTCTTCGATTTCATCATAGAAACTTTCCAATGCATTGAGCATGTCTTCATCGGCATCCCAGGCGCCGCGATTATTGGCCTCCAGTAAACGAGTAATCATATTTCCCAGGGCTTTGATATTCGCTTTTTCCAGCCACTCCCTTTTTTCCTGATTGAGAATAAAATTTTCTGCCATTTCATCAAAAACCCATTTGTCGATATTTTTTTCAATGGCAGCCATGCCTAACACATTGGTAAATTGATTACCCAACTCAGCCGCTCCCGCATAGCCATTGTTCATCAGGGCGTTATGCCACTGGGGGTTGAGTAATTTGGCACGCACTTCTCTGGCAACCAACTCCTTGGCCTCATTGATTTTGGTTTTACCGGCATAGGTTTCTGCATAGATCAAATCAATTTTTTTCTCTGAAATCCGTTCAGCCACCATACGCAAAGCACCGCTGCTCGAAAAGTAAAAGGGAATGTCGGTTAAACCGTATTCGGTGCTATCCATGAGTTGAAACGTATTGTCTACGGTGGCCAGCATTTTTTTGAAGATTTGCGGACAAGGCTTCCCTTGTTTCACTCCGCCATAACTGAACGAACTGGTTTGAATCAGTGCTTTTTCGAGTTCGTCTTCGTCTTCCCAGGCAGACTCCTGAATTAATTGATCAATACCATTCCCATAACGCCCTGGGGGTCTTGAGAAAATACGGGAAGAAGCATCTTCTTCGGAAATACCTGCATTCAAAGCCTCCAGATAGTGCTTACGGATATAATTTTCGCTGACAGGCTCTTCGAGATGCGATAAATCAATGAATAATGTATCTAATAGATTAACTAAATGAGAAAAGGAGTCCCTGAATATGGCACTCATATCCACACAGACATCAATACGAGGACGCCCCAATTTTTCCAAAGGAATAGGCTGGTATCGATAAATTTTACCCTGGCCATCATAAAGTGGCTCAGCTCCCGTTAAACTTAAAATCGTCGCCAGCGATTCCCCTTCTGTTTTAATCGTATCTAACGCCCATAAGGTGATGGCAATGGTTTCGGGGTAGTGTTGATCGTGCTTTTGCAGGAAGCGTTGAATCAGTTGTTCGCTTAACTCCTTACCACGCGGAAGAGCGATAGGGTCGGGTAAACGCCAGGGATCCGTCCCATAAATATTACGGCCGCTGGGCAAAGCGATTGAACCGCTACGCAAAGGATCTCTACCTGGCGCCGGCGCCACATAACCGCCAGCCAGCACATTAACTAATACATCCGCCTCATGATTATTATTCGCGCAATGATACGCGATGCGAAGTCCTTCTTCGACAATGGGAGTTAACTCATCCAAAGGACAAGCGGTCGCGCTGCCAATTATTTTTTGCCAGGCTTTTTTAACATTGGATTGATTGATGATGGTGGCATCAATCAGCTGACAGGATAATTGCCAGGCTTTCCCTTTGTCACACCCCAGCTCACGCCGGATTAGTTCCGACAAACCAGGCTTTTCGCCGCCATTGACGTTAAGAATTGAATAACAATACATTTTTATTTCTTCAAGACCATAGTTTTTACCAAAAACATGCAGGCCTATACTGATGAGATGCTCTTCTATGTCGTCAATGTAAGCACCAGCCCGTTTCCTGAAGTCAGCGTCTGTTTCATCGGGCAACTTCTCCAAATCAAAAAAAACGTCCTCCAGCGGCAGATCATGATCAGCCAGTGCCGTCCTCATCTCGTTGATACGCGAATAATCCCCCACCCTGACGTAAGGGGGTAACATATGGCTTACAATCACAGAGTTTGCACGGCGCTTGGCAATAATGGCCTCGGATGGATTATTGAGGGGATACAAGTAGATATTGGGCAAATCCCCGAGAAGGATATCAGGCCAACAGGAAGAGCTAAGGCCCAGTTGTAACCCGGGCATCCATTCTACCGTACCGTGCATACCCACATGAATTAATACATCAGCCCCCCAACATTCCTTAATCCAACGATAAAATAAAACATACTGGTGATGAGGGGTGAACTCTTTATCGAAACAGAATTGCATGGGATCCCCTGGCACCCCAAGAACAGGCTGGACGCCCACACACAGGTTACCGAACTCTTGAATATTTAAACGAATGGTCTGTCGGTCAACCGGATCAATATTACCGGGAGGATTCCCCCATTTCGCGTCAATCCGGGCCTGAGTTGCACTATCTAATAATTGACGATACTCCTGGACAGAAGCCTGTTTGGGTGCATTACGCCCTTCAAATCGACTGATCATCGCCTTGCAAGCCTCTTCCTCCTGGGGGAAGTCGTCTATGCTGTAACCTTCTTCACGCAAGCGTTTAACCATTGAAAGAAGCGAGAGCGGGATGTTTAGCAAGGCCGCGGTCCCTACTTTTCCCTGTCCGGGGGGAAAATTATAGATCACCAGGGCGATTTTAACTTGCTGCTTCTCTTTCTTTCTTAAATTAACCCAACCTGACACCTGATTGGCGATTTGATGAATCCTGTTGGGTATACCCTGAATCAGGTTTTGCCGCATTGCCCCGGAGATTAAGGGCACTATCGCGCCATCCATTTCGGGTATGTCATACATCAGTATTTTTTGAAAAGAATCAACACCGACACCACAGCAGGCTTTCTTTTTCTCAAAAGCACATTCCAGACAATCACAGTTTTGGGCCACTAGGGGCGGAACAACCAGATAAGGGATATTCAGCGCGGTTAATAATTCTCCCGATTGGGTTTTATAGAGACCCGGGGTACCCGCAATGGCAGGTCCCCCGACCAACGAAAATCCCATGGTGTTGACGATGCAATCAATTTTCTTTTGCAATAACCATTTTCTGACCGCAACCTGCGTTTCAACTCCGGAAGCAAAAATGGGTATCACTAACAAATTTTTTGCCAACAAGCTCTCCGCCACGTCCTTAATAAAAGGCTGGCGCTCTATGGCATATTGACGAAAAACCAATAAAGCAATCGTGGGCTTTGCTGTAGACGAGGCGTTATCGTTTCGCTTAGCGCTTAAATACTCCTCCGGTGAAACGAACAATTCGCCGGTGAATGGATCAAAACAGCCTATAGATGGAATAATTTTGACCGGTTTGTACGTCACGTCCAAATCAAATATTTCTCGGCCGATAAAGCGTAATAATTGCTCGCGATTATAGACATCCGGCTGTCCCCAATATAAAACAATGTTGATCCAATGGGTCACATCCTTGTATTTTTTAGGGATAAATGGCAGCAGTCTGGCTGTGATTTTACTGAGTTTACTGTACACATAAATTACATCTTCCTCGCGGCCGCCCGAAAAAAATTTAAGAACCTTCTTCAATGGACCAGGCATTCCCCCGGAGGAATTCTTCATACTGTAATTCCCTATCCTGGTCAATTGCATTAATTCGGGTATGCAGGCAAAACAAAATACGCCTTTAGGATTTTTTTGCTTTATTAATTCGATGAGCCATTCCCCCATAATCCCGTCATTTACCAGATGAATGATGACAAACGAATCCTGGTCTATGGATGATTCAATATCGGGGCATTTGCAGTATGGATTACCACAGGGGCTCGGGCATGTGGCTTGCCTTGAGCAATCCGAACCGGAGAACAATTGCACTGGGAGCTTACTGGTACTTTTCTTCAGGTTTGCAACGGCGTCTCTCCAGATGAGAGTATCACTTTGTTGAACTAAGGATATTATGACAATATTTGCCATCCACATAACCCCGTTGATTATCGTTATCAGTAAGAACAGTACGTCGCTAGCAATTAATTGTCGTTTACACGATTAGTTTAAATATAGGAGACGAAAGGCAATTCCTCAATTAAATGGTTGATAGGCATCGATTCATTGCTCAACATGTCAACCGTTTACATGAATCGCATTGAGTGACTTTTTGATATGAAAAGTGGTCATATTGACAGCCATGACGCATTGGCATGGTCGTTGCATGCTCAATGGCGTTATTTGTAACACTTGAGCCTGCGTTTTGTGTCCAGGGGCTTAGAAATGAATGAAAACCCGGGATACGGGCGAAGCCCTCCTCCCAAGCGACTTGCTACCTCCATTTTACGGTGTAGGAATAATTCTTCCAGCGTAATTCAGCGGTGGTGCGTTCTGATATGGAGGTCACTCCTGCAGGGGTGCCCGTATAAATGACATCACCTGCTTTCAAGGGAAAAAATTGGCTGATATAAACTAATAAATCGTCTGGATGCATCATCATGTCTGCCCCTTTTGCGCATTGCCGGAGGGTTCCATCCAGGCGTAATTGGAATTCTGCACTCATGTAGTCATTAAAGTGTTGATAGGGAATCCAGGGACCAATAATAGCCGCATCCTTAAACACTTTTGATGTAGTCCATGGATGCCCTTGTTTCTTAAGCAGCGTTTGACGGCCACGTAGAGTCATTTCAAGACCAAGAGTGACATCCGCAATAGCGTTTCTCGCTTCTTCAATTGTCATTTTATAGCCATCATGAGCGAGACGAAGCGCAATTTCGCATTCTGGTTGCACCTCCGTGTCCTCATGGGGGAAATCAACCTGGATTTGCTCTCCCCACCCAGAGACTTGCCTAAGCACACTCGGCGGCTTTAAGAAAATGACCGGCTTTTCTGGTACTTCATCCCCCAGCTCTTTGGCATGGGCAAGATAATTTTTTCCTACACAGATTATTTTATCAAAAGACATCATTTATCCCTTACTGTGAAAACTTGAAGAAAGCCATTTAGCCGTGGCTTGATTTACTTTATTGACCCAATTCAGTAAATTAATCAGGTCATGATTTAATTCCACACCATTATGCCAGGGAGGGTATATGAAATTAAAGGCGGCTCTATTCGTAGCTTTGTTTTTGGCTTGTCATTTGGCCTCTGCTCAAATAATGCGAATTGAGGACACTCTGAATCCATCCCCCAGTGCCTGGGAAATCACATTGGAAAAAGGAAGCCTGACCTTAGTTAATGGTACAAAAAGCAATCTCCTGATTCATGTTCAAATTAACCAGGGGGTGATTGGTCTCATTAGTAAAGACAATGCCATTTCAAACTGCCTGGTTGATCTCAATGCTGAATCTCACGCTGAAATCGGTTTATGTGAACTTGAGCCGAATGCGGCATTGGAATTTGATTTGGATTTTGTCTGGGCCAGCTCGCATTACCCCAAACCGGCAACCGGTTCTTACACCGTGCAACGAAGTTAGCCAATAACCATGTAGTCTGGAATAAGATAACCCGGGATTCGGGCGGCGTCTTCTTCCAGGCTACTACTGATTAAAATGGTTGAATAGTATTCACCATAACCCGCCGATTTATAATTTAATTCGTCGCAATCGCAGCGCATTACCAATCACCGAGACAGAGGAGAGGGCCATGGCGGCTGCGGCAATCATTGGACTTAAAAGCAGGCCAGTGAAAGGATAGAGGATACCGGCGGCCAGCGGCACACCCAACAGGTTATAAATAAAAGCAAAGAACAAATTTTGCCGGATATTACGCATCGTCCCTTCTGATAAACGACGCGCCTTCGCAATACCCCGCAAATCACCTCGTAATAAGGTAATGCCCGCACTCTCGATGGCCACGTCCGTACCGGTTCCCATGGCGATACCGATATCGGCTTTTGCAAGCGCTGGAGCATCATTTACCCCATCCCCTGCCATGGCAACCACGAGGCCTCGGGCTTTCAACTCACCCACGATGCGACTCTTCTCGTCAGGCATAATTTCCGCCACCACTTTTTTTATGCCCAGCTTAGCGGCGACCGCCTCGGCCGTTTTTTTGCTGTCCCCGGTGAGCATGACAATGTCGATGCCGCTTTGTTGAAGGTCGCGGATAGCCTCAGGAGTACTCGATTTAATGGGGTCTTCCACCACCAGAAGCGCCACCGTGCGATTATCCACCGCCATGAACATCACCGAAGCGCCCTGCGCACGCAATTCATCCGCTTTTTCAAACAAAAAAGCATTATCACTCCCATGTTCCTGCATTAATTTCACATTCCCTATGGCCACACGGTGATTATCCACCTGACCGGTAACGCCTTTGCCAGTAGGGGCCTCAAAGCCTTCCACCGTTGCAAGGGACAACCGCTTGTCTTTGGCGGCCTGCACAATGGCATTGGCCAGTGGATGTTCACTTTGGTGTTCAAGAGCGGCTGCCAATGCCAATGCCTCCGCCTCTTCAAACCCGCCGTCGGTCACAATGCGCGTTAGTTCCGGGCGTCCTTCGGTCAGCGTCCCTGTTTTATCAAGCACCAGCGTATTGACCTTTTCCATGCGTTCCAGGCTTTCGGCATTTTTAATCAATATGCCGCTCTGCGCCCCTTTGCCAACCCCCACCATAATGGACATTGGCGTTGCCAGGCCCAGAGCACAGGGACAGGCAATGATGAGTACGGATACAGCGGCAATTAAACCATAGCCAAGAGCGGGTGGTGGACCAATCAGAGCCCACAGAATAAAGGACAGCGCCGCACTCAGAATCACGACCGGAACAAACCATCCTGAGACCGTATCGGCCAATCGTTGAATGGGCGCACGGCTTCGTTGCGCATCACTCACCATCTGCACGATGCGCGCCAGCATGGTATCGCTGCCCACGTGCCGTGCTTCCATGACAAAACTGCCGGTCTGATTGATTGTCGCACCAATGACTTTTGCTCCAGCCTCCTTAACAACGGGGATGGGTTCGCCGGTGACCATGGATTCATCCACAACGCTTCGTCCTTTAAGCACCTCCCCGTCCACGGGTATTTTTTCACCCGGACGAACACGAAGCCTGTCGCCGATTTTTACCTGATAGAGCGTCACTTCATCTTCACCGCCATTATCGTCCAACCGGTGTGCACTTTCAGGCGCCAGTTTCAATAAGGCGCGGATGGCGCTCCCCGTGCGCTCGCGTGCTTTTAATTCCAGAACCTGCCCCAACAGGACAAGTGTTGTAATGACTGCGGCTGCCTCAAAATAGACCGCGACTACCCCTCCATGGCCTCGAAACGCAGGGGGGAATACTTGAGGCCAAAAGGTGGCCGCCACGCTGTAAACCCAGGCCACCCCAATGCCCATGCTGATGAGAGTAAACATGTTCAGTTGCCGAGTTTGCAACGACGCCCAACCCCGTTCAAAAAAAGGCCATCCTCCCCACACCACCACGGGTGTAGCCAGCAGCAATTGAATCCAGTTGGACGCTGCGGCAGGGATGAGCGACGTCACCCCATGGCCAACCATTGCCAACAGCACAACAGGCAACGTAAGAAGGGCTGCAATCCAAAATCGACGCGTCATGTCCAGGTACTCGGGATTGACCTCGTTGACAGTGACCGTTTCCGCCTCTAATGCCATACCACAAATAGGGCAAATACCAGGACTGGACTGGCGGATTTCCGGATGCATGGGGCAAGTGTAGATGGCTGCTCCTCCTGTTTGAGTGACAGCGTCATGCGCCTTGTTTGTTCTTTGTTCCTGCTGACAACACGTGTGCGCTTTGCCCTCAGCGGCATGTTCCTGGTGATGATCCTGTGTCATTGCCCGTCCCCCCGTTTATTTTTCAATGCCTTGACTAATTTGTTTTTTACCAAGGCATCCACAATCAAATCACTGACATCAATCGCATTTGTTGCATGGCTAATTGTATTGCAGGTGACCACGTGAGTATTCTTCATTCCTGCTAACATAGAATACGCATTTTCTGCAAAAAGGGCATGCACCCCTATGCATGTCACTGACTTCACGCCTGCGTCCTGTAAATACTTCACGGCCTCTATCATGGTTGCTGCCGTAGAGATAATGTCGTCCACTACTATGGGATGAAAGGATTCAAGCCCCGGGATAGTTGGCCCTGTAATAGCCACGTCATTGTCACCACGCCTGCTTTTTTCCAAAATCAGGTAAGGGAAATGCCCCTTTTCTGCGATGTCAGCAACCCATTGTTGGCTTTCCATGTCTGGCCCAATGATAATTGGCTTAGTCACATGCTTTTTTATCCATGCGGCTATGGGCGCTGCGGCGTGTAGCGTAAAGGCTGGGATATCATAGAGTTCATCCAGGGATGAGTAGCGATGCAAATGGGGATCGATGGTCATGATCCAGTCAAATGATTGGGATAACCATTCAGCAAAATAGCGCGAGGTTACTCCCTCACCCTCCTGAAAACGCTTGTCTTGACGTAAATAGGGAAGGTATGGCGCAACCAATCCGATTTGTTTTGCCCCTAATTCCTTAGCCGTTTTGGCAAAAAACAATAACGACACTATTTTTTCATCAGGCTGGTTTAGGCTGTCGACCACAATCAGCTCCCGGTTGTTAATCCTTGAATTAATTTTCACGTACCATTCGCTATCCGGGAAACGATGTAACATGACATCTCCCACCTCGAGTTGAAGCGCGGCCGTTAATCGCTTACTGATTGCTGAAGCGTTAAATAAGGAAAATAACATGGGTTTCAAAGCGTCTCTCCCAGGGTCAGAATGCTACGCCCGATTTGCTGACCGAGTTTACGGTTATTGATCTTCTTGTTTTCAAAGCATAGCGCTCTGAAAATGACTGCTACAGTTTAACTGTCTGGTAAATCAATTTTAATTTTAAAGCCAACAGCCAGACGTAAGGCATTGACAATAGCAAGAATATCAATGCACTCTTGAAGTATGGCACCCATTACCGGACCGATAAAGCCAGTTGCTGCAAATCCCATTCCAACGAGACTCAAAAGCATCCCCCCCACAGCACTCTGGGCAGCGATAGTCCTCGTGCTGATACTCAAATGGAGCAGTTCATCCACTTTGCTCAAGGTGTTTTCCATGATAACCGCCCCGGCGGCCTCAGCTGTGACTTGACTATGCTGTCCAAAGGCAATGCCCACGGTGGCAGCGGTTAAAGCCGGTGCATCATTGATACCATCCCCCATGAAGACAGTAGGCGCTTTTTCTCTTTCACGACGCACAATGGCTAATTTCTGTTCAGGACTTTGCGAGGCATAAACCTCGGTGAAAGGAACTAACGCCGCGAGGTAATTAACCTCCGACTCCCGATCCCCGGAAACGAGCATAATTTTTTTAAATTGATGCGCCGGCATCAAATGACTGATAAATGATTTGCTTTCAGGCCGCGGTGCGTCATGAAAATGTAACGTGGCTGCATAGTGATTATCTACCAATATGATGCACTCCAAACCCGGGGAAACAGGAGGCAGTAAAGCTTGACATTCCGGCATCATTTCTACTAATTTTTTTCGGCTTGTGACGTCCACGCGTCGATGATTAACGATGCCAGTCAAACCCTGTCCCGGCTTTTCCGACACGTTTGTCGATTCGATCAACTCAATATGCCGCTCCTGTGTTGCTTTGATGACGGCACTGGCAAGCGGATGCCTGGAATAACGTTCGAGACTCCCAACGTATTGCAATAATTGATCGTCGGTGTAATCGGAGGTGGTATAAACTGCGGTTAACGTTGGTTTTCCGTAGGTCAGTGTACCTGTCTTGTCAAAAATGGCTGTTGTACAGGTTGGTAATTGTTCCAGAACAACAGGATTTTTAATAATGATGGCCTGCTTTGCCGCCCGCGAAATTGCACTGATGATCGTAATGGGAATCGCAATTAATAAGGGGCAGGGCGTTGCAATAACCAGCACCGAAAGAAAACGAATGGCATCCTTTGTAAAATACCAGGTGCCGGCTGCGAACAAGAGTGCCAGCGGTGCAAAGACAGCCCCAATCTGGTCACCTAATCGACGGATGGAGGGACGTTTTTGCTCTGCCTCTTCTAATACTTTTACAATAATTGCATACCTTGAATCCACTGGCCGCTTAGTCGCTTTAATGGTGAGCACGGATTCTCCGTTAATGGCGCCCGATAAAACCGTGGCGCCAGGCGCCTTGGAAATTTGATAAGGTTCACCGGTAAGGTACGACTCATCCATGGCGCCATTGCCTTCAATCACAAGGCCATCAACAGGACAGGTTTCATGCGGATAAATAACCAGTTCATCATCAATCGTTATGCCAACCACTGGAATATCCTCAATTCCCTTCTTCATTTTGCGGTGAGCAAGGGTGGGCATTCGTTTCACGAGTGCCCACAAAACAGATGAGGCTTTATACCGTGCATAGCGCTCTAAGGTCTGACCCGTGGCCAACATTAAAATAATGAACGATGCGGCTAAGTATTGTTGCAGGATAATGCCGGTGATCAATGCAATGGCAGCCAGAGAATCAGCCCCCCAATTTCCCTTGAGCAGTTTCAAAAAAATTTGCAAAAATAACGGTATTCCACCAATGACAATTAACAACAACAAGGGAACAGGAGTGAACCTGGCATTAAAATAACTGAGGGTAAGATGGACACCGATCGCCAAGAGAGAAAGGACGGCAATGACGACTTGCCAGCGAGAGTGTAAAACGCTCGATAATACACCCGTTAAACGTTCTTTCGTCATTCAATCACCGCTGCCTTATCAATGAGGATCACTGCCGATCCAGTGAATCGCCCCTGTCGCAGATCATCCAGGGCCTCATTAACCCGGGTAAGAGGATAGGTATGAATTTCCGTTTTAACCGGTATGGTAGGAGCTAATGATAAAAATTCCTCGCCGTCTTTTCGAGTTAGATTAGCCACTGAACAAAGCGTACGTTCTCCCCAAAGCAGTTCATACGGAAAACCGGGAATATCACTCATGTGAATTCCAGCGCAGACCACAGTGCCACCTTTCCTCGTATGTTGCAATGCTACTGGAACCAGGGCGCCAACCGGTGCAAAAATAATCGCCGCATCCAGAGGGTGTGGCGGCGATTGATTCGCATCCCCTGCCCAGGCAGCGCCTAATTGACAGGCAAATTCCTGGGCCTGGGTATCACCGGGGCTTGTGAAAGCATACACTTTACGTCCTTGTTTACAGGCCACCTGGGTCAGGATGTGTGCCGCTGATCCAAACCCATATAACCCTAAGTGTTTGGGCTCCCTGGTCTTTAATAAGGCGCGATAACCAATAAGTCCCGCACAAAACAAGGGGGCAGCCTGCACATCCGAATAGCCATCCGGTATGGGAAAACAAAATCGATGGTTTGCAACACAATACTCTGCAAAGCCACCATCAATCTGATATCCTGTAAATTTGGCCTCATCGCAGAGATTCTCCTGACCGGTCAAACAAAACTCACAAACACCACAGCTACCGCCTAACCAGGGAACCCCAATGCGCTGACCCACAGCAAACGAGCGAACCTCCTCGCCCATGGCTTCGATAACGCCAACGATTTGATGACCTGGGACTAAGGGGCGTTTGGGATACTTCAATTCGCCATCCACCACATGAAGATCGGTTCTGCATACACCACAGGCGGTGATTTTAATTAGAATTTGGTCCGCATCCGGAGTCGGTTTTTCGATTTGGGTATCGATCAATTTCTGATTATTGTTTTCCATCACCATGGCATGCATTTTCATTACGTCTCCTCGCATAAGCTTGCAGAGTCCAGATAAGAAGGAATCTCACATACCCAGTTAAATCGTTGCTCTATTTGAGATTTTAGTGCTTGAGACGCTTCTTTTTCACCATGGGTGATGAATAGTTTACGAGGCGCTTTTTTTAGTCGGGCTAACCAATTGAGCATTTCGATGGAATCGGCATGAGCAGAGATATTGTCCATCTGTACTACTTCAGCTCGTACTGGAATCATTTGCCCAAACATCTTTATTTCTCTCTCACCGCGAATCATCCTGTCGCCACGCGTTCCACCGACCTGAAAACCGCTGAATAAAATGGTGTTTTTAGGGTCAGGTGCAAAATGGCGTATGTGATGAAGAATGCGACCGCCTGTCGCCATCCCACTCGCTGAAATGACAACAGACGGGAATTGTTGGTGATCTAAAGCAATGGACTCATCGACTGAGTTAATGTAATGAGCCATGGCGCAGACCGCGTTGTTTTGCTCTCTGGTTAATCGATTTTGTTCAGCATAACGAGAAAAAATTTTAGTGGCATGGGTTGCCATTGGACTATCAACAAAGACTGGAATATCAGGAATTTCATTTTTAGATTTTAATTCATAAAGATAATAAAGTAATGACTGCGTTCTTCCAACGGCAAACGAGGGGATAATAATAGAGCCGCCCCGTTTTACAGTACGATTAATAATTTCTTTCAACTGAATCAAGGGGTCCGTCTTGTCATGGATGCGATTGCCATAAGTGGATTCAATCACAAGGAAATCCGACGACAGCGGCTCTTTAGGTGCAAACATCAGCGGATCGACCTGCCGGCCCAGATCGCCTGAAAATAATATGGAGGTATGACCCTGCTCTAAACGAATGAACGATGCGCCTAGAATGTGACCACCATAATAAAAGGTAGCCTGTAGGTTGTCAGCGATTGAAATGCGCTCTTCGAAAGAAATAACCTGAAAATAATTTAAGGCATCCTCCGCTTCCTGCTGGGTGTACAGCGGCAACGCAGGATGATGTTTGGAGTAGCCCTTCCGATTGGCATAACGTGCATCTTCTTCCTGAAGATGACCGCTGTCTGGCAATAAAATACTGCATAAGTCCTTTGTTGCCGCTGTGCACAATATTTTTCCGCGAAAGCCATTTTTTATTAACAAAGGAATATAGCCGCTATGGTCAATATGAGCATGGGTCAATAACACATAATCAATTTTTTGAGGGTTAATCGGAAGAGTGGCCCAATTTCGTAACCTCAACTCCTTATACCCCTGGAAAAGGCCGCAATCAACCAATAGATTGATTTGATTGGTTTGAATAAGGTATTTCGATCCTGTGACTGTTTGTACTGCACCTAAAAATTGAATTTTCATCGAGTCTCTAATAATGAAATGGTTAATGGTCTTAAATGAATCGGTTGATCGAGCCATCCACACGGCAAGTAAAATTTCAAATCAAAGCAATAATTCATCATATAACGCCAGGTGCCGTTGTGCGATAGACAAAGATGAATAACCCTGAGCGGCCTTCAGCGCTTTTGTGCGCAGGTTTTGATACTCCCTGTCGGGGATTTTTAATAGTTCCATCATTCCATCTGCTAATTGTTGGGCCGATTCACTGGTTATAATTTTCCCTACTGCAAAATACTCAGGGCCTCCGCTGCGAGTGACAATCATAGGTAAACCACAGCCCATGGCCTCCAGACAGGAAATGCCAAAACCCTCACTGCGAGAAGGCATCACACCCAGATAAGCAATATGATGAATATCAGCCACCCGTTCAGGAGGCTGATGGCCAACAAAATGCACGTTTTTTAAACTATACGATGCTGGACTCAGGGTTTTAAGAATGGTGTCTATCTCACCTGCCCCCATCACAATCATGTGAATACCCAAACTGGCATCGAGTAATTTATTGGCCTGCAATAAAAGATCAACGCCTTTGGTCAGGGATAGTTTACCCGCAAAGCTGACAATCGGGGCATGGCCAGGAATGCGAATGCCTAATTTTTGAAGAACCTCTTCTCGATTGACTTTTTTGGGTTTAAAAACCGTTGCATCATACCCATTTGCAAGAACCACCACCTTGTCTTCAGGGACGTTATAGAGCTCCAGGACCTCTTGTTTAACAGACTCTGAAATAGCGATTATTTTTTTAGCGCCATTCGCTGCTTCAATTGCTTTTTTTTGAACTTTTGGATCATAGCGGAAACCTAATTGATCGCTGTGATGCGCGGTGACAATGTAATTCAGCCCCAGTTTGTGAATTACCCAACTTGGATACCAAATGTGATGGCACTCAATAATATCGGGTTTAAATGAATTTATCAGCGAGGACAGCTGACGATGCAATTCATGCTGATAGGCAGCAAGCTGCCTGCTGGATAATGCTTTAAACGTTATTGCATCCGGATTTCTTGGATGAGGATCCCCTATCATCAGAGGAAACGTGTGCAGGGTCGATGAACCTGCTTTAATTGGGAAGTTCCAAATGGAATACAGTTCTGGATGACTGTAATAGTCCTCTTTATCTGACGAATCAATGTTTGAATCAGGGAAAAAAATTTTTACGTTATGCCCTAAACTGATAAGCTCTCTCGACAGGCATTGACTTAAAGTAAAACTGCCTGTTCCCCATGGGCCTGTATTAATAAATAATATCTTCATCCAATTTACTCCCTTTTATACCCTTGAACTCCAGTAAGTGGATAGAAGGGGGCTGTATTTGAAAATGATCAATCGGTAAAAAACACGGCACACAAAAACAGAACGAATGAATCAAACCATTCTTTAAAGGAATCCATCAGTCCAACATCCTTTTCGCAGCACTTTAATTTAGGACTAACCGCCAGGACACTCATCCATAGTCCTCTGTTTTTTATAGCATTAGTCTTCGAATCATGCCAATCCGATTTTAAATAGCGAGTTGCATGTGGGCAAAAATCATTCTAACTTATAGGGATGCTCGGAGTGTGATTTGAGGGTAGACTTGACCAACAAGCATAAGCTTTCACTGAAATATTTAGGGATCAACACACATAAAGAACCCATTGTTTATATGCGTGCCGACTGCCTTATCTGTAAATCAGAAGGATTTAATGCTCAAGCCAGAGTCATGGTAACGCTCAATAAGTGTTCCATTATCGCTACCCTTAATATCATTGAAACCGATCTTCTGAAGCCTAATGAAGCAAGCCTGTCGAACTATGCCTGGAAACTGCTGTCAGCTAAACAGGGCGATGAAATCACGGTCGCCCACCCGAAAACACTCGAGTCAATCAATTTTATTCGATCTAAAATTTATGGGAATGAATTAAGCAAGTTGCAAATCGGTTCGATTATCAAGGATGTTGTTTCAGGACACTTGTCCGATATTCACATTGCGATGTTTATTGCTGCAAGCGGCGGAAACCGATTAACCCGGCAAGAAATTCTTCATTTAACCCAGGCAATGGTTGATACCGGTCAGCGAATACACTGGTCAGCTCCGTTGATTGTGGATAAACATTGTGTTGGCGGGTTATCGGGAAATAGAACCACCCCTATAGTAGTCGCTATTGTTGCAGCCTATGGCCTCTTAATTCCTAAAACCTCCTCTCGCGCCATCACATCCCCGGCAGGCACTGCCGATACCATGGAAGTCTTTACCAACGTCACTCACGATATCCAGGCAATGAAAAAAATCATTGAAAAGGAACAAGGCTGCATTACCTGGGGTGGCGCCATAGGCTTAAGTCCAGCCGATGATTTACTCATCCGGCTTGCACGCACGATAAACCTGGATAGCATGGGTCAAATGGTTGCGTCGATTGTCTCAAAAAAAATTGCTGCGGGTTCAACTCATATTGTGATTGATGTCCCTATTGGCACCACGGCTAAAATCAGAACCTTGGAGCAGGCAGAACAGCTTAAGACCTTATTGCATTTTATTGCGGAGCAATTTGATATAAAAATAAAAGTCCTATTTACGGATGGCTCACAACCTGTCGGACGCGGCATAGGCCCCGCGCTTGAAGCACGTGACATCTTATCGGTGCTTCAAAATGACAAACAGGCGCCAGCTGATCTTCGCGAACATGCCCTTGTTTTAGCAGGGCAATTGATTGATTTTTGTCCTAAAAGGAAGGCCTCCAATGGATTTTCCATCGCTCAAAGCATTCTTGAGAGTGGCGAGGCACTGAAAAAATTTAAAGCCATCTGCGAAGCACAGGGTGGTATGAAAGAAATTCCAACCGCACCCTTTGTTTACACCGTGGAATCAAAGTACTCTGGTTTAATTCGAAACATCGATAACCGACATATTGCAACCATCGCTAAATTAGCGGGAGCCCCTAATGCAAAGTCAGCAGGGATTGAGCTTCTGGCGAGATTGAATTCCAATGTGGAGAAATCTCAGGCACTTTTTAAAATACATGCGGAAACGAAAGGACAGCTTCATTATGCATTGAATTTTTTTAATGAAGGGCATGACATTTTTCAAATTGAGGAAAACATATAACAGGGCTCATTTCATCCCGATTGCCTGACCAAACGATTGATAAAATGCCACACCAGTCCGCCGATGAGGAGACCCAGGCCCATCATCCAAAGGCTTAGAGGAATCCAGAATGCCAAAAATAAACAGGCCAGTAATCCGCCTACGGCAAAGACAGGATGATACAGTCGCTCTTCTTTCGGTAAGCGTAAAGCGGCAAGATTAGTAATGGAATAATAAATTAATACGGTCAAGGCGCTGAATGCCCATGTTGTTTCAACGCTACCCACGAAAACAAGGCCAGTTACCAGCATGCCCACCCCTATCACCGAGGCCCTTGGAACACCTGCAGCAGATAGGCGGGCAAAAACAACCGGCAAATCCCCTTGTCTCCCCATGGCCAAAGCGACACGCGAGAGGCCAAGAATGAGATTGAGTAAAACACCCAACATGGAGGTGCATGCGCCAAGGGCAATGAGCGTTCCAAGTCCGGGTATTTCCATTGTACGCGCAACCCGTTCGAGCGGTGTTGCACTGCCATGAGTCCATTGGGCAAGATGGTCTGCTCCCACCGTTCCCACAGCGACCAAACTGACCGCAGTGTAAAGTAGGGCACTGACCACGAGCGTGGCGATAATGGCGCGTGGGATGATCGTTTTCGGATTCTTAACCTCCTCGCCCAGTGTCGCCACACGGCCGTAACCCGTATACGCTACGAACATCAATGCCGTGGCATAAAAGAATTCACTCAATCCCTTTTCTGAAGGAAAAAAGGGCTGCAGATTATTAAGGCCAATGTCAGACAGGGTTGATAATCCAACGATGACGAAGAGTAGAAGCACGATGAATGTAACTGAAACAATCAGGCTGTTTGTCCAATGGGTTTGTTTAAGGCCGCCTAAGACCAGAATAGTGAGTAAAATAGATGTTATTGCGGCGATAGGAATAAGCGGAATAGAATCCACATGAAGCAAGTGCATTAAATAACCCGCAAAGCCCAGTGCCGCAGTGGCCGCTGAAGCAGTCTTTGCGCATAAAAACATCCATCCTGCTGTAAAACCAAGGCAGGGATGCAGATAGCGGTAGCCGTATTCATACGTCCCCCCACTCACCGGATGACTCGCTGCCAACTGCGCGCTGGAAAACGCATTACAGACCGCAACAAGTGCAGCCAGGACGATAGCCAGGATGACAGACGGCCCCGCTCTCCCTGCCGCAACCCCCACACTGACAAAAATACCAGTGCCTATAATGGAGCCTAAACCCATCATGGTTGCACCGAAGAGGCCTAATTCACGCCGGAGTCCCTGTTTTTGCGAGTCTGTTTTCATCTTCCGTTTCTTCCCTACCCCGTTCACAAGAAGCGGCGTTGTGATGAAGAGGATGATTAAATAGTCACTTTGCGCCAGCGGGAGAACCACGTCAAGAGGTATTGGAAGCCTGTTATTCACCCGAGCCCGTCGTTAGTTAACGCCAGGGTTGACGCGCATCCGTGATTTGCGTAATCCCATTCAGACACTATGATTTAATAAAGGCATGATAAAAACAAAAGGGCCTGCCTGTCACTGGCACGGTAAGCGTTAGGTTAGCCTGATTATTACCCTGAATGATGGAGAACTCATGGATGATTTAGGCAAGGTAGCCTACTTTGGTAATACCGCAGGGTGGGCTCTTGCATTAAAAGCCTTTTTACCTCCTGCCTTTTTATCACTGGCATGCATTATTGTTGGGCATTATGCAGGCTTCCTTGCATTCCATACCTTAGCCGAACTCATTGCGATTATCATCAGTCTTATTGCAATGACGGTAGCAGTCACCTCGACGCGCTTTACCAAAAATCAATTTGTGGTGGTTATTTCACTGACAGGCGGTTGGTGCGCCTGTCTTGATATAGCGCACCTTTTAGTTTATCAGGGCATGTCGCTTATACCCTCTACAGGGGGAAATGAGAGCACACAACTTTGGATTTCGGCTCGTTTTATACAGGCCTTGTCATTTGTAGCTGCTACTTATTTTTTTCGTCACCTCATTCGTGTCTGGATCTTTAATTTAACCCTTTTTATTTTGATATCCTTGGTTTTTAGTGCTGTTTTTTCAGGGTATTTTCCTCAGACTTTCATTGATGGCTATGGGGTAACACCGTTTAAAACTTACAGTGAATGGGTCATTATTCTGGTGTTGTGTGTCGGCTGGCGGTTACTTTGGAAAAACAGGAATTTGTTGACAAAAACCACTCTGTTTTATCTGTCCATGAGTATCGTGACGATGATCATCACCGAGATCGCGCTTTCTCAATACACAAGTTTGTTTGGTATCGAAAACAGCATCGGTCATACCTCAAGGATTTTTACCTATTGGTTTATCTATGTCGCTTTAGTCATTCAAACACTAACCAACCCGTTCAGCTTGCTGGCCCAGGCGGCCAATACCTATGATCATATTCCCGATGCCACCTTGATTGTTCAGCCGGATGGCAATATTTGTCAGGCGAATCACGCGGCCGGTTTAATGAAAGCAATGCCCGCTGAAACATTAGTCGGCAAGGCATCCCATGCCCTGTTTCATCACAAAGGAATACCACAAGCCCACTGCCCGGTCTGCTCACAATTACCCCATACTCAAAACCCCTTTGCTACGGCAATTGAGACGAGTGAGGGCTTTTGGGTGGAATGCAGTTTATCGCCCATTCATTCCGAGTTTTTTCCGGATGCCTGGGTACAGGTGATACGAGACATTACGCCGCGTAAACAGCTGGAACTGAAACAAAGTCACCTAACGCAGGCGCTTGGGGAGCGTATTAAAGAACTCCAATGCCTCTACCGCATCTCAGAGTACAGCGGGCGTCAGGCGCTTAATATTGAGGAATTTTTTGCCGAAACCGCACGGCAGTTGCCTTTAGCCTTTCAGTTTCCGGAACTGATGGTTGCCAACATCGAGTCAATCTGGGGTAGATTCAGCTCCAATCAGGACAAGGTGTTCGTCTCAGAACCCCTCATTAAAGCATTTCAAATCGACTCAAAATCCAGCGTGCGTATCGAAGTGGGTTATCACCACCTCCCCTCTCCTTCACCCGACGCCCTGTTTTTACCCGAAGAAGCGGCATTGCTTGATTCTGTCGCAACCATAATCGCAAACACCGTGGAACGGGTACTCTATATCCAACAAATCTCCATGTCACGCGCCAGTGAAAAGAACTTTCAAGCCTTTATTGAAAAAGCAGGCATTGGTGTGTATGTGCGGAATAAAGAAAAGTTTCTTTATGTCAACCCCCGATTTTGTGAAATAGTAGGCCAAAGTAAAGAGTCGCTGTTAAACACCGGCCTCCCGGATTTGGTTAAAGATCAACCCGCAAGAGCGTTAATTCTCAAACATTGGGCATTACTTGATCAGGGACAGACCAATCTCACCTATACCTTGCCTTACCTGAGACAAGATGGCGTTACCGTCACACTCCGGGTTGATGTGACTACTATCTCCTGGCTGGGTAATTTTCAATATCTATCACTGGTTCAGGATATTTCAGAAATCCAACTCGCGCGTAAGAAAATAGAGGACTATGTCGCTCAGTTAGAGAGGGCCATCAAAGGGACATTCAGGGCGGTATCCAATATGGTTGAATTCCGCGACCCCTACACCGCCGGTCACGAGTATCGCGTGGGATTAATTGCCAAAGCCATTGGCCAGGAATTGGGTTGGCCGCCAGCGCGTTGCTCTTCCCTGGAATTAATGGGATTAGTCCATGATATCGGCAAGATTGCCATACCGGCTGAAATTCTGGTGAAGCCCAGCAAATTAACCCTCATTGAGATGGAGTTAATAAAAAGCCATTCTAAATCAGGATATGACATCCTGAAGGATGTTCACCTCGATGCCCCCGTGGCTGAGGTTATTTTACAACATCACGAGCGATTGGATGGCAGCGGTTATCCCCGCGGTCTAAAGGGGGATGACATCCTGCCGGAAACGCGAGTGATTTCCGTTGCCGATGTCCTTGAAGCCATGTCCTCTCACCGGCCCTACAGACCGGCTTTAGGTATTGAAGCCGCGGCAGCGGAAATTCAACGCGGCAGGGGGCTGCAATACGATGCCGATGTGGTGGATGCTGCTTTAAAATTAATCCATGACAACAGGCTGCCCCTGCATGAAACGCAGCCAACATCTCCCGACTGAAAATCAAAACGTTTAATCCATTGGTGCAGCACGGATTAAACTCAAACCAACGATTTCGCCAGGGCAATGTCTCTGGGATCTCCTTCATAACCCTCAGGATCATCAAACGGCCTATCGGTATAGCCGTGTTTTAGATAAAACCTGTGCGCCTGCGGTGACGATTCGAGATGTAGACTCTGATACCCCTGATGTTTAAGCCATTTTTCGCATAAAGCCAATAATTGACTTCCACACTGGCGATTTCGTTTTGCCTCATCGATAACAATAATCCGCAGGGCCGCACGCGCTTCTGGCCATAACTGCAAATGGGCATAGCCAATGATGTCACTTCCTTCAAGCAGCACAAAATGCACATGCCCTGGATGGTCAAAAGTCCAGGTATAGGGATCAACAAGACCGGCTTTGCCGAAAAAATAAAATTGCCTGAAATGACGCACAGCCTGCCATTCTCGCGGCGTCAGGGCTTTGACCATTCTTAACCCATTAAAACCGGCTTTTTCATCAATGGCGGCAATAAAGCGCTCTTTACCCAGACAATACGCCATGATGTCATCGGGGTACTGGCGCGCCAGGTCTTGTTTTAATCGGGCATAAGCGTCTCTGTCTTCAGCATGGGACCTCAGCCAATCCCTGAATTTTAAATGGTGTTCAATGTCCACATGCCCTGATTCAAAGGCATGGATATGGTGCGTGCGTTGACTGCCCCCTTTGTGGAAATAACGGCGAAAAGGAATGCCGTATTCGCCATTGGCCTCATAACCCAGCGCCTGCATCCTCGCATTCGCACCATCGACCTCGCGAATATCCGCCACGACGGGAATCATATCAATCACGGGTTTGGCGGCTAAACCAGGCACCGAGGTGGAGCCGATATGATGCACCTCAAGGCAATTTTCACCCAAAGCCTTTTTAATCTGCTCAGCTTCAAGTAAAAATTGCTGAGGCCAATTCGCATCATAAGGAACGACTTTAACGACTTGATAATCGGATTGTACTGGCATTATTGATTCCCCTTTTCTTCGTTTTGTTCCGGCAGAAAGCCGCCCACCTGCGCATCCCACAGGGTTTTATACAGGCCGCCGCGACGCAGTAATTCGGCATGCGTGCCGTCTTCGACTACATGCCCCTTATCAAAGACTAAAATACGATCCATGTGCAGCAGCGTGGATAAGCGGTGCGCAATCACCAGGGTGGTTTTTCCCTGCATTAACTCCCAAAGGCTCTGCTGAATCGTGGATTCGGTAATGGAGTCCAACTGCGAGGTGGCTTCATCCAGGATTAAAATGGGCGCATTTTTTAAAATCGCCCGGGCAATGGCAATGCGCTGCCGCTGTCCACCGGAAAGCTTAACGCCACGCTCTCCAACCAGGGCGTCATAGCGCTCTGGTAACAGCTGAATGAATTCGTGTGCGTGGGCTTTTTTAGAGGCGGAAATCACGTCATCCCTGTGAGCTTCCAGGCGTCCATAACGGATGTTATCCATTAAGCTGCGATGAAAAAGGCTGGGATCCTGCGGGATCATGGCAATGGCCTGGCGCAAACTGTCTTGGCTGACCTGAGCAATGTCCTGACCATCGATTAAAATACGGCCATCGACGATGTCGTAGAGTCTCAAAATCAGGTTCACAAAAGTCGATTTGCCACTCCCGGAATACCCGACCAAACCCACTTTTTGGCCTGCTTCAATGGTTACTGACTTATTTTGAAAAAGAGAATACCCGCCGCGATAATGAAATTTAACGTTGGCGAATTCAATTCGCCCTTGCGTGACAATCAAAGGTGATGCCGGGTTTGTATCCCTGATGTCATGAGGAATGGCTAACGCATTCAGGCTTTGCCTGGCTTTACCCAAAGCCTGATTAAACTCATCCACCTGGTACATGGTGTACCACATCATGTGCCCTAACTCCATGGAAATGCCGAGAATCAAAGCAAAATCACCAATACTGACCAAACCCTGGCCATACAAATGAATTAAAGTAACGGCTGCCAGCCCCATCATCACAGCAATCATTCCCCCTTGCGTACAACAAAGCAGGACAATAAACAATTCTTTTCTCTGGAATGCCTGCAGGACCCGGGTAAAAAACGCGTCCATGCGTTTTATTTCGTAGGGCGTTTGTGAAAAAAGACGGATGTTGAATTGGTTAGCCAACCCATCCACCAATTGACCGGAAAGCTGTGATTCCGCACTGGCCTGATCATCCGATAAATGAACCAACCGGGCGGAGAGACTGATACTGACGACGGCAAAGGCGATGAACCACAGTAACAAAATATAAAAAAACAGGACATTCACTGCGTAAGCAGTAATAAAGGAAATAACCAGCAGGGAGGCGCCGCGAAGAAAATCCACCGACACCCGATGGAGAATGATTTCAATATTATCCGCAAGGGTGGTGATCTGATCGGCAATACGTCCCGACAGATTATCCTGAAAAAACTGGGTGCTGGCGCCAAGCACATAGGCATAGGTCTGGCTGATGAGTTCGTTTTTAATACGCGCCTGATACTTGTAATTTAAAAACCCGATGGTTCGCCAGGTGACATTATCAAAAACAATGAAATTCACCACCAGCAAAGCCGCTACCCAATACAACGTAGGGCGATCAATGGTGTTCGTGGCAGCCAGCGTGTTGATAAATGACTTGACCAACAGGCTGTTGAATGGCCCCCAGAATCCAGCCAATAAAGCAAGCAGGACAAACAAAGCCACGATCGGGCGATACGGTTTTAAGAAGTGCCCTATGAATGAGGCCAACTGACGGGGTATGACAGGGTTTGGAGATGAAGCAGAGTTATGGTTCATGATTTACTCTTAAGTGTGTCGATTAGGACAATTAAAAAAAAACCAAAGCCGAAACGACTTTGTTTGTTTTTTTGCCCTGGCGAGGGCTTACTTAAGATGTAATTTTCATGACTGCGTTAAACCGGATTCAGGTAATAAAATTAATAACGGGTAATGGTAAGTTAAAACCAATTGTGTTGTCAATTTTTAATACCCATCCACCGATAGGCCCTCAACACGTCTTATTTTCAGGGGCAGCACCATGTCGCCCTTTCCATTGACTTGACTAAATAGCCATCCAATCTCAAAGGGCCGCTCCGCCGGTTCATGCCTTGTATACCGCCAGCACTTCAAGTAAGTTAGTCAGAACACGTTCTGCTGAGAAAACCATGACTGACTCCATGCACCTTGTCTGCCCCCACTGTCAGACCATCAATCGTTTACCCACAAACCGTCTGACGGCACACCCCAAATGTGGGAAATGCGATAAACCGATTTTCGATGCAAAACCGGCGTCTCTGGATCAAATGGCCTTCGAGCGTCATCTCAAACGCAGCGATATTCCCCTGTTGGTTGATTTCTGGGCGCAATGGTGCGGCCCCTGCAAAATGATGGCCCCCTACTTCGAGTCAGCCGCGGGTCTCCTTGAACCGAACGTGCGTTTGGTAAAAATCAATACTGAGACCCAACCCGCTCTGGCTGCGCGCTACTCAATCCAAAGCATTCCTACCCTGATGCTTTTCAATCATGGCCAGGAAATTGCCCGGAGTGCCGGGGTGATGGGAGCGCAGGATATTGTTCGCTGGGTAAACCAATACCTCCCCTTACGCCATTGACCCTTAATGAAATTTCGGCTAGATTCCCCACCTCCTGATGGGGAAGGTGCGGTGTGAAACGAATCATCCTTGATATTACCAGTTTATCCAATCTCTTGCGCAAAAGGCGATTGCCTCATGGCGTGCCCCGCGTTGCCCTGGCTTATTTAAAGCATTACTTCGATGACATGCACATCCTCTTCAGAGTTCGCGGCAGGAGTATTATTTTATCCAGACACCATTCAGAAAAAGTAGCCCGGTTGTTGCTGGCCTGGGAATTGGGATCGTTTTTAAAATTAATTCGCCTCCTCGTGCGCGGGGCGCTTTCCCCTTCAGGGCTTGATCCAAAATGCCATTATTTTGTTATTAAACTCGATTACAAAGGGTTTAAATACCCGCGCTATCTGGCCACCATCACCCGGAATCATTTCAACATGCTTGCGGTGCTTCATGATTTAATCCCTCTGCTTAACCCGGAATTCTGCACACCGGCAAGTACCCTGCAATTTAAAAACCATCTGTCTCGCATGCTGGAGCATGCGCAGGGGATAGTGACCATTTCCGATGCCACATATCACCAGTTGCACCGTCACGTCCAGAAAGAAGGCGCTTTGTGCCCACCAGTAGTCAGTGCTCCCTTAGCCCCGGGTCTTGCGAATGCCCTGTCACCGGGTGAGCCTCTCGTTACCAGCCCTTATTTCATCATCTTAAGTACCATCGGACCGCGTAAAAATCATTTATTACTGCTGCGTGTCTTCCAGCGATTGCTTGAACGGCATGGCCGCCATACCCCCAAACTTGTCATTATCGGCAAACGCAGTGCCCCATGCCCCTCCACCCTGGCGTTGCTGGATAAGAAGGGGCCCTTAAAGGACGTTATTCTGGAGGCGCAGGCCAGCGATGCCGAACTGGCCAATTATCTCCATTACGCCAGGGCTTTGCTATTCCCAACCTTTGCCGAAGGCTACGGGTTACCGCTGGTTGAAGCCTTCAGTTTCGGGGTACCGGTGATTGCGAGCGATTTGCCGGTTTTTCGCGACATCGCGGGCAATATACCCGATTACCTCGATCCACTGGATGGCCTGGGATGGATGCAGGCCATAGAAGACTACACGCCGGAACACAGCGCCCGACGTCAGGCCCAACTTGAACGGCTGGCTTCTTTCCGTGTGCCAGCATGGCAGGATCATTTCACCAAAGTGGACTCCTTCATGGATGAATTATTAGCAAAACGCAAGCAGGAGTCTGCCGGAAAAACGGCCTTGATTGATTAGTTTTTGACCAATACTCAAAAATAAAATATACTTTGAATGCAGCGATTCAGCCTGCGCTAAACCATCGCTCGATGGTTTTCTGTTTATCCGCGTGCCGGTCTGTGTTTACGACACTCTTTTTTCATTTTTAAAAGGAACTTAAAAATGCCTAATACTATCAAATCCGATCCGAAAGGAACATTAGGAGTGGCTTATGGGATGGTGGGGAATACTCTGGTTATTTCCGCTTCCCATAGCCGGCGTGAACTGATGCCATTACAGTTCATTAAGCCGAATGGCGAATGGACCAAACTGCAAAGCGCCAACATGGACACGTTACCCTTCACCACAGCCATCAATACCTTTGTCAATCGTAAGGACGGTATTCAAGATGTCTTATTCACGGGTGATGTGAATCTTGGGTATTCAAATACAACGGTGGTTTCGCCCCTGGTTGATGAGTTGTTAAAGGGCTTTGCAACAACCACTATCCCGGTGACAAAAGTGCTCTATTCTGGAGAGCCCCACATTGTGCGGGATTGCAATATGCAAATTAAAAAAAAGCCTGACCTTGTTGCCCATGCCGATACGACTTATGTGGTGGACATGGCTGCCCTTGCAGTCGCTAATCTGGTGAATGGCCGCCCTGTCAATGAAACCCCGGTTTATGGCACTGGGCCTTCGCATAGTCAGCCTGCGAGCACGATGGCAAAAGAAAACACCACCGAGGAACAGGACATATGGACCAGAACCGTAGCGACAGAAGAAGACGAGGATACAAACGCCCGGGATGATTTCCATCATAAAACGCATCCCCAGCAACTGACCCAGGCCGGGTTAACCCACAATCAGACTTTAAAACAAAAATTGGGCGATGAGCTGGGGAAAAATGCACCGGACAACAGCAACTCACGCCACTACAATCCTTCCTGAGGTTCATTTGATGAGGGGAGATTGGATATCTCTCCTCACACGCCGTTTAGGCCTTGGTAAAAAAAGAATTTAGTCAGCTGGTCGTTTTTTGCTATAGTCTCTGCCTGTTTTTCTATAACGTTGAGCTTCCATGAAAAAAGTCATCCTCACCGGCGATCGCCCCACCGGCCCCTTGCATCTTGGGCATTACATCGGCTCGCTAGCCAACCGGGTTAAATTGCAGGAATCGTATGAGCAGTTCGTTATGATAGCCGATGTGCAGGCCTTGACGGATAATTTCGAAAACCCGGCCAAAATTATCGAAAACCTTCATGAAGTGGCTTTAGATTACCTGGCAGTGGGTATTGAACCGCAAAAGAGCACCCTTTTCATTCAATCGCAAATCCCTGAGCTGGCCGAACTCACTCAGTATTTTTTAAATCTGGTCACACTGGGCCGTCTGGAAAGAAACCCCACGGTTAAAACTGAAATTCAGCAAAAAGGCTTTGATTCATCCATACCCGCCGGCTTTTTCTGTTATCCCGTCAGCCAGGCAGCAGACATTGCCGCCTTCAAGGCTGAAGCCGTGCCTGTGGGCGATGATCAGGTTCCCATGATTGAGCAAACCAATGAAATTATCAGAAAATTCAATCGCATTTACCAAACGGATTGCCTCAAGGAAACCACCGCTGTTTTAAGCAAAACCTCACGCTTAGTCGGCATAGACGGCCAGGCCAAAGCCAGCAAATCCTTAGGCAACACCATTTTTCTTTCCGACTCGCCAGAGGAAATCAAGCGCAAGGTTTTTTTAATGTTTACTGATCCGAATCATTTAAAAATCAGTGATCCTGGTCAGGTGGAAGGCAATGTGGTTTTTGCCTACCTCGACGCGTTTCACCCGGATACAGAGGAAGTGGCCGCTCTTAAAGCCCATTATCAAAAAGGCGGGTTAGGCGACTCCACGATTAAGACCCTGTTAAACACCACCCTGCAAACCCTGCTCGAGCCCATTCGCGAAAGACGAAGCCGCTTTAATAAAAACGAGGTGATGGACATGCTGATCACAGGTACAGCCGCGGCAAGACAAGTGGCTCAACAGACCATGGAAGAGGTTCGTAACGCCATTGGCCTTAACTATTTCACCCGATAACGTGAGTCGAGCTTAGCGCACGCTCTACAGGATAATTATCAGCGATGGATAGCCCAGATGACAGATTGACAGGATAAAATGACGTGAGCTTTGGTTTAATCCCGCTTTTATCACTATACTCTTCAAAACAATAATACCAAGGACTGCAATGAAAGCACTCGTTTACCAGGGCCCAGGGAAAAAAAAAGTGGTTGAGAGGCCAAAGCCGACTATCACCCATCCGGGCGATGCCATCGTTAAAATCACCAAAACCACCATTTGTGGTACTGATCTCCACATCCTGAAAGGCGATGTACCAACCTGCACGCCCGGTCGCATTATTGGTCATGAAGGCGTGGGCATAGTTGACGAAATCGGCGCTGCGGTGACCCATTTGTGCAAGGGGGATGCGGTGCTTATCTCCTGCATTTCCTCCTGTGGCACATGCCGTAATTGTCGAAAAGGCATGTATTCGCATTGCCTGACCGGCGGCTGGGTACTGGGTCATACCATCGATGGCACCCAGGCGGAATATGTGCGCATACCCCATGCAGACACCAGTCTTTATAAAATCCCTGCCAATTTGGCAGAAGAAGCGCTTGTGATGCTGAGCGATATTTTTCCAACGGGCTTCGAGTGCGGCGTACTCAACGGCAAAATACAGCCAGGACAGACAGTCGCTATCGTCGGTGCTGGCCCCATTGGCCTTGCCACACTGTTGACCGCCAAACTTTATTCCCCAGCCGAAATCATTTTAATCGACATGGATGAGCATCGTCTTGACGTGGCTAAACAATTAGGCGCCACCCACACCCTTAACAGTCAAAGCGATAACATCATTGAAAAAGTGATGGAACTGACGGAAGGGATCGGCGTTGACACGGCGATTGAAGCGGTGGGCATTCCTCAAACCTTTGAGCTTTGCGAAGCGCTGGTCGCCCCTGGCGGAATTATTGCGAATATCGGCGTGCATGGTGTCAAGGCCGATTTGCATCTCGAAACGCTGTGGTCGCATAATATCACCATCACCACCCGCCTGGTGGATACGGTTTCCACGCCCATGCTGTTAAAAGCAGTTCAATCTCAGAAAATTGATCCCTCCCGACTCATCAGCCACCGATTTAAATTTTCAGACGTCATGAAGGCTTACGACGTATTTGGACAGGCAGCGAAGACTGGCGCACTCAAGGTCATTATTGAAATGTAAAACTATTCCGAGCTTCTACCAAGCTCGGAATTTTATGCTATACCTTGAACTAAATATCATTTTGAACCGTGGCATGTATGATAACAAAACCCACTCGAGACGAATTTCTGGAAATGTCCGAATCCGAGGTTTTTGAGCTTGTCTATCCTCGGCAATTGAATTTGTCGGTGCTTTTAAATGGTACCCGACGGTGGTACCTTACCCAGCAATTTGAAAAGCCACCCGAAGCGGAATTGAATCATGCCGAGTTACTGGATTTAATTTTAATCAACATGGCCGACTTGTTTAAATCGATGGCTCATTTGGGGGTGTACCGTATTTTTGCTCCCGCTTATTCCAAAGTACAACCGTTCAGAGATAAACCCGCCCATAAATCATTGCTCAATGGCATCGTCAATTTGCATCGTCATGAAGCCCTGTTAGCGCTCTATCAGCAAATGGAATTTAAAGTGTATTTTCCCGGTGATTTAAGCTTTCTGCCTGAAACGAAAGCGCAGGAGATGAAACAGTTCTCAAAATCCACCCTGAAAAATAAACGCCATGTCCTTTACTACGACCTGAATTACCAGAATAGCTATAATTATCTGTTTAAATTAGCCTATGATTTTAGCCAAATTCATCACCGCCCCCCAACCTGGGAAGACATGGTCGAACTGTATTATGATGATAAAGCCTTGGGTGAATTAAATATTCTCATTTGCAATGGCCGATTCTACGGTAGAACAGGAATCCCTCCCCTAATGGGTAATTTAAGTTCTGAACGGATTTACGCCACGGCCGTTTCCCCTTTATTAATGACGCCAACCGTTCTGAGACGAATTTTATATGATTATCTTTATGTTAATCCACCCCAGGGGGTGCATTATCGTGACATAAGCCAGGATGATTTGCTGCGGCTTAAAGTCTATTACGAGGCGAATAAAGATAAATTATTGGGCCTCACCCAAGAGTATGGGCAATTTATATACCCCCTTGAAGAACTGGTTTTGCCCAACGCATTTTTTAATCCGCGTCAACTCAATTGATCCTTTATCCAGATCATGGTTCTCCTGCTCACGATCAACCGGATAACCTGAGTCGGGCTTAAGCCCGACCAGCCTGAATGGATCGAGTGATTAAGAGGGTTGACGTTTGTAGACACAGCGATCGGTCAGGTTGCCGATGATATTGCCATCTTCAAACCGAGTACTCTCCACAAGGTTAATCAATTGTTCATTTTCCAGAAAAACTTTGACCTTACTGACATTGATCATTTGGTTACCCATGGACATGTGACCTTTTTTATAATACTCAATGACAGTACCCAGAAGCTGCTGACCTGTCTCATTCCAACGAAAATGCATCATCGTTCCTTCAAATTCGAAATTTTTAGACGCAAAATTAGTTAATAACGTTTCCAGTTCAAGCGCCCGGTTATCAAACAGGATTGAAGAGGCATCAGGACTCTGAGTAATACTTAATGCAAGTTCCTCATCGGGTGTAGATTCACAGGTTCCCACCCATTCACCCGAAAAGTCAGCATATTCTTCTATGTTGCTTTTGGTGCCTTGAACATGGGTCTTTGCCGGCTTGCTGATAGTCTTTGGCAGAAAGGGTATCGACGCCGCGTTTGCCGTGATTAAGGTGCAACTTAAACTCAATGCAATCATTTGTTTTTTCATACTATTCTCTCATTTCGTATTAATTAGCAGGGCGGCAAAATTGGGTATCAATACCGACCTTCCTGAACGAGGCTTGAATCACATCCGCATTGACATTCAAATCCCGGGCAGCGTACAACACACCGCAAGAACCCTCGTTAAAATCGGTGGTAGGTGTCCAGTATTTGCTGTTGGCGACGAGCATGACGCGAAAGGCGGTCTTGATGCCGATTTTGTTCGCCATCAGGTAAAAGGCTCTGTTAAACACACCGCTGGCGGTATGAACAATGTACATTTGTCGGTCCATTTCGGGCAAATTTTGTGAATCGATGTAAGCCAATAATTCCGGATAACTGATGGTACAAACGGCATGCATCTTTCTAGCTATCGCTTTATCCAGACAATCGGCGGACTCACCATCCTGAGAAGGCATATCCATATTGCGCAAGGCAGAAACGGGAGCAGGCTGTTTGATGAGGGTTTCACCAATTGCCCAGGTGATTTCATCCGGGGTCAGATTAATTTTGTTATAAAAGGGTGCATTTTTTTCAAGAAGATAGGCACGCGCGGCTTGACCGGCCATGTCGGAGAAGGCTTCATTCAACGCGCCCGACTCATCATGGTATTCCAGATCGGAATGCTGCTGGGTAAAGCCATGGGATATTTCATGGCTGGCAACTTCCAAAGAAACTAAAGGGTAAAACAGGGTATCGCCATCACCAAAAGACATGGTTTCTCCATCCCAGAACGCATTATTATACCCTTTGCCGAAATGAACTCGCATAATCAGTTTCTGTGCCTTCCCCTTTTCATCCTGCAACACAGGAACTCCATACCAATCCTGATAAAAATCCGAAATAACATGGGCAAAAGAATAAGCATCGTTTCCTATTGAATAGGACCCATTGACAGGATCTTCTTCATTCGCGTTGCAACGGTAAGTGACGGGTGTGCGCAGAGTGCCTTCCAAATCATATGCCGATTTAAGATCAACCAATCTGGCCGTTTCATCCTCCATAATGCAATTCTCACCCTCTTGAGTGACATTCAAAGCGGGTAAGCTCTCTTGTCCATACCAGTATTCATGGGTCAGTTCATTGCCGCCAGGGCCAGTGTCTGTATAGGTCTTTAGGTTATTCCATTGATTGATGATCTCTCCCGTTTGCGCATCAATAACAAAAAAAGGCCATCCTGCCTGAGGTCGCGACAGGCTTTTGAACGACACCTGATAGACCAGTTTAAGCACATGATTTTTATCCGCCCGAATTTGCAATTCACTCCGCGGCTCGTGGGTTTTTACCGGCGTTTTCTCGTCAAAATAGGCTTTTTCAGCCAGTTTTATAGCCTGACTGGAACTCAATGAGGGCGTGATGTCGAGATCGATGTTATCGAATAAGTGCCCGTTAACCTGCTCCGGTATCCGGCCAGCAGTCTTACTGATTGTCACCTGAGCGCCAATAACAGGAATGCCTTTATAAAATTGCTGATAACGTGTGATAGCCATTGTATGCTGTTTAGTCTGACTGACAGGCCGCAACTGACTGTCCCTGGCTTGATGCGCTGTTGTTGCAGTAAACGGACTACTCACTGCTAATTGATTCAAACGGTTTAGCGAGGCTTGATGCAGAGGGACATAGGTTGCCGCCCCCAGATTGGAACCTGTTGAAATTAAAGCAAAAAGCAGCATTTGTTTATTCATAAAAACTCAAGGATGTCAAAATTTGCGCATTATGGGATAAATTAACCAATATGTAAACAATTTAATTTATATGGGCAAAATGAATAATTACCTTGAATTTTCCCGTTTAGGCGGGCAAGTTCTGCTTGTTGACGTTTTTGATTTTCAAGGGCAGGATCACGCGCGGCATGCCCGGAATTAAAATCCCTTCATCGTCAATCCAAGTCGGGCACTGTCAGTACAGGCCTCGACGGTATTCGCTAACAGGAAGAGAAACAATAGGGTTATAGTAAACTTACGAAAAGAAAGCAAATGAACGACTCCTGAACCTATCGAGCCCGGTTAAATTAACCTGAAAGGACTTGCCGCAGTGCAAATGCGCTTTTTTTAATCCAAGAATCCTGGCCATCCTATTTAATGATCAATTCAAGGGCCTCAAGATTGGCAATGATCCGGTTATCCAGATCATGTTTTTCCTGCTCACGATCGACCTGGTAGGCAGTCATCCCCACGGCGCTTGCACCGCTTACACAAGGTTGTTCATCATCAAAAAATACACATTCGCCGGGATCAACGGATAATTTTCTGCACAAAGCCAGATAAGCCTCAGGCTCAGGTTTTCTGGTACCGATGACGGACGCACTGATTGCCTCATCAATGTAGGCATCCAGCTTAAACCGTTGCAGCGACTCCTGTAAGCTTGCCAAAGGAAAATTCGATAAGACGCCGACCTTCATGTTTTTTTGTTTACAAAGCGCCAGGGCGGGCAGCGTATCAGGAAAGACCTCAATGAATTCCATGTAATTGAGTTGTTGCAGCGCGGTTTGTCGTTCCGGGTCGAGCGTATAATGCTGTGCCAAAGCCTGCCAGAATTGGTCAAAAAAAAGAATTTCTTCTTCTGGATTTTTGGGAAACCCGTGTGATTTTCCGAGCGCCCCCCATACCCTCATCCCTTCTTCCAGGGTAAATCCAGGCACGTACCTGGCCACCGCGTCGATGCCCTTCTTAAACAGGAAGTAGGTTAAAACACCGTCCCGATCAAAAATCACTGCATTTATTTTTGGCATGATTCAATACCCCAGGGTTAAAATCAAGTATGCTGCTGCGGCCCTTTCCCATAACGATTTAAAGCATACTGTCCCATGCTGCCGGCAATCTCGCCTTCGGCAAAAAACACCTTTCCGAGCACTTCATTCTGTAGCAGCAAGGCTTCCTCTTCATCATGGCTGCGAACCACAATTTCGATATCCGGATTGAGTGCGCGCGCGCAGGCAATCATTTTTCTCACATGCACGGTATCGGACACCACAATCATCAACATGCTGGCTCGGGCAATATGGCCCTGGATAAGCACCGAAGGCTCCGAGGCATCACCGTAAACCGCCGCGATACCCGTTTCGCGAAGTTGAGCGATGATCTCGCGGTTTTCATCCACGACCACAAAAGGAATGTTATGTTCGGTCAACAAATTGGCAATTCGTTTGCCAACACGTCCGTAGCCGACCAGCACCACTTGACCGGCCAGGAACGCTTCCTGGGTCGTCTGCGGCAGTTCCGCCAGCGGATCATTTTCCCGCTCAAACAGCGCAAGCATTTTGGGATGCGATTTAACCCAGTGGTGGACGGGATTAATCAGCCTGAAAATTAACGGATTCAACGCAATCGAGATTAAAGCACCCGCGAGAATGAAATGCCGTCCTTCTTCCGGAAGCATGCCAAACCGTATCCCCAATTCAGCCAGAATAAAGGAAAACTCCCCAATTTGCGCGAGACTCGCTGAAACAATCAAGGCCGAGTGCAGAGGATAACGAAAGGCAAGAACTAAAAAAAACGCAGCGATGGATTTACCGATAATAATGATCCCCACCACCGACAAGACCTGCAACGGCTGTTCAAACAACACCATTGGATTAAACAGCATACCCACAGAAACAAAAAACAACACGGCAAAAGCATCCCGCAAGGGCAGTGATTCTTCGGCCGCTCGATGGCTGTAGGACGATTCCCGGAGAATCATGCCGGCGAAAAAGGCCCCGAGTGCAAAGGAGACGCCAAATAATTGTGCCGCGCCGTAGGCAATGCTGATTGCCGCGGTAATGACGCATAGGGTAAACAGTTCCCGTGAACCAGTCCGGGCCACATGCCAGAGCAGTTTGGGCAACAGCCGCCGTCCTACCACAAACATCAGGATAATAAAACTTAACACTTTAAGCAGCGTCAGACTCAGAACAACCCATAAAGGCTGCTGTTGCACCGCCGCATCATCCCCCAAACCGTGAGAGAGGGAGGGCAGAAGCACCAACACAACTACCATGGCCAAATCTTCAACCAAGAGCCAGCCCACGGCAATGTGACCATTAATCGAATCAAGGGCACCTCGTTCTTCGAGGGCGCGCAGCAAAACCACGGTGCTGGCCACCGAAAGGGACAGGCCGAAAATCAGAGCGCTGCTATAATCCCAGCCCCACCAGACAGCGAGCCCTCCGCCAAGCAGCGTGGCCGCAATCATCTGCACAACCGCCCCGGGAATGGCTATGCTGCGGACCCGTTTTAAATCCTCCAGGGAAAAATGCAGACCCACACCGAACATCAGCAGCATGATGCCGATTTCAGCAAGCTCCTGAGCAATTTTCACATCGGCGAATAACCCCGGAGTAAAGGGTCCGATGATGATGCCGGCTAACAAATAACCCACAATCGCCGAGATTTTAAACCGCACCGCAATAAATCCCATGATGAGTGCCAGGGCAAACCCCAGAGCCACGGTAGTAATCAAGGGAAGCGAATGGTGCATTTAACGTTCCTTATGAATGGAATAACGCCAGAGGCGTCTTTATTTAATGGTAGCCAACAGAACGAGAGAGGGGAAGTCCGCGCACTAAATAGTTATTTTTCAATCGATTTGCTTTATTTTTTGCTATTGTCTATAACTCTTATAATCTAATCCTGGAGCAACGATCTTGGAGATCAAAAACTACATCACGGAATGCCAGGAAAGAGCCAATCTCGCCATTCAAAGCTACTTACCCTGCATCCAATCCTACCCGCCCGCGTTGCACGAAGCCATGGCCTATTCTGTGTTAAATGGGGGAAAGCGCATTCGTGCGGCGTTTGTATACTCCATCGGCGAACTGTTTCACGGAGAAGAGGCCTTATTGGATGGATTGGCCGCCGTCATTGAAATAATCCACGCTTTTTCACTCATCCATGATGATCTGCCCGCGCTGGACAATGATGATTTGCGCCGCGGCAAACCAACCTGCCACAAAGTGTACGGTGAGGCGGTCGCCATTTTGGCTGGGGATGCCCTGCACACACTGGCATTTAACATTCTCGCTAATCTGGCATTTAACTACAAACAGTTAAAACCTGAGAACGGGTTAAAAATGATCGATATTCTAACTCAGGCCATCGGCTCAAGCGGCATGGTGGGCGGTGAAGTACTCGACCTGCAGGCAGTCGATACTCACGTGACCGTTGACGATCTTGAAACCATTTACCGCATGAAAACAGGCTGCCTTATCAGCGCTGCTGTCGTTTTTGGCGCCTTAGCCAGCACCGATGATTCGGATCTTCTTCATTTACTGCAGCAGTTTGGTTTGTTAATCGGAATCGCCTTTCAGATTCATGATGACATCATCGGCATTGAGTCCAGTACAGCGATTCTTGGAAAATGCCAGGGCAATGATTTGAAACGGAACAAGCCCATCTATCCGGTGCTGACAGGCATTAACAAGGCTAAAAAAGCAGAAAAAGCCTTTTATTGCAAAGCCTTGTCCTGCCTGGATCACATGCCTGTTCAGACTGATAAAGTCAGAGGCATTGCCGACTTTATACTGCAGCGCAATTATTAAGGACATTTGCCTATGGATGACACGGATTTTCAAAAAAAAGTACACCATCACTTTCCTGAAGGCCTGACCGGGATGTTTACAGCTGGCTCGACACGAAGCAGTTATATTCTTGAACAGTCACAATCGTCTTCAACCACAGGCGACATTGACAATTTAGCCGACTACTTTAATTACTGCATCGAAAAACTGCACGCGCTTATGACGATGTTTTTTAACCTGGGCGGAAAGTATTTCATCCTGCTGGGAATCATTTTCCCCAAGATTGAAGCACCCAATCGATCGCAGGAATACCAGGATAAAATTTTTGCAGGTTACCGCCGCTTTTTAAATGACGACATGGCCAATTTTTTCATTGACAACAAAATAGACCCCTATTTTTTGAATATAGAATCCTGGCTTCATCCTTATCTGCCTTCGGAAGTTCACGCACTGGCCCATCATTACCTGCAATTTAAAAACACGATTCCGCACCACCCCGATCATCGCAAAGTAATTTTTGATTTGAGCGTTCAACCTCTCTATGCCATCTGGGATATCATGGCAAACCGGGATGACAATAAAGATCTATGGTTTAAAAGCCAGATCAAGGCAATTGAGGCATCGGAACTGGGTTTGGAAATGACTTCTCAGTTTTTATTTGAGCAATGGGTTGAACAAAGCTGTGGGATTAAGATTCCCGCCCCGCATTTTTATTTAGCGAGCAGCTCCAGGGGCACATTAAAATTCGTGACGTCCCTGCCATCCATCCATTCGTTCTCTCATTACATCAAGCTTTTCTTTACGCCATACCCTGTGTTTTGGATGCAACAAGCCACGCTGAAACGAATCATTGAGGAAATCATGTGCCCCAAAACGGCCACAGCAAAAGGAGTGGATTATCGTGGTGCGTATTCAAAAGAACAATTGCAATCCGAATACGAGCGCATTAAAAAATTAGCAGAAGATCCTGAATCGACTCTGGGACTTTCGCGATGCTTTGGTAACCATTGATTTTTGCTGAATAGCGAAATGGCCTATCATGGCCCTCATTGTAAAACCCACACCCTGACAGAACAATATATCACCACACGGTCTATACTTTACCCAGGTATTAGCAAACGAGGTAAGTCATGAAACAGCACAAAACGCCCAAGAAAAAAACTAAAACATTGTCCAAAGAGGACTTAAATCAAGTCTCTGGCGGTAACCGTCAACCCAATTTCGGCACTCAGGTCAGAGAGGGCTTCGAGAGAATGGTTCCCGATGTTGACAGAATCATTGACCATTTCAACAACAAACGCAACCGATAAGCATTGACTCGATTGAAGCTGCAGGGAAACCACGTCCCTGCGGCCATATCTTTTTGTCATAGAAATTGACAAGAACGCCTGGTTTTCGCTAGCATCATGCTTCCCGTAGAGGCTGGTGATTACAACTATTCTCGATCCTTCCCGAGTTGTAACGACAATCCTTCCTTAGGGCGAGGGGTACTTTAAATGGATTTCTTAAGGTATCTCTATGTTCAAAGCCGCTTCAACCCCCACGTTGTCAATCAATCTTGATGAGTATCCCGGAGGCGTGGCCGCCTGGGGAGCCTTACCGGCTGTCTTTGACAGTTACAATCAGGGCTTCGACCGCGGTGTTCACCTGCATGCCCGCCGCACCGATCCCGGCAAAAAACAAATCGACCAATCCTTTGCCGAAGTGGAGGTCTGCTGGGAAGATAAGCGGTTACTCTTGACGGAAGAAAGCGCGGTCCATTTTACCTTAAGTTCAATATTTAATTTCCCAATGCTTAGTCTCGATTGCAACCACTGCGGCCGGGAATTACTGGACACGGGAATGTCGGCGGTGATTCCATCCTTCGATCACTACTGCCGTTACTGTGGCGAGCTTACCCAGAGCGAACAACGCTGCGCCGTCAATCCCATTCTGCGATTTAAGCATTACCTGGGTGATGGTCAGGTCAAACGGCCGGTAGTCATTCCCTCGCGTCAAATCATTCTTGATGCCGATAGTTATCCTGGCGGCTTCCAGATTTGGGGTTCTAATCCCTCCATTCTCTGGACAGCGAAACGGCAGGAAGAAAGCGCCATCCATGTGCATGCCTACGACAAACGGGGTAAGCGCATTGTCGACAACACTTATGGCACCGTGTGGGTGATGGGTCAGTTGCTGGACATTGAGATGGTCCGGGTTCTGCAGATTCAGCAGGCCCTGCCCCCTTTACAAGGCTATTTGAAAAGTTATCATTGCCCTCGGTGCAATCATCCGCATTTCGATCAGGCGCTTTTGGCCGTCATACCGCATCAGGAGCATGCCTGTGACCAATGCCATACCGTCTTTAGCACCCCAAGAGCCATCAGTAATCCTGCGCTGGCGCTGTTAAAACAACTCGCCGCAGCCACCCGGGAGGTCTGCCATGACTAAGGTGTTACAACCCACGATAATAAAAGCCGGCGCCTTGATTCTCGACGCCAATCACCGCGTCCTTGCTGTTCATAAGCGCGGCAAACCACCCATGGAATTGATAGTCCCGGGGGGGAAAATCGAGACGGGAGAGACTGATGAGCAGGCTTTGCGACGCGAGTTGCAGGAAGAATTACAGGTGGAACTGCTCGCTGCCACTCTGTTTGGTCATTTTCAAGCCAAAGCCATTTATGAAGACGCCTTACTGATAATGCGTGTTTATCGGGTTAGCATTCAGGGCATCCCCTCACCCGGACAGGAAATCGATGAATTAGTCTGGCTTGATGCCAATTACCCAACCAGCGGTTATCAATTTGCCTCTATTTTAGGACAACAGATTTTACCTCGACTTTTCCCTGAAACCGCGGATCTCTGAGTCAATATATTGCTCTATAATTAAACCATGTGTTTTTTTAATAAATCCAAATGACCCTTATTTTAGAGCAATTTCTTAAAGGCGGTAAAAATGAGCGTGTTTTGGTCACTGAGGATGCCCCCAAAGGCCGAAAACCGCAAAATTTTGAGGAATATTTACAGGTTTTAAACTTTATTTCCGCCATCCGTGAAGAAGGCAGCCAGAAATCAGCGACCGAATTGGTTAAGCAGTTGGCGGTTAAAATTTTAACCGAATATAAAAAAGAACTTGAACGAACCAGCGCCCAATGGAACCACCCCCGGAATCCGCAACTGTTCGTTATCGCCAAGAAACTTGAAGCCATTGCCTACCTGGTGGGAGACAAACTGGTCGATGATGTTTTTTTTGAGGACAAGGATAAAGCGACTCAGGGTTTTTCTTTCGCCTTGCTGAGGCGGATTCACCGCGAAAAGAAATCCTATGAAGGGGATAACTTTCTGGCTCGGGAACAGGAGGGCCTTAAGTTTGCTCATTTCGATCGCCATAAACTCGCCGTGCAGTTGATGCTGCGGGTTTTATCACCCCGCTACATTAATCAGAGCAATGACCAGGTCTGCGGCGTCAACAGCTTTGTCCATAACATCGCCTTAATGAACCCGCTGGTGTATGTCAAAATGGTGGATCAATTGGTCACCCGCGGTGAATTTGATTTCAGCACCCTGTTTAAACAGCACGGCGACTTCAAGGTTCAAATTACGGAAACCGCTATTTTTGAAAAGGCGGAAGAAACCGGCCATGACGGTATCCAGGATGCTGACCACATCATTTTAAACGGCATTCGCTCCTCACAAAATATTTTACACACTTACCGCAGCGAAGGCCCTGAATTCATCAAGCAGATTTTCGGCGTCAGCATGCCCAATGAATTGAAGCGCTGGATGAAAGCCTCAGGCTACACCAATGTTCATACCCTGTCTTTATCCACAGAGGACTCGTTTGCGCAATTGCAATTGTTGATGGCTGATGGTTGCAGCGTGGCTTTTCTGGGGACCGGCACCCTGGCCCAGATTATTCTTGGGCAAACCAGCGCTGAAGAAGCAGGCAAGCCCGGGGCTCTGGCACAAAAACTTGATGGCCATTTTTTTGTCATTAATCAGATTCAATACGACAAAACAACCCAGGAAGTGCAACTGAAGATCATGACCTGGGGGGAAGAACAAACCGTCACATTACCCTTGAACGTCTGGCAGCAATACCAGGGCCAGGCCACGGCGTTTGTTGGCAAAAATCCTTACATGACGTCGCTTTTTCGCAATAAAATACGTCAATCGGTGAGTGAAGGAGACCAACCTTATTTTACTGCTGAATCCTACTGCCTGTTCATCCACCAGTTACTGTCCAACCCGGAGGCTACGTCTTTATCCAAAGCGCATCGCCAGCAGATTATTGCAACATTGCATAAAGCCTACCGGCATGATCAAGGAAAAACCTGGCTTGAGGCCGCTGTCGAGCTCAGGGATTATATCCAGGCCCTGCCGCCGGAAGAGCAAAAGGGCATGCCGTTGAATGCGGCTATTCTGGACATGGCGCTTTTTACCGAGGTCAGTTCACTGAATGACGCCTTAAACGCCAAAGCCTATTGCTTTTATGTCAACAAACGGCTTGACCATTTTCCCGACACATTGCGGTCAAGAATTTCGATAAGGCTGAATCAGGTGAATGCAGAATCCCCAAGCGATTGGGGAGAAGCGGCCTTAGCCATCCGCGATTTAATCAGGGAAGAAGAGGCCCGTGCTTTCTGTAGGGCGGCCGAGAGGACGCTTGAACCCTTCAAAGACGACATTGAAGCCATTTTAGTCTCCAGTAAAACCTGGGTGGAGGCTGAATTTAACATCCGAGGTTTGTTTTTTCATAACAATAAAGAATACCAAGCCCAACTGCCAGCCAAGGTCAAATACTTAGAGGTTCCAGCCAAGGACATCTTACTCGCTGAGGCTTCGCTTTCTGCCAATGACGAGAAAATCCGCTGGCTTGAGTACCTTCGCGCCCAACACGACCATGTCGAAATAAGACGGCAACTGCTGACCTTGTACATTGCAGAGAAAAAATGGTCCAGAGCCCTGGTGATGTTTGATCATGTGGATAATTCCATGGATAAAGCACTCCTTTGCCATGCCTTAAGAAAGGCGATGCCAGGCGGGCAATCGCTGACATCCACTCAGCCTGCCCCTGAAAAACCCGCTGCGTCCATCGCCTGGCCCTTAGTCGGATTCACCGCGGCCGGTTTGATCGGCGGCGCCTTGACCGGACTTGGCATCGCCGGCGGTTTGGGCAGCGCCCTGGCAACCGCTGCGTTAGCAGGCCCGGTCGGTTGGGCTCTCGTCGGTGTTGCCGCCCTGCTGGCCATCGGTTCCCTTGTTCTGGGTCTGGTCACGCTGAAAGGCAATACCTCTGATCCCTCCCCATCACCGCAATCCGATCCCAGCCTGGATAAACTGGAAGAACTGGCCATGAATGGCGCACCCTGTCAACTGGTAAGCCAGTTGGAGGTTAAACCAGAGGCCATCGGCCAATCCCTGCAGGAAGACGAACTGGGTGCCGGGCAGGACGCGGAAGAGAGCCTTGACCTGGCACAAGCGCTTGCTGAGGATTTTTCCGAGGAGGAAAACCACTCCGGAATGGGTTATGAACAGCAATCGCTTCAGCAATAAAACTTTACTTTAAGTCGAAAAAAATCAAGGTATAATGGTCCTCCCATTGTCCTTATTTTGCATGAAAAAGCGGCAATAACAGGCTGTTGAGCAGGACGTTCAGACCTTGGTTATCCTGTAGTCGCTTGATTCGGCATTCATCACCCTAAAGCAGCAAATCGGCATGACTTTACCGGAACAAATCAAACACCTCCTCCCTCAGGATAAACCCCGGGAAACCATTGTGCTGATTAATCAACTCAGTCAGCAGGAACTTGAAACCCGGGCTCAGGGCAATGACGATTATTTATTTGATTTTGCCGTTCGCCACAGCCGTAATCCCCAGGTACTCCATGCCCTCATTGCCCGCTATGCCAGCCTTGTCGGTAACAAACGCTTAAAGCCATTAACCCTCGATTGCCACTCCTCTTTTTCTAATCACCTTGATGAAGCGTTCATTATGGGGAAGCTGCCCATCCTGCGGCACGGATCATTAACGCAATACAAAAACCTGATGAATCTGCAAAAAACCATTTATTGCCACCGGTTAATGGACGAGATAAAAAAACTGTCGCTTTATGGCGCCAAACTGCTCCTTGAAGTGCTGAAGCCTGCGCAAAAACAGGTGATTGAACAGGCCATTATTCAGTATGAAAAAATGCTTATCGATTACAAGGATTTCAACGCCATACTGAGTGCCAGCGAGCCGCTGGACAGGGCCGCAGAAACCTTTAAAAAAGCAGCGGTTATCCAGAAAATGGCATTTCAATTAGTGAGCCTCACCTATCAGTTCCTTGGCAACGATCAATGCGCCTTAATTAGTTATCAAGACGCCGCCAAAGACATACTCGATTCCCACCCAGCCATTATACGAACCTGTCGAGGCCTCGGAAAAATAATAACGGACATTGGCAACGCCATTGCCTATTACACTGGCCTTGGTCTGCTGGTCTCCTTTTCGCAGGGAAAAGTTCAGGAATTTAAAACCGGCCGCTGGACCTTGTTTGCCGTCAAATCAAAAACCCAGCAGCAACAGGAAATGATCCTCGACCTGCTTGAAACCTTCCCTCCGCTCCTCTGAACATTGGTTTTTAAGATAAACATTTTGTCAATTTATTTGCTTTTATGATAATTTAGAAAAAAACTCAGGGAGAGCCCAGAAATGAAATGCTATGCAATCATCACTCGTTTTGAAGGTGAAAAAGCCACGCTTCACATTCCAACGAACCGAATCATGCTTTCCCTGATGGCAACCCAGATCAAAAAACAGGTGGCGAAGCTTGAGGAAATAGGCGAAGCCTTAGAGCCCGGGAAATATTACTCCCACACCTTGGGCGAGATGAAAATCTACGGATTTAAGCTGGGCGAGAATTATTGGGCCATCGCCTGCGACAGTGAAATCACTCTGGAACAACAACGCACCCTGACCATTAATTTGCTCTTCCATAAATGCGCCCTTCAGGATGTCGCCCAAGATCCCGATCAATTCATCGACAAAGCGCACGATCCCAAAATTAAAAAAGTCCAGAAAGAACTGGATGAAACCCACGCCGTCTTGCTCGAAGCATTCCAAAAAATGGAACTCCGCGGGGAAAAATTAAGCGAGTTAGTGGATAAAACAGAAGGGTTGAGTCAGTTATCTTTCGCCTTTAAGGAAGAGAGCGAACGCTTAAACCGCTGCTGGCCGTCCTGCACGCTCATTTAGGGCCCTGCGTCATGAAAGAAATCATCTTAGCCACCAGCAACCAAGGCAAAATTGCGGAATTATCAGCCATTCTTGCCCCCACGGTCTGTATTCCCCAATCCTCATTAGCCATCAGCGATGCGGAGGAAACCGGACAAAGTTTTGTTGAAAATGCCCTGATCAAAGCCCGGCATGCCAGCCGCGAAAGCGGAAAACCAGCCCTGGCAGATGATTCAGGCCTGGTCGTCCCGGCTCTCGATGGCCGGCCCGGTATTTATTCCTCACGCTTCGCCGGACCGTCGGCAACGGACAAAGACAACATTGACCTGCTGCTGCACCAGCTAAAAGACGTTCCTGAGGCTAAACGGCAGGCTTTTTTTTACTGTGCCATCGTGATGGTGCGCCATGCCAACGATCCCATGCCCCTCATTGCCTGCGGTCAACTGAAAGGACAAATCAGCCGCACCTTAAGCGGTGACCAAGGATTTGGTTATGATCCTGTGTTTTATCTGCCGGAAAGGCAATGCACAATGGCGCAATTGCCTGCTAGAATTAAAAACACCATCAGTCATCGCGCCGAGGCGCTGCAACGGCTGCAACAACAACTTAATCCGTCATGATTACAACCAGCATCCAACCCTTTAAGGCATTAGCCACTGAGGACATTTACGACATTCTCGCCCTGCGTAATCAGGTCTTCATTATTGAGCAGCAGTGTGTTTACCTGGATGCAGATTACCAGGATCAATCCGCCCTGCATGTGCAACTGCGGGATAATAAGACCTTGGCCGCGTATGCCCGTCTGCTCCCCTACGATAAAAACACCATGAGTTTTGGCCGTGTGATTGTGGCGCCCGCATACCGTGGTCAGGGCCTTGCCAGGCATATGATGACCTTGATATTAAATCACCTGCAGGAACATTACCCTCACCAGGACATCGCCATTACCGCCCAGCATTATCTGCAGACCTTCTATGAGCAGTATGGTTTTGTCGCCAGGGACACCCCCTTTGATCTGGATGGCATCCTGCACGTTTTCATGGTCAAAACCCCATGACCCGCATTGACGAATTGTTTGCCGAAGCGCAACGGCTGCAGGACCAGGAAAAACTGCCGCAGGCCATGACGCTTTACGAGCAAATCCTGACGCAGAATCCAAACCATGAACCCAGTCTATGCCGCCTGGCTTTCGTCTGCATCCAGCTTGGCGACCACAACACCGCCATTCACTACCTGCAGCGGGCATTGGCTCTGGACGCCGATGATCCGGGCCTGCACAACAATCTGGCGAACGCCTACCGTAAAAACCATCAACTGGACTTAGCCATTCATCATTATAAGCAGGCTATCGCGCTGAAGCCGGACTATGCTCAGGCTTACAGCAACCTGGCTGCGGTATTTGCCATGAACAATGATTACAGGAACGCGTTGGAATACTACCGCCGCGCGATTCATGCCCAACCGGATTTCACTGCGGCACACTATAATCTCGGCCTGCTTCTTCTCAGAAATAATCAATTGAACGCTGCACGTATTCAATTCAATAACGTACTCGCTTTAAACCCTGACCATCTTGAAGCGTACTTTTACCTCGGCGTCTTGAGCCTTGAAGCCAATCAGCTGGATGAGGCAGAAAAGGCGTTTCAGCATGTGATCATGCACGACAACACTCATGTGCAGGCATTAACCAACCTGGGGGTCATTGCCTTAAAACGGGACCGCGGTCAATTGGCGGTTGATTTTTTTACCAAAGCCCTGACGCTGGACAACAATCACCTGGATGCGCGCAATAATCTAGCCGCGACGTTCATGCACCATGACCGGTTTGAAAACGCGTTGATGCATTATGACGTTCTGCTGAAGCAAATGCCCGATCACATTGAATACCTGTACAATTCCGGTGTGGCGCAGATGGCGCTGGGGCACTTGAATGAAGCCATTCATCAGTTCGAACACCTGCTGTCACTTGAGCCTCAGCACTTTGCCGCACTCAATAACTTAGCGGCGGTGTTTATCCGCCTCGAGGACAAGCCCAAAGCCATTGAACTTCTTCATCGCGCATTGGCCGCCAATCCAGAGGATGCAGCCAGCCGGCACATGCTCAACGCCCTGCAGGGGAACACAGCCACCGCCGGCACCTGTACTTCTTATGCAGCCAATCTTTTTAATAACTACGCGCTGTATTATGACAAACACATGCGCGAGCAATTAAAATACACCCTTCCCCTGCACATCGAATCCCTGTGCAGGGAATATGATCTTGACCATTTCGCTAACGCGCTGGATTTAGGCTGCGGTACCGGCCTCACCGGCGAAATCCTGCGACCTCTCACCCGCCGTCTGACCGGCGTGGACATCGCTGCCAAAATGGTCGTCATTGCCCGAGAAAAAGGGATTTATGATGAACTGATTGACGCAGACATCCACGTTTTTCTAAGCGGCACCAGCCAACGCTATGACTTAATTACCGCGGCGGATGTCCTTCCCTATTTCGGCGATCTGCACCCCCTTTTTTCCGCGGTGCGCGAGCATTTAATGCCTGAGGGTTATTTTATTTTCAGCATCGAAATCAGCGACGCCATTCCCTGGCAATTGCAGGAAAGCGCCCGTTTCTGTCATCATGCGGATTACATTGAAAGCCTTTGCCGGGAGCTGGCGCTTAAACTCATTGATAGCCAACGCGTCATTGCCCGCCAACAAAACAACACCGGCTTGCCTGTGTTATTATTTCTGACTCAGGCCGCTTAAGCTTATACTCAGGGAGCTTCTGTTTTGCACGCATCAGTCGATTTAAATTACAATAAAAACACGCTGGCTTATTATCAATCCGCCAAAGAATTGCTGCTTCCTGCCGAACTGGTCGAAGACATCGAAGGCGTCGCCGTTCAGTTAGGCAAAAGGACCTATTATTTTCGCGGCGGAGAAACCCCGTTTAACAGCAGCTGCAGCGCCAACATTGCCAGCAATAAGTATTGTGCCAATAAAATTCTTGAACGGGCCGGCATCCCGGTTCCTAAAGCCACGGCCATCCATGTCGACGATTTTTATAATGGCTTTCTTGAACAGGTCATTGCCGATTTGAAATTCCCTCTGGTGGTTAAACCCTCGAAAGAAGGCCGTCTTGGACGGGACGTGGTGTGCAATATCCAGAACATTGAACAACTAAAAGCCTTCATGGACGATATTTTTCCCGCCTATGAATTTTTAAGCATTGAAGAATTTCATGGTAATTTAAATTCCTACCGTGTGTTGATGTTCAGGCAACGCATACTGGGGGTGGTACGCCGCTATGCTGCCCATGTTATCGGTGACGGCGAACACACCATCAGGGAGTTGGTTGAACTTGCCAATGCCGATCGCGCGCGCGTAAGCGACACCTTGAAGCCTATCCAGATTGACGGTGAATGCCTGATCAGGCTCAAGGAACTGGGGCTTACAATCAATGACATCCCACAACGGAACGAGCGTGTGGATTTATGTTACACCTGCAATGCCACCCGCGGCGGCACGTATGAAACCATTAAAACCCGCGTGTGCCGGGAAAACCGCCGTTTATTAAAAAAAGCGGCGGCCACCTTAAACCTGGCTGTCGTGGGGCTTGACATTGAATGCGTGGATTTAACCATCCCGATTGAAGAGTCCGGCGGCGTCATTATTGAAGCCAATCCGGCGCCCAGTGTTCGTATTCATGAGACACCGCAAAAGGGCAAAGCCCGTCAGGTCACCAAAATCATTACCCGCTCATTGATCTACCGCCACCCCTTTTCTTACCTGAATGTGCTATATAAACATAATCGAACAGCGTTTTATGTAAGAAGTTTAATATTACTCCCCATTTTGTATTTTCTTTACCGGCAACTGGTTTAACCTAGCGGAGAGCGGGATGGCATATCATGATGAACCAATTAAAAATTTTAGACGTCTCGTTACGAGACGGGGGACACAGAACCAATTTTCATTTTTCTTCGGATGATTTAAAAGCCATACTGACCCCTCTGGATCATTCGGGCATTGAATACATCGAGGTAGGTTATCGCAATGGCTCGCTGCATCCTATTCCCGACATTGGCGACGCCGGATTATGCCCAAAAGCTTACCTTCAGTTATGCCGCAACTGCATTCAACATGCCGACATGGCAGTCATGGTTCACCCCGAGAATGTCGGCCGCGATGATTTCATTGAAATGAAAGCCCTGGGCGTTAAATTGATTCGGATCTGCGTTATCCGCGGCGGCATCAAAGCGGCCTGTGAAACCCTGGATCTGGTCAGGGAAATCGGACTTCGCGTCTCGGTTAATTTCATTCATACCTCGCAATACCTGGAGAGCGACCTGGATGAGGTCGTGGCTGAAGCAGCAACCCACCACCCCGACATGATTTATTTCGCAGACTCCAACGGCAGTCTGATGCCTTCCCGGGTCAGCCGGATTTATGAACGGTACATCCCGCGTTACCCTGTCGCTTTTGGCTATCATGCCCATGATAATCTCGGCCTGGCGCAGGCCAATACCTTAGCCGCCATAGACGCCGGCGTTGAATACGTGGATGCTTCGCTTGCCGGTATGGGGAAAGGCATAGGCAATCTCAAAACCGAATTTTTTGCCGCTTATCTTCATGCCAACCACATTAAAAAATACAACCTCGATGATCTGCTCACTGCAGCCAATTATACCCGTCAGGCCTTACACATTGGTCAGGAAGCCATTGAAATGGATGAATTTATTCGCGGAATCTCCGATCTTTCAACCGCACAGGTCAAGCAACATTCCGTTAAGTAAGCTTATCTTATATACTGCGCGACAACGCATTTAACCGGGGTGGACCCATGGCTCAAAAACGCCTTTTCATTCTGGCACCCGTCATGCCGCAATCCGCCGATATCACCGGCATGGCGGAGTCGCTCTCCTTTTTGGCGCCCCATTACCAGCTTGACTGGCATGATCCTTTGGCCGAAATGGACATCACGCTGCCCAATGACGTCTATTATCACCATTGGCAGGAAAAACTCCTTGGCCTCCTGCCGCACTACGCGGGTTTTATCGGCTTTTCATTTGGCGGGGTTATTCTGCAGCAATGCCTCCCTCTGCTGGTCAAAAAACAGCTGATACTCTTCTCCACCCCCACGTTTGCCGATACCCCCCTGACTGAAAAGCTCTCCCGGGTTATTGATTTGTGCCGTCAGCACCAACTTATTGCGGCTCTTGAAAACTTGTACCGTGACGTTTATTTTCCCAATTCGTTGCCAGTGACCGAGTGGGACATTAGGGACGCAGCGCAAGCAGAACATCGCCTGATGACGGGTTTAACCAAAGTACTGACGACAGATTCAACTAAACTAATAACAACGAGCAAGGCAAATTACCTGCATTTTATTGGCGGCCAATCGCATCTGGTTAATCGCCGGAATGTGTTGGCTCCCCCACACGGGCAATTGATTATTGTTCCGGGTGCAAGCATGCGAGTGTTGCAGGATAATCTTCCTTTTTGCAAAAAAATAATCCTGGAGAAACTGGATTATGACGCTGAATGATGTCATTAAAATTGCCGTATTGCCTGGCGATGGCATAGGAGACGAGGTCACCGAAGCGGCCCTGCCGATCTTTAAGGCATTGAATTTACCGGTGGCTATCCACCGCGGCGACATCGGCTGGGCCTGCTGGCAGGAGCAGGGCAACCCCCTTCCAGAGAAAACCTGGCAATTGATTCGTCATTGCGACGCCACCTTGATTGGCGCCATCACCAGCAAACCGGTACGTGAAGCCTTACGCGAACTGTCCCCTAAACTGCAAAAGAATCACCTTGAATACGTCTCTCCTTTGATTCAATTAAGGCAAAAACTGGATTTATTCGCCAATGTACGGCCCTGTTTTAATTTGGTTGACAGTGAGCGGCCATTCCGTTTCTGCATCATTCGGGAAAATACCGAAGGCCTTTATGCAGGCTTTGATTTTCACCCCCCGCCAGAACCCATCAGTCAACTGATACGCCAGCAAAAACACTGGCAGCATACATCTCCCCAGGATTTGAGCGTCAGTCTCCGCCTGCAAAGCCGGCAGGGATTGCAGCGCCTGTTTGAATTTGCCTTTCAATATGCAAAAGAGAATCAATTCACCCGCGTAACCTTTGCCGACAAGCCGAATGTTCTTCGCCAAAGCAGCGCGTTTGCGCGGGATATTTTTGAAGCCATCGCCGCACGCTATCCCGCCATCAATGCCGACATCACCAACATTGACGCCACAGCGCTCTGGCTGGTCAGACGGCCTGAAGAATTTGGCGTCATTGTCGCTGAAAACATGTTTGGCGATATTCTTTCTGACGTAGGCGCCGCGGTCATGGGCGGCCTTGGTTTTGCCCCCAGCGCCAACATCGGTCATAAAGGCTGTTATTTTGAACCCGTGCACGGCAGCGGCCCGCGCATCGCAAGCCATCGAGCCAATCCCAGCGCCATGTTTCTGACCATTGGTTTATTGTTAACGCATTTTGGTTACAGCAGTGAAGCTGAACGCATCACCCGAGCCATCGCCGCAGTCATTAAGGATGGGCGTTACCTGACCTATGATTTAGGCGGCAAAAGCACCACAGAAGAAATGGCGCAGGTGATTATTGAACAGGTCATCCACCCTGACTTGCCAACACCGCTTTTTTTAAAACAGGGGGTTGACGCAAACCAGTTGACGCTGGACTTGCAACTTCAACAGCTCAAGCAGTACAGCACCGCTGAAATTGCGGATGCCCTGGATGCCTGCGGTGTAGACGGGGCGCTGCTGCACATTAAACCCTTAGCCAGCGGCATCAAACTGGCTGGCCCGGCTTATACCGTTCAATACAGTCCCTATCAACGCGTTGGACAGGGATTCAAACAAGCCGCGAATTACATTGATAACGTACCGGCCAATGCGGTCATTGTCATCGATAATCAGGGGCGGATTGATTGCACCGTCTGGGGCGACATTCTCACCCAGGCAGCATTGGTCAAAGGAATAGCCGGTACCGTTGTCAACGGGGCTGTGCGGGATGTGGCCAAAATCCTTCAAAGCGATTACCCGCTATTCTCTGTCGAGCGTTTCATGCGTTCAGGCAAAAACCGCGTGCAGAAGTCCGGTGAGCAATGCCCTGTCAGCATCAACGGCGTCACCATCCATCCCGGCGATATTCTATTTGGTGATGACAACGGCGTGTTAGCGATTCCGGCTGAGTTATTGGGCGAGGTTCTGACCAAAGCGCAGGCCATCTGTGAAACTGAAAATAAAATCATCGATGCGGTCAAAAAAGGGCAGCGTCTTGACCAGGCCAGGGCGGACTATCGTTATGATCAGCCCTGGTTAAATCCCACGGACAAAGGATAAGCCAATGCTTCCTGCTGAACTGGATTTCATTGATATTCATTACCATGCCAATCCCGATCTGTACGAACGGAAAGTGGATGCCTTGACCGCCGGCCGCATTTACCAATCCTTGCGGGGCGCCGTCGTTTTAACCAGCCATCTGGGCGCCACCAGCGTGGAAGCCACGCTTGCGCAAAAGCAAGGCTTGCCTGTTTTTCCATCCCTCATCCTCAATCACATCAGCGGCGGCATTCATTACCGGGCGGTGTTGCAGGCATTGGCTCAGTATCAGCCGACTTTCCCCGGAAAGATGATTGTCCATTTTCCTACCATTACCGGGCGACATTACCGTTCTCGCTTGGCAAGGCAGTTAAGTAAACCTCGGCTTCATGCGGAGACCCTGCAAGGAGAGACCCTTTTCAACGATGCCTTGCAGTTGCGTCCTGAGGTGATTGACATTCTCAAAATGGCTAAGGATTATCCGATTGTTTTATCCACGGGCCATGCGTCAAAAGACGAAGTGTACGCGTTAATCGATGCCTGTGTGCAGCACGATGTACCGGCGCTGCTGCTCAATCAACCGGCCAATCCCTTAACGCATCTGCAGGCACCGGAGCTTGCCAGCTTATCCGACCTGCAATGGCTCTGGATAGAGCAGACCTTGTTAACCTACTTGTTGTATTATCAGGATAAGGAAGATTTTGCCGATGTCGTACAAACCCTGCCGCGGATCATTTACAGCTCCGATTTGGGACAAAGCAGTCAAATCGATATCCACACCTGGCATGAGTACACCAACACCCTGTTTCATGAATTAGCCCTCCCTGCTTCCCGCCAGACGGAATTACGAAAAACGAACCCCTTGCATTTATTGGGTATTATTTAATTTTTCTAAACATTCAATTCCTATACTGCGGCTTTTGAGCAACAGCCGTATTTAGTACCCACTCGGCCGCTGACCTGCTGAATGTCAACAGCAGTTACCGAATGCCCCTTCCTCCTGATCAAGGCACTATGAGAAAGGGGCAGCCATCAGGCAGCCGCTTAATCCTTAAAAATCTCTTCCAGGAATAAGGCGGTCGTTTGCCAGGAACGCCGATCAGCCGACGCGTTGTAAATCAATCCGGATTCTTTTTCATGCGCGTCTGGATTACTGAAGGAGTGCGCCGTCAGCCCGTACATGTGCACTTGCCAATCCACACGCTTGCGCGTCATTTCATCCGCAAATTGCCTGACCTGTTCTGGCGGCACCAGAGGATCATCGTAACCATGCAGAACCAGCACTTTGGCGGATATCGCTGCCTCGCTGCCTGGGGGTTCTGAGAGCAAACCATGAAAACTGACTACCCCGCGAAGCTCGACACCCGTTCTTGCCAAATCGAGCACGCAAAGTCCTCCAAAGCAATACCCGATGGCGGCAATGCGGCTGGCGTCCGCCTGGGGTAAATTGCACACGGTGCTATACGCAGCAAGAATACGCTGTGCCAGATGCTCACGATGTTGGACCAGGGGCGTCATTAGGGCCCGCCGTTGGTCGTTATCAAGACCCAGACGAGCCTCCCCGTACATGTCCAGGGCAAACCCCACATAACCCATGCCTGCCAGTTGCCTTGCTTTTTCGCAGGGAGCCGCCCCCCGCCCCCGCCAGTCAGGCGCAATCATCACCACCGGTTTGGGTTCAGTTTCCCCGTCCCTGACCGCAAGATACCCCCGACAGAGGGTGTCCTCATCCATGTAATCAATTTCAATGCAATGAATCACGTTTTCTTCCTTTATCCATCATCACGGATACCATAAAGCAGACCTGCATGACATTCAAGAGCGAACCGCCCCCTCCTTTACAGTTTACAGGCGTTATTTTACTTTTTTGTAAAGCTGCGATGAATGCCTTGCTGCTATAGTTAAAGTAAGAAACAGAATGTCAGATTCCTACATCAGGCAAGGAAAACGTCATGTCAGCGAATTATGCCGTTAGCCGTATGACTCGAGAGGAAATGCCCCTGGCCATTCAATGGGCAACCAATGAAGGCTGGAACCCGGGTTTACACGACGCGGAATGTTTTTTTGAAGCCGACACCCAGGGTTTTTTCGTCGGGAAACTGGATGGCAAAATCATTGCCATGGGATCGGCCGTGGTGTACGACGATCAGTTTGCCTTCTGCGGTTTTTACATGGTGGCCCCGGAATACCGCGGCCAAGGCTATGGGTTGGAATTAACCCGACACCGCCTCGATTACGTCGGCAATCGCAATGCCGGAATTGACGGTGTTCTCAGCATGCTCAACAAATATGAACGCCTGGGGTATCAAATAGCCCATCGGAATGCCCGTTACCAGGGACAGGGATTATCCATCCTCAAGGAGTTCAACCAGGCCATCGTGCCGCTTGGACCAGAACACCATGAGGCCTTGTTTGCCTATGATAGAAGGCATTTCCCAGCCCCGCGTGAACACTTTTTAAAGCACTGGATTAAGCAACCTGAAGGCGCAGCCCTGGCCTGGATTATGGATGGGCAGATAAAGGGTTATGGTGTTCTTCGCGCCTGTCAGCAGGGATTTAAAATCGGTCCCTTGTTCGCCGACAATTCCCACATTGCCTTTGGTCTGTTTGACAGCTTGGTCAGTCACGCCCGCGGGGAAACGGTTTACATTGATGTCCCTGAAAATAACCCGCACGCCCTGGCATTAGTCAATCGCCACGCCATGCAAAAATGCTTTGCCACGGCGAGAATGTACTTAAAAGGCGAACCGAAACTGCCCACTGAGCATATTTATGGCATTACCACCTTTGAATTGGGTTAATGATGACCAGGAACTTAGTCGGTTATGCGGCCCACTCTCCCATCCACTCCTGGCCGCAGGGCGCGCGAGTAGCCGTTAATTTTGTCATTAATTACGAAGAGGGGGCTGAATTAACCCCGGTGAACGGCGATACGCAGGCAGAAACCTATGGCGGCGAATTTCCGATGGCGCCCCGTCCCCAGGGCCTTCGCCACCTGAGCATGGAATCCCTGTTTGAATACGGCAGCCGTGCCGGAATCTGGCGCCTGCTTCGGCTGTTTGAGCAAAAGGCCATGCCTTTGACTGTCTTTGCCACAGGCCTGGCACTGCAATTAAACCCCGAACTCTGCCGCTATTTACGGTTCAGCGGCTATGACATTGCCGGTCACGGCTGGCGATGGATCGATTACGCACAGATGCCGAAAGAAGAGGAAAAAAAGCACATTGAACGCTGTGTAGACACCATTGAGCAATTAACCGGCCAACGGCCGCAAGGGTGGTATACCGGTCGGCGCAGTGAACATACCCGGCCATTGCTACGGGAAATCGGCGGCTTTCTCTATGATTCTGACAGCTATGCCGATGATCTGCCCTTTCTTGAAGACGATCACCTGATTATACCCTATACCCTGGTCTGCAATGACTTCCGTTACACCACCAATCCGGGTTTCTCGACCGCTGACGAGTTCTACCGGCAGCTTAAAAACACGCTGGATTACCTCTACGAAGACCATCGTCTGGCGCTGATGACCATTGGTCTGCACGCCCGAATCAGCGGCCATCCCGGACGGTGTTTGGCCGTCAGACGCTTTATGGATTACCTCAGCCGGTTTCCCGATGTCTGGATTACCCGGCGTGTGGATATTGCCCATTACTGGCTGAATGAAATCAGGGCCTCGTCAAAGGGCAATCACCCGCCACGCCGTAAAAAGACATGACTTAAAAGTCTATGAGCAGGCGATGGTCTATTTTTTTAAGTTGCGATTTAAACAAATCCTTAATCGCTTCCAGCCGCTCTGTATTGTTGGCCTCAAACCGAGCCACCAGACAGGGCGTGGTATTGGAGGCGCGCAACAATCCCCAGCCATCGGCAAATTCCACCCGCATGCCGTCAATGTCAATGATTTCAGCCGCAGGAAAATGGGCTTCCCGGCTGAAACGCTCCATGAAGGGAAACTTTTCTTCTTCCGCAATGGGAATTTTAATTTCCGGTGTGTTGATGCTATTGGGAATTGCCGCAAACTGCTCGCTCACGGTAAGCGGTGACGCACTGATGATTTCCAGCAACCGGCAGGCGCTGTAAAGCGCATCATCAAACCCATACCAGCGATGTTTGAAAAACAGGTGGCCGCTCATCTCGCCGGCCAGGGCAGCCTGTTCCTGCTTCATCACCGATTTAACAATGGAATGCCCGGTTGGACACATTTTCGGCGTCCCCCCCGCCGCTTCAATCACCTTGGCGAGATGACTTGAGCATTTGACATCAAACACAATGGTCGCCCCCTTGACCTGTTCCAGCAGATCGCGGGCATAAAACATCATTAAGCGGTCGGGCCAGATGATTTCACCCGTGTTGGTCACCACGCCTAAACGATCCGCATCGCCGTCAAACGCAAGCCCGATATCGGCCTGATGGAGCGCCACAGCCTGGCGCAGGTCGTGTAAATTGTCTTCAATGGTCGGATCGGGGTGATGATTGGGAAAACGCCCATCCACATCACAATACAAAGGAATAACCTCGCACCCCAGTTTTTCAAACACCGAGGGGATCACCGGGCCGGCAATGCCGTTACCGCAATCCACGACAACCTTCAATGGTTTTGTCAACATCACGTCGGAGACAATGCGGGCAATGTAATCTGAAAGCACATCCTGATTAATCAAAGTCCCCTTGCCGCATTGGAACTGCCCCTGGCAAACCCGCTCATACAGGGCATCAATGTCCGTCTGTACCAGTGTTTTACCGGCAAGAATGATTTTGATGCCATTGTAATCGGCCGGATTATGGCTGCCGGTGACCATCAAACCGCAATCCAGATCATAGGCACAGGTGGCGTAATACATGACGGGAGTAGCGACGGCGCCCAAGTCAACGACATCAATGCCGCTGTCTAACAGGCCCTGTTTTAACGCGGTACACAAACTGTCGCTGGTTAAACGGCCATCACGGGCCACGAAAATGGTGTGGCGTTCAAGCGCCTGCAACTCCAGGCTGATGGCTTTGCCGATGGTATAAAAAGCATTTTCATCGAGATAGGTACCGATAACGCCACGGATGTCGTAAGCCCGAAAAACTGCACGGTCGATTGCCCGTGGATGATAAGTCATCATTGTCTCCCGGAACTGCCAAAACCGCCTTCGCCACGGCTTGACTCGGTAAAGGCGTCAACCACGGTGAACCCCACGCGGGTCACCGGCAGGAAAACCAATTGGGCAATACGATCACCCGGCTCAACCGTAAAATGATCCTGGCTGCGGTTCCAGCAGGAAATTTTCAATTCACCCTGATAATCGGAATCAATCAGGCCGACCAGATTGCCAAGCACAATGCCATGTTTATGACCTAAACCTGAACGGGGAAGAATCACCGCCGCCAGATTGGGATCCGCAATGTAGATTGCAAGCCCGGTGGGTAACAGGACGGTTTCATTGGGGGCAATTTGCAACGGCTCATTAATGCAAACCCGCAAATCAAGACCGGCCGAACCCGGCGTGGCATAGGAAGGCAACTCGATGGTTTGCCCAAGACGCGGGTCAAGAATTTTAAGTTGAATGGCGTTAAGCATATCAATTCCTTGCTTTTGTAAGGGAGCCATTTTGAAGAGTTGCCGCAAGAATTGCAATAATTTCTCCCGCAATCCGCGTTTTGTGCTGAAAGGCCAGTGTTCTTTCTTCCTGTGATGTAATCACGATGACTTCATTGCCATCCTGTTCAAATCCTTTATTTCCTCCGACCTGATTGGCAATGATCATATCGAGTTTTTTAGCCTTGAGTTTTTGTCGGGCATGCTCGACGACCTTGGTTGTTTCCGCTGCAAAACCGACCACATAGGCAGCTTTACCGCTTGACGCGACGTCCGCAAGGATGTCCGGGTTTTTAGTCAGGGTCAATGACAGGGACTCTGCCTGCTGCTTTTTTATTTTTTCTGACGAGGGCTGGTCGATACCGTAATCCGCCACCGCCGCACAGCCAATAAAAATCATGCCCGGCTTCAGCGCCCCCATCACCGCCTTGCGCATGTCCCTCGCGGATTCTACCCGATAGGCGGTTACACCGGGGGGAACAGGCAGCGCGGAAGGCCCGCTGATTAAAAGCACCTCCGCACCTGCCCTTTGGGCGGCGGCGGCCAGAGCATAGCCCATTTTGCCAGAACTGCGGTTGGTGATCATTCTTACCGGATCAATCGCTTCCCAGGTAGGGCCTGCCGTAATCATCACCGTCCTGCCGGTCAACAGACCACTGACGGCATGAAGCCTTAAACCGGTAAGAATCGCTTCCACGTCACTTAAACGGCCTGGGCCTTCTTCACCGCAGGCCTGAAGCCCTTCATCAGGCCCCACAAAAATCACCCCCCGGTTGCGCAGGGTCTGGCAATTGTCGCGGGTAGCAGGATGCTGCCACATGCTGCGGTTCATCGCCGGGCAGACGATCACGGGATTTTCAGCGACAAGGCAGAGGGTAGATAACAAATCATCCGCCAACCCATGGGCCATTTTGGCCAGAAAATTGGCTGACGCCGGGGCAATCAGCAGGTAATCGGCCCAGCGGGCCAATTCAATGTGCCCCATGGCGCGCTCTGCCTGTGAATCAAACAGTTCCGTTCTGACCTCGTGGCCGCTTAAAGCCTGCAGGGTCAGCGGTGTGATGAATTGCTGCGCGGATTGCGTCATCACAACACGCACATCGGCGCCCAGGCGGGTCAATTCGCGAATCAGATAGGCTGATTTGTAAGCCGCAATACCGCCACAAATGCCCAACACAATGTTCTTGCCGGCAAAATCCTGCATGCGTTTCTCATTCAATGGTGACTACCTGCGATCAAAACACAATCCCTGGCATAAAGGAATATCAATGTCCTGAACCGTAAAAGCCGTTGCTGTTGGCAATGACCGTGATTCACCGGGGCGAAGGTACTGTACAGTGGGCACGCAGGCTTTCCACCCACTCCCGGTTTTTGCCAAAATCGTAATACCCCATGGTCGCGCTGGACGTCACCTGGCCGTCCTTTCTAATGATTAACCAATCGGTAAAGTTAAAGACCGGACTCTGTCGATAGGCTATCAGTGATGACTCGTCCAGTTTGACCAACGTGGTTTTCGGCGATTGCCTGACCACACAGTCCTTGATTGCCGACAAGTCAGCGACAGTCAGCGGCGCCACGTAATGGCTATCGCTCTCAGGCACCAGGCTGCTCACCCAGTTAGGTTTGGATGCGGTGAGCGCCCCTTGAATTAACCCTTGAGGCATGCCGCGGAAATTGATTGCAGGTATAAAATGCATAAGCAGCGGTGCGATGATTAAAATCACAAGAAGGGCCGTGAATACAATTGCAAGCGTGGACATGGTTTTTGCTTTCATTGATGTAAAATTCTATCTTACCGATTTATTGGTTAACCTGACAGCGAAGGCGACTTAATCTCGTCAATATCACCGGCGATGACCTCATCCTCCACAGCCGGCTCCAGCTGTGGCGCACAGAGCAGGCCCGCCCGTTTGGACTCTTTAATCACTAACTCGGCCTGATTCTGCCTGTCGATGTAAAACGCTGTAAAACTGAAATGCCGTGTCATTTCACACGCCTCGCGGTAATTTTTTTCATCATCGTCATAAAACTCAACCTCGACTGCTTCCGCCAGAGGAATTTTCTCCACGGTTTCAAGGTACTGAAGCACCTGGCCAATCTGGGCATTTTTACCGGTGACTTTAAGGCGCGCCACTCGGGCATTAAACTCATCCCCTTTCACCGTGGAGATGATAAGCGGCATCGGCATGGATTGAATGTTATAAACAGAGAGAACATTGTCCGCGTAAGTGTCAATGCGCTCCCTTAACGTCAGTGGGGTATTGAGAATCACTTCGATGTAACGTTTGATGTAATCCGGGTCATTGTGATAGCTGGCAATGGCGGCAATGTGCGTTTCATCATGAATAAAAAGCTTCGTGACACCCGCCTTAATGTTTGTCTCAGGCGCGTGCAAATGGGTTCTGTTGAACGTGTGCTGGCAAGTAATTGTCCAATCGAAATCAAAGATCCGTATTTTCATAGCCGAGAAGGAAAAGAAAGGATGTCAAAAGTATAAAACAAACTTTTAAAAAAGAATGCCTTTTTTAGCTGTTTGTTCACGCCACCCCTCATTTTAGCTCTTTTTTTAACCAATAAGCTATAATTTAAAGGTAGTGTTGATGGGAGTCTATTAATGGCGAATATATCACGTAAGGAAATCATGGACTTATCTCACGAAAGCACGGTGGGTTTGATTTATTCCCGTAGTGATTTGCATCAATATTTAGTCGAACTTATCCATAATGACAAGACAGACTATATTCATGAGGGAATTGGCGTGGCAGTATTTCCTACCATGGAAGAGGCATTAAGGAGCGCACAGCGGCGCGGTGCCAAGTGCTTTTTTCTATGCCTTGACAATACCTATGACGAATGCGGGGCTGAGCCTGCAACGCCTCATTACAACTACCTGCCCATTCGTCCCTGCCGAAAACATTAACATTTTCCTGATATTCACTCTAAAATGAAAGCATGCCGGCATGAGGCCGCCATTCTGCATTGTGCGCTGGAGTGAATTGATGGAAAGAACAACGGAAGTGTTAGTGGTCGGCGCAGGCCCAGTGGGTTTATTTTGTGCCCATGAACTGCTTCGTCACGGCTTGAAAGTCAGAATTATTGATAAAAAGGACGGCTTAAGCGACAAGTCCAAAGCCTTGGGCCTGCACATTCGCACCCTCGATGTCCTGGACGACTGCGATCTCCTCACTGAGGTACTCCGTCAGGGGCAGCGTGTCGAAGGCGCGATTTTTAATTCAAAAGGCCAACCGCTTTTTGAAGTCAATTTCAACGGCATTGGCTCCAACCGCAATTACCTGATTGATTTACCCCAGAATCAAACCGAGGCCATTTTCCACCAGAGTCTGCTTGATCAGCAGCAGCCTGTGGAATGGCAAACGGAACTGGTGTCCTTTTCCCAATCCAGCCAGGGCATTAAAGCGGTTCTCACGCATCAAAACGGCAGCACAGAGGAGGTTGAGGCGGATTGGCTGATGGCCTGTGACGGCTCCCACAGTACCCTCAGGCATCTGGTCAATGAACAGTTCGCCGGGGCGGCCTATGAACAAGCCTGGTGGCTGGCCGATGTCCACATTGACTGGGCAAAGCCTCAGAATAAAATGCTCATTTACGCCAGCGACAGAGGGCCTTTAGCCTGTTTTCCCATGGGTGAAACCCGCTACCGCGTGGTCATGACGGCGCCGCCTGATTTCAGCGGCGAGCTGACGCTGGAGGACATTGTTGCCGAATTCAAGACACGAAGCCTTGAGTCATTTAACCTGTCCAATCCAGTGTGGCTCAGTCAATTTACCATTCACCATCGTCAGATTCAAAATTACCGCCATGGGCGTGTCTTTTTTGCCGGGGATGCCGCGCATATTCACAGCCCGATGGGCGGTCAGGGATTAAATACCGGCATTCAGGATGTGTACAACCTGGTGTGGAAGCTGGCCCTGGTGCAGAAAGGGTTAGCTAACGAGGCATTACTGGACAGTTATCAGGCCGAGCGTCATCCCATCGGTGAGCAGGTATTGAAAAAAACAGACCTGATGACACGGATGATTCTTTTGCGTAATCCTCTGTTGGTTAGCCTGCGTAATGCCTTTGCCCGTCTGATGGTTTCCTTTAAACCGGTGCGCAAAGCCTTGGCCAGGGATTTGGCCGAGTTAACCATTTCTTATGCCAAAAGCCCGATTGTCCGCGTGCAGGGTGCCGCAGGGCGACTTAAAATCGGCGAATACCTGGGTGATTTCAGCCTGCTAAATCCAATCCACGGCTGTCAACAAACCCTGTCGCTTCTCACCCGCGGCACACGGCATCATCTGTTGGTCTTTTGCGGACAGAATACCGGCGACCTTCAGGCGTTTTCTGCCTTGTTGCAGCGGTTGGCTGAACGATTGCAATCCATCGCGGGGGTTCATGCCGTAATCAGCGACACCATCACTCTGCCGGGTTCCTTTGCTTCCGTTTACATTGATCCTGACTTTTCACTGCACAAGCACTTTGATCTTCAACACGAAACCGCCGTTCTGGTGCGGCCGGATAAGTACATCGGTTTAATTCATTCGCCCGTTCATGAACACGAGTTACTGGCGGCCATAAGGAGTATGGGGATGGTGTGCTGAACAACAACAGTTGCAAATACCTTGCGGTCAATTATCATTAGGGCATGTCCGCGTTCAGATCATGAGACCAACCATGCGTTTTTTTCTTTTTTGTATTGCCGCAGCCGTTGCGGCCGGCGTTCATGCCGACACCATTGACCATTACATGAACATTGCCAATAACATTCCGCAAATGGAAATGAAGGCTGATCCGCAGGCGCAGGCCTGGGCACGCTCGGCCCGGAATGTGTTGACCATTACCAGTGAAACCGTGGCAGAAACCCTGATACAGGCCAATGAACTGGCTAAAACCCAGGGACGCCCCCTGTTTTGCCTGCCCACTGGGGTGTCACTCAATGCCGTTACGCTCAATGGCATCATTATGCAAACTTACAATGAGATATCCAGCCAACAAAGCGACAAGGACAAAATGACGGTTTCACAAGTCGCCTGGCTTGGCGTGGCCAAAGCTTACCCCTGCAAGGGTCAATCGAATCTGCCTCAGGCAATCCAGCATGTCGGTGCCCTGGGTCAATAACCAGCAAGGCCGGCTAAACCGGCCTTTTTACTTATTGGCTGAATTCTTCAAAGGCTTCCAGCGCTTCGGCGGCATACATCAAGGAAGGCCCGCCACCCATGTACACCGCCATTCCCAGTGTTTCAATCAATTCTTCACGGGAAGTCCCCAGTTTAACCAAAGCCTGGGAGTGAAAACCAATGCAACCTGGGCAATGATTGGCAACGGCCAGGGCCATGGCAATGAGCTCTTTGGTTTTTTTATTGAGCGAGCCGTCTTTGGTGGCGGCCTGCGACAACGCTGAAAAGCCCGCCATCACATCCGGCATTTCTTTGCGTAATTTTGCTAACTGGGTACTGATCCCTTTGGTAATGTCACCAAATTTCTGCGTCATTGGCATTCTCCTGTGTTGGCCTAAAGCATTTCATTAACAGCCGTTTATATCATGCGGCCCCCAGCGCCCACAAGTTTGTTTATTTATGGATCAAACAGGGCATCGCGTGCCCTGCTGCAGGGTTTGCAAGTCGGCCCATAAGCGTTCGACAATGGGGGTATGGGCCGGCTTTTGCAGGCGAATGGCCCCCATGGTTAACAGCCGCTCATCAAAATGCGGCCCGCTAAGCCGCTGCAATCGTCCATCCGCCAGTTCCAGAGCCACCTGGTGTAAGGGCAGACGCCCCCAGCCCAGGCCGGCCGTAATAATGTCTTTTTTGGAATGAACATCGCTGACAGTCCAGCGCCGCCCGTGTTCGAGAACACCGAAAGTAAAATCCGACTGCGATGAATCGCGCAAAATAACCTGCATGCAATCGGATAAATCATCCAAATCATGAAGCTTGTCGGCATACTGCTCGATAAACAGCGGAGACGCGACCGCCACCATGGGTTCTGAACGCAGGACAATCACTTCCACTGCGCGATCGGAAATCAGGTTTTCACTGATCACCAAATCCGCCTGATGCCGCACCAAGCGTTCACAGGCGCCGCCCAGGGACTCCGATAAAAAATGGAATTGAGTCAAGGGATAAGTACTTATCCAGTGCCGCAATAACTCTTTTAATGCACTTAACGGGTAAAACACATCGATGGCAATGGTGATGTCGCTTTCCATCCCCGCCCCCAATTGCTGGGAAAACTGGTTTAAATGCCGCCAATGACCGACCAGCGACTTGGCCCGTTTATAGAATTTAACACCCTGCGGCGTGAGCTCAGGACGATAATGGCTGCGGTCAAACAGACACAGGTTTAAGCGGTCTTCCAGTTTTTTCACCGCCAGAGTAATGGCTGGCTGTGTTTTAAACAGGGCCTTGGCTGCCGCATTAAAGCCACCTTTTTCAACCACGGTGACAAAGGTATGCAAGGCATCGAAATCAATTTCCATTAATTTTTTTAATTAAATAGATAAAAACTTAATATTATCAAATTATAGAGTTTTCTTCTAACCTGCAATCTAACCCAATCACAGCAGGACCCACGATGAATAACATGAATGATGACGAGGTGGTTAATGAGTTAACCTTCCTTCTGATGCGCCATCTCCGTTCCAGTGAGGGAAAGCACAGTGACTGCCGCAAAGCGCTCTGCCCCCGCTGCCAGTATTATCCCAAACAATACCTGGCCGCCGCGGTACAAAAGCAATGGCCGCTGGTGATGATTCTTCCGGCTTTCCCCGCCAAATCAGCCAATCGGGAAAAAACCCTGTCTCCTTATCCCGATCGGGGTGAGATCATGGGGTTAAGCCACTTAAACACCCTTTGCGCCACCATGCAGCAAATCCACCGCCAGGGCGTCAAGCTCATTATCTGTTCTGATGGCCGGGTGTTTAACGATCTGGTGTTAGTGAGTGATGAGGATGTGGACATTTATCAACACGGTGTTAAGCAAATCATCAAGGATTATCACCTGAATCATCTTTCCACCTTTTCGCTGGATGATGTCTATGATTTAAAAGCTTACGGCCGCATGCGCGACCAGTTGATGACTGAGTATGCACAACCTCTTCCAGAGCTTCTGGCGCGCCTGCAGCAGGATGATGCCTTGTTGTACCAGTTTAACGGCATTCATCGCTTCATCATTGAAGACCAACTGGCGCTGCACCCCACCTTGTCAAAAAATCAGATCAGGAAGCAGGCGAAACCGGTGGCCTACGAAGTGATACGCCGCTCCAACGCCTGGTCGCGGTTGCTGGCCGATTATTTTCCACAAAGCCTGCGTTTGTCCATTCATCCCCAGCCTTGCGGTGCGGATAAATTGGGCATTCAGTTCCTGCCCGCCAGCAACCAATGGGCCACCCCCTGGCATAACGTCCTGTTAAAAAAGCCGGAAGGGTGGCAACTGGTTAAACGGCAGGAGGCGGAACGTCTGGGTGCCCGTTTAAATCATGATCATTATGTTCTGGAGGCTTGCTGATGTTAACCCTATCCGATTCGTTTACCCCGCACCTCATCACGGCAGAGCAGGACGATCTCGCCGCAATACCACTTAATGGTATTCTGAGAAACGTGACAGAACATCAGCTCGTCCTGTTGCGCGGCTTTAAACCACTGGACAAGGACAGGCTGGTCAATTATTTGCAGAGCCAGGCCTCCCTTCTGCATTGGGATTCTGGTCCGGTGATGGAAATGCGGGTGGACAAACGCAAACCCAATTACCTGTTTACCGAAGGCGATGTGCCTCTGCATTGGGATGGGGCATTTCATCAGGAGCCGCGCTTTCTTTTTTTTCACTGCTTAAAAGCGCCTCTGCCGCAATGCGGCGGCGAGACCCTTTTTGTCAATACCCAACGGGTCTGGGACACGGCCAATGCCGGGGAACGGGCGGCGTGGCGTGACTATGCCTTCTCGTTTAAGACCGAAAAACGCGTTCATTATGGCGGGGCCATTGTCCGGCGCATGGTCACCCACCATCCGGATACCGGTAAAACGATTCTTCGCTTTGCCGAACCCGTGGGCGACGATTATTTAAATCCCGTCGACGTGCAGGTGCTTGGCAAAGAAACGTCGGAATCCAAGGCCATTCTCGCCTCACTAAGTCACCGCATGCGCGCCCCTCAGCATTGCCATGAACACCGCTGGCAGGAAGGGGATTACCTCATTGCGGACAATTTTGCCCTGTTGCATGGCCGCAATGCCTTTAGCCAACACAGTCCCCGTCATTTAAGAAGGATACAGATTCTATGAAATCGTACACTTTGATGCAGTTAAAACAGAGCACCACCCCGAGTGAGTTCAGCCGCCATTTACGCGAAATGGGCGAACTTTTCTGGTGGGAGCCAGGTCAGTTTTTTGTGATTACTTCGTATGCGTTAGCCAAAGCGGTGCTGACCAGTGGGGATTACACTTGCGATCGTACTCCCTTTTTTATTTCGCGCATGCCGGACATGAATTTAAACTTAATCAGCGATTTTTTTAAGGTCGTAAGCCGCATGATGGTGATGAGCGATGCCCCGGAGCACACCGACAGACGGCGCATTTGTTACCATGGCTTTGGTCAGCAGACCCTCAATCAATTAACCCCCTTGATTGATGCCACCATCGAGCGTTGCCTGCTGGCGTTCAAGCCGGGTCAATCCTTTGACTTTGTGCATCAATTGGCGCAAACCCTCCCCTCGACCACCCTGGCTGAATTGTTTGCCATTCCTGAGCGTGAGCGACTTGATTTTTATGAGTGGTCTAACAACATGACGCAGTTTTTCGGCGGCTCCACCACTTACCAGGATGCCGACGGCATCCGGGTTAACCACAGTGCCAAACGGTTGTATGACTATTTCGCCAATCTCATTGAGGCACGCCGTCGCCAGCCCGGACAGGATTTCTTAAGCACCCTGCTGCTTCATCAGGCGCACTTTGGCCTGACGGATGACGAGATCATTTCCCAGGCCATCATGATGCTGGTCGCAGGCCAGGTCACAACCACGGATCAACTCTGCAATAATGTGTACACCTTACTGACTGAACCCGGACTGTGGACGAGGCTTCAGCAGGACAGTCCCCGTCTTGATGCTTACCTTGAGGAATGCAACCGTCTTGATCCAGCCGTCACCTTCATTTTCCGGGTCACCCGAAACGACACGGCATTAGGAGGGCAGTTGATTGAGCAAGGCAAGGTGATTTTCATTGCAACGCATGCCATTAATCGCGATCCGGTTTACTTTAGCAGACCCGAGGAGGTGGTTGTGGAAGGCAGAACCGTGCCTCATTACAGTTACGGTTATGGCAGCCATTTCTGCCTTGGCGCCAAATTGGCGAGACTGGAAATGCACCGCCTGGTTGAGGTCCTGCTTAAGCGCTACCCGAAATTACAGCTGGATTCTGCGCATACACCGCAGCGAAAGCATCACAGTCTGTCCTTTTCGGGATTTGAGCATCTTTTTCTCAGCACCGGCGATTAAGCAAAAATCTCCCTGAGGAAATTTTCCATGGCCTGAAGGGAGCGGCGTTCAGCAACCGGATTGTAGATGGTGCCAAGCTGCGTATCATGGGCCTGGGGGTTGGCAAAGGCATGTTGGGTATGACCATACAGGTGCACCTGCCAATCCACTTTGGCATCGGTCATTTCCTGACCAAACTCGTTAACCTGTTCAGGACGAACCATGGGATCATCGTACCCGTGCAGCACCAGAATTTTGGCACTGATGGGCTGGGCGTGCAGCTCTTTAGGCTTGTTGAGTAACCCATGGAAACTCACCACGCCGTTTAAGGGCACCCCGCTTCGTGCCAAATCAAGCACACACAGGCCGCCAAAGCAAAACCCGATGGCTGCCACGCGGCTGTTATCCACTTCCGGCATGGCAATCACCGCGTCAAAAGCGGCATTGATGCGATCACGCAATAACAGTCGATCATTGGCGAGAGGCTGCATAAGGCCCATTTTCTCATCCGTGGTCTCACCCAGGCGCCCATGACCATACATATCCAGGGCAAAACCTAAATAACCCATGCCAGCCAGCATTTCCGCTTTTTTACAGGCGAACTCGTTACGACCGCTCCAATCATGGGCCACAAGCACAGCAGGCCGCGGCCGATCGTGTGAGTCGTCATAGGCTAAAAAGCCGTGCAGTTCCTGTTCGCCGTGATGATAAATGTAATTCGATGTGTGCATGAGCTATCCTTTTTTTCCTGGCTAATCAGTACGGGTCAATTGCGCAAATATCCAACAAAAATACCATTAAATCAATCGGTTGTGTGGGTTATTTTTCCCACTCCGCGATTTTTTTCATTAAAAAGCCGGCGCCGTACAACACCACACCGGTGATTAACAGGCATAAAATTCTGACCAGAGTCGGTGTGGACGCCGCATCGTAAAGCAGCGCCTTACCGGCCGCAAAACCTAACACAATAAGGGCTGATTTCGCCATGGTTTTATCCCGGCGCTGATAGGCAAACGCCATAACGGCAATGGCGTAAAACAACCAGCAGGCCGATACGGCGAGAGAACCGTAAGGATCCGCAAGGCGGTAAAATCCGGCAATGGCCAATACATGGGCCGCGCCCAGCAAAGCCGAGCCCTTCTCGTCATTGTGAGCTAAATCGTCGCGGCGATAAATAAGGACTAACCATGTGCTGATCAAAGCAGCAAAAGCGACCGGGAGCCAGAATGCAGGGCCGTCACTTCCGATCATGCTTGAACGCTGCAGGAGATGGTTAATGATATTGATGTATTCAATGGCGAGAACAATAAAGCCAATCAACGCTGGAACATACCACGTGCTCCTGTCTTTCATCGAGGAGGGATTAAACGGCACAAAGGCAAAAGCCAGCATCATCACCACATACACCCAGGGTTTGATGTCAGCCGGCAGCAGTTCGATATAAAACGAATGGAACAGAACAATGGCTACAAAAGCAAAAATCACCGACTGACTTTTAATCCGGCCGTCAGGAAACCAGCGTTTAGCCGAGGCATACAGCGCAAGCAGCAAGCCAGCAAACACCAGGGACAGCCAGGGCGCCAGCCCCGGATAACTCCGATCGATATAAAAGTACTCCATGGCATAAAACAGCATAAGGACAGGAAAGAAACCCCAGGCTTCCTTTTCAGTCAATTCCTGCTGATTGACGCGGGTAAATAAATAGGTGCCCAAAGCAAAAATGAGAAAATGCAAGGCCAGTACGATGGCAATCGTCACATCATCCTTTAAATCAAGACCGATAAGCGACGTGATGAGTATGGCGAGATACGCCGCAATGATGGTCATTATCCGTGACCGCAGCCAGATGGAAAGGGTTGCAAAAGTCAGGGAGCAGCATACGAAATAATAGACGGTAAAAAGCGCCTGGGTGTGGAAACCAAGAATAACCGGCGAAAGGTAAGCCCCAACTGCGGCACAAAGGGCATAGACATCGTGCTTTATTTTCAAATACAGGCCAATGCACAGCAACGATACCAGCGACGTCAGAATCAATGCCGCATCAACCGATACCAACGCGTAAAGGCGGTGGGCGGCAAAAACGGAAAGATAGAGAATAATCACCCCCGCCGCCGGCAGCAGGCTTGCATAGCCACGATAAGTGGAAAGCATGGCCAGCCCACAGCCGATTAAACTCATCCCGAACACGGCCGCGATGACAATTTGGCGCGCAGGCGTTAACCAGCCGCTGTCTATGGATAACTTAATAATAAAACCGGCCGCCAGCACAAAACACACCACCGCGATCGTGCCCAGCCAATTCCCGGAGTTGGATGACCCTTCCAGTGCGTTTAAATCAGCCTCCCTGGCCGTGGAAACGGGGGCTTTCGGCTCATGCCAACCGGATTGCGCGGGCGGCGGGGGAAGAGACAGTCTTTCTTCAATTACGGCAAGACGTGCTTCGATGGCGTGTAAGCGTTGTTCAAATTGATTCAAGTCCATTCAATGCCTCGACGTTTCCATTCACTGATCCAATGGTAATCCTATCTGCGGCAAATGGGTATCTTAGCGGCTAAATTCAATGTTGAATTTTTCCTGGGGGATGAATTGGCCCTTATTAAACACATACTTGTCCACCCCGCAGGCCAATCCTTCCTGATTGATCACATAAAAACTGTTGAATTTATCCTGGGTACGCACACAGGATAACGAACCGGCGTGGAGGATCATGGCATTATCCTGGTTGTTTTTTTCGATAAGGGTGATGTTGGCAAAATGCAAATGACCGGTACAGACAATGTCGATTGGGCTTTGTTTCAAGTAGTCAATGAACTCCTGCGTGTTGATTAAGGGATTGTGCATGCCCTCAAAATAATGGAAGTTATGATGGAAAAACAGAATGTTCAAGCGGTGATCGGACTCCTGGAAGAAGGCCTTCATTTTCGCCATCGACTTCCGCGACAGCCGCCCATCCTTCAATTCATACGGGGCCACCGAGTTAAGGCCCAGGATCCGGCATTCCGCGTTGCTGAAACTGACTTCCAGTTCCGGGGACACAGAGCGCCTGTACTGTTTAAAAGGCCAAAACAGGCGGGCAACCGAATTAAACAAAGGAATATCATGATTACCCGGTACCACGAGATAAGGTGCACGCAGCCTTGCTAAAAATCCAGCCAGCGCCTTAAATTGCCAGCTTCTCGCGCGTTGCGTCAAATCCCCGGAAATGATCAGCAAATCCGGTTGAATCAGCGCACAGGCCTCGTGAAATGCTTCCGGGATGGTTTCGATGTGGCGGCCAAAATGCAAATCGGAAATATGAATAATTTTTATCATTCCGTCCCTTGCCTTTCGATTTTCTTAGTCAGTGATGTTCATTAAGCCTTAACCAGAGTATAGCGTGGCATTCCTCAGGCTGCTTTTCTTTCATACCGACAGACTAATGGTAACGAACAAGAACCAAATGAACCTGCTCGCTTCAAATGACATTTTCAAACCAGGTCGTTCATTATTTAAGCCTCTCTTAATACATCCCCCCTATAATTAAAAGACAGTACCATGAAGTAATGACTATGAAATCGGAGCAATTTTCAAGTTTAGTCCACTCCGCTGAAGCGCTTAAGGCCGCATTAGAGAGCAACCCCAATCTTATTAATGAACAGGACGAGGACGGCTTAACCCTTTTACATCATGCTGCGCAAATCGGTAATTACATGGGTTCTACCAGTGCCAGTAAAATTCTAGACGTGCTGTTTGCCAATGAAAATCTTGATTTCACGATTAAAGACAAGGCTGGCAACACGGCTGTCCATGTGGCGGCCTGGTGTTGTGAGGACAGGGTAACATGCCAATACGTATTCCCCTCGTTTGTTACAGAAGCCGCGAAACGGGGATTTGATTTTGCCACGCTGAGTCAGCAGGGACAAACGGTCTTACACATTGCCACAAGGACCTCCTATACGAGCCGTACAGGCAGAATCAACAATGTTGACAATGTCATTAATAACGCAGCAAACCCAGGAATCAATGCACTCTCCTCTTCAGGATCCACCGCGCTCTATTATGCAATTAACCATCTTCATTTTGATGAAGCGTATTCGTTATTGGCCGCCGGCGCCAATCCCCTGGTGTATGGTTCCGATCGCGATCCATTTGCCATGGTTGATGAGCATCTTGCAACCCTGAACTCTTGGCTATCCCAGGATGAATATGCTGACCAGCACGAAGCAATCAACGAAAAAATTGGCCAATTAAATGATTTAAAAACAGCGATGATTACCAGTGATCCTGTAAAAAGTTTTGCCGAGATAAGAAAAAACGCCCGAATACTGGCGCAGGGAAAACGGCAGGGCTCTCTGTTCGCCACCCTGCCCGACGAGTTGTTGCAAAAAATCGCGGCCGATACCAAAAAACCAGAGACAACTGAAGAAGAAGCCGACGCCATAGCCAAAGAACATTTAAACAAACCCGCTGTTTAAGAATCGGAAATCGGTGGCGGTTTACAGCCTTTTTGCGCGCTTGATGAAGCGGTCAAAGGCGATGATGATTGGCTTTCGTACCCCCCTTGTGCTTACGCCCAGAGCAATTGCTCATGAAGGCTTGTCGATGGTGATAAGACGCAAGCCTTGAGGAATGATTTTATAGCGCAAAGGGGATTCCATGCGCCTGACATCGCCATCCAGCGACACGTTGAGTTCAGCCAGGTCCTGACAATGAATTTCAATGGGCGACTGCGACTCTCTGAATTCAAAATTGCTTCTGCGATTGAGCATGGCGCGAAGGATTTTGAATAAACGCAACCGGCCATGCCTGAAAAAATAAAGCCCCAGCCGGCCACTGGTAAACGCTTCGCGTTTGAAGGTGGCAGGAAATTCATAGGTGTAGAGATTATTGCTTACCATCAAAAACGACGTACGCAATGACAGGACGAATTCCTCGTTTTTGACGCGCAACGACAGGGTCGGATGCTTGCGCAGGCTGTCAATAAGGCTTGGGATGTAACTTAACCATTTATAATATTTTCGGCTGTACAAATCGCGCCGGCGGGCAAATTTGGGATAAAAGCCAATCGAGGAATTGTTGACAAACACCTGGCCATTGACTTCCGCCAGATCAATCACAGTGGTGGTGCGCTGTTTTAAAGCCTCAACCAGGTCCTCAACCGTTAACGGCAACACCAATTCCCTGGCAAAGTGATTCAGGGTGCCCAGGGGAAGCACCCCCATTACCGTGCTAGTGTTCGCGCAATAATGAGCGGCCGAACGCACCGTGCCGTCGCCGCCGCCGACTAACAGGGTGTCGTACTTCGGCTGACAATCTTTGATGGTTGCATCCAGATCATCGGCATCGACCTCATACAGATCGTAATCCATGCCTGCTTCTTTCAATCCCTGAAGGAAGGGTGCTGCTGATTGGGCATTCTTGGCCTGTTGATTGATGATAACCGCGAGTGCGGTCATAAAATCCCCTTTTTTATGGTTATACAACAAGCGTAGTTGGCCAATAGCCGCTTCACAAGCCTTGCGTTTGCAGTGAAATCAACCCTTATGGGGCGTTTTAGTGCTGTTTTTGGCAAAAAAACATAAAAAAGTCCAAAAAGTCACTCGTTTTAAACTATGCTCTAAATAGAACAAAAAAAAGGGAAAAGATGATGTTAGTCAATACCTTAAAAGACATGAGGGATTTTTTGCATGCCCAACTGTGTTATCAATTGTTCATTACGCCCATTCCCATGCCCGTTGAAAAACAGTATCGGGCCTTTGCCGAGCGTGCCTGTGAATACATTGCCAGCAAGCGGTCAACCCTGATTGAGCGGCATTCACCGCGCCATCATGTGTTTCATCATTTTGACCAGCCTGACAATCCTACTGCTAAAAAAATATTGATTACTCATGGCTGGATGTCGCGGGCCGCCTACATGGTGAAGCTCATTCGCCATCTTCATCAGCAGGGGTATGAGGTTTATGCGCTGGATTTCCCGGCTCATGGCGAAGCCAAAGGGCTGCAATTGACCTGGACCGATGCCGTGACCATCCTTCGTGAAACCATCAACCATTTTGGCCCCTTCCATGCGGCCATAGGCCATTCCTTTGGCGGCGCCATGCTGCTTAACACCCTGAATCTGGCCAATCAGTTTGAAGAATGGCAACTTAAATCCTCACCTGAGCGCATGGTGCTCATCGCCTCTCCCACGCTCATGCGAACGCCAGTAAGCCGCTTGGCCAGGCAACTGCGCCTGAGTGGGCAGGGGTATCGCGAATTACGCAATATCTTTCGACAGAATGCTTCAACAGAAATTGAGAACCTTCATTTTCGCCATTTGGTTAACCGCAGCCAGGTTCCCATTCTTTGTATCCATGGCAGTGAAGACAGCACGATTCATCCTGTCGAATCCATTCGTTTTTGCCAACGATACCCCCATGCCGCGTTAAAAATCATTCCGGGCATTGATCATGTTGAAGTGTTGATTGATTCCCGTGTGGAGCAGGAAGTGAGCCATTTCCTGGCCTAATCCAGCGTGCGGCGGTACCGTTTATAACCAATGGCCATCATGACCACGGCAAACAGCATAATGGGGATGGTTTCCTGCCAGACGTCCCAAAAGCCATTTCCTTTCAGCAGAATTCCCCGCACAATAATAAGGAAATGAGTCAGAGGCAGAATCGATCCTACCCATTGCGCCCATTCCGGCATGCCCTGAAAGGGGAACATGAAGCCGGATAACAGAATGGACGGCAAAAAGAAAAACATCGCACTCTGTGCCGCCTGCAACTGCGTTGACGCCATGGTGGAGAAGGTTAATCCCATGACCAGATTAGCGAAAATAAAGGGCAGACAACAGACCATCAGCAGCAGGATGCTGCCTTCCATGGGCACACCGAATAACAATTTAGCCAGTATCAAAATAATCAGAGCCTGCAGGTAACCTACGATAATATACGGCAGCAGCTTGCCGATCATCACTTCCAAAGGACTCACCGGGGTAGCCAGCAGGTTCTCCATGGTGCCCAGTTCGTATTCACGGGTAATGACCAGTGCGGTCACCACCACCAGCGTCATCGTCATCACCACCCCGAGCAGGCCGGGAACAATGTTGTAGGAGGTAATCGCCAAAGGATTATAAATGGTATGAACCTGAGGCTGATAAGGCGGGATTTTCGGGCTTAGGCTTGCCAGCGGACCGGTTAATTCTTTCTTTAACACCAGCGAGGCCAGTTCAACAAAGACATTCACAGCCCGACTGGTTGCCGCAGGATCCGTGGCATCGGCTTCGAGTAACAGCACCGGCCTTAGTCCCTTCGCCAGATCACGGGAGAAATTAGGCGGAAAATTAATCACAAACTGCACCTTGCCGCGTTTGAGCAAACGATAGGCTTCCTCTTCAGTCAGGGCAGGCGCTATGAATTTAAAGTAAGTGGAATTTTCCATGCCGCTTAAAATGCGGCGGGTCAGCGGACTGGGATCGTTGTTCACGATGGCCGTGGGCAAATGGCGGGGATTGTTGTTGATGGCAAAGCCAAACAGGACGAGTTGCAACAGGGGAATAAAAAGTATCATGCCGAACGTGGCCTTATCACGCCGCATTTCAATGAATTCTTTGACCATGATGCCAATGAGCCCGGAGGCAAACGGGGTTTTCATCCCATTTTTCCTCCCGATTGTTTGACCAGGCTGATGAAAGCGTCTTCCAGGGTGGGTTCAATTGCCTCCCAGCGTATGGGGTAGCGTGCGGCCAGTTGACTCAGTTCGTTTTCCACGCGGTTTTTGTCATACCCGCACACATGGATGCGGCTGCCGAACAAAGCGGATTGCACAATACCCTGCAATTGTTTGGTTTCCTGCAATAAGCGGGTGGAGACTTCGCCTGAAATCTCCCAGGTACCGAGTTGGGTCGTGGCGATCACTTCCGCTACCGTGCCCGTCACCAGTAAATCGCCATAGGCAAGATAAGCGAGACGAGTACAGCGCTCTGCTTCATCCATGTAATGGGTGGACACCAGGGTGGTAATGCCCTGTTCGCTCAAACTGTGAATTTTATCCCAGAATTCCCGTCTTGCGATCGGGTCTACTCCGGCTGTCGGTTCATCCAGCAACAGCAAATCAGGATCATGCAGCAGGCAGGCGGCCAGCGCCACACGCTGTTTCCAGCCCCCCGATAATTGCCGGGTTAATTGATTGCGGCGGGGTATTAATTCCAAATCCTCCATTGTCTGTTCAACCCGTTCTTTACGTTTATCGACGCCATACACACGGGCAACAAAATTCAAATTCTCCTCGATGGTCAAATCCAGGTAGTAACTGAATTTTTGAGTCATGTAGCCGACGTGTTGCTTTATTTTTTTGGATTCCGTGAGAATGTCATAGCCCAGGCATTGCCCTTCCCCCTTGTCCGGGGTTAACAACCCGCACAACATACGGATGGTGGTGGTTTTACCGCTGCCATTGGGTCCAAGAAAACCAAACACTTCGCCGCGTTTAACCAGCATGTCAATGCCGTTTACGGCGATTTTGCCGTCAAAGGATTTTGTTAAATTGTGGACATCAATAATGGCATCGGTTGTCATCGTAATAACACCGTCACGGGCTGCCCCGGTTTAAAGGCATGGAAATTGTCAAACCGGGCCTGCACGCGAAAGACCAGTTTGTCGTAATTCTCACGGCTATAGATGAGGGGCGGCGCGTATTCCGCTTCCGGTGCGATATAGCTGATTAGCGCCGGATTGTCAGGTTGACAGCCACTGCAGGTAAAATGAATTTTTTTACCGATGCTCAAACGGGCCAACTCCTCGACTGGTACGTAAAATTCAATGTGGACATTTTCAGGCGTGAGCAAGGACACCACCGCCTGCTGCGCACCAACAAACTCCCCCGGGCGGTAATAGGTATCAAAAATCACCCCGGCTGCAGGCGCATGCACCGTTTTTTGCGCTAATTGCCACTTGGCTTCATTGAGCTTCGCCGCAATCGCCTGAATCTGCGCTTCCTGCGCCTTGATCTGGTCGCTGCGGCTGCCCATCTTCGCCAGCGTTAGATTGGCTACATACTGATCCCTTAATTTTTTCTGCTGATCATAGGTAGCAAGAATCTCATCAAGACGGTCTTTTTCGATGGCATTTTTCTGATAAAGGCTCTGGTAGCGCTTCACGCGGATTTCTGTCAGTTTTATCTGGGCGTTCACTTGTTCAATCTGCGCCTCAATGGCCTCTACCTCCGGGGCACGGCGCGGGTTTTTTAAATCCTTAAGCAGACTTTTGGCCTGTTCCAGATCACTGGCATATTGCTTAATCACCTGTGCCTGCGGCTCGGGATCCAGTTGAAAAAGCCGTTGACCTTTAGTCACCGCCTGGCCGCGTTTAACCAGCAATTGTTGCAGAATGCCTGAATTGGGTGAGGCCAGGTAAATATTATCGCCTTCGACATAACCCTGGTAACGCCGCTCGCCGGAATGACCGCAGCTTAGCAGGAGAAGGGTCAGGACAATAATCGCGTAATGTTTGATTTTCATAGCGTTTCAAGTTTAAAGCCTCGTTTGAGTATAATGAATTGCCACTGAACTTGCAGCTATTCCTGCTGAATCCTGTGCTTGGCAGGTTGCCCTTCCGCCCATTTCTGCCTACCATTTAATTTTCCTGTAGCGTTATGGCTTGTCTCTTTGGCCTGCTTAAATGGATTTTCCGGTATTGCTAATCAGCGATTGGTCTTTCAAAGGATAATGACATGAAATTCGATTTGATTGTTCTTGGCGGCGGTAGTGGCGGCATGGCCAGTGCGGTACGGGCGGCAAAACACGGTGCTAACGTGGCGGTGGTTGAACAGCAGTATCTGGGTGGTACCTGCGTTAACTTAGGCTGCGTTCCCAAAAAAATGATGTACAACAGTGCCAACATTGCAGAAACCTTACGTAAATCCATTGATTACGGTTTTGCACCCACCAACATCCGCTTAAACTGGCAAACCCTGGTGCAAAAGCGCAATGCCTATGTCGCCAGTCTGCGGGAAATTTATGGCAAGCGTTTCAGTCAATACAAGATGACGCTTCTAAGCGGCGCCGGGGCTTTTGTTGATGCCCATACCATTGACGTGGCAGGTGAGCACTATACCGCCCCGCACATCATCATCGCCACCGGTGGTGAGCCCAGCATGCCGACTGATTTGCCGGGGATTGAACATGCCATCAATTCCGATGGTTTTTTTGATTTAGCCGACAAACCCCAAAAAGCCGCCGTCATCGGCAGCGGCTACATTGGTGTGGAATTAGCAGGCATTCTTCAAAGCTTAGGCACGGAAACCCACTTATTAATCCGCGGAGAAACCCCACTGAGCCGTTTTGATTCCCTGCTTGGCGACACCTTGATGCAGAGTATGCGGCAACAGGGCCTGCATGTGCATGTCAATCATCACGCCCAAGAAATCAAAACCGATAGTCAGGGTAAAAAAATCATCGTCTGTAAAAGCGGGTCGGTGATTGACTCGCTGGATACCGTCATTGCCGCAGTTGGGCGGTCCCCCCGTACAGCCCATTTAAACCTCGACACAATCGGTGTGAAAATGGATGCCCGCGGTTTAATCACGGTCGACAAATACCAGAATACGTCGGTGGAAGGGATCTACGCCATCGGTGATGTGATTAATGCCCCGGCCCTGACCCCTGTCGCCATTGCAGCCGGCCGCCGTCTCTGCGACAGGCTATTTGGCGGTGAAAAAGAAGCCCACTTAAATTACGATAACATCCCGTCCGTGGTCTTCAGCCACCCTCCCATTGGCAGTGTGGGGCTCAGTGAAGCAGACGCTGTCAGCAAGTTCGGTAAAGACGCCATCAACGTTTACAGCACCCGCTTTAATCCCATGTTGGATGCCTTCAGCAGTGAACAAACACCCACGGCGATGAAACTCGTCACTTACGGTAAAGAGGAGCGCATCGTCGGCCTGCACGTCATTGGGTATGGTGCGGATGAAATGCTGCAGGGATTCGCGGTTGCTGTTAAAATGGGCGCCTGCAAACGCGATTTTGACAACACGGTCGCTATCCATCCGACCAGTGCCGAAGAATTGGTAACCATGGTGTAAAAAATGAATCCAGCTGTACGCCCCTATCTTGATCATGTTCCTGTGCTTGGCCAGGACGTTTATATCGATCCCACCGCCGCCGTAATTGGCCGGGTGCAGCTGGGCAACCATGTCTCCGTTTGGCCCATGGCGGTGATTCGCGGCGACGTGAATGCCATTACCGTGGGTGATGACTGCAACATTCAGGATGCCGCGATATTACACGTCACCCATGACGGTCCGTTCACGCCCGGCGGACAACCGCTTGTGCTTGGAAAAGGCATCACGGTAGGACATCAAGCCGTGCTTCATGCCTGCCAGATTGACGATTACTGCCTAATTGGCATGGGGGTTCTCATTCTTGATGGCGCTTACATCGAACACCATGTGCTCATTGGCGCCGGCAGTGTCGTACCCCCCGGCAAACGCCTGGAGAGCGGCTTTCTTTATCTTGGCAATCCCGTGAAGGCCATTCGCCCGCTGTCAGAGGAGGAATTGCGCCATCTGGATTACTCCGCTGCGCATTATGTGCGGTTGAAGAACAATTATTTAACCCCTTAGGCCATTAACAGGTAAGGAAACTCCTGGTGCAGCAATTCACAGACTTTTTGCTGATGCGCTTTGCTTTTCAGAATCAGCAAGACCGTATCATCCCCGGCGATGGTTCCAAGAATACCCGAATCGGAAGGCTCCTGTGCGCTGAATGACACGTATTTGCGATCCAGGTAATAGGCAAGACTGCTGGCATTGCCGGGATGGGTTTGCAGCACAATGAGGCCAAAATCGGAAACCTGGCTATTCAACACCAGCGGCAGCCCCGGCTGATGGTAATCAATGACCTTATACAATCCGGCCACTTTGGCAATTTTCATTTTTTTCAAACGCCGCGACAAGGTCGCCTGGGGAATGTCATAGCCTCTTTTTTTCAAACTCTGCTGCAAATCACTCTGCTCGGCAATCACTTCGGTTTGCACAATGTTCACGATTAAATCATCAATGATCTGGTCATGGGACAAGAGCCTCTCCTTGCATATGTATCAAATAAAATGGAAGTATATTCAATTTTATTTGACAATACAAATGCCGGGCTGTTATATTCAAAAAATGATTAAATTTTGGATATAAATTCTATGAAGTTGTATTTTTCTTTTCTTTTAATGCTTGCAATTGCCTTTTCCTCTGGCTGCGAACAGCAAGAAAATGGCGATGAGCTGCATTTTTCCACCTCTGCCGAATATCCACCTTTTGAATATTTGGATCATGGCGAACTCAAAGGATTTGACATTGATTTAGCCAGACTGATCGCGAAAGAAATGGGGAAAAAGGCGGTTTTTGACAACATGCAATTCAGCACGGTGCTGCCAGCAGTCACCTCCGGTCAGGATGATGCCGCCATTGCTACCATTACCATCACCGATGATCGCCAGAAAAATGTTGACTTTTCGACCCCCTATTATTTTGAGGGCATGGCAGCGGTTTATCCTGACAGTCAGCCGATAACCCAAGCGTCTCAGTTGGCTGGCAAAAAAATCGCGGTGCAACTGGGTTCCGTCATGGAAATCTGGGTAAGGCAGGCTTTTCCTCAAGCCCAGATTACCGCCCTGGATAACAACAATCAGGCGGTTGAAGCCTTGATTGCCGGCCATGTCGACGTGGTGCTCATGGATGGCGTGCAGGGGCGGGTGTTCAGCCAAAAGAATCCAGGCTTATCCTACCGCCTTGTTGGCCAGGCAAAACAGGGTTATGGCATTGCTGTAAAGAAAGGCTCCCCCTTGACGACGCAAATTAATCAGGCGCTCAAACGCTTAGCGGACAAAGGCGCGATTCAAAAACTGAAAGCACACTGGTTTAAGGAGTCGCTATGAACGAATTGAGCCAGAATGTAGGGTTTGTGGGACAGGGCATTACCCTCACCCTGCAACTGCTCGCTGGAGGGATTACTCTCGGCCTGGTGCTGGGAAGTGTGTGGGCTATCTGCCGCTATTACAACCTCGCCAGTTGGGGCATTAACCGACTGATTTCGATTCTGCGAGGCACACCGCTGATTTTACAGTTAAGTCTGATTTATTTCTCGGCGCCGGCGTTAACTGGAGTAAGACCCGGCATTTTGGCAGCAGGCATTCTTGCCTTCGGGCTTAACAGTTCCGCCTATTTTGCGGAAATCCTGCGCGCCGGGATTGAGAATTTACCGAAAGGACAGTTTGAAGCCGCAGCCACGCTTAAAATTCCCACGTTTTACCTGTGGAAAGACATTATTTTACCCCAGGTGATCCGGGCGATTTTTCCAGCGATCATCAATGAAATCATTGCCCTGCTGAAAGAAACCGCCCTGATCTCAACCATCGGCGGCATGGATTTAATGCGTAACGCCCAATCGCTGGCAGCTCAGCAATTTACTTATTTCATGCCCTTGTGCATTGCCGGTTGCTACTACTATAGCCTGGTCCTGTTCATTGAATGGCTTGGCAAAACGATTGAAAAACGAGGTGTCTATGATACAAATCACTAATGCCTGCAAACAATTCGGCAAAACCGTCGTCTTGAATCAAATCAATTTAACCATTGCCGCCAACAGCGTTGTCGGCCTTGCCGGTCCCTCCGGTAGCGGTAAATCGACCTTGCTGCGTTGTATACAGCAACTTGAAAAACTCGACTGCGGCCGGATTGAATTAGCGGGTAAAAGCGGATTTATGTTTCAGGATTTTCAACTGTTTCCGCACATGACGGTTCTTGATAATCTGGTCTATGCGCCAAGCCTTCATGAGAAAGGTACCGATCACGAAGGCCGCGCATTGGAACTACTGGCGGTATTAGGGCTTGAATCAAAAGCCCACGCTTTTCCGCAGCAATTGTCCGGCGGACAAAAGCAGCGTGTGGCCCTGGCGAGAAGCCTGATGATGAAACCGGATCTGCTGCTTTGCGACGAGCCAACGTCGGGTTTGGACAGAGGCAGCATGAATGATGTCGCCGCCTTGCTGAATCAGGTGAAAGGCATGAACGTCACCATGGTGATTGCCTCCCATGATTTACCTTTCTTAACCGGCATCGCCGAACGCGTGGTGGTCATTAACCAGGGCAATCTGATTGCGGATTTAACTACCGCTGACTTAACCGACCCGATAGCCGCCCTGCAAACGTATTACTAGGAGATAACATGAAAAAAACAATCAATAAAATTGCCCTCGCTTATTCAGGCGGACTGGATACGTCCGTTATGATTCCCTGGCTTAAGGACCATGTGAGTGGCGCTGAAGTCATTGCGGTGATTTGCGATCTTGGCCAGCAGGAAAATCTGGCTGCCATTAAGGAAAAGGCGCTCAAAAGCGGGGCCTCTCAAGCGTTTGTTGTCAACGTGCAGGATGAGTTCGTCACGGATTACCTTTGGCCATTGGTTAAATCCGGCGCCCTTTACGAAGAGCAATACATACTGGGGACCATTTCCAGGCCGCTCATTGCTCAAAAACTGGTGGAAATCGCCTTAGCCCAAAACGCCGATGCCATTGCTCATGGCGCTACCGGCAAGGGCAATGATCAGGTGCGTTTTGAATACACGGTCAAAGCCTTAGCTCCTCAACTGGAAATCATCGCACCCTGGCGGCACTGGGAAATCAAATCGCGCCAGCAAGCCATTGAGTACGCCAAAGCCCATGGCATCGAGGTGCCGGTAACGCCCAAGGCCCCTTATTCTCGCGATCACAACATCTGGTATATCTCGCACGAAGGCGGAGTGATTGAAGATCCGGCCGCGGCCATGCCAGACGATGTCCTGCTCATGACCTCTCCCCTTGAGCAAACCCCGGATGAGGCCGCGACTGTCACACTCGACTTTGAGCAGGGCGTGCCAACAGCGATTAATGGTAAAAAAGTAACCCCTGTTCATCTCCTGCAGCAACTTAATGAATTGGCGGGACAACACGGCATCGGCGTTGCCGACATCGTTGAAAATCGCCTGGTGGGCATGAAAATCCGCGGTATTTATGAAGCACCTGCCGCCGCGGTGATCTACAAGGCGCATAAAATGCTTGAAAGCCTGTGCCTGGATCGGCATACCCTGCACCTTAAACAATCCCTGCAGCAACAGTATGCCAATTTAGTGTATGAGGGACGCTGGTTCTCCCCCAGTAAAAAAGCCCTGGATGCCTTTATTGCCGTCACCCAGCAGCATGTCAGTGGCAGCGTGAAATTAAAACTGTTCAAAGGCAATATCATGCCCTGCGGCATGCAATCGCCATTCAGCCTGCATAATCCCGCCTTGGCCACTTTTGAAGAAGACAGCATCTACAACCAGAAAGACGCGGAAGGCTTTATCAATCTGTTTTCGCTGTCAGCCAAAGTGTATGGCCTCGTGCATCAAGGAGGACAAGATGACCAATAAAACCTGGGGTGGACGGTTTAAACAGGAGCTGGATGCGCGCGTCAATGCCTTTAATGCATCCCTGTCCTTTGATCAGGTGCTTTTCAAACACGACATCGAAGGCAGCCGTGCCCATGCCGCCATGTTGACCCGGCAGGGCCTGCTGACCGCCGAAGAAGGCGCCGCCATCGACTCAGCCCTTGAGGAAATGGCTGAACAGCTTGAGCAGGAGCTGCCAGTTCTTGACAATGGCAGTGAAGACATTCACATGCTCATTGAGCAACGGCTGATTGAAAAGCTGGGCGATACAGGCAAAAAATTGCATACCGGACGCAGCCGCAATGATCAGGTCGCCCTGGATCTGCGTTTGTACTGCCGCGATGCAGGCCAGCAACTGACGCGTGAGCTTGACGTGCTGATTACCTGCTTAAGCGAGATGGCTAAGCAGTACCAGGACAACTGGATGCCCGGGTACACGCATCTGCAACAGGCCCAACCCGTTCGTTTAGGCACTTATTTTGACGCTTATCAGAGCATGTTTAAGCGCGATAAAAGCCGTCTTGACGATTGGTTCAAACGCATGAATTATTCGCCCTTGGGCGCCGGCGCGCTGGCAGGCAGCAGTCTGCCGCTCGATCGCGAATGGGTGGCATCCCGGCTTGGGTTTGACGGCGTGGTGGTTAACACCCTGGATGCGGTCAGCGATCGTGATTTTGTCATTGAACTGGTCAGTGTGGCGACGCTTGCCATGATGCATCTGTCGAGACTCTGCGAGGATTTGATTCTTTGGGCAACCAGTGAGTTTCATTTCATTACGCTCAGTGATGCCTTTGCCACCGGCTCGTCGTTAATGCCCAATAAAAAGAATCCCGATGTGCTTGAACTCATTCGCGGCAAAAGCGGGCGGGTTTACGGCCATTTAATGGGACTTCTCACCATGATGAAAGGCTTGCCGCTGGCGTATAACAAGGACATGCAGGAGGACAAGGAAGCACTGTTTGACACGGTGAATACGCTCAATGCCTGCTTAAGCATCATGTCCCCCTTTCTCAAAAGCCTCACCTTCAATACCGCCTTGATGAACGAAAAAGCAGAAAGCGGTTACCTCGATGCCACCCGGGTGCTTGAATCCCTGGTGCTTGGCGGCATGCCGTTTCGTGATGCCCACCATCAAGTTGGCCTCTGGGTTGCCGAGGCAGAAGCGAAACAGTGCTCTCTAAGCGACTTATTAAAGGAGAATAAACATGTCCCTTCCTAAACCCGTTTCCGACCCCCTGGTGAACGCGCAGACGCACGCTTTGCCCATTACCGAAGTCACCCCCAATACTTTTGTCATTAATCTGCAACAGGCCATATTCGGATTGGAGGCCGGTCTCACCGGGGGGAATACGCCGGTTTGGCAGTATGAGAAAAACAGCCTCCCCCTGTCGTCTGGCAGGCATTTGCTCACCGGGATGGAGTTCAATCGTGATGACGTCCAGCTGATTCTCAATCAGGCGAAAGCAATTAAACAGACGCCGGCCTTTTATCGCCAGGCCTTAGCCAATAAAAGCCTGGCGATGATTTTTGAGAAACCCTCATTCCGCACCCGTTTAAGCTTTACCATGGCGATCCAAAGCCTGGGCGGTATGGCCATCGAAAGCATTAGCACGACACGCAAGCAGGAAACACCCGCGGACATGGCGCGTGTATTAAATGGCTATGCTGATTTCATCATGGTCCGTACCCATGACGATGACACGCTGGCTGACATGGCGAAGCACGCTGAAGTTCCTGTCATTAACGGCCTGTCAGCCCTGCATCACCCCTGCCAGATTTTTGCCGATTTACTGACCCTTAAGGAGCACTTTCATGCGCTTGAAGGATTAACGCTCGCTTATGTGGGCGACGGCAATAATATCCTTCACAGCCTGATGCTGCTGGCGCCGCAGCTGGGCATCACCATTCATTATTGCTGCCCACCGGGCCGACAACCGGATGCCAGCCTGTCCGCACTCGCCCAAAGCCGTTACCCTGAACAGATTAAAGGCTTCAGTCATCCCAATGACGCGGTACGCCATGTTCAGGCCGTTTACACTGATGTCTGGACCAGCATGGGATTTGAAGCGGGGGATGAGGACGAATTTGCAGGTTTTCAGGTGAACGAGGGGCTGATGGCATTGGCCGATGCGGCGGCTGTGTTTATGCATTGCATGCCCATGGAGCGAGGAAAGGAAGTATCCAACACCTTGCCGGACAGCCCCTCCTCCGTTATTTTCAAGCAGAGTGAAAACCGCCTGCATGTGCAGAAAGCCTTGCTCCTCTACCTGGCATTCCCGGACTAGCGGTGTCTGCCGAATGAGCTATAGTTAAATGAGTTTATTCAGCAAGAGAACCAACATGACGATACGGACATTGTTTCTGGCCCTTTTAGCCGCGTTAACCTGGCCCGGTTATGCCAATCCCCTGCCCATACAGACGGCCGATGCGGCACCGGCTACCCGGACCATTGAAGTCATTCGCGGCCGCACCATCTCAGCGAGTGATTTGTCACAAATTGCCGATGTGGCCTCCGCCCGCAACCAAAAAGGCGGGTCAGTGTCTCTGGATGCTGACGAATATGAAATTGGTTCATTCACCAATACCACCATCACCGTGGTGCCGCCAGGCGGCGGGCCGGCTGACGTGATTACTCTCGATCTGAAACCCAAACAGCTGAATTAGCTGTTCGGGTTCATTTCTTTCTGAATGGTTTTAGCCATGTGTAAATGATGGTTAACCACTTTGCGTGTCAGTTCAAGGTGATTTTTTAACTGCGGATTAGTCACTTGTTTTAAATAGTGATTATCAATGATAAGCAGTGCTTTGGTGTGATCCTTGACCATCGCGTCAATATAGGCTTTTTGAAAAGCTTCATTGCTTAACGCGCTGAGCGAGTCCAGTTCTTTTTTACCCTCCTGTTTTAAAGAGGCGACCAGGGCGGTCTGAGCGGGACGCAGGTTATCTTCTGATACAATGCGCAGCGTATCAGCTAAATTGCTGGAATGATCTTTTTGCATGGACTTGGCATAATACGACACGCTTTGATTTAAATTTTTTTCGAAGGCCTTTTTCGCTGCAGCCAACTCATTGTTATTTAACACAATTAAAAACGCGATGATTTCAGTGTCCCGATTTTGAGCCTGATTGGCCACGTGTGCGGCGCTGGATGTGGTGTCTTGATTACTGGAATCATTTAAAGCGAGTGCGGGTAATGAAAACATTAAACACAAAGAAAGAATCAGTTTATTCATTGTAAAATCCTTATTAAGTCTTAAAAAAATTCCAGGCCAGGTGGCCTGGAATGAATCCCGTTATGGGTTATTACTTATTGTCTTTTGCGCTGGCACCACGACCGCCTTGTTGAGCGCCGCTCTGTTTGTCGTCCTGTTGCTTTTCTCCTCGCTCACTGCGTTCGGATTGAGTCCTCTTCCCTTCCTGAGCGTGGCGACCTTTCTGGCTGTTCATGTGTTCAACCTGGCTCATCACACGCTCACTGCTCTCACGCACATTGGATGACAACGACATCATGTTTTTTTCAACAATTCGAAACGCTTCCTGCATAAAATCCAATGACTTATGGGCGTTTTCGATGAAACACTCCATGTTCTTTTCAAATAATTCCCGAGGTTGTCTTATGCGTGAAATTTCTTCGGGTTTTAAGTAAGAAAAATCGTTCAAAGTTCGCATTTGCAATTCCGTCAATTCAATGAATGGCCTTTGAAAATGAGCAAAAAAATTGGCAGGTATATCTCTGGTTACATCCCTGTTCATTTAATTCTCCTTAATTCGGTTGGTTACTGGTGACTATTGACTCCACTTCGACAGCCTGCAGGCCGCGTTGACCGTTCACAGGTTTAAATAACACCTTTTCTCCTTCAGCCAGGGATTTAAATCCCTCTCGTTGAATGGCGCTGAAATGCACAAAATAGTCTTCACCATTGTAATAAATAAAGCCAAAGCCCTTTCCTTTGTTAAACCACTTTACGACACCTTCCATTTTATCCATCTTTGATTCTCCAAACGTCATGTTTATCATTGTTATTAAAATCCCATGCGGGAAAAGAAGTGGGCACACCCTAAATTGAAGGGTTTTTTTGACCGGAATGAGTATTCAATCGCTCGTCATCATCAGCATCATCGGACTCACTTTCGAGTGGATAGCGATACTTTTTCACTTCTTCCTGGCGAGGGGATTCGGATTCATCATTGATATCATTCATGTCATCGTCATCGTTGCTTTGACCTGGATTTTCCCGATTGGGTTTATCGGGATTAACTCTATTTTCCATAACAAACTCCCGTAATGATAAATTCCTTTTTTTAATATTGAATCTCATCAATAAAAACAATGGGATAAATATTAACTTAACACCCATTTATTTAACAATAATGTTTCAATAAAAATTTGTCAAATTTAATTGTTATTTTTTGAGTAATTGTTTAGGTAATTATTCTATTTTTTGATTAAAAAAATAGTTGTTAATTTCACCAAAAAGACAAGCGATTCTCAGCAAAGCGCACACACGGCCAGGTTTCGATGAAACAGCAGGATGCTGCCCCTCCGACGGCAGTCATAACGCGCAATACATCGGAGGTGGCTTTACTAAAACCCAAACTCCCTGATTAACAGTTTCTGCTTCAGGTAATGCATTTTTTCCTTTAAGGCGCAGGCCTCTCCATCGGTCAACCGGTCTCTGCCTTCATCAAACAGGGTATTTTCCTCTTCTTTCACATGATGCTCGACCAACTCCTGCAGAACCTTGACTTGGTCCCGCCATTTCGCCGTCACTTTGGCTGGATTCATGATGGCGTGTATTTTATCCTCGATGTCTTTATGCTCCTTGCGCGCATGCTGGAGGTCTTCTTTCGCCGCGCTATGCTTTTCCAGGGCTTTATAAAAGGTTTCCTGTTCCGATTTGGCATGAACCAATAGCTCGCGGGCAATCATGGTGGCAATTTCGGTTTTTCGTTGATCCGATTCCACGTTGGCAAATTGCTTAAACAGCTGATTCACCTTCTGATGATCCATTTTAATGTAGTCATAAATGTCCATAAAACCTCCTTATCAAGGGGTCATGACGACCTTGATGCAACCGCTCTCTTTCTCATTAAACAGCTTATAGGCATCCGGCGCCTGCGATAGCCTGATGCGATGCGAAATGATGCGGGAAGGGTCGATTTTGTCATTGACTATTGCTTTAAGAAGCGGTTTTAAGTAACGCTGCACATGGGTTTGTCCCATTTTAAACGTCAAGCCTTTGTTCATCGCCGCTCCCAATGGAATGTTATCCAGGGCACCAATGTACACCCCGGGAACTGAAACCCGCCCACCCTTGCGGCAACATTCAATGGCTTCACGCAAGACATGCGCTCTATCCGTAGCCAGCGCCGTGACCTGTTTTACTCGATCCAGAATGGAATCAAATGTAGGTCCGACATGGGCTTCACAACCCACCGCGTCAATGCACGCGTCTGGCCCGCGGCCGCGAGTCATAACCATCAAGGCGTCATAAACGTCTTCTTCTTCAAAATTAATCACTTCGGCTCTGCCGTAGTCGGCCGCCAGATTCAAGCGTGCAGGAACGCAGTCAATGGCAATGACCCGGTCAGCCCCAAGCATCCAGGCGCTTTGAATGGCTAACTGGCCTACCGGTCCGCAGCCCCACACGGCAATGGTGTCGCCAGGTTGGATGTCGCAATTTTCGGCTGCCATGTACCCCGTCGGCAAAATATCGCTTAAAAACAATACTTTTTCGTCGGGAATGTCACCCGGGATCGGAAGGGGGCCGACATTGGAAAATGGCACTCTCACGTACTGGGCCTGACCACCGGCAAAACCACCCAATAAGTGAGAATAGCCAAAGATACCCGCCGGCGATTGCCCCATTTGCTGCTTGGCCATCTCGGCATTGGGATTGGAGCAGTCGCAAAGCGAGAACAATTGACCCTTGCAAAAAAAACATTTGCCGCAGGAGATAGTGAAAGGGACAACCACTTTATCCCCCACTTTCAATTTTCTGTTTTGACTTCCGAGTTCCACCACCTCACCCATGAATTCATGGCCAAGGATATCCCCGGATTCCATCGTCGGCATCATCCCATTAAACAGGTGCAAATCCGATCCGCAAATTGCCGTTGATGTGACACGAATAATGGCGTCATGCTCATTGATTATTTTAGGTTCAGGAACGGTGTCAACCCGAACATCCTTTTTCCCATGCCAGCATAGCGCTTTCATAAGGCCTCCTTGCCATAATGACTCCCGCATTCAATGCACTGAGTAAATTATAGCAAAATCGACAAAATAACAGTTTAAAAACCCCTTATTTATTTAATATAAAAAAGTAAAAATAAACATGTTTTTTCAAAATCACGAGGTCTTATCGATTGTTTTTTTCACCAAATCGCAATAACTTTTTTGTCTTTTTTTAATGAAAAATGCCACAAAAAATCCGATGTTGTTTTTTTTTGCATCAATGGCTCTTAAGATCACATTAGCCAGCCGGTAAAGCAGTTTTCTTACTCCGATCTGAAAGAGATACTTTATTTTTTTAACCGCGGGAACCGTGGCGGTATACCGGCAATAGTCATGTAACCAGGTACTGAAGAAAATGGCAGTACGAGACAATACCGGTTCAAACAACAATTGAAAATTGAGGTATTTTAAAGACACCATGGGAAATTGCGTTTGATCAAGCACCAGAAAATTATTGGCGAGGACCCGTGCGGAAACGGCCATGTTGTTATTGGCGGTATCGACGGTATGATCAAGGCGGATGGCCATGTGTTTTTTTAAAAACGAATGCGTCACGTATTGTTCAGGCGGCATTTTCCACAGCCGATGAGGTTCAATGTCAAAAAAAGGTTTGCATCGGGTTAAAAACCACTGTGAAAACTGCGGCTCCTCCGTTAACGGGATGTCATAAAGATCAAGTAAGTCCTCTTTATAGCCAAAATAGGCCCAATCACTGATGTGAAATGGCCTCTGCATGGTAAACAGGCAGGTCTTATGCCCCTTAATGCTGTAAATACTAAACGCCAGGATGCGGTTTTTGACAAATTTATAGCGTTTATCAAACAAGGGGAATTGATAAAAATAATTCAGGAACTTGGGTGAAATGAGCAATAAATCCGAACGGATCTTAAGCACATAAGGGCGTGTCGCTACCTTAATTCCAGCAAAGGTGGAGACAATCAAACGATTGCAGTTATTGAGCAATTCGTGATTGCCGTAATTAAACCAGGTGGCTCCTGGATCGTCATTTAAAATAAGACGATCATGGGGAATCCCTTCCACATTTTCGCCCACCCAGGTGGATAAAATTAATTCACTGCGCGGAAAGAGTTTCTTAAGGCGCTGACACACAAGGCGTGTGGTCTGTTCCGTGATATCAAACGCAGAACGATAGATAATGGGCCCTTGTACAACAATGGAAATGTCGTTATCGCTAATCATGATAAAACCCGGCTGTTTAAAAGCATGTTGTTCAGCGAATCCACCAGATCCTGTGGCGTCCCAAAACACATCATTGTTTTTGTCCAAAGCGGGATGATGTGCTGCCCGCGTTTTAACATGTCCTTGTAAACGGTTGAGAGGTAATATTCGTTGTTCTCCCTGACGTCATTGGCAATTAATTGCCGAATGGTCGCGAGAAGCGCTGCCGTGTCTTTGAAAAAATAAGTCCCCGTGGACGCATTCTTAGAGATGACCTTCTTTTCTTCAATTTCAGTCACCTTCATGTGGGTTTCATCCAGACTGACATAACTCCAGCGGCACTCCTGTGATTTAAACAGGACAATAGCGCCATCCACGTCCTTGGCCAGGAGCGAAGTCCAGGTAAAATTCTCTTTAAAATACGTGTCGCAGTTATGAATCAGCGTCGGTTCATTGAGATCCAGATGGCCTTCGCTGGCTAAAAAAGTTTCCGCCTGACCGGCTGTATCCTGTTGCAGAACAACAATCGAGCAATTCAGCAAAAACCCATAATGGGCTTCGATGTCATGGCTTAATTGTTTGGCAAATTCATTGTCGCGAAGAATGAAAATGAGTTTGCTCGCCAGATGCAGCGGCAGGCAATCGACTGCGTGACGATACATTGGCTTTTGCGCGACCTTGATGAGGGGTTTGGGCAGGGCAAAGCCGCAATGACTGAAACGCGAGCCTAAACCCGCCATGGGGATTACGATATTCACTGTGTCGTTCCTTGTGCTTAAGTTAGAGATAACTGTTAATCAGATCGTCCTCAATGTGTTGCCAGGAACCCTTGAACTGCAATGCCCGGTCGTCAATGTACACCTGGGCATAGGGCTTACCAAACCATATTTCGTCATACACAAAACCATGATTTTTTAACCATTCCAAAAGCGTTAATCCTTCTTTGGCGACAACGCGTCCCACATTGGATTCACAGGTTTTCATATGGCGCGCCGTGCACAAAATGATATAAAAACCGCGGTCTTTCAGTGCCTTAATTCGTTCAGCCGCACCCTCTAAAGGTTGAACGTCCTGATACGTTTCATGAGCCTGCCGTAATGTGCAGATCGTGCCATCGATATCAATACATATGCGCATAATTTCCCTCAATTACGTTGTTTAAAATAATAAGACCCGCTAAATACAAAACCTTTTGGCGGTATGGGTTTTCGTAATGGAGACTCACCATGCTTAAAAAAAGTGATGCTTCGATGAGATAGACAAATTCAATCAACACATTTCGTTCGATGAGCAGGTTGATATAGAACTCGTACATGTCGTTAAAGCAGTCGTAGAGAGGCACATCAATGTAAAAAATGGTGTTGTTGATTTCGTTTAAAATAAACTTGTCATTGGCGAGGTAATCGTAGCGCCCGTGCAGACAGTGCAGGAGTTTGGCAAAATCATAATAAGGATGGCCATAAATACCGGCCTCCCCAAACGAGCCTCTGGGATCTATTAATTTGATTAAATGATTGTGGGACGAATACAGAATATTGCTGAAACAGAAATCCCCATGGATAGCGGTTATTTTCGAGTGGTGCGCCGATAATTTACCCAGGATATTAATGAAGTCATTCTTCAGCAGTGGAAAATTCCGGTATTGCCGGCCATTAATGGTTAAAACAGGCTCTTTAAACAGTTTGCTGAAAAAATCATCTTTTTCCAATTGCTTGATTCGCTCCAGCGTTTTTTCAACATAAAAATGATAAACCGTGTCCTGGCTGCCCGGGTATGGCGGTTCTATCGCATGAAACTTGTCCAAAATAAAGAGCAGCCGCTCAATGATTTTATTGCCCTCTTCTGGCAGGACGATGTTATTTAAAAAAAATTCTGACAAATTAAGGTAGGGAATGTATTCCAGTCGGTAACAGGAATAATCTTTCTTGTAGTCAAGTAATGCGGGAAAAAGAGTCGATATGCTTTCTGGCAAACTGAGGTAGTAATTAATTTCATCATGAAGCTTCTTAGTATTAATTGAAGATTTAGTAAAAATACCCTTCCTGTAATCTATTGAAATAGAATTAAATACTCTAGTCTGCATATAATTCCTTTTATTCTGCATTTAACGTAAAAATCAGTGTAATATATTTTTTAAAAATGTATACAACTTTATTTAAACAACGTAATATTTTTGTGTTAAATATATAAAATTTTTATTTGCTTTATTTATGTTTTTACCATAAGTCTAAATAAATATTTTTTAAAACGAAATGGAGAGAAAATCATGGATAGAGATATCGTGTCATCAGATGACGTAATTGGGGTCAACGTTGAGAATCGAGAAGGTGAGAATTTAGGTGAAATTGAAGCATTGATGCTAAACAAATACCACGGTAATGTAGAATACGTGGTGCTTTCGTTCGGTGGTTTTTTAAACATCGGCAATAAATTGTTTGCCATGCCCTGGAAACTTTTTAACTATGATACCGACAGAGAGTGCTTTGTTATACCGGTTAACAAGGAAAAACTGAAACACTCCCCAGGCTTTGACCGCGACAATTGGCCAAACATGTCGGATGAGCATTGGGCAAAGGGCATTAATGATTATTATGATACGTCCAGCACCTCAATCAATCGCTAAGGAGAGCCGCATGCTAAACGCAATTACAAAAGGGGTATTTTACACTGTCTTTGGCACACTACTGGTGGGATGTTATTATCAAAAACCGACCTATTATGAACCCAATCAGCCTGTAAATTCAGCGACATCCATGACGCATGGACAGGTTAATATGTCAGATCAAATGATTACCAATCAAGTAATAAAAAGGATAGGAAATCGCAATATTTTTGGTCATAATGGCAGAAATACCCCACTTCATATCATGACAAGAAATGGGGTTGTTTATGTGTCAGGAAGCGTGGACACTGCGCAAGAACGCAGCAGAATTATCCAAGTTGCCTCCAGTGTTCATGGCGTCAAAATCGTCAAATCCAGCCTAAAAATAAACTCGTAAAAAGCTGATTTGTGAATCAGTTTTCCCTGTGATTCACCAGCTATTTTTCTTGATTTTATCTTAAATAGACTATAATAAATAGTAGATTTTATAGAGCAATAATGCTCGGTTTAATAAAGAAAGGAAGCGACATTATGAGTATTTTAGGATTAATAATTTTAATATTATTGCTGGCCGCGGTATTGCCTACGTGGCCTTACAGCGCAGGTTGGGGTTATCGCCCATCCGGTATTGTTGGACTTTTATTAGTCGTGTTTATTGTTGTACTTTTAATGAGAGGAACACCGTTGTAGATTCATACAAAATAATAAAAATAACAGGATTAAGCCTGCTCCTGCAGGCTTAATCCTAATTCTGTGAGGAAGAACCCGTTTTCTTAAGTTGCTTTAGATGCTGTTTCCATTCTCTGTCTTTTGAAAAAACAAACTGCGCCGCTTCTTCAACAAAATAACCGATGTCATCAATTTTGGCCCACTCGCAATAACACTCTATTGCCCTCAATGTATCCAATTTGAGTTCAATTTTTACTTTCTCTTTTTTCCCCGCTAAATTACCCTTCAAAATGGCCATATCACCCTCACATTATACAAACTCTACAGGCTTTGCATTATTGATGAATTCCAGCATGGACTAGTTTTATTTAAGGTAATAATACGGATTTTGTCAATATTATGAAGAAGTTCGGTTCAAACTGCCCTGCAGGAAAAGTTTCTCAGGTACAGGCCGCACGTGGGCTTTAGCCGTGGGTGCCGCAACCAACTGCAGCACCTGGCAGGATCGCTTTTCACTTAATGATTGTTTTTATTGGTATTTTCCTGATTACAAAAAGGAAAAGCTAGAAAGACGATTACACAGTCTAGGAGTTGATGGAATCGGCTTTCGTCAATGACACGAGTTTATAATGATGTTTTTTCCACTCCGTGTCGTTTTCAAAAACGCATTCACTGGCTTCCTCAATAAACTCAGCAAGCGTGATATTCGCCCATTGACAATACTCTTCAATGGATGCGAGTGTTTCGGAACATACGTTCAATTCTACTGATTCCGTGTGAGTCCTTTGATTGCCTGGGATACTCATAAATCTTCTCCTTAATAAAACAATTGAGTATTGAGTGCAAATTGTGGCGATATGCTTCATCTCCACAGCAGGAAAGGATTGCCATCGCACAAGTTGCCAACATTTACCATTGTGAATGGATTTGGAAATAATTCCTACTAAGGTTGTCCTTGATTCGTATTAAGGGTAAACATAGACTGGCAAGGAAAATACTACTGCCAAATTGACGTAGAAACGATTAATATTTGCTAAAATGGCGAGAATGCATTTTACAACGATGTAGGATGTTGTATGAGTCGAGATGACACTTTAAAAAATAACCATTGTAAATGCGATAAACTAAACCACTTTAAGCACGAGTTGGCTCAATCATTAATGATAATTAATACCTACATTAATGGGTGCCAACAACGCATTAAATTCAATACGCTTACCCATGAGCAACTGCTTGTTATTTTTGATAAAATTAAAATGCAAACTGAGATTATAAGTACAATGAGCGAACGTTTGCTGGCAAAAAACTCACGGCCGATTGATTAATATGGCCATGTTAGACACGACTCAAACCGTCTTTATAATCGATGATGAGCCTGAAGTCAGTGAAGCCTTGCAATGGCTTTTTGAGTCCGTCGGCCTCCAGGTAAAAGCCTACAGGAATGCCTATGAGTTTCTTGAGCAATACCATGCCAATATGCGTGGCTGCCTGATTAGTGATGTTCGCATGCCCGGCATGAGCGGTTTGGAGCTGATTGAGAAATTAAAAGAACAGAACAATTTACTGCCTGTTATTATTATCACCGGCTATGGCGATGTGCCGATGGCCATCAGGGCCATGAAGGCCGGAGCGATTGATTTTATCTTAAAGCCGGTCAATGACCAGAATCTTCTGGAAATTGTTCAGCAACGCCTGAATCAATCCACGATACAAAACACCTGGGTAAAGGAAATCAGTGATCGGATTCAAACCTTAACCGAGCGTGAAATCCAGGTGATTAAATTAATTGTGGAGGGTAAATTGAATAAAGAAATTTGTTATGAACTTTCCATTTCGCGGTCAACCGTCGAAGCGCATCGCGCCAGTATTATGAAAAAAATGAAAGCAAAAAATTTAGCTCAACTCATAAAAATGTATGTTCGATTTCAAATGAATGAAGAATTCAGGATGCCTTGATTTGCTATCTCTTGTCCTTGATTTTCCAACAATCCGTTTATTGCCAATCTCTGGATTAAAAATCCTTTGCCATTTCAATAAAGATTAGTCTATGAATTCACCTGCCATCTATATAATTGATGATAACGAAGCTGTATCCAGAAGCTTGCAATTTTTGTTCGAATCCTTTTATGAAATTGAAAGCATAATTTACGATAGTCCAGTTGCCTTTTTAAATGATTTCTCAACAGAGTGGCAGGGATGTCTGATCACTGATTTACTTATGCCGAACATGAGTGGTATCCAATTGATTGAGGAATTGGAAAAATACCCGTGTAACCTTCCCGTCATTATCATGAGCGGCCACGCTGATGAAGAGACCGCGTCTCGAGCCCTTAAAAATGGGGCGCATGCTTTTATTAAAAAGCCCTTTAAAATTGATATTTTATTAGAGATTATTGACGCGATTTTCAAGGATTTTATCAAGAAATAAAGAAAGGGATGGCCATGCTTTTAGAAAAAAGCATGGCCTTGGTACTTACGATTTAACTTCGCAATTAATTTCAGTGCAATCACGGCAGTTTTTAGCGGCAAAAGAGAACGCATCCGCAGCTGATTTTGCGGTGTTTGCCATTTCGTTATCAGCCGTTTTGTCCCCTTCCGCATCACTGCTGCTTGCATTAGTGCTGCATACCCAATTTGAATCCAGGCTGGTTTTACCATTGGTTTCAGCGAAACCCAGTGTCGATACTAAAATCAAACTTCCAGCCATTAAGTAGCGTGTAATTCCTTTCATAATTTTCTCCATTTTTTTTTGATTGAACCTACAAAATTTAGAATAGGAATATAACGTAAAAGTGTCAAGAGAATACCTGAAATTAGATATGAATTTAAATTTCTTTTTAAGCAATAAAAATATTAAATACTCATTATTTTGCTTTATAACATCCTGTTACCTAGACTTAATATGTATGGGAGATAGTTATGATTAAACCGAAAGCTCACCCTCATGAAGCGGAACGATTGAAAGCCCTGCATGCCACAGGATTAATTAATACCCCGATGGAGCAGGGATTTGAACAAATAACCAGCCTGACTAAAAAAATATTTGATGTTCCCATTGTGGCAATTAGCCTTATTGATAAAGATAAACAGTGGTTTAAGTCCATTATTGGCTCCAATTTATCCGAAACGCCTCGCGAAATTTCCTTTTGTGGTCACACCATTTTGAAAGAAGAAGCACTGATTGTCACGGATGCGCAATCTGACATTCGCTTTAAAAACAATCCGCTGGTTACTGGCGAGAAAGGCTCTGTTCGCTTTTATGCAGGCTACCCCATTCATGCCAGCAATGATCACCATCCCATTGGTGCACTTTGCATCATTGATAGCAAACCACGTCACATTTCACCGACTGAAAAATCGATATTGCATGATCTTGCCGCGCTGGTGGATTCAGAGATCAGCAATTTTCACTCCCTTGAAGCTTACAAGAAGCGTAACGTTGAACTCGAATGCGCCGAGCGTATGACCTTACTTGACGGTGTCACCAAAACCTGGAACGCAAACGGAATTACGCAATTATTGCAACAGCAAATGAATCTCAGTAAGGAAGAAAAAGAAACATTTGGCTTATTCAATGTCTCCATTGACAGCTTTAAATCATTCGCAGACGAATACGGCGAAGACACGGGCAACGAGCTGTTGCATGCCATTGCCCGCAACCTGGTGGTTCACTGCCACAGTGAAGCCTCAGTGGGGTATTTGGGCGGCAAAGAATTCATGATTATTCTACCCCTTAACGATAAAAGAGAAATATTAAAATCCGCAGAGCGGCTTCGACAGATTATTGAACATGAACCCATGACAACACAGGCAGGCGAAATAAAAGCCACAATAACCATCGGCATCGTGTTTTATGATCCCCACGTACATCAGGAGACGTCAAGTCTTATGGCTGAGGCTCACGGGGCTCTGGAAGAAGGCCGGCACGCCGGCGGGAACCGGATTGTGCTTCATTAACAACGTGTACTAGCGTTATTCGTCGTAAATCGAGCGCATAACATACCCACTTAAGGCAGTAAGTTTGGATTGACTGGATGGATGGGTTGCCCACCTGCGCGGGCAGGGCAGCATCGGGTTGTCATAGTTGCGTTGGCTTGCTGTTCACGCTCTCCCATGACTCCTGCTTTCCTGTTTACTCTTTCTCTCTTGGCCTTCCTCTCCCCTCGCATCCCTTTTCTCCTGGCTCCTCCCACCTTTTTTGCCCGCGCAGGCGGGCCCATTTGAAACCCGGTTGTCTTGTCTCAGGATTAGGCACAAGGGTTTCCTGATGGATGCGCGCGAAAGACAGCATTGGGGAAGGTAGAAAGCCTATGCCTGTCATGATTTCAACAAAATTTTAACAAAAAAAAAGCGGCCCAGTATCTACTGAGCCGCTTCGCAATAAAGCCCTGGCGATGACCTACTTTCACATGAGGAAGCCTCACACTATCATCGGCGCGAGTCTGTTTCACTTCTGAGTTCGAGATGGATTCAGGTGGTTCCAGAATGCTATGGTCGCCAGGAAAACGGTTTAAGCGTCATGGTTGTCTCGGTGCTACCCGATTGGCCATGAGGCCGGTAAAGAATAGAGTCACATTCATGTTATCCATGTAACCTGAAGCGCATCAGGTTATATGGTCAAGACAATCAGCCAATTAGTACGAGTTAGCTTCACGCATTACTGCGCTTCCACACCTCGCCTATCAACGTCGTAGTCTTCAACGGGCTTCATGGGAAAACTCATCTTGAGGGAGGCTTCCCGCTTAGATGCTTTCAGCGGTTATCCCGTCCGAACTTAGCTACCCGGCAATGCCACTGGCGTGACAACCGGTACACCAGAGGTTCGTCCACTCCGGTCCTCTCGTACTAGGAGCAGCTCCTCTCAATTTTCCTACGCCCACGGCAGATAGGGACCGAACTGTCTCACGACGTTCTAAACCCAGCTCGCGTACCACTTTAAATGGCGAACAGCCATACCCTTGGGACCTGCTTCAGCCCCAGGATGTGATGAGCCGACATCGAGGTGCCAAACACCGCCGTCGATATGAACTCTTGGGCGGTATCAGCCTGTTATCCCCGGAGTACCTTTTATCCGTTGAGCGATGGCCCTTCCATACAGAACCACCGGATCACTAAGACCTACTTTCGTACCTGCTCGAGCCGTCACTCTCGCAGTCAAGCACCCTTTTGCCTTTACACTCTTGGTACGATGTCCGACCGTACCGAGGGTACCTTTGTGCTCCTCCGTTACTCTTTGGGAGGAGACCGCCCCAGTCAAACTACCCATCATACACTGTCCTCATCCAGGATTACTGGACCAAGTTAGAACCTCAATAATAACAGGGTGGTATTTCAAGGTCGGCTCCATGCGAACTGGCGTCCGCACTTCTTAGCCTCCCACCTATCCTACACAGTTATCATCAAAGTCCAGTGCAAAACTATAGTAAAGGTTCACGGGGTCTTTCCGTCTAGCCGCGGGTACACTGCATCTTCACAGCGATTTCAATTTCACTGAGTCTCGGGTGGAGACAGTGTGGCCATCGTTACGCCATTCGTGCAGGTCGGAACTTACCCGACAAGGAATTTCGCTACCTTAGGACCGTTATAGTTACGGCCGCCGTTTACCGGGGCTTCGATCAAGAGCTTCTCCGAAGATAACCCCATCAATTAACCTTCCGGCACCGGGCAGGCGTCACACCCTATACGTCTTCTTACGAATTTGCAGAGTGCTGTGTTTTTAATAAACAGTCGCAGCCACCTGGTCTCTGCGGCCCTCAACAGCTTTGTTGCGCAGGCAACTAACCATCAAGGGCGTACCTTCTCCCGAAGTTACGGTACCATTTTGCCTAGTTCCTTCACCCGAGTTCTCTCAAGCGCCTTAGTATTCTCTACCTGTCCACCTGTGTCGGTTTGCGGTACGGTTTCCTATAAGTTATGGCTAGCAGCTTTTCCTGGAAGCTTGGCATCAATGACTTCTCTGTACCCCGAAAGGTCAGAACCACTTCGCACCTCCGTGTTAATAAGAGACCGGATTTGCCAAGTCTCTCCACCTACGTGCAAGTACCGGGACAACCAACGCCCGGCTCACCTAGCCTTCTTCGTCCCCACATCACCACTTATAGAAAGTCCAGGAATATTAACCTGGTTCCCATCGACTACGCCTTTCAGCCTCGCCTTAGGGGCCGACTCACCCTGCTCCGATTAACGTCGTGCAGGAAACCTGGGACTTCCGGCGTGAGGGTTTTTCACCCTCATTATCGTTACTCATGTCAGCATTCGCACTTCTGATACCTCCAGCCCACTTCTCAATGAACCTTCATCAGCTTACAGAACGCTCCCCTACCACGTGCACTTAGTGCACATCCGCAGCTTCGGTGTATGATTTTAGCCCCGTTACATCTTCCGCGCAGGCCGACTCGACCAGTGAGCTATTACGCTTTCTTTAAAGGGTGGCTGCTTCTAAGCCAACCTCCTGGCTGTCTATGCCTTCCCACATCGTTTCCCACTTAATCATAACTTGGGGACCTTAGCTGGCGGTCTGGGTTGTTTCCCTCTTCACGACGGACGTTAGCACCCGCCGTGTGTCTCCCGTGATTCAATTAGCCGGTATTCGGAGTTTGCATCGGTTTGGTAAGCCATGACAGCCCCCTAGCCGAAACAGTGCTCTACCCCCAGTAATCATTCACGAGGCGCTACCTAAATAGCTTTCGGGGAGAACCAGCTATCTCCGGGCTTGATTAGCCTTTCACTCCTAGCCACACGTCATCCGATAATTTTTCAACATTACCCGGTTCGGACCTCCAGTTGGTGTTACCCAACCTTCATCCTGCACATGGCTAGATCGCCCGGTTTCGGGTCTACTCCCAGCGACTCTCGCCCTATTCAGACTCGATTTCTCTACGGCTTCCTTATTCAGTTAACCTCGCCACTGAAAGTAACTCGCTGACCCATTATACAAAAGGTACGCAGTCACACAGCCTAAGCCATGCTCCCACTGCTTGTACGCAAACGGTTTCAGGGTCTATTTCACTCCGCTCTCCGCGGTTCTTTTCGCCTTTCCCTCACGGTACTGGTTCACTATCGGTCAGTAAGGAGTATTTAGCCTTGGATGATGGTCCACCCATGTTCAACCAGGATTTCACGTGTCCCGGCCTACTTCTTCGCGTGCTTAGTTCCTTAATCAATCTTCGTATACGGGACTATCACCCCCTACGGTCAGATTTCCCAATCTGTTCTACTCCATTGATTAATAAATCACACCAGGCTCTTCCCCGTTCGCTCGCCGCTACTAAGAGAATCTCAATTGATTTCTTTTCCTTCGGGTACTTAGATGTTTCAGTTCCCCGAGTTCGCTTCTTTAACCTATG